>CANRCT010000079.1 GCA_947629175.1 uncultured Muribaculaceae bacterium | reverse complement strand
CGTTTCTGCCGCTCACAGTTGTTGAGTTTTATCTCTTGCATGCCTGTTATCATCTGTATAAGGCTACTCTGCTCTCCAGCTGATTGTTCGAAACGTCGTATGTCAAGCTCACGTCGATATTTCATGAACGCTGACACCCAACCGATATACAGGATGTTGCCAACAAGGAAGATTAACAGAATGACCGGGTTATATATCGCAAGGACAAAAGCGAAGATGAAAAAATTGACAAATGAGAATAAAGTCGAAATAGAGGATCCCATCAGAAAGGACTCAATGCGTCCGTGATCGCCGATGCGTTGCATAATATCGCCCACATTCTTGGAGTCGAAATATCGCAACGGCAGCTTCATAAGCTTGATAAGAAAGTCGGATATCAGAGCGATGTTGACCCGCGCATTGATATGTAACAGGAGCCAACTCCGTAGAAACTCTACGGCAAGTTGCGACACCGAGATTACCAATTGCGCGGCAAGTATCAGTACTATGAAGTTGATACTTCGACCCTTGATGCCGACATCAACAAGCGCTTGAGAGAGGAATGGAAAAATTAGCTGCAAAACACTGGCCACGAGCATTCCAAGCATTAGTTGACCTATCTCTCGTCTGTAGGGTCGAAGATATTTGAGGAAAAACGAGAGTGACCTTTTGGATTTGCGCTCTTCGCCGGAAGCGGCAAAGAAGTCAGGGGTTGGCTCGAGCGCCAAAGCAGCACCGCAGTCCTCACCCTTCGACCGGGTTGAAATCCAACACTTCTTCATGACGGTATCGTCGTATGTAATCCTTTTTGATGCCGGATCAGCTATATAGAATTTATGTCCGTGGCGAGTTTTCTTAATTTTATAACAAACGACGAAATGGCGCTGATTCCAATGTAGGATACATGGAAGCGGCATGTCCTCAACAAGTTGCTTCAGTGATATTCTCACACCCATCGTCTTGAATCCGATTGATTCGGCGGCATCGCTGATACCAAGCATCGAGACACCTTCCCGGGTGATAAAAGAGCGCTGACGCAAAGTTTCCAATGAGTACTCTTTGCCATAGTGCTTCGCTATCATGCGTAGGCACGTTGGACCGCAATCCATCGCGTCAAGCTGCCTATAGTGAGGAAACGAACTCATATATTTAATCTCCTTTCAGTGGTTAGGCAGTCACAAAAATACGAATAATGTCCGATTGCAAAATCCCGTATGAGTCTTGTTGCGCCAGTATCGGATGATGATATGTTTTCAATTATGGCAACAAGGACAGACAGACGTCTATGATAGAACGGCAACGCTTTTTGATAATTAGAATCCTTGCTACTTTGGATGAGATTTAATATATCCTCCGACAACTGCCGTACAATTTTTGCGATAGAAAGGCAACGGTCAAACGTCTTCCGGGTATTCATAATCGATCCATTCCGATTTGTCCGGTAAATATAATGGCATTTATCCAACACAACAATCTTCTTCGCTCGGGTAAGAACTTGTGGAGTCCACAGTTCATCCTCATGGATAAAGCGCGGCACAAACTTCAGGGAATGGTTCTGTATGAGATTGCGCCGTATCATATAACCGAATACCATAGGGATATAAGTTGCACTGCTATTGACAGCTTGCATGAAGTCGAAGCCGGAGGGGAATACCGCAGGTGGCAGAAACTTACCCCAAGGAGTTACGACGTCCGATTCATCCTTACATAAAATCCTGCCAACAACTACATCAGCCTCCTCTTTCACGGCTTTATCCAGCATATTTGAAACAGCCGGAGCCTCTATCCGGTCATCGCTGTCAACAAACAGAATATATTCTCCACGGGCATTATCCATACCGACATTCCTTGCCACAGACAGCCCTCCGTTGGACTGATGGATAACCTTGATACGGCGGTCTGATTCCGCATATCTATCAACAATTTGTCCTGAACCGTCTGTCGAGCCGTCATCTATAATCACAAATTCTATATCATTACCCTTATGTTTGAGCATAGAATCCATACATTCGACAAGCCAAGCCGATGTATTATACACCGGCACAATATAGGAAAGTCTTATAATTGCCATATCACTTGTCATATATGTCTATATCGGACGCTAAAGCCAATCGGCTCAAAACAACACCGGCTATGGTCTGTGAACTAAAATTAATTATAGCCTTGGGCTTTAATATTGATAAAAGCCATGATATTGAATTGGCAATCTGATGAATATAAGGGAAGTTCGTTCGGAGAAACGGGTTGGAATCCTTCATAATAGTGGTATTCTCCAACTTGATAGCGACGCAGTCCTCTGAAAACTCCGTTGAGTCATCCATCTCGTCAAGTGAAAGCAATACTTTAATGCCGGCTGTTTCGCGGATTTGAGGAACAAGTTCAATAATCCTGGAGGCATTGTCTGAATATATAAGAGTGCAATGTTCAAAATCAATCAAGAGTCTATGCCACTCCTGATTGATTGAATGAGAAACAATCTTTTCCTTACACCTCTTGTCAGAAAATAATTCAAGACAACTATAAATCCGTTCCATTGCCTCATATTTGTTTTTGCCATTGTTACGGCACTGAGCATAATGACACTCTTCTTCAGATAGATTCTTGATAAGCACAAGCTTGACCGCGTCAGCTATGTTCATGCCATCAAAAATCATCATATCCTTGTATTCAGATATATAGTAATCTATTGCCTGCTTAAGAAGCATTATATATTCAGTATGATAACTATCCTTCATAAGAATATGAATTCTATACAATACCTAATATAAGAATTGTTAGATAATGCAATTTCCATAATAAATCGGAAATTGGATTTCGTAAAATGTTATTTTTATGTACGGAATTGAATTGGTTCATGTCTAAATCATTAATTAGACACAAATGTAATAATTATTGCTCAAATGTCTGCTATCCCCATTAAAAAAGCTTTAACAATGTCCCAAATTAAGATGAATCAAAGAATGGCTTTTGCTCGTACCCTCCCAAAAGCCGCCCCGCGCCGTTTTCGGCTTGGGGTGGCTCGCTCAAACATTGCCTATCGCTTAGGCGGCAGCTTCTTC
>CANRCT010000078.1 GCA_947629175.1 uncultured Muribaculaceae bacterium | reverse complement strand
AATGACACGGACTCATCATACGATGATCATGGTTATCTGCATAACCCGAAACGGTCGAGACCCCTCACAGTATTCTGTGATATTGACATCGAGGCACGCACGATCACAAGCGACTCCGATAAGGTCAACGGTGCTGATACGTTCGAGATATGGGACGCCGACGGACAGGCCTGCCTGCAGGTGTTCGGCAGCAGGGAGGAATTCCTCGACGCGCTTGCTGCCTCTTCAGGGGCTGTAGTGATCAAACTGCGCGGCGACGGCTACAGCCTTAAAGGTTACATTATTATTTAAAGCGTCGGATTAATGAACTATACATTCTCCTCATTTTGTTTAACCAAATAAATTTTTTATGAAAAAGCTACTTTTTCTATGTGCCACGTGCACATTGGCAGCAAGTGCCTTCCTTGCTGCCACACCTCAAACAGAAGAAGCTTCAGTCTCTATAAACAATGTAGAGGCTTTGGCTAACGACGAAGGTAGAGAATATGATGATGCGGAAAATTGCTACTGCATAGTGCCCGCAGGAAGAACCGGTTGCAGAAACTCACAGAATAGAAAATGCGACTACGGCATCTTCTGCAATCAAGCTTGAACTATCAAATCGCAATGAAACACAAAACCGAGGCTTGATCTGCCAGCGGCAGAATCGACTCGGTTTTGTTTCACTTTCAATTACATAAAAATGAAAATTATAAATCGCTATCTTTTTACCACCGTAGCACTCCTATCTTTCATACTGATGGCCTCCTGTAATGATCGCAAGGAGCTTAATCAGGATGCGCCGAATCAATTATTGGTTGAATTGATTCCAGATAAACATACGACTGTAAAGTTATCGGAATATTTCAAAGATAATTACGAGGTCATACAACTTAAAGGGATCGTAGTCGGCAATATTCGACATCTGTTTTATATTGATTCGCTTGTCATCCTTGATGGTAGAAGTACGGAAGGATTACTTCTCACTTTCGACAAGGACGGTAATTACAAGCGTACGTTGTTAAGAAAAGGACAAGGCCCTAGAGAAGTCATCACTCTTGAAACAGTGAAAAAACACAATGGCAAAGTATTCGCTTTAGTGAATTTCGGTCGTGAAATATGGGAAATTAATCCTGAAAACGGCGATCTTGAGAATAAGATAAAAATGCCTGAGGAGATACTTTATCCAGAAGACTTCGGTTTTATTGGGGAAAACATTGTCCTATTCAAATCTAACCGTAATCTTGGGATAGAGATTCCGCAATATCATCTATATACCTATAATCCATTAACGAAAAAGGTTACAGGAAGATATTATGAGATTGATCCTGAATCAAGCGAGTATATCAGTTTTTCCATCAACGGTAATATAGTCAACGACTCTGATTCAACAGCATTGTACTTCAAATCCTTCAAACAATCAATAGACCAGATTACACAAAATGGCCTGACACCATACCTGTCTTTCAAACAAAATGAGTATTCCTTTCCAGAAGACAAACTTCATGGTAAAAACACTTTTGAGGGATTCATCAATTACTGCAAAGGATCAAAGTATATATGGGGGCATAATACTATCTCCGCTGGAAATAATATAATCATATCAAGATTTATATATGACGACAAGGTGTTTACTAATTTTATAAACAAGAAAGACACGACCTCGCAATCCACATTAAGAGTCATAGATGATATTGTAACTGGCAAAACCTATGCACTTTCAGATGATCCATGGGGAAATGTCGTTTGTACAGAAGATCACAAATTCTATTTTGTATATCCATCTGGCCTTTTCCAGAGCATGCAGAAAAAAGAGGCGCTGAATAATGATTTATTCACTTCAGCTAATTACGACACGAACGACTTGATTATCATACTCCATGAAAAATGAGAAAACCATTGTATTTGCTACTATTATTATCATAATAGCAGCGTTTTCATTGATGCTCTATAGAATAATGGATGACAATAAAGCCATAGCAATCCTGAAAACAGAGTTGGAAGAGAACAGAAACGAATCGTCGTTTGATCTCATATCTCAAATTGCCATGCAGGATATTTCAAGAGAAGAATTGATTTCGGATTCTTTACCAACATCTTGTCAAATAATAGTATTCCCTGATAACTTCTGTGATGTGTGCAACCAATCATTTCTTCGCCAAATCGCGCAGAACGAAAAGAAAAACAATGTTATATTCATAGTGCCTCGAAGGATAAAGAAACTAATGAAGTCTTTGCTAAAGGAATATAAGATAGATGGTTATAAGATGTCGTTTCGTGACATAGTCTCACTTGAGGATCTCACAAACGGATCAGTGGATAACACAATATACATATATTCAATCGACAAACAAGGTCAGCCATATCATCCAATCCAAGTCAATAGCCGATTCAATCTTAAGACTTACATCGACATTCATCAGAACTAACTACTTACGGCTTATATACTCACGCACTAACTTTTTGTATCATTATATAGTAGTAGAGCAGATTCCATCCGATTGATTAAGCTTGAGAGAAACGGCTGCGCCGGCCAATGCCTCCGGGCCGGAGAGACGACGAAGGAGCGATTACCCGCGCCCTCCGGCCCGCTGCTGCATCGGGGCCTCTCCCTGCGGCATGCCTGCGCTGACGCCAGGCGGCTGATCCCGCCCCCTCCGGGGCTCGGCCGAACGGGAGGTCCCGGCTCTGTCCGGGGGCTCCGTTGCGCTCCGAACCCCGGTTAACCACTGCTCCGCCCGCTCCGCGGCTCCGAGGGAGCCAACCCATCCGGGGCTAAACGGCGGATGCAGCAAGGTATAGTCCTACATTCCTATTCAGGAATTCAGATAGCGATACGGTAACCGAAACTGGTCAGCGGAGTGAATACAATAGACAGGAGATATGAGGTGACAGAAAAGAGAACTTGAAAGGTGGGAGAGGTCGGAGACCTCGTGACCTCGGTTAACCCCGCCATGGCGCGCGGAGCGATGCCTTGGTGGGGAGAGCGGAGAGGTTGAGAGGGCGTCTTCGGAGAAGAGCCGCAGGGAGAGGAGGACACCTTCTCCCGAGAGCAGACTGTGGCGGAAGCGCCGGAGGCGGCGTGACATGGCAACCCCGGCTCGGAGCGCAGCGCAGACCGGGGACAGCCGGCAGACAGGCCTGCCTGCAGGTGTTCGGCAGCAAGGAGGAGTTCCTCGACGCGCTCGCAGCCTCTTCAGGGCAGGCCGTAGTGATCAAGCTGCGCGGCGACGGCTACAGTCTTAAAGGTTACATTACTTTATAACCTAACGTGAGTTCGACTAAAATAATTATTGCTGTCCGATAAAAGTGGGATAACGCAATATAGTATGGCTCGAACGCTGATTTTACGGTGTTCGAGTC
>CANRCT010000077.1 GCA_947629175.1 uncultured Muribaculaceae bacterium | reverse complement strand
GAAGATCCGTATTTTCCGTACTCCAATTCCACTTTCTCGCCGTTGACTTATGCGTTCAATGGGGTTAATCCGACCCTTTCGCTGATGAAGCCCGGCATGGTCATCGGCATGTATCATTACAACGGAGGCAAGAATCCGGAGATAGTAGTACGCGACCTGACGTCGGCTCCTGCCGTGGACTACTATCCTCTGCTTGGCACGGAGGCGCCCGTCTCCTACGAAAACGCCAAAGAGGAATATAATAAATTCGGATTCACCGACGAGCAGACCAACGGTTTCATCGGATTCCTCGACGTCGATGACGTCACACCCGATATGTTCGGCAAGACTGTGATCGTAAGAGGACTCACCGACTGGAACAAAGATGACAATTCATTCCGCCTCTCAAAAGCGCAGGGCGAAAAAAGAATTTCCATCCGCTACGGAGACAAAACCAAAGGTGCTCTGGGAGCTGTCAATCTCTCCGGCATAAAATGGGATACGCCGGCAGAAACTGACATCGCCGGGTTACAGACAGCTGAGACTTACAGCATGGTCGCCATCGTGGAATATGATCCGGAAACGGAGGAATATTATCTCGCGCCTAAAAAAGGCGAGATCTATGCTCCCTACCCCGCGCCTGCAATCAGCATCAAAGAGACCGAAAAAGAGGAATACGAGGAGATCACCGACACCGACAGATCAAAAGTATGGCAATATACTCATGCCTGCACGGATGGGACTATCACCCTGTCATTCGACGTGACAAAACCGTCCACCTCCGCCTCTCTTCCCTCTTTCACCTTCGTAATAGAAAATGAAAACGGTGAAAATATCTATACCGGCGCCTATTCAAAAGCCCTGACGACTTGTTCGATAGAAACGACAAAGCTGAACTTCAACGAAGAGACCGGCAGCGCCACTGTCTATGCCTACGCTTATTCGGCAAATGTTCAAAGAAACCGGACTAACGATGGCCGACGCCTGAAAATCGTCATCCGCGACGCCGTGCAGACCGGCCCGAGAGTAGAATCCGTCGCCGTGTTCCGCGACAAACTGGCGGCAAAGGATGATGAATTCTATATCAACAAGGAGCTGTACGTAAGATTCGCCGGACGCTTTGCCGTCGTGGCCCGCAACGGCAACGTGCTGCAGCTGCGCGACGTCGACAAGGATCTTCCGCTCAACCCGGCCGATGCGACAGATACTGTATCGGTATTCAAGCCCTCATATATACTTGTCAGCGAAGACAACGGATGGGAGCAGTCATACAGTCAGGCCGACAACGGCACAGTGACCAAGTCAGGATTCAACGTCACCTCCCGCATGTACGGAGGCATCGGTTCGCAATCCTATGGCAGAGAGATCACGATAGGCGATGAGATCCGCCAGTTTATCGGCAAGGTCACCGTCGACCCCGCAGGCAACTACGTCGTAGACCTCACCGGACTTGAAAACTTCTTCTACGCCTCTGCGCTCGACTCCCCTGACGACAACAGCGTGCTGCATTACGGCGACGACACATCTGTGCCCGGATTCGAGCGCGGCACTCCTCGGTTCTTCCCCTATATGTCTCTACAGGATCAGAGCGGTGCTCTGGTGATGCGCGAGGAGAACTGCGTCAACCGTCCGGTGGCCGTTGCGCTGAGCGACTTCGAGGAGCATCCGGAGAACCACCCCGAAACGATCGAGCTGACCGATGCGCTGCTCGACGCCGAGATGAAGGTCATGAAAGTACAGGTGGAGAAAGCCGCCGATGCCGATGACTACACGGCCCGCTTCACCGCCGACGGAGTGGCGCTGCTCTGGGATATGTTCGGCACCGACCAAACTCCCTCCGAGCCCTCCCCGGCAGCCCTTGACGACGAACCCGGCGACAACACCGCCGAGCCCGCCAAGAGCGTCAAGCAGCAGCTCGCCGACTATATGGCAGCCGGAACGGAGCACTTCAACGTCACCGGCATACTCCGCAAGCACGCCGACGGAAAATACGCCCTGCAGGTAGAGAAGATCGAGCCTACGCCGGTCGACAAGGCAGCACGCTTCTTCGCCGACGGCGAGGAGATCGAGGGTAATGCCTATGAGTTCGTGAAGCGCGTCGACCTCACCACCGACACTCCCGAGGGAGCGGTCATAAAGATGACCGTCGGCGACGGCCAGCAGCAGGCCTACGACGCCGAGGCACTCAAAGCCATCGACGCCGACACCAAAGTGACGATCGAGCGCTGGGTGCCCGGCCTCCTGAAAGGTCAGCCCGCATCCATCACCCTTACGAAGCTCTCTACCGACGTCAGCACCCTCGCCCAGATGGCCGAAGGCACCAACGCGAAGAATTTCTACCACTTCCGCAAGCACCTCAAGGTGATAGCCGCCGACGGCGAGGGGACCGCCATGGCCGCTGACGCCGCCGGACGAATCGCCCTCATAGCCGGAGCTCCCGCCGCCATCGAGGCCGGCAAGTATATCACCGACGTGGTGCTCGACAGAAAGGGCGACTATACGGCCGCCGTTCATGCCGACGAGACCGTAGCTCCCCTCGACGAGGAGGATGAATACGCCATCGCAACGCCCGAAGCCGTCACAGTCAGCGCCATTGACCCCGCCGCCCACACCGGCAAGGCAGTTACGCTCTTCGGAGCCGCCATCAAGGAAGGCAAAGCCGTAGAGAACGAGGAACAGGGCGCTTCCTACGCCATCGACCCGACATTCAAGGCCATACCCGCCGACGAGGCAGAGGGGTGGAAGCTCACCGGCTATCTGCTCCCCGGAGCCGACAGCAAGCCGGTCATCTATCTGACCGCAGCCGAGGCCGTCGGCCGCGTGGCCCTGCCCGTCATAACCCCCGCAGAGGCAGCCTTCCTTGACAAGACCACCGTCACAGTGACATGCGCCACCACAGGAGCCGCCATCGAGTACTCCACCGACGGAGGAAAGACATGGACAGCTTATTCCGAGCCGTTTGAGGTCGAGGCCACGGGCGACATACTCGCCCGCGCCACAGCCGCCGGCATGCTCCCCTCCCGCCAGGCCAAGGCATCGGTAGTGCGCGAATACCTCTCCGGCGACGTCACCATCACCATTGACGAGCAGAACGGCAAGACCGTCATCACCATCACAGGCCCCGGCAAGATCTACTACTCGATCGACGGCGGAGCCGAGAAGCAGTATGACGGAGCCATCACCATCGCCAACGACACCCAGACAGAGCTCTCCGGCACCATCAGCGCCTACGCTCTCGAAGAGGGAAAACGCCCGGGTGCAGCCAAGGAGGCTTCCTACAAGGTCAGCGGCATCAGCGGCATCGGAGCCGACGGCGAGGCTGACGGAGTGAAAGTGGAGGGAAATGCGATCACCGTGCCGGAGGGCGCGCAGACGTTCGACATCGCCGGACGCCGCGTCAACCCCCAGGGACTC
>CANRCT010000076.1 GCA_947629175.1 uncultured Muribaculaceae bacterium | reverse complement strand
CCCATCACGGGACTACCAAGTCTGCAGGAGAAATCTTGGATGGGTCGTACTTTTCAGCAGGATTTTGAAAAGTGGTGGGCTTCGCATTTCGGATTCCGAAAATTGGCGCTCAAAACAAAAAACACCCTCTATGATTTAGCTAATTTGAACAAAATCCACGCTGGATATAGCGGAACACTCATAGAAACAACCAATAAAAATTTGATTATCAAAAATCAAATTGATCTTTTGTACCATACACCATGCATGCAAATTAAGGAAACTCTTGCTCCTAAATTGAGAAGATTGGTCAAAACGCTGCTGGCTGATAACCGGCAGGTGTTGTTTGTGTTAGGTTCGACAAAAGCTGATGTGTATGAATCTGAAATTCCAGAGCGTTTTAAGTTTTTTGCTCATCGGAAATTTGATGTATACAGCTACTGGGAAGAGTTACTCAAGGAATTGGAGATTCCTTATATCAACACTGTACCTATGATGAAAGACATGGCGAAGAAGGAAGGCTATGAGCCATTTCCTCGGACAGGAATTCATTGGTCATTTTATGGTTCATATCGTGCAACGGAGGAGATATTAAAAAAGCTCAGCATTGCTCCCCCAAAAATTGATAAAATAACAAAGGTTGATATGCCTCCGTTTGCTGAACGTGATCTCGGCAATTTAATTAATACCTTCATTCCTTACCTGCCCCATGAGAGATTTTTTAATCTTACACTGATGGCTCCGAAAAGGGGATTGGCAAAGAAAATGGTGCTGATTGGGGATTCTTATACGGGCTTTATCATGGCTGTGCTTACACGAAATAATTATGTGGACAACGCCAATATCCTTCAAATATGCAATCATTTGATGAAGGAGGAGGAAGTTTCTGCGTTTTTTAATAAAGACGTTTATCTTTTCGTCAATCAGGGAGTTAATTGGAATGATCCCCATGCATCAATGTTCCAAAATATTGATACGATCCTCAAGAAGATGCCAACACATTTCATGCACGATTGGTTGAAGGATGGGAGGGGAGGATTTACATCAACGGATAAGTCCTGCATCATCATTCCTAACGTGAATAGAAGCAAGCTTAAGCTTAGATTTACAGCCTCCCGAGTTGGCGGGAAGCTCGTTGTGAACGGCAAAGAAATCGCTATCGACAAACAAAAGTTTGAAACCATCCTGCCGGGGAAAGATACGGACGAAAAATATCGCTTCCTCGTTACGCTGAAGACAGAATACCCGGTTACGCTCTCACAAATAACCATTCAACCTGCTTCATTGCTCCAACACTATAATTTTTCCGATAAAACGCTGCCCTTCCTAGTCTCGGGTCTCTCTTATGCTGAAACGGGGGGACGCTGGTCAGATGGGGACACCGTACGGTTTCGGTTCGACCTTCCCCAGGACAAACCCTTAAGAATGGATTTTCAAGGTACCTTCGCGCTACTGTGTCCCAATCATCCTGCTGTAACAGCTGAGGTATTCGCCAATGGTGTAAAATTAGCCACTTGGGCTTTTCGATATAAGGGAGCCGTACCGAAAACCGAACTCATCGTTCCTTTGAATGTGCTGAAAATCAAGAAACCATTGGATATCGAAATCAAAATAGACGGCGCGGTAGCTCCTATTGATCTAGGTAAAGGAAAAGATAAACGCCGCCTAGGTATGGCGATCCGTTCACTTTCCATCTCCACAGCGCAGTAAGAGCATAACGAATGCGGTTACTCAGGTCGTGAGCGTGTTGTGGATTGCAAAGTTAAGTGCAACGGAACCAGGCAAGGAATGGGAGATATACCACTTGCCCTCCGCGCAACGCGCGCGAATTCCCTGAAATCGTAAACGGTTAATTTGATTCGCTAAAATGAGGGGGACTGCGGTAGAATAGACGCAGTTGCGGAAGGAGGGGTAGAAGCATCTAGAACCTCTATCCCCGGCACATGGCGGCTCGTAAATCGATTAGGGGGAAAGCCCCGTTACGATGTCAGAGAGCCATGCGCCCCGCCAAGGTGGCGGCTCCGCAATCGACTCGTATGGTTGGGAGGGCAGGAAGTAATTCCCAGGCCCGTAACCGTGTGAATGAATTGCGTTTGTCCTGACAAAAAGTATTGACGGAGGAAGGGAGTGCGTGGCACTCTCGTGTAGGCGGAGGGGAAAATCCCATTCTAAATTATATGACCTATTTTCCATACAATGCACAGGTAGCAGGAGCACTGGTTGAGGAGTTGGCGCACCACGCCGGCGGTTCTATCGACAAACTGAAACTTGTGAAACTCATGTATCTCGTCGATCGGACGGCTCTCATTGAGGAGGGTTACCCCGTTATCGGCGGGAAATACTGTTCCATGCCGTATGGACCTGTCATATCAGAATTCCTAGATGACTTGAACAACGGTAAATGGGAAGAAGACGGGATAGGCGTGCGAGAAAATGCTGTATGCGTGACATCTCGGAAATTGGGAGATTACCTATCCGACTGGATTCGGGAACTTGCAGGCAGGATATACGAACAATATCGCACTTTAGATGGAGTTCAGCTGATGAAGCTTCTTCGCAGAGAGTGCCGGGAGTGGAAGTATCCCGATGGAAGTAGCGTTCCTATTTCTCTTTCCGATATTCCGGGGTGCGCGGCGAAAGAAGCGGAAGCCTTCGCGGCAGAGCTAAACGCTATGTCCAAATAATGAGCGGAGGACAGAGAGTGCGGCCGGGGTGCGTATTTCGCAACACAGGAGTGATGGGCCATCGGTGGGTTGTCCTTGCCATTGCTGAGGAAGGAAAGATGCTGCCGGCTAATTGGACGTCGCTGCACCCCCAATCAGAAAGCGACCTGCGTACTTCATCCCGGGGAACATCCTGGGATCACGCATGATTCCTATATTCTTTTTGCCAAGGCACAAGAGTACTCTTACGAACAATTAGCAGAACTCATCAGAGAGGGAAATCTGGTGCCGGACGGGTAATTGAACGAACAAACACTCTGCCGCATTCAGCAGGCTCTTTCCTAAAGAGGCATTACGCGTTTCTCAAGAGGGCGTGACGCGTAGCGCCGCGAGCCGCGTCGGAGCGGATAAATCGTGCCAAAATTTGCCGTCAGCGAGGACTTGGCAGATTCCCTGTACATCTTAGGACTCCGGTAACCCAACGCCGAGTGAGTCCGTTCTTTGTTGTAGTATTCCAGCCATTCTGCCGTCATTTTGAGCAAGATGAGCAAGATGAGCAAGATGAGCAAGATGAGCAAGATGAGCAAGATGAGCAAGATGAACAAGATGAACAAGATGAACAAGATGAACAAGATGAGCAAGATGAGCAAGATGAACAAGATGAACAAGATGAGCAAGATGAGCAAGATGAGCAAGATGAGCAAGATGAACAAGATGAACAAGATGAACAAGATGAACAAGATGAACAAGATGAACAAGATGAACAAGATGAACAAGA
>CANRCT010000075.1 GCA_947629175.1 uncultured Muribaculaceae bacterium | reverse complement strand
AGGTTAGGAAACCGCCGTATGCCATAAAAGGCACGTACGGTGGTGTGAGAGGGGGCGAAAGCCCCCTACTCGATTGTACAGCCCAAAGGAAAACTTTACTCTACGCTCCGATGTTCGGCAACATTAACTCCCGCGCGGCACCGCCTTCGCAATCGGGCAAAAATGAGAGCACCGAACGGGAAAAAAGGGGTAGGAGATTTATCGTTTGGACAAAAATAGCGTACTATCATGCCTGTATGATAAACACAGACAAAGGACAAGAAGATATTGCGAATATCATTGAGGCTTGCAATAAGCACAGATGCTACGCATTCGCAAGGAGCGAACAGCTTTTATCACGAAAGTAGCAAGGATATTCGGGTACAATCGCAAACACGTCAGGATGATGAGGGAGGCGATGCAGTCGGCGAGGCGCCAGTTGGCGCGCCCGAGATAGACCGGCCAAATCGGGTTGAAAATGATGGCGATGGCCGCTGCGAGTAGGGCTCGCCACTCGGAGCCACGGCGCCAAAAAAGGCAGGCGGCGACGATGCCGAAGGTGCAGACAGCTATCTTCATCGGGCGAAAGTAGGCCATAGGAGGATGGCACATGCCGATGATGAGGAGAATCGCGACGGCAAAAGAGATGAGGCTGAGGCGTCGTAGGTAGAGCATGGGCTCATTGTACCGCATCCGGAGCCTCCATGCGAGCAAAAGCCTCTCTCTCCATCTTTTTTCCCGAGCTTGCAAAAATTTTTTATTGACCTCATCTCTTTTCTGTGCAAAACTTGCTTTCGCACGTGAGGTAGCTTTACAGCAAGCCTGCATGGGAGTGGCAGGGCTCTCACACGTGCCTTTTTTAGTTTGTTTCCTTCTTGAAGAAGATCGTGGTGAACATCAGCCTAGGATTGTCTTTTTTTCTGCTTCCCACGCGCTCTGCTAAGATGTAGGTTGTATCTCCGTAGGTTTTTATGTACCGTATCCTATTCCCTTTCTTTTTGCTGGGTCTTTTTATCAAGTCATCCCAATTTGCGGTGATATCCGGTATGAGCATAAAGTCTTCATCGGTGAGATCCGGATGGTGTTGCTTGGCATGTTGGATGTCTTTCTCGGCGATGCTGTGCTCATAATCCGAATAATCTCCTCCATAAAACTCGGTAACTTTCGCTGCTGTCTTCGGTTCTACTTGTTTAAAACCGATGTGTTGAGGCGAGGGCTCGTCCCCATCAGCTCTTTTGCTCAGTTTTTCGAGCGTGTCATGGATGCTTTTCCCGGCAGGAGTTGTAGCCACTTCTTCGAGCGCCTCCTTCTTGCTTTTCTTTTTGGGTTTCTTGTCGGCTTCTTTCTTTTCGTGTTGTTTGTCGCTATGAATCTCGATGGTCTTTTTCTCCTGTTTTCTTTCCTTCGGAGAAGTTTCCTTCTTCTCCGAGGTGGAAGAAACACCGTTGCACCCCGGCTCGTGCCTGTACTGATTGCAACTATTCGCAACCACCGCCTCTTTCCCCTCCATCTCCAACCTCCGTCGCCTCATCGCCTCGATCACCATCAACTCGGTAGCCTCCTCCCCCGTCTCCCGTCGATAACTCGCCCGGTACATAGCGAGCATATCGTAAGCAGCTTTTTCCTTTTCGCTACCACGAGCCAACCCTCGAATATACAACAAGCACAGACCAATCAGCCTGAGCCCAATCTCCCTTCTCCTTTCTTTCGTCTCAATCATACCCTCCCATTATACACCCCCTTTCCACCTTTCAACCCCTCCTTCACCCCTTCTCGCCAAACCTCCCATTTCCCCTCTGCACACCCCCTGCCGCCCCCTTGCAACACCCCAACATCCCCTTTGCAAATTTCTCTAATTTGTTAACCTATCCTGCAAATTGTCAATTCTCCGATCGCGCGTTACAGTTGTGGAGGGTGCTCAAGCACAACGGTGCGTTGCTCATGTTCTCCCAGATGCCGGTGGCTGCCGAGCTTGTGATGCAGCAACGACGGCACTTCCGCTACGAGTGGATCTGGCACAAGAGCTCCCCGGCAGGGTTCCTCAACGCCCACCGCATGCCGATGCGTCAGCATGAACTCGTGCTCGTGTTCTACCGACGCCTCACGACCTACAACGCCGTGCCCATCGCACACCAGAGCTCGACGCCGTACAAGAGGCAGCGAGGTCGCACCATGTCGAGACTCTTCCACCCCTGCCCACGGGTGACCACGCATTGCAAGGACGGTGCACGATTCCCTCAAGACGTCGTGCGATACGACCGACCGGCGAATGCAGGGCGCCTTCACCCAACGCAAAAGCCGCTTGACCTGCTCGCCATGCTCATCGGCCAATACACGCAGCCCGGTGAGTTGGTCCTCGACCCCTTTGCCGGCTCCGGCAGCACCCTCAAGGCAGCGCAGTTGACGGGCCGAAGAGCCATCGGCATCGAGCTTGACCCCACCTATTTTGCCCGAGCGCGGGAGTGGCTCCGGCAAAACTAATCCTCGCGCAGCACCGCCTTGCGGTACGCCTCCCACTCGGCATCCTGGGCGGCGGGGGAGTTGGAGCGGGCGAGGGCAGCGTATTGCTGCACTTCCGAGGCGTAGAGCAAGAATTTTTTGCCTCCAATCACCGGGCGAAAGGCGTGCAAATCACCACGCTTGACCAATGTGCGGATCGTCCAGGGTGACACGTGGAGAATATCAGCGGCTTCCTGAGTCGAAATGAAGAGACCGGAAGCGGCACTAGGCTCGTAGGCAGGGGGAGGGAAGAGAGGCATGCCCACATTATACCCCAGCCTCCAAACTTTCAAAGGGTCTTTTTTCGTCTGCTTCGATTTTTTGCGTTGACAGATGAGAGTCGGCATGCTAGCTTGAAAGTCCGGTCAGCACCCGCGTTGAGCGCGGCTTATCAGCTCGCGTATGTAATCTGAGTCGGAACGGCTGTGATACCTGATCGTAGAGCCCTGGTTCCTGACCGGGGCTTTTTTTATTTTTCCCTCAACCAATTTTTACCGATCATATTGCCTTTTGGATTTTCAGGGTGCTTTTGACCTGGGCTCATTGTTGGGAATTCCGGCTCCGGAGTTAGAACCATTTTCAATCCCCCTTTACCTTTGATCAAAATATCCTTGCCTCGATCATTTCCTTTTTCTCCATGCAGGAGAGTCTCTGCTAATTGTTGAGAAGGAATCTTTTTCCCATGCTCTCTTCGGTCAGCGTGGGGAGTGCCTCCGTGACGAATATCCCCCGGAGCCAGGATGACTTCTCCTTTTTTTCCAATAGGCAAACCTGTATGCACTTTTTTGCCTTCCCTTGCTTTGTCGAAAGCTTTAGTGAGCTTGCGCTTTTTCTCGACCTCGGAGTCTCCCGGTTGGACGACGTTCGGTGTGTTCTTTTTGCCTGTTCGGTTGCCTTTTGAGGCGCGCCCTCCTTTGTGGGAGGCTCGTAGACCTTGACCATGCCTTGAGCACCCTGAAGGACCGTATTTGCTCAAGCATTTTTCGTTTTCGATTGCCTCCTCTTCTTCTTCGTCGGGTTGCTTTTCTTCGGAGGGGGCGATGGCGTCGGCGAGGGCGGTGTAGATGGTGTCGGCGTCTGCCTCCAGTTGGTCGGGGGCAAAGCCCTTGCTGAGGCTTTGCAGGGCGTCGAGCTCGGCAGGCGTGAGAGGTGCGGAGGCGGGGTCATGAACGATGGACGATGGACGATGGACGATGTCGGAATTCGGCTCGCTGTCGCTCGCGGT
>CANRCT010000074.1 GCA_947629175.1 uncultured Muribaculaceae bacterium | reverse complement strand
CTCCGAATCGGGTGGCTCTGCGCTCCAAGACACTCAATAAAGCGAGCTAATTTTGGAACATAGAACTGAACACCCTAACTGTTATATCGGCAACGGTTATGTCAGCCATCCGACGCTTTTTTCGGAATGCATCGAGCTTATTGATGAGCCCGCAATATTTGCGCCAATTTCGCCAGCCCCCATTGTCGTATATCATCTGTATACGCTCTTTGGCAAAAGCCATGAATGAGGGAGAGACGACTTCAGCGTTCATCTCCTTGGCTTGAGCAACAGTTGTCCCCTCGCCCTCTTTGTCAAGCTTCTTATATGTTTCTTTTGCTTTCACCAGAATTTCAGCGAGCTGCGCGTTGATGACCTTAGCATCGCGTACTTCGCCACGCACCCAGTTCTCGCCCATGCATTTCGCGTTGAAATCAGATGGTCGGGCTATCTCTACCATCGTCTTAATGAGTTTTCTTTTGCCGCCGACCGTTACGCGGAGATACACCACGTAAGTCTTATTCTTTGTCGGTCGCCCTTAAGTTCAAATCTGAATGTCGCCGTTTGGAAAGATTATTTGAGTTAAAAAATGATTACAAGCAACTTTTGCCTGTAATAGAGGCAAGGTTCAACCTGAATCCGATTACCATGGTAACTCAAAATAATTTTCCAGGCAAAATAACGCCATTTTAAGTAATTCAAAGAGGCTCAAAATTTGGCGTTAGATTTATAATTATCTAATATTAAGTATGATATAAAAGTAATAAACGGTAATATAATTCTGTTTTAGTAGTTCTGCTTTAGGGGCTATAATCTCTTGATAATCCGCTAATTTTCAAGGGATTTATTGCTCTTAAGGAGTACTAAAAGTGTACTCACTGCGAAAGTGTGCTGCAAAAGTCAGCCACCAAAAGAAATGATTAACGAATCGTTTCAGTCTATTGATTTATTCTAAAAGCGATTTCGATGCACTCTGTCCGGGTGCCATTTGTCTATAGGGGCATGCTCCTTTTCAGGATAGCCGATGGGAATCAGATTGAACGGAATCAGCTCTTCCGGGATGTTGAGGATTCTCTTGACGGGGCTGATTCGTTCGGCATGCGGATAGATGCAGGTCCAGACCCCGCCGAGACCTATGGCATGGGCAGCGAGAAGGATATTTTCGGATGCGGCCGAAAGGTCTTGCTCCCAAAGCACGTCATCAACTCCTGAGAGGAATCTCTCCCGGTTTCCACAAACTATGATGGCTGCCGGGGCGCTTGCGGTCATTTTCGCGTAGGGGAGTGCTTCAGACAGTTGAGTCAACAATTCGTGATCATCGACCACGATGAATTCCCATGGCTGCTTGTTGACGGCGCTCGGTGCGCTCATAGCGGCATGGAGGATTGCGGATAAATGTTCTGACGTGACCGGTTTGTCATCGAAACGTCTTACGCTGACGCGGTTAAGAATATTCATATAGGCATCATTGCCTTTTAATTGTTCCGGAATATAATTAATGACCTCCATAGTCTTTTGTTAATTATGATTGAGCTAATTCGGTGGTTTTTGAGATATGCAAACTTCCGCTCCAGTCGATGGAGCTTCGTATAGACATATACGTATACTAAACAGACAGTCCGGAGCTATTGTTTGGTTTGCATAACCACGGAGCGACCATGTGCAATATTTTGAGAATGCCAGGGATCAGATATAGACATTATGACAATAAAACCATGATATTGGTAAATGAATCCGAGATAATGTTTGGGCGGATCAGGATGAAACAGCTAATTTTGCGCTGCAGAAAATACCTGTCTAATGATATCACTATGAAACAAATAATAATCGCGCTGATTTTTTCAGCTATAACAACCACCAACATCATGGCACAGCAGATTATCGAGAATCGCTTTCGGAAAGCAGTGAAGAAAGAAATAGTACAGACAGCCGGACGCGATGCGCTCGGCGAGTTTGCGCCTGAGTTCGCCCATCTCAACGATGATATCCTCTTCGGGGAGGTGTGGAGCCGCAACGACCTTTTGTCGCTGCGCGACCGCAGCCTCGTCACTATTACCTCGCTTATATCGCAGGGCATCACTGACAGTTCGCTAACCTATCATCTACAGGAGGCTAAAAAGAACGGCATCACTCGCACAGAAATCGCCGAGATCATCACCCACATAGCATTCTATGGCGGTTGGCCAAAAGCGTGGGGCGCTTTCAGGCAGGCCAAGGAGGTCTGGGCAGATGAGACCGCAGCGTCATCAGCTAAAGAAAAGTTCCAGCAGGAGATGATCTTTCCAATCGGCGCCCCCAATACTGCATATGCCGAATATTTCATCGGCAACAGCTATCTTGCTCAGATTTCAACGGAGCAGATTCCGTTTGCCAACGTCACTTTCGAGCCACGCTGCCGCAACAATTGGCACATCCATAAGGCGGAGAAAGGGGGCGGACAGATGCTCGTAGGAGTGGCCGGCCGCGGATGGTATCAGGAAGAGGGCAAGCCTGCAGTGGAGATACTGCCAGGGACGGTAATCAATATTCCCGCCAATGTCAAGCACTGGCATGGAGCGGCCAAAGATTCATGGTTCGCCCATCTGGCTTTCGCTGTCCCCGGCGAAGCGACAGAGAACGTCTGGCTTGAACCGGTCACTGACGAGCAGTACGAAATGCTTCCGTAAACATCCGCCACATAATCAGCCATATTTCCAGGCATCAGTCGGCCGACTGATGCCCGGCTTTTTTAGCGAGATAGACCATGTCGGTCAGTGTAATGCCTTCCTCTATGATCGGAGCGGGGTAGTTGTCTGAGAAAAAATCGTGTATGCGGTGAGAGTAAACATAACCGCATGACTCGTAGAATCTCAAAGTGGACGGCGTCTCTCCTGTGCCGAGCTGTATTGTCATGCCGGAGTTAATGCTCTCGATATAGGCGAGCATGCGCCGGCCGATGCCTCTGCGGCGAAATACATGTCTTACTGCGAGATTCTTTACTTCGACCACTCCTGCGCCCTCGTCGGTAGTCAGGCATACCGCTACAGCAGTTTCGCCGATATATCCGGCATAAAGCCTGCCACGATCGACATACCGCCCGATCATCTTTTCCGACTCGTCACCGATCAGCAACAGAGACATGAACTGAGACTTATCGGTGTCGTCTATATGGCGTATTTTCAATGTTTCCGTCATCATGTCGGCAAAAATAATCAAACCTTTACGGTTCCCAAAGAGTTTCGGCCAGCCATTTTACAATCCTGAGCAAAATTGAGTGGAATCCGATGCGCTCTGCCATAGAATTAAAGATATCATTGAGAATGATAATGCCATGACCTATATCGTTGAGATCCCCATAATTCAAAATAGTAGCGATGCAGGAAAAAAGGTAGAAAATACGGTGAAATTCATGAGCGGATTGCCGTGGAAATATATTAATTTTGTCAAAGAGATATTTTGATTTACCGAATATGAGAGTCATAACATAATATTGTAGGTATGAGGCACATTTACACGTATACCCTGAATAAGACTGTCAGGCAGCTCTTTCACTCCTTCGGGAATACTGAATGACCATGTGCCGTTAAGGCTTATGTCTGTGCCGCCCTCAGCATGGGCTGACATAGCCGTACAAGCTATAATGATAGCTGAAAGATAATACTTTATCATTTGCATGAAATATTGGTGTTGATGGTCTGATTGTCAAGCAGGGTATTCAGAGCGCGCAATCCCTGATGGTTTTGTGCTGCAAAATTAATATTCCGACCGGTCGGTTGAAATGAATAATGCCGTTAATATGATGGATTATTTTGTCATTTATACTATAATTGCCATTCAGTAACCCATATATCCAGCATATCCGACAACTATGGCAGGACAAAAAGACGGATTCAGCGGAGAAAGAGCGTATATACTCCCTCCCGCATGGTTGGCAGAACTTGACTCCCATCCGCTGGGATCTCTGCTGCATATGACCGATATAGGTTATTACCCGGTAGCCCACAATCATTTCCGGCGCCGTGATATTCCGATCGGGCAGTACGTACTGATCTATTGTCGCAGTGGATGCGGATGGTATGCGATTGACGGTTGCCGCTATCAGGTGACGTCCGACAGCTATTTCGTGCTTCCTCCCGGCGTGCCTCATGAATATGGAGCGGATCCGGAAGATCCATGGACTATTTATTGGGTACACTACCGTGGAACAATGGCCGGCACACTGTTGCCTTCTACTCATGGGCCTGTAGAAGTGCGCCCGGGGCAGTCGAGCCGCATAGCCGACCGCATCGGGCTGTTTGAGGAGATTATGGCTACTCTGGAGCGGGGATACACTAATGAATCCCTGATATATGCATGTGCCACATTGTCGTATTTTCTTTCCACTCTGCGACATATCGACTGCTACCGAGCGGCGCGTGCGGGCTGCAAAGATGGAGCGGATACCCAGGATTCGGGCAAGGTGGATGCAGTAATACGTTATATGTCGGAAAACCTCGAACGTCCTCTGAAGCTTGCCGACATGGCTGAATACGTAGGGCTTACATCGTCGTATCTGAGCCATCTCTTTACTTCACGCACCGGTCAGTCGCCAATGACGCATCTCAGACAGCTGCGCATAAGCCACGCCTGCCATCTCCTTGACTTCACGGATCTGCATATCAATCAGATCTGTCATAAGGTAGGCATAAGCGACCAGTATTATTTCAGCAGAATATTCACCGCTACGATGGGTGTGGCGCCTACTGAATACCGTCGTCGGCCCAAAGGATAGCGTCAGGTGTTCCCTTTCCGGATATGGAGAATCCACGGTTGATTATGATTCTGATTGATGGGCCGAACATTAGCCGGGCCAGCGCCGTTCTAAATAAAGAAATACTACTGGTGCGATAAAATCGCGTTAGTTTAGAAATCATCAATAGGTATAGGCGGATAATGCGCCCAATATTAGTCGATTGATGCTAAGCGTGTTGGCGCATTATTCATCAGTCGCC
>CANRCT010000073.1 GCA_947629175.1 uncultured Muribaculaceae bacterium | reverse complement strand
CTCCGAATCGGGTGGCTCTGCGCTCCAAGACACTCAATAAAGCGAGCTAATTTTGGAACATAGAACTGAACACCCTACTTAATTATTATAAAGAGAGCCGAGGTTATTCGCCCCGGCTCTTTACATGTATTTGTTTCAAATATATAACGGGTCTGTTCATGGGTCAGTCTGCTCCCTTCGATATGGTTTGAATTGTAGGTCAGATCTATCTGTATTCGATGATAGATACCTCCTTTGGATCTCGTGTTTTTCTGATCTCTTAATGCAGACAGTAATGGAGAGATAGAGATACGTCTTTTTCGCTCAGGAAGCTTTGCATCTGCCGGGATATTCCATGTTTTCCCGACAAGATGTGCTCCCTCAATTTTACCTTGTGCACAATAATTTCGGGCAGTCCGCTTCGAAATGCTATGGTTTTCAGCCCACTCTTTAACTGATATGAAGTCCATCTAACGGCAAGTTTACTATTCAAAATATAGGTCAAAAGTAATAAAACTTGCCGATATCGGCAAGTTTTATGGGCTATTAGCATAATCCCCGGACGCGTAATTGCCCCGGGTGTGGCGGATCGATTCAGAGATCGTAATGTTCGAGGTGTGGCGGACGCGTAGTGAGATCATAGTAGTCGATGCTTTTCACATCAAGGCGGCAGTAGACCATCGCATCATAGGTGGGATAAAGATCTGAAAGAATAGAGTTGGTCTCATATATCTCTTTCTGAATCTCTTCGGGCACATCAAACGCTACATCTCCCGACATTCTCACAGAAATATTACCTTTCATCCCCAGTATTTCCACTGCGGGATTGTCAAGGAGCTGGGCATATACCTGTTTTTTAGGTGACGTGGCGAAATAAAGTGCATGTTCTCTTATCAGCATGACTTGAAAGACGCGGATATTGGGACGCATTTATCACTCACCCTCATGAGTCGGACGGGAAGTCGCCTCTCCTGCCGGGAGTGTAGTCCTGGTCCTTCGTCCGTGGCGCTTCAGTGCATCGGCTATGATCCACTGCAGTTGTCCGTTGACGGAGCGGAATTCATCAGCCGCCCATTTCTCCACTGCCGACATGGTCTCGGGATCTATGCGCAGCAGAAACCCCTTGCCGTTACTTCTGGCTGCCATAGGTCACTGATAGAGGGAGCCTGTATTGAGCACCGGCTGGGCGGGCTCGTCGGCACAGAGCACCACGAGCATATTGCTCACCATGGCGGCTTTACGCTCCTCGTCGAGTTGGACCACATTCTCTTCCTGAAGCTGGCTGAGTGCCATCTTGACCATAGAAACAGCACCTTCGACTATCTTCTCGCGGGCGGAGATAATGGCCGCGGCCTGCTGACGGCGCAGCATCACGGCTGCGATCTCGGGTGCGTAGGCAAGATAGTTGAGATGGGCCTCCACGACTTCTATACCGGCCATGGCAAGACGCTCGTTGATCTTATGCTCAAGTAGATCGTTGATTTCCTCACCCCCTCCACGCAGTGTGATCTCATCATGCACACCGTCGATGTTGTCGTAGGCAAAGCGGCCCGTCACTTCCCGCAAGGCCGCATCACTCTGGATGCGGACGAAAGTCTCAAGTGCGGCCCCATGATTGGCCGAGAACTGAATGGTGTTGGCTCCCACGACAGAGGCCGGGGTGTCGACATCGAATATGGCGCGATAGGTGTTTCTGACCTTCCAGACGAGCACCATACCGATCATCACTGGATTGCCTACTTTGTCGTTGACCTTGATGGGCTCAACATCCATGTTGCGCAGACGCAGGGAGATCTTACGTGCAGTCATGAAGGGATTGACCCAGAAGAATCCCGTCTCCCTTACGGTGCCTCTGTATTTTCCGAAGAATATCATCACTCTTGCCTGATTGGGCTGCTGGATGAAAAATCCACAGAGCATGATGATCCAAAGCACCACGCAGGCAGCAATGATGAGAACAGGCCAGGGGCCTTCGGTGAACTGTGCACCAAGTACGGCCAGAGCTGGAAGGATGAAAAGAACTATCGCCATCATAGCGAATCCGCTGATCACTGTGCCGTGATATGCATATTCCTCGTTACTGTTCCTGAGATTATCCATGATATTATTATGATATTATTTTGATGTTGCAAATATAGTTCTAAAAGGTTGATATTCCAAATAAACCAGGCAGGATTCATGAGACGAAAGCGAAAATTTAACCATAGTATTAAAAAATATTAAAGAAACTTTAGTGTTTTGTTTACACGAATTTTAATCTCTACCTTTGCACTCGGAAAGAAACGCACCATCGTTGTATCCAGACCTTAGGCTGACAGATGGACAGATAACTTGTTGGTTGAATTAAATTTCTAAATATTTACAAATGGAAAAGTTGCACAAATCGCAGGTTATTAGTAAATTAGTGGTAACCAAACTACTAAGTACTATCGCACTGCTTATGCACAACTTCATAACAAATTTCATCAGAATCCTCGGAATATGCAAGGATTTTGCCAAAAATCGTGTAAATGACTTCGGTAATGTACCACGTTGTGGCGTAGTACCTAAGTTCTCTGATCTTGAAGTCGTGGCTTTGGGTATAACCGCCGAGGCTTTCGGCTTTGATAGCGAAAATCTTCTCTTTCATCGTCTGCACCATGAGTGCAAGGAGGATTTGCCAAATTTGATAAGCCGCAGACAGTTCAATGCGCGGCGTAAACTGACAGCTCGTCTTGCAGAAGAAATCCGCAAGGATGTAGCTGTCGCTATTGATGGGTCTGAGGATGTATTCTGCATTGATTCCAAGCCTGTAAAGGTCTGCCAAAACGCACGGGCAAAACGATGCGCCATGGGACGCGATAATATAGAGGCAGCCCCCGACTGGGGATATTGCGCATCGCAACGCCTGCACTACTATGGATATAAGCTCCATGCCGTATGTGGGATACGCGGCGTAATCCATTCTTATGACATGACAGCGGCAAGCATCCATGACCTCCACTATCTTAATGATGTACGTTGGGATTATCATGATTGTATGATGCTTGGAGACAAGGGGTATCTCTGTGCTGAGATCCAGAAGAATCTCTTTGAGGTGTCCAATATAACCCTTGAAGTACCATATCGGTTGAATCAGAAGAAATGGCGTCCCCCGACATGGGCCTACAAGAGGTTCCGCAAACGAATCGAAACCATTTTCTCTCAACTCAATGACAATCTTATGATGATACGAAACTACGCAAAGCAACCCTGCGGACTTTTCACCCGAGTGGCTGGTAAAATTGCGGCTATGACTTTCATGCAATATGTCAATTTCATTAATCATCGTCCGATTGGCCAGATAAAATATGCTCTAATTTAATTCAACCAACAGGTACAGATAGGCATTTCTCTATCTTATTCATGCTATTGCCGAACTGATACTACTTACTTAATCCGGAAGAATATGAGAAAAATTTTTTTTGTCATTACCCTCATTGTAATGGCCCTCAGTGCTCAGCGCTCAGCCGCGCAGTATTATTTATCACCGTCACTGACATATTTTAATCCAATTAATTTACAAAGCTACACTGAACCGGTAGACTACAACATGGGACAGGGTTTAAGATTCGTCGGGACCAAACATACCGGTACGAACAATGGTCAGGTGATCTCTGTCTCTTATTTCGGAAGCGCCATATTTCCTGACGGCGGAAGAATAATCAGTGCGAAAGCTGGATTTGGATTTAATCAGAATCTCCAGGCCGAAAACGGGACATTTTGGGAAATAGAGCCTGATGGCCAGGTGACTCAGATTGAGATGAGAAACGGGCAGCAGATGTCGGAGTTCAAGGTCAACCGCCAATACTATATTGAGGACAACTGTATCGTCTTCCCCAAGACTCAGGCCGAACTTGAGGCTGAGGCTGCAGCATACGGTAATTACAACTACAACAGCGGATCATATTCCACACCTTCTTCATCGTCATCGGGCAGCGATTATAACCGTCATTCGGCCACATGCATGGGCTGCAAAGGCACTGGTCGCTGCCAGCACTGTAATGGCGAAGGGACCACGTGGGTGAACGGCCACAAGATAAAATGCGATCTATGTCACGGCACAGGAAGATGTCAGAGCTGTGCCGGTATGGGCAAGAAATACGGATCATTCTGATCGGCGCTGAGAGATTTTCTGAGAGAGATTCTGTCTCGTTTACTTGTAATTATCGCAGGATATTACTACCTTTGCACCCGAAAATCCGCAATCTCTGGCAAGGACATGCAGCCTGCGTATATTGCGGGTATTGTGGATCAGTTGCAAAAGTCGGTTGAAATGTTAAAAATAGGCTAAAAAAATAGCCCTCAGATTTGGGAAGTATTGAATTTTATACTAACTTTGCATCGAGAAAATTAACGCCCCATGTGGCTTATTCTCCTAAGCTCCGCATGGAGTAACATTTATAAAACCGCTTGTCGTTATCCGTGAGGATCGCTGCAAGCGGTTCGGTTTTTATATCGGTTCAAAATGGGAACAGCTTTTTTTGTCTCAAATTGCAGTATATTTCAAAAACTTTTATTAATTTTGCGTCGAGGGAAAATCCCTCATCGGGCTGAGAGCCTTGAGCCGCGTATTGCACGCAACCGATTTTTATAAATGTTATTTCATTATGAAGTCAAACAATGACAAAGCAATCAACACCGATTATCCGGTTTTACTGGAGAGCATCAAAGAGAGGCGGAGCAATAAGAGCCTATCTAACTTGTGGTAAACAACGCACCTACGGAGGCATAACCGGGTGCTATTGCACAAAAGACGAATGGGCGCAACTACTCCCCGACGGGTCATTGCGTAATCCTGAGACGGCAAGCGAAATAGTTATAGCCTTGTCGCGTATGCTCGTGGATTTCCGCCTCATGGCAATGGCGGCGGAAATGGAAAAGGAGTTAGACGATTACCCCTATCAACCGTCTTTTCAGGATACGATGAAAGAGGTATTAGTTAAGTAGGGTGTTCAGTTTGATGTTCCAAAAAAACGTCATTCAAAACACCTGAAAAATTAATAAAAACACGTGCTTA
>CANRCT010000072.1 GCA_947629175.1 uncultured Muribaculaceae bacterium | reverse complement strand
TTTTTAAGCACGTGTTTTTATTAATTTTTCAGGTGTTTTGAATGACGTTTTTTTGGAACATCAAACTGAACACCCTAGTTATTAAATATGGGTCTAATCCGTCAAATTGTGGATTACGTCAAATCCATCAATTCTATCGGTAAAACCATCAATTTCAATATGACAACTAATGCCATGTTACTTGATACTTATGCTGATTATTTAGTTGACAATGAGTTTAGATTGTTAATCAGCATTGATGGAGATGAATATTCTCAAGGATATCGTGTAGATGCAAATGGTGATAATTCATTCAATCGTGTTTATAATAATATTAAATTATTACAATCAAAATATCCAGAATATTTTGAGAAATACGTTATGTTTAATTCTGTTCTTCACAATAGAAACAGTGTTGAATCTATATATTACTTTATCAAAAACACTTTTGGTAAAGCCCCCTCTATCTCACCGCTGTCCGATACTGGAATAAGACCAGAAAAACGAAATGAATTTAATCAGACCTATCAAAATTATAGAGAAAGCATCGAATCTTCCTCAGATTGTGAGCGACTTAAGGAAGATTTATTTATAAACAACCCCCAGACTATTAGTGTCCTTGACTATTTACAGTTCAAGAGCGGCAATATGTTTAGAGATTATAATGCATTGATACATAGTTCTATACTAGAGTCGGAAATTTTAACTGGTACTTGTAGGCCATTTTCTAAAAAGTTGTTTGTCACTGTAAACGGCAAAATTATTCAGTGTGAAAAAATTAGTCATGACTATGCTTTAGGAAAAATAACTGAAAATGAAGTAATCCTTAATTTTGAATTTATCGCACAAAAATATAATTCTTTAATAAATATTCTTGCACGCCAATGTCAGGTATGTGGTCGTAAAAAATATTGTCCACAGTGTGTTTTTCGAATAGATAATCTTCAAACTTCTTCAGTTAAGTGTCGTAGTTTCCTAACATCGGATAAAAACGATATTTTGGAAACTAGAGCATTGATATATTTAAGAAAACATCCATCTCTGTATAAAAAATTAATGTCTAAAAGCGTAGCAAGAAGATAAGTTATGTATCGTTTAATAGTATCTCCCAGTGTTTTCATATGGACACTTGCTTCCGAAGGAGTAGTATATGATTCATCCTCATGTACAGGTTTCAATTTTACCAATATTGGTAGAATTGCTGATATAACGTCTAAACTTAATGATATTGACAATCTCTATTCAGTAGAGATGGATAGATTTGAATTCGTAAGTGATTCCTCTCTTCATGAATTTGTTAATAAATTGATTGAATATAATTTTGCACGAATTATAGAAGACGATGAAAATGAGCCGTTATCCCTTAAGCCAATTCTAAAGATTCAGGATGATAGAGATTATTTTATTTGGCTTAATCGACAAAAAGCAGATGGAGAGGTGATGAACAATCTCCATAATATTATAATTAATCTGGGCAGCAAACATGGAAGTGACCTGTTGGCTTATCAAACCTTATATCCAATAGTGTCACGCTCTGCTGAGATAAGAATGGATCTAATCGTTCGGTTTATTGAGAGAGCAAGGTCATCCCAATATTTATCAGAAATATCTATAATTGGTTGTCCTTTAGACAAACTAACATTTAATGATTTAGATAGGATAAAGAATATTGCTCCAGTAACACTATATGTACCGCTGGAAGACATCTTCCATAACTCTAACGATATAAGAGACTTATGCCAGTATGGAAAGTTGACTGTGTTGGTAAGGCTAAATACAGTTCCCATAGATATATTATATAATAATATATCTACTGCATTGGAATATTCATTTTTTGTTGAAACGGAGGATGACTTGACTAAACTAGAAAAAATCGTCTTGATGCATTCAGACTTAGATTATAATATAGTTCCAGTTTATAATGGAATGAATTCATCCTTTATTACCTCAGTTCTTTCGATTACTGAGGATGAATTGTTGTCTAATGGACCAAATAAGCAGGAAATATTTATACACCAATCTATCAATCTGTTTAATTTTGGAAAATTATATATTCTTCCGGATGGGGGAGTTCGCACTAATATATTGGATTTTTCTAACAAATTTACTGTCTCTAACTTTCCGAAAGAAATAGTTTTTCACGAATTAATCAGTGGAAACTCGTGGTTAAAGACGCGAGATTTCACGCCATGTCAACAATGCATATATAGGTATCTATGCCCTAGTCCGTCAAATTATGAGACAATAATAGGCCAAATCCTATGTTTTAAATCATCGACATTCTCCTCCATAAATAATACTCACAATCAAAATCAAATCAGTAATGAAAAGCATTAAAAAAATTTCATTGCGATCCTTGGCTCAGTCTGAGCTCAAGGAGAGACAAGCAAAAGACCTTCGAGGAGGCTATGTACTTCCGACGGTCTGTGTGACCAACTGCCGCTGCCAATACATCGGTACTCAGGATCCCAATGATCCACTTCGTGGGTTAATGGACACTGCAAATGGCAAAATGACCCAATCAGAAGATGTGCGCGAGTTCTAACTCATATCGCCGCAAGTCCTAATTAAAAAGGAGAGGACTTATAGTTAAAATACGTCCTCTCCTTTTTCAGTTCTAAGAATAATGAGAAATATAATCATATACATTGCTGCTGCACTGGTATCCATAAGTTGCATTCGCCCATCGGATTCTGCTGCCGATATGGATGCAGACTTAAAAAAGTTAGTGGTTATTGATCCGGCTGCTTGCCAAGGAGATACTACTATTATCTTAAGTTCAATAATAGACTCTCTTCAGGTCATCAACTTGGGTGAAGGGTCTGCTCCTGCCGGATACATGTATAAACTGGAGGTCTCTGACGCTCATGCTGTAATGATACCTTATTCAGATACGGACTCAATAAAATTATTGGACTTCAACGGAAATTGCCTCTTCGCTTTTCCAATGCCGTCATACACGGGGAATGTCCCGAGTATAGTTGATGCGGTCATTGACGAACCACGGCAAAGAGTCTATCTGTCAAAACAGGGAGAAATCATTGCCTATAACTTTGATGGCTCTGAGTATGCTAAATATACTATAAAGCAGATACATAATCCATCACTTTTTCTTTACCCTGACGGCAATTTAGCCGTAGTCTCAATGTGTTTTTCCGACTTAGGCGATACTGTTGCGGTAGCCCGTTTCAATCCCGATATTGAGGTCAACGGAGTCAATGACATTACAGTCTGCCACTATCCTCCTTTACAGGCCGGAATCAGCTCTATGGGATCACTATACGATGTGACTGATACCAAAAGCTTCTCCTCAAAGATGTTGTTTTCGTTTGTGCATACAAACGATACGACCTATTATTATGACGAACAAGCCAACCAGATATATCCGCATATAGTGCTCAGCGACGTACCACCTCGTGCCTTGGTCTGGGGAGCTGAGTTTCCGTCAGGATATGTGGCTATTTGCCGTACAGACAAGAACCAGGATTATTATTGGCTGGATAAGCATGACGGGAAAGTCAGAAAAGTTTCTTTCTTCAACGATTACATTGGCACTGAAGTACATCCTTATTTCTTGTTTGGCGATGAATACGTGCACTCATTCATCTTAAAATATCATAGAGATTACTTCAACAACATCCTTGCTATGGATTCTCTGACTCCAGCTCAACGCCAACTTGTAGAATCCATTCTTGGATCTCCCGACAACAGTATCATCGTTCTGCGAGGGAAACTTACACATAACAAGTAATATAAAAGGGCATGAAAAAATATCTGTTTCTTATCATACTTGTCACCTATGTATTGGCAGCCGGTTGCAAGAGAAATGATAACACTAACACAACCGAAGCCGGTACGTCGGGGAGAATACCGGTAATCGACCTCACTGCCGATTACCCTGTAAAGACTCTTGACATCCATGACATAGCTGATATCGAATACATACAGCTTGAGTTAAACGACAGTTCTCTTCTGTCGACACCCATACTGACTATGACTGATGACTATATCGTCACATTCAATAAGCAGCGCGACATAGTAATCTTCAACCGTGACGGTTCACATTCACATACCTTCAACCATCTTGGCGAAGCGCCATTTGAATATCGCACTATTTCCCGTATTCTTGTTGATCCTGATATTCATGATATATTCGTTACTGCGCATTCAAGTGACATCATTCAGCAATATGATTTTCAAGGAAATCACATACGCACCATAAAACTGCCGGAACAGTACCGGCACGGCCAGGAATTTTTTATCAAGGACAAGAAAACACTTCTTGGCATTGACAGAAAATTCACCTCAAATATGGAGGAACGTGAGCGACATGGAGTAAACCATCAGCCGTTCTACTGTATTGATTTGGCGACTGAGTCGATAACCGAACTTCCCATCAATATGGTCGACCCGACATCAGATGGACTGAGTTGGTACGTTGACAATAACGTATATGGCATAAGTCTTTGGGCCTCTCCATTGACAACCATAGGTGACACATTGATTGTAGCCGACGCCATGGAGGATAACATCTCGATTTTTACGGGGGATAGTCTGAAACCTATCATTGCCAAGCGTAATAAAGTCTCGGAAAAAGGGAATCCATATCTCACAACCATCGACGGTATGAACGATCGCTATATCTTGCTTCATACCATTGAAAAAGCTATTGACATCAAATCCAATTCGATTCCTGACCCAGTACAATATCTTTATGACCGTCAGTCAGGGGAATGGAATCGCATTCTATTAACAAACAGCGACATTGACAATGATGATATCCCGGATTATTATTATGGACGCCTAAGTGGAAGCAACCATGCTTTACCAAAAGGATATATGGCTCAAGTAATTATGGCAGAGCAACTATGCAATTTACGTGATGAAGGTAGATTACATGGCACACTGGAAGAGTTTAGCAAAAAAATTGACATTGAGGACAATCCCATTATCCTACTCGCACGTTTGAAAGAATAAATAGAGTAAGCATTATTGAAGGCACACAAACCGCCAACTTTTAACACAGTAGGGACCAATTTTCTTAAGTGATCGTTGTCCAGGAGAGACGGTGATTTCTCGTCAAGAAAATCGTTAGAATATAACAATGTACACCTTACGATTTTAACAGATAACTACCTCGATAATAACTTATGGATATTCAGAAAAATAGACAACTAATATTTGGACTATGTTTCTGAATATCCTTAAAATTAATGGAATACATGATACAGCATATTTTAAACAAATAATATGTTGCTCATTCTATTCGCATCAGAGATGGTTGTAGACGTACAACCGTCCGCGATAGCGTATTGACAAATACAGGGATCCTGAAGTAATTTTGTGGCCAAAAAGCTATATGGG
>CANRCT010000071.1 GCA_947629175.1 uncultured Muribaculaceae bacterium | reverse complement strand
AAGGGCTGACTCCTGCAATAGGTGCCAGCCCTTATTTCGTACCTGTCTCAAAAAGTTTTATCGGACAGCAATAATTTATAATAATTCTGATTAGGCTGAAAAATGCCCTCTGTGGAAATTACTCCTACCGAATGACGATCAACCTTAAAGTCGCGGGCTGTACATTTATAAACCTTAAGGTCATAATTAATCACATATTGATTCATGTTTTCAGCATAGCACCATGAACACACCGTTGGCAATGAATTGGCTCTTGTCTGATATCCTAAACTATGAAACACCTCCATTTTATTTGCTATGACATCGGTAATTGCATTGATGTTGTCTTTAAACTGCCAAACAAGCTGCGGCTCTATAAAAATTTTATGTCGGATGTCCTCTGGGAAAGATACTGCGATAGAATCTATGGTCTGTAGATTGGCCGGAGTATAGTTTATCCGCACTGTCATCATTACGTCTGTAATCCCTCGACATAACAATGCGATATTTTCCACTATGCGATCGTAGCTTCCGACGCGGTCGCGACTAAAACGCGTGCGATCATGAAACTCCTTTGCGCCGTCCAATGTTATCTGAAAACTCCGCAATGCAATCTTATTCATCTGAGAGATAGCCTCTTCAGTGATGCAAAGCCCATTAGTCGTAATGGAATTTGTAAAATTAACATCCTTCGCTTCGCAATACTCTTTTATGGCTATCGATATCGGGTAAACAACATCATCAAAATGAAGCAACGGCTCTCCACCAAACCAATCCAGGATAAAAGATTTAATTCCGCGACAATCTATGAGATTCTTACAGAATGCGATTACAGACTGGATAGAATCCGGCGACATATACCCTTCAATATGTGTTTCATAACAATACCAACACCTGAAATTACAGTCGAGTGTCGGCATAAGTGTAATCCGAGCCGTATTGTTAGAAAATCTGAATGTTTTATTTGCACATAAAATCAGATATTCCTCTTGCAAATCATCTTCGCATATTAAATGCGAATTTTGCAAGTCAATCAACAAGTCCGAATCTTTAATCTTTTCAATTTCTCCCCTAATTAGTACTTCATTTAGTTCTGAATCGATTTCCCTTAAATCAGAACTTAATTGGTTGAAGACATAGAACCGCTCATTTGCTGACAGATAAATGTTGTATTTGCTTGATTTCATCTCACTTCATCTCACTTGGAGTTTTGAATTTCGTCAATACCAAAATAGGATTTGTTTCATCATCCATATACTCAACCATCGACGAGTTAAAATCAGGTACAAATTTGGCATTCATCTCGGGGGTACCGAAAAGATACGACACAAAGTAAGCATCATCACTGTCATTGGAGTACATAGCTCCCAACAAAGAGTTGTTTTCAAGCTCAACACCTGATATGTCATCAGTTATCTTGAACACATTTATCTTCGCGACCGAATGATCTTTTTTATCATATATGTAATAGAAAATCGCACGATTCTCAATCACACCCAACAGAATCTGATCCCTATTTGCTGTGATATATCTAATTATATGCTTCGGACTCTCCATAAGATTGCCATTATAATCCGCATATTCCTGAGGGGTCATCACATCGGGTGAATCTATTATCTTGTATTGACGGGTAGCGCCGGATTCCGAGTCATATTCAAACAACTCGTTACCCATACGAATCTGATGGAAATAGGTATGGTCTGAAAGTGGAATCAAATCCATATCAGGATTCCAACCATCAAAATCAGCGGTGGCCATTGCGGTACCTACGGTATCCCAATTTTCATCAAAGGCAACCATTTTATTGCCATTTTGTAGCGGAGATGTTACGGCAAGCCATCCATTCGAAGTGCGACGAATGGTAGCGGGCTTAATAGGAACCTTATTTATGACACCATCCGCGCCAAAGACCACTATTCCCCACCCGGATGAGACAGCGATATTGTTGTTGTCTGCAACATCATAGTCAAGGATTGATATGAGCTCATCGGGACCATCGCCAATCTTAGTCACAACACGTTCAAAACGCCCTTCCTCGTCAAACACCATCAAACGATCATCCGCTTGGATAAAAAATCGACCGTTTCGATGCTTAATCCGCCTAATCTGACCGATCAAACACTCGTCATTTGTTTCCAGCGGGATGAATCTCATCGAGTCAACCAATTCAGACAACTTTACTTCCCCTGTCTCAACGACACATCGGGGATCTATCAGTGCATCGCTTCTTTCTCCGCCACATGAAACAAGCGCCATCAAGCAGTAAAGCGCCAATATATGCTTAAAATACCTCGCAGAGCGCATGCTATTTAACCTTACCGCAAGAACAACCACTGCCGCCGTTTGAGTTGTCGCCATTTCCGTAGCACGTGCATCCGGAACTGGTGTTTGAGTTGTCGCCACACCAATTAAAAAGTCCATTTGTGCTCTCGCAGTGACAATTGCCCTCCGAGTTTGTGTTGGCCTTGCCGTAAAGATTTCCCATCTCTGTCGGGGTGAATGTTCGCCCAAGGCTGATTTTTTTAATTGTTTTCATTGTTTGTTGTTTTTTTTGATTTACTTCGCAAAAGTATAATAAATACTCGGCTTGGCAAGATTCTCTAAGTTAAACTATGTTAATATGGTTTTGCCCGAATAAATCGCAGACATTTTGCTTACGAAATTACTATGATTATTGATATACATTGCCATTGCTTTCTTATTGTTAGGTATATTCTTTAAGTCTATGTGATGCAGGATTTTATTTAACATGAATGTTAGCCCCTCCGAATCATCATAACTAAAAGTATAAACATTGGCACAAGAGTCCGCGAAATCAAGCAATCCTCCTCGGTCTGAAACTAGAACAGGCAATCCAGCGACAGCCATTTCTCTTGCAACATAACCAAATTCCTCATAATGTGACGGAACAACTCCAAGGTCGGATAATGCCATCAATTCCGATATTATTTGTCTCGATTGAAAACCCACACATCTAATTCGCGACCAATAAGGCGCTAAACACAAGCACAATTCATTAAAGAAACCGTCCCCGGCAATGAGTAGATTTATGTCGTGGTCATAACGCATTAGCGACTTAACTGCTTTCACGAGATCAAAAACCCCCTTGTTCGCATCCAGTCGTCCTACAAAAAGCACAATTTTATCACTGTGCTTGAACTCGTATTTATCACGTAATTCTGACTTTGAGCTTGAAATAGATGGTGGGGATTCCAAATAATGGGGTAGCAAATGGATTCGATCGGTTGATATGCCATAGACATGCTTTAGATTTTCAACAGAGTGTTTTGCCGGAACTATGATGTGGTTGCATTCAGCCAATGTGCTTTTCTCTGCCTGGAATTGTTCCAATGCCGATAGCTCTACAGAATTCAGATCATCTTTGCTTTTCAATTGAATCTCGCTGATTATATCCGCGTTCCCGTTAAAATTGATACCCCAGTTGGTAAAGTGAACTGTGAAAACAGTATTGGCATCTATCTTTTCTTTCATCAGGCGGCAAAGAAGAGGATTGTCATAGAGATTAAAATGGCACACAATCTTTTTGTTAAGACCAATCTTCTCCGCAATAAAGAAGAAGCAAGCCATATCATATTTCTGTTTGGAGTTATAATCTGTGCAGAGCCCTATTTTAGGAATACCTAGATATGCAACACCATCAGTAATCTCAAATATGAGGTCTGACGCGTTAAGAGTCACAACTATGACATCAAACCTAGTTTTGTCAATGCATTTTATGAGATTGTTGACATATGTACCGATACCATATCTTCCTCCAGCACAATCTGAAGTAAACACAAAAACGCTCATCTTACCCGCGTCCGAAGACTTATCAAGAAAACCCCTCAGGCACATGACGGAGTATTTATCCGAGTCAAAAGACAAAGCGCAATCGCTTTCAAGCATCCTTACCCCGTATTGCCAGCCATGCATGTCGCCGGTAGGCTGAAGCATTTCAAGATATTGCATCCACACACGGTCCAATGAATACAATGAAGAGATATCTGCGATATTGTTTCGAGCCATCGCTGCATGAAGTTCCTCAATATATTTTTCATCAAAAATGGAGTTTGGTGAAGTCTTTCTTCGTGAGTTAATTCTCGCATAGACATACGCGCATATTCCTTGTAATCCTGTCTCCAAGCTTGCATCGTTGATGCGGCGGACGTCACGCTCCATAACAGCGGCATCTATTTCTGAAAGAATCTCATCCGTGTCATCTTCGATGAATCCTCGATATTTCAAAAATTCAATGCCCCACCCGATTCCACACAACCCATGAGCGAAATCTACCGGCAATTGATTGGATAGATTGTTGCAGACATTCTCCAACAATTCATCTGCAAATTCCTCATACCAATGATTGCCGCTTGCCCGACTTAGTAGAGCGAAAAATATAGTCACACCCATTTGACCGTTCATAATGGAATAATCATCCATGAACAAGGACGTCAAAATCTCCTTATCGGCGATGTCTCTGAGTATCGGGGGAATTGGATCTCTTTGTATCATATTTAGTAAACGCATACAACTGTCAATTATTATTCAATTAAAAAAATTCCATTACGAATGTATCTAAATTGTTGGCCCATTCGGGAATTTCATTTTGATGTCTTTCACATCCTTGAAGTTTAAAAGTGCCACTTTCCCCAATAAGGAATCTCTCTCTTGCAGAACCCGCTTGACAAAGCCATATCTTTCAACGAGTTTGCACTGTGGATGAATTTATGCCCCAATCATGCATAAAGTTGTTCACTACAAATACGGGATAACCTTTTCTGTCAACCTCATATCCTACTTTGTTCAGTATGAACATCCGATAGCTCCTGTCAAGATATCTGCAGTTGATCTGAATATTGCCGGCAGAAGTGCTATTTTCTGACAATCTGATGTCGAGCTTTTGAAAGAAATCACTGAATATCATTGCAAAGTTCGCAACCAAAAACGCTTTAATGGGTGGTGGAACGCACTTTCTCATGGCTGGCTGTATTTCGTAGGCTGTCACGAAACTATGAAATCACCTATGAGTCCGCGGGATTGATTTTTGCCACGCTCAAACTGTTGTTTAATCATGTCGAACATTAAATTCTATTTAAATTCAAACACACTCTTAATCGAGGTGTTAATAAAAGGCCGATTTGATTTTACTATTTTCAAACCGGCCTTTTTACTTGTTGACTCTGTCTACACTGCTTCTGTCAATGTTGATTTAGAACAACCGTTATTATTAAACGATCGAAATACTTTATTTCGATATATCCTTACTGCCATTGTAAATAATATCTATAACCATGGCATAAATGATATTATTTAATTCTCCGCATTCGAATCTCTCATTCTGTGAAGTATATTATCTCTGTTTGCATTGCCGTCATTTTCGCTTAGGTATAGGCGGATAATGCGCCCAATATTAGTCGATTGATGCTAAGCGTGTTGGCGCATTATTCATCAGTCGCCG
>CANRCT010000070.1 GCA_947629175.1 uncultured Muribaculaceae bacterium | reverse complement strand
AAGGGCTGACTCCTGCAATAGGTGCCAGCCCTTATTTCGTACCTGTCTCAAAAAGTTTTATCGGACAGCAATAATTTTTTTTATAAAAATTAATTCCATCTGTCCCGAAGAACTGTTTGGAGAGTAAGCCTATCGCATAGAAGAGACTAGGCTATGAATCTCATATTGTGAATTATTCGCTGCCGACAGGATTGGCGTTTTTCCGTGCGAATTTACCGCGTCCGGGAGGAACGGCAAGGGCCACTGCGTTTGAGGTCGGCGGACTGCGCCCGTGAGCCTCCGCAAATTTTCTCGTGCCTCCAAAATTTGGGTATCCCGTGCTTGCCGTTGACTTCACCTTTGCCTTATCCTCCCTTTGGCCGCAGTTTGCCATTGCACGAAAAACGGCCAACCCTGCCGGGAAGCTCAAAGAGCTTCACAAAAGGGAAAAAAATAACTCAAACATTTCAGCACCATGCGAGTAAAGAGAATGACAATAGAGGAAGGCAAGCGGTGGAACATCAGCCGCTACCCCAATTTCCACCGTTCCGGCTCAATTATCGGAATGAAACGGTTCTACTATGGCGAACACGCCTTGTTGGTGCGTTGCGGAAACTATATCTACAACGTGACCTCAAATCCCCGAATCTATCACCGCGCACATCTATAACACCACAACGATATGAATATAGGAATTGACTTTATGGACATCGCCGAGGGCGACAAGGCTTTTGTCAAGAGTCTTGAAAACTTTGTCAACGGCAAAATGTGCAGTCCCGAAAAGACAGGCAGGGCAATGACCACCATGCACCGATACCTGCAACAGCAGGCGTTCAATGTGTTCATGGGCTACATGAAAGCCCTCGCCTACAACTACCGTCGCAAATGCTACGATGACCGCAACGAGTGGGCTTCGCGCCTTGCGGAAGAGGCTTACAGCCACCTCGTGGAAAAAGAACTCATCTACGACCCCGAATTTGCAGAACTCAAAAATGCCGCTGACTATGTACGATATTGATACCGACTTTCCCGAATACGGCAGACAATGCGATCTCAAAGAGCCGTGGCGCGGCTATCGTAGAGGCACGATTGTAGGACTAAGCGGCTACCGCTTTATAATAGAGGTGAGCAGCGGAGCGACAATAGAACTGTATGAAGATGAAATAGAAATTGACTGACTATGAACAGACTTATGACACCCAGACTGGAGGAAGCGTTAAAGAGTTTCCCCCTATACTCGCAGGACGGAAAGGGCAAAGAAGCCGTATGCGTAGCGATATTCACTATTGGAAACGCCCGTTGGTTCATACTTGAAGGAAGCAGGGAGGGCGACGACACGATAATGTTCTGCATTGTCGTGGGTCTCGCAGAGGACGAATACGGCTATGTGTGGCTCAACGAGCTTGCAGAGGTTGAGATTGACTGCCGCAAGCAGGGCTACGGAATACTCCAAGTCACGGAGGTGCCGTATTTCAAACCCCGACCCATCGGGGAGATAGCCGACAAGCGTTTGCAGTCCTTTCTCTCCCGTCTGCATGACCGACCCGATGAATGACCGATAATCAGTCAGCCGTGGCGACCGTGCCACGGCTGACACAATCCGATACCGATATATGGATATTCAAGACACGATAGACCGCATAACCGAATGTGCCGAAGCCAAAGGCTGGAGCGTCCACACGTCCAAGAACCCCGAAGCCGAAATATGGCAGTTTGAGTTTTCACAATGCACCAAGGCCGGGCAGGATTTCAATTTCTCCGCAGAAATGAAAGATGGCGACCCCGACACCCTCATAAAGTCAGTGAGAGGGTATTACGATGGCTTTGACCCCGAAGAGGAAGCCTACATCTGGATTGGAGAGGACGGACACGGCAAGAACGGTGCGCCGTATCATATCTGCGACATAGTGGCTGATATGGAGGACGCGGACGGCATGGTGCTTGACCTGCTCGCCGCCCTTGAAGAAACCGATTTTGACCCGCCGGAGGCATAGACCCGTTCAAGAAAATAATCCGGTCTGCCACAACCCAAAGATTGTGGCAGACATAACCATGTTTTTGAGATATGATATTGCAGACCATCATAGATATTGCCGCCAAATGCGGCTGGAGCGTGACCGTCAGCGTGATAGACACAGACTGCACCGCCTTTGATTTCCGGAGAAAAACACGGAGCGGAGTGCCGTTCTGCTTTTGCGCCGACATGACCGGTGGCAATCCGGCAACACTTCTCAATGAGATACTTTCGTTCATAGACGCTTTCAACCCCGCGACATTCGCCCGGCAGTGGCGCGAGCTGTCGGGAGCGGGTAAGAGCCAGCAAGCGAGAGCCGCAGCCGAAATGGACGATATGCGCACCGAGGCGTGGCTACTCGCCGTTGAGCTGTCGGACGCCATAGCCTCCCCGGAACGCCACTTCCCGCCGTGGCATCTCTGGAACTGAACCGGGATTATAGCCCCTTGCGCCGCCGCAGGGCTATAATCTCTATGATGTCACTACCCGTCAGGCGTGTTACCCCGTCAATGAACGTCGGTTTGGGAAACCGCTCGTCATGGTCGAAGCAATAATAGAAATATGACCGACTGATACCGATTATCCGGGCCGCTTCAGAAACGGTATATAGCTTTCTTCGGTCTATCAGTGACAGATTGACCTTCTTCTCGTATCTCCGTTTAGCCATCACCTTCGGGAGTATAGGTTTTACGGAATGTCTTTCCTCGTATCTCCACGAAATTGAACATCTCCTTGCATCGGTCGTATATTCTGGGCGAATAGACTTGCGAGAGCTGTTTAAGGGAGAGGTTTGTGGTGGCGTGGGTAAACTGATTGTCGCGCAGGTCGTAACGCCTCTGGAGAACGTATTGCATCACGTTCTCGAAATTGCCCCACCGCCCCGTGGGTATTGTCTCGCTTCCAAGTTCATCAAACGCCTGGCGGGAGCTTGTTATGTAGGACTGTAGGGCATAATAGCCTCCATCACGCGATTCATCGGAAAACTCGGCGCAAATGTCGATGACATTTGTCATTCTGAACCAGTACCTCATGCCGTCAACGGGAGGGTGTATCTCATGGCAGAACTGCCGGACAATTCTGAGCAATGTTGATTTTCCGGTGCCAATGTCGCCCCACAGCAGCAGCCCCCTGTCCGGATCGAGATTGCCGTGGTAGTCTTTCAACGCCCAATGCACAATGTCGTTGAGAATCTTACATTGATCCTTGCGGACAATATAGCCGGGGCATACCTCATTCGCGCAGCGCATGAAGAATTGTTTGTAGGCATCAATCTTCGTTAAGTCCGCAATCGGGCGTAACCGGCCCTCTGCGGCGTCCCGCATTTGGCGAATGGCCTCCTGCGGGTTTATTCTTTGTGGGTATTTCATCTTTTGATTTGTTTATTCTTAGCCTGGCCCAGTTGAGAAAGTGTTTTTTGAAAGCCGAGAATGTGGGGTGCCAATCCTCGGTAGTAATTGTAGCATTACTGAAATCATCGGCGACCGCCAGCAGGTCTGACGGCTCGCAATGGAGGCTCATCGCCATACCTTCAAGCGTTGATTCCGATTTTTTCAATTTTTCTAAAAATTCTTTTTCGCGCTCACGTTTACCATCAATTAAAAGGTCTTTTATTTCTTTTCTTTTATATAAATATGGGCGCGTATGGGTCTGCGTTTCGGCTGCCGTATCATCTCGCGTTTCAGAGAGCGTTTCGTTTAGCGTTTCATCGGATATACCTTCTTGCGGAATGTCATGCTCCGGATTTTGAATATCAGTTCCAATATCCACCGAATCTTCCGGAAATGGCTCATTTCCGTTATTCTGCATATTAAAGCAATACTTTTCAAATCCGCAGACAGATATAACAGTGATAATGCCGCTCTTCCTTCTGGTAATAAGACCATCCTCCTCCAGTGCCTCAAGAAAGGATGTTACAGCTCTCTCATCGGCGTGCCATCGCGTTCCGAGGTATGAGATAGTCACAGGCCACTCGCCATAAGTGACCCGTATGCGGATGTTTGTGTCACCCACATATCTCATGCCGGGGGTCTTGGCAGCACGGAATCTTATTTCAAGCCACCATTGGTAACGCTGCGCGTTATCCCACAGCCAGTGTGTCATATCGTCCTCATAGACAGGCATCCATCTTGGCATAGCTTGTAGGTTTTGGAAAAGAAGCGTATAAGTTCGCTTCCACGGAAATACGGATACGGATTAGTCTGAGCGGTTTCATAGCGCAGACCGTCAGGTGCATTTACATAGCTGAACAGTTCGACATCGGAGAGCGCGAACATAGCGGTTACTTCTTGACGTGTGTAGAGTCGTGACGGATCAACGGCCGGGAGAGATGTTCTCATAAGCATCTGTTTTGTGCCTTCCACAGTGTAATGGCAAGCGGGTTAATACCTGCTCCACCCATAGGTCGTTGTCTCCCTCTGCCGTTAAGCCATTTGACCGCACACTGAAAATTCAATTTTTCAGATGCTCCTAATGATTCCACCCGGTTCAGTCGTGTGATTCTTCCTGCGGCTGCACTCCCGGTAATTGGGAATGGATTGAACAAAGAAACTATCAGATATCCTGCGTATCCTCTCTTGAACAGGAGCCGCAATCCCGATACGCCATGATTCAGAAAGCATATACGCCAAATGTCTGTATCTTCCAAAACCGGCAATAGGAACACCGATTTTTCGGAAGATTCTGCAACAAGTGTATATCGTCTATCCATAATCATAGAGAGTCAGGCTATAAGGGAACCAAGTCTTTTCTGGGTGGAACCTTAATTAAATTTTAATAAACCGCGCTCCGCTAAAGTTTTTATAACCTGCAATCTCACGAATTTCCGAATTTCTGATTCAGTATGTCCTTTATATCCGACATCTTGTAAAGCGGTGTCTTGCCAATCTTAACAGGCACAAGATACCCGTCCTTCTCCCAGCGGAGAAGGGTGCTGTATGAACGATTGAAAATCTTGCAAGCCTCTTCGCGCGTCACTGTCGCCAGCTCGTCATCGTAGGCTCGCTGCTCATCCTCCGCTTCGCGGGTAATGCGGAGAAATTCCTGAAACGCCGCCTTCATGTCGGTGGCGTCAACTACCAGATACACCCCCTTGGGGCCGTCCAGTATGGAGTTGATTATTTCTGCTGCCATAATCTATTATTTTGAATTATGGCACAAAAATAGAGCCCTGTACGGACAGGACTCCTTTAACTTTTACCGTGACAGCTTTAATTAAAGCGATTAAAGTTTAAGCCGTAACGAGGAATAATATATATTGATAGTCAATAACTATCATTTCAACAACTTAGCTTCCATTTCTTTCCCCCAATCGTCAATATTGAAAAAACTGTCGGGACGTTCTATTACGTTTACGACAGCCGGATACGAACAAGTCATACCCAGTTCCCTCTCCAATGATTTGCCCTGCGGTTTTTGACTCTGGAGAGACCGGAGCATGCTGGGACAGCATGGGAGTCATAAAACAGTGCCAAGATCTGCATTTTAGAGCAGGAAGGC
>CANRCT010000069.1 GCA_947629175.1 uncultured Muribaculaceae bacterium | reverse complement strand
AGAAGACTCGAACACCGTAAAATCAGCGTTCGAGCCATACTATATTGCGTTATCCCACTTTTATCGGACAGCAATAGTTTTGAATCAGAGTTTGAGGCCGGATTTCCGTTCCTCCTTCTGTGTCGTGTCAAGCCGTATGGCACGTTCCTTGGAATCATGCTCGACCACCTTCTGATACTCCCAGCGGTTCTTGTCGGTCATTACCAGACCGATATATTCGGGATGGAGGTCGTCGTAGCGGAGCTTCTGCTGACGCTCCCATTCCTTCATGTCGCCCTGCACAACCCTGAATCCCTGCGGTTCCTTGAGGTCGATGCCGACGGTGACTTTCTCGCCGCCTACGTTGAGTTCCATCGGTTTCCCCTCGCGCACCTGCTGTTTCTGCTGTGTGCCGAGTTCGATGTCATTCACCTTCTCCATGTCCTTGAGGTTCTTTGCTTGAAGCAAAGCGACTAAAGTCGATGACTGCTCAATCTGCACCTCAGTGATGCGGCGGTGGATTATTGCCTTGGTTTCGGGGTCAAGCTGGAGATAGCGGCGTGTTTTCTCGCCGTCAATATCGACAGTCTTTTGCAGCACGTCGCCACGCCGGAGAGCGTCAACCTCCTGCTGTGACAGCCTGAGTTCATTGCTCCTTTCGGTGGAAAGCTCACGCTGCACCGGGTAGGCTATCAGAGTGGGGTTGCCCTCCTTGTCGGCGGCAAGCTGGAGTTTGAGTGGTAATGTTATCACCATGCCATTAGTGGCAGGTAACGACACCTCCATAAGAGGAGTTACTTCGCCTTTAATCAGCTTCTCCTTAACATCTTGCGGGAGTTTCTCAACCTTTTCCCGGTCAAGGCCCAGTTTTGCCAACTGTTCATATGGGAGCTGATTTGATAGAATTGTGTCCGAATCTTTCATACGGGTTCTTTAATGGAGTTAATTTCGTGGTGTCAACCACTTGTCATTGACAAAATTATTTCACATAAAATCCGCGAATGAACACTTTGGACACAATTCTGATATTTGCCGCCATGATTGCGGTTCCCTCTTCGGCAATGGCTCAGTTCCATACCATCACGAAAGACAGCCCCATTGTGGGTCACAATCTTATCAATACGGATAAAGCCATTGAAAATAAAGTAATTACCAATATCAAGACTCTGCAAGAGTGCAAAACTGACAGAAATCAAAGGAAAGATAATAAGCCGTTATTCCGCAATTCTGGCACAGTGAGCAAATCCCGGACGGATAGCGACCATAGCCGTATTTTGCCGGAGCTGACTATTCCGAATCTTTTGGAAGAGATAAGGAAAAACGGCATCCAATACCCGAAGATAGTGCTGGCCCAGGCGATTCTCGAAACAGGTTGGTTCAAATCATCGGTTTGCAGCAACAAGAACAACCTTTTCGGGCTTACCAATCCGAGGACTGGCGAATACTACGAGTTCTCCCATTGGACGGAGAGTGTCAGGGCCTATTATACAAAGGTACAGTATCGCTACAAGGGAGGAAACTACCTGCTTTGGCTGAAAAACATCGGCTATGCCGAGGATCCTGGCTATATTCGCGCCGTTATCCGGGTGCTTAGGATGCTATAAGCTATGTTCTCCGCAATCGTTTTTGGTTGCATTTGTGTATTGCTGCCAAAAACGGTTGCATAAAAATTGTCAGAATGCAGATTGAGTCATTGAGAAAAATCGCCAACATTGGCAAAAATTCTCAATGAATACTTTGTGGAGTCGTAAATTTCAGCTAATTTTGTGCTGTTTACAAAAAGTGCCAATATTGGCAAAAATTCTCAACGGCATGAAAATTCCTCGCCCTACCTACCTCGCCCAGTTAGTTTCCGCCAAGGGAAACGGCTCTATAAAGATAGTCACCGGACTCAGAAGATGTGGCAAATCCTATCTTCTGTTCAATCTGTTTGCCGAATACCTTGCAAATGAGGGTGTGGGCCAAAACCACATTATAAAGATTGATCTGGAGGATATTCGCAATCTGGAATTGCGCCAACCGCTTGAATTGGTAAAATACATAGATTCACGCATGACTGATTCGTCAATGTACTACATCCTCATTGACGAAGTGCAGCATGTGGAGAATTTCTCAGATGTGCTTAACAGCTACCTCAAGATAGAGAATGCCGATGTGTATGTCACCGGCAGTAATTCAAAATTCCTTTCTTCAGATATTGCCACCGAGTTCAGAGGAAGAGGTGATGAGATACACATGTACCCACTTTCTTTCGCGGAGTATTATTCTGCCATAGGCGGCGACAAGGCTGATGCATGGAAGAATTATTTTACATATGGAGGCTTACCCCATGTGCTTACATTCGACTCTCATATAAAGAAAGCAAACTATCTTTCCAACCTTTACCGGACGGTTTATAAGGTTGATCTGACAGAAAGAAACAGAATCGGAAAGACAAAGGAGTTCGATGAGCTGATAAAATCACTGGCCTCCTCAATAGGCTCTCCGTGCAATCCATCCAAACTTTCAAATACATTCAAGAGCCGTGGAAACGCAGACCTGTCAGCCAATACGATTGACACTTATCTCTCATATATGGAGGATGTATTTCTTATAGAGAAAGCATCCCGGTATGACGTGAAAGGTAAGAAATATATCTCTACATTGTCAAAGTTTTATTTTACCGACATGGGGGTGCGGAATGCTTTGCTCGACTTCAGGCAGCAGGAAGAAACTCACATCATGGAGAATATAATCTATAATGAGCTTTGTATAAGAGGATTTTCAGTTGATGTGGGTATGGTAGAGGTAAAAGGTAAGAATGACAGTGACGAATGGTACCGCAAGCAGTTCGAGGTAGATTTTGTCGCCAATATGGGATCAAAACGATATTATATTCAGTCTGCCTTAGCCATACCTGACCGGGAAAAGATGGAACAGGAATGCAATTCCTTGAAAAACATTCAGGATGCTTTCAAAAAGATTATCATAGTGCGCGACAATATCAATCCTTGGCATACTGATGACGGGATTCTGATTCTTGGACTTTTCGATTTTCTGCTTAATTCCAACAGCCTTGATTTTTGATGGAAAAGGCTCTCTAAACGACAAACTGCCAACCGAACTAAAACCGAACCAAAACCGAACTAAAACCGAACCAAAAAACAGGATTGTTGAGCTATCGGCTAAATAACGATGATAACAAGAGCCGAAATCCTAAAGAAAAGTATCGGTTATCTGTTAGAAATGCGCGTATGCCGCAATCGCCAGCAGATGAACTGGATAAACCGCATAAAAGGCGTATTTGGCGGCGTTGCCCCGTATGAAGCCCCTCGTGCCGTCATAGAGGAAGATGACTGCGGAGGCAAGCATGGCTCCGGCTATGCCGTAGTGGGTCATGAGGGGAAAGGTAAAGAGTATCTGCAAGACAGCCTGTGAGGGGAAATGCGTCGAAGAACGCTCCAACCACGGACGCATGGTGCCGTGCCGGAGGATATAGAACAGAAAAATCATCAGCACCCCTCGCCAGTCATAATCCGTGCCGAGCCACCATGCAAGAACAGCCACGGTCAACACCCCGGCAAATGACAGCGGCCCGTGCTCACACAGGCGGTCGAACACCGCGAGAGCGACCACGCCCAGGGCGAGCGTGAACATCACGTTATGCGTGCCGTCAGCCCCGTTGAGCAGATACCAGGGTATCTCACTCACTATCCCGGCCAGTATCAGGATAAGGAAATATCTTATCCTATTGCGGCTGTGGGCGAATCCTTCGGCCACAAGGAAAGCGAACACCGGGAAGGCGATACGCCCGAAAGAGCGGAGCACGCCGTAAAACGGCGCGTCCGGCTCCATCAGAAAGTAAGCGCAGTGGTCGGCCACCATCGAGAGGATTGCGATAATCTTCAACGCGCTCCCGCTTGCCCGGAGGGAAAGGGGTATGCTGAATGTGACGGTGTTATTCATAGACAATCGTGTTCAATTATTGAATATTACTGTATTCCGAGAAGTTCATTCACCATATCCTCCACCTCCTTGTTCACGCGCTTGAAATTGCGGTTGAGCATAATCTCCTTCTCCCGCTCGTCGGCGAAAGTGTATATTTTCGGAAGCTCCACATAGTGGGATTCCTCCTCCTTTATCCGCGCCATGTCGAAATTGGTCTTGCAGAAATACTTGGTGGTCTTGAACTCCTCCGACTGCTCGATGTCGAAATGCGACATCATGCTCTTGTCGGTGGCCGTGAAATCACGCGCCGCCTGACCCGCGAGCCATCCGGTCGCCATGTCCGCAATCTTTGCCGCCGGAACGAGATAGTCCATCTTCTCGGAGATTGATGTGGATACCTTCTGGTCGTTAATCGTTATAGAAGTTGAAGTCTGTTTCACCTTGCCGAACACGTCATTCTGCGCCCATTCGAGCGTTTCCTTATTTCTTGCCGCGCCCATGAAGATATTGCCGCAGGTGGTGATTATCTTTTGCATCCCGGTTTTCCCGTAGTCGCTTTCAAGTTGCGGAAGCTCCTGAAATCCCAAAGTCACGGCTACCTTGTTGCTTCGCGCCGTACCGATGAGCCTGTCGATCTTATGGAAATACAGGGTCGGCAGCTCGTCCACTATAATGCTCACCGGGATATTTCCCTTGGAGTTGACACGGGTAATCAGACGGTTAAGCACAAGGGCGTTGAGCGAGCCTATGACCTGCTCCTTCTCCGGGTCGTTGGCAATCACGAGATAGCTCGGATTCGCCGGGTCTGAAATCTTCAGGTCGAAATCGTCACCGGTGAACACCCAGTAGGCTTCCGGCGACACAAGCCTTGCGGCGTTGACGCGCAGAGTGCCCACCATACCCTCCAGCTGGTCGTTGGCCTTGTTCTCGTAGGCCGATTTGAAGGGAGCCATCAGCGAGGCTATCTTGTCATCCATCATCAGAATGTCGAACACCTCCGAATACTTGCGTCCGAGGAACGAAAGCACATGGGGCATATCGGAGAACTCCCCGGTCACGGTGTCCGGCTCAACCTCGTTACCGCCCTCGTCCTCATACCAGCAGCGGTCAATCAGAATCAGCTTGCCGAGGCGGTCTATATAAGAGAATCCGTTAAGGTCAACAAACATCCTGTCCTCGTCGGTCGACACGTCGTTGCCGTTGGAGTCCACGAAGTCCAGAATCACCGCACCGTTCTCATCAATGGCGTTGTAGTCATCCCAGTTGCGTATCACAAGCTCCAGCCGCTTTCCCTCATGCGAGATGAAGCGTCTCAGCTTCTTCCCTTTGAGAAAGCCCGTCGGGTGGAAATTCACAAAGAAATATATGATGGCCGCAAGGAAGTTCTCGGCCGAGTTTGTGAAGAACGCCTCCGAGCCGCCCTTCTTCTCGCCGCCTCCCTTGTTGAGCGAGGCAAGGAGCGTCGCCGCCGTTTCCGATGCCGCCGCGAGGTCGGGTATATACTTGCGCTGAATCGGGTTGATGCGGTTGGAATACTCCACGTCGGTAAAGTTCACAATCCGGAAGCCGCAGTTTGCGGGCAGATGGCCATAGTGCTGATTCTTACAGTATTGATAGAACAATGTCTTGGCAAGTGTCGGAAACTTGAAGTCATATACCATCATGGCAAAACCCTTCCGGGAGTGCTGGCGAATGAACGGGTCTATGATACCGAAAGACTTGCCGGAGCCGGGAGTACCCAGCACTATCGTGCCACGGAACGGATTGATGATATTGATCCAGCCGTCGTGCATCCTGCGCTTATAATAATATATCATCGGAATATT
>CANRCT010000068.1 GCA_947629175.1 uncultured Muribaculaceae bacterium | reverse complement strand
AAGACTCGAACACCGTAAAATCAGCGTTCGAGCCATACTATATTGCGTTATCCCACTTTTATCGGACAGCAATATTTCAAGATAGATCTTGTCGCAGTCCTTCCTGCGGGCAGTCTCCACCAGATGCCTCACAATGGCATGTCCGATCCCCTGCGAGCGATATGCCGGCCGCACATAAATATTCATCAGATAGGCGCAGCGTCCAGAAGGATTATCGGGCGACGGCAACTCATCCGACAGACAGATCGCCCCGCAACCGGTGTCGGTGCCATCCTTTCGCGCCACAACAGCCAGATGCGAGCCATCCGGAATATGACGCTCATAGTATCGGCGGTTGGCCGACAGCAATTCAGCCGACGGCACCGCCCCGAACACTTCGCCGACTACCTCCCGGCGCCACTCAACGAGCCTGTCGATATCTGTCAGCGGCATAATCTCCAGCATCACTCCGCTCCTCCTTCCTTCATTACGACCGGCAACGCATGATCGTCGATCTTGCCGCGGGGAGTCAGCGGCAGCTGCTCCATCCTCACGAAAAACTCCGGCACCATATAGTCGGCGAGCCGCGAAGCGAGAAATTCCCGGATACGACCGACCTTGCAGTATTTGTGCGACAGCACGATATAGGCAGTGAGATAGGCAAGTCCATGCTCGTCGAGCGCGGCACGCACTACGCCGCGCTCCACGCAGGGCGACTCGTTTAGCACATTCTCCACCTCATCGGGCTCCACTCTGCGCCCCAGGATCATCACCTGACGGTCGCGCCGGTGCAGGAAAGCGATATTTCCGTCAGGGAGCGCATAGCCGAGATCGCCGCTGCGATACATCCGCCGCCCGTCGTGCCACGCAGTGAAATTGGCCTGCTCGGGCGGATTGCCGATATAGCCGCGCGACACTCCTTCGCCCAATATGCATATCTCACCCGTCTTTCCCGGCAGGACTTCGCGCAGATTGTCGTCAAGCAGCCTCACCTCTACCCCTTTTATCGCCTTGCCGATCGGGAATGTGCCGTCGTCGAGCGCAGAGGTGTTATCGATGCGGTAATATGTGGCGCACACGGTCGTCTCGCTCGGTCCGTAGGTGTTGTAGATCATGAATCCGCGACCCTTTAGCCATGTGATATAGCTCGCCCTGACCACATCGCCGCCGCTGATCAGCAGGCGGAGCCGGGAGGGATAGCGGCGGTGACGGTTCATGTCGGCAAGCAGATAGGGGAATCCGCTTATCACCGTCACGCCCTGCCGTTCGCAGAAATCCATCAGCGTCTCCACATCGGCGTCATGGACGCTCTTCGGCGGAATGGCAAGCGCCGCGCCATTGAGCAGCGTAGTGAACACCTCCTCGACAAAGATATCGAACGCGCAGACGGAGAACTGCAGCATCACGTCGCCCGGTCCGGGATGAAACTCCGCCTCAAACGCCTCCGCATAGTTCACCACGCTCCGGTTTTCGACCACAACGCCCTTAGGCCGGCCCGTCGTGCCGGATGTGAAGAGCACGTATGCCACGCCATCGGGCACCGATCGGTCGGGAACCCCCTCCGAGACCGCAGGCAGATCGCGGCAAAAGTCGTCGGTAATGATCAGCGACACCCCGGCCGACTCCATCATATATCGCTTGCGGTCGACGGGCAGCGAGGGCTCAGCAGGCACGTAGGCCGCACCGCTCTTGAGCACGGCGAGCATTGCCGCGATCATCTCCGCCCCATGGCTCATCACTATGCCTACGAACCGTCCGTGACCGCCGTCTGTCCTTTCATGACAGCAATCTTCTATTCCCGCCGGACTACCGGCAGCCATCTTTGCCAGAATACGGTCGGCCATCAGGTCAAGTTCCCGATAGCTGACAGTGCGTTTTTCTTCGATGACCGCCGGAGCGTCGGGCAGTCGCTCCACCATCCCGGCAAAGCGCGCATAGATCGTCATTCTGTCCATTATCTTACATAAAGGTCTATATACCTCAACGCACGACAACGGCCAGTTTGTTCACTCCGATCTTAATAACTGTGCATGGGCAGCCGACCGGATCATTTCAGGATGCCGGAAGAGGCTGAGCCGGAGACGCTCGGCTCGTTGTCGCGCGACACCTTCCTGCCGAAGCCGAAAGTATAGGTGGCCGACAGCTGTATCAAGGCATGGCTGCCGCCGCCGTAGATCTGCTGCGACGTATCATAATACCGGCTGCGCATCGTCTGGCGGTCTCCTCGCCAGTTCCAGCGGCTTATGTTGATGATATTGGCCCTGACGTTCCAGTCGGCATTAGCCCAGCCTACGGTCACATACCAGTCGCTTTTGGCATTTGTCCAGATTCCGTTGATCTTGTCGTCTGATTTTCCTGAGGGCGATATATATGTAGCTGCAAAATTCCAGTTGCCGAGATAATAACGGATGCGGGCATACCAGTCGATGTGTGATCTGTTGAAATTGTATGGAGCTCCGTTATGAGTCAGACTGTGGCTTATCTGTCCGGTCAGAACGAGACTCCGGTCGAAAAATCTCAACGTGCCGCTCAGTCCGTATCTGGTCGGGCTGTATCCTCCAAGCGGCTGCTTGATTGTGCGCAGAATCCCCGTAGGAGAGGCCTCGTAGTCATAGACATACCTGTCGCCCACCATCCATGTGGTGACAAAAGCGCTCAGACTGTAGTCATTGGAGGGGAACCACGAATAAAACACGCCAAGATCATAGCTTTTCGAGGGGACAAGACCTGGATTGCCGGTATAGCTCAACAGGTGGTTGGCACTGATGATGTTCTCACTCTTGAAGCTCGGATCGGGAGCCCAGGTGCTGTAATGGAAAACCATTGAAACGGAGTGTTTTTTGCCCGGACTATATTGAAGCGAGAGATCAAACCATGGCGAGGAGGGCCTGTCGGTGATGTCACCGAACTGCAGCCGGTCCCAGTCCCAGCCAAAGCCGGTCATGCCATAGAATTGGCCAAGCATGACAGAGTAGTTGACACCCACGCCCACACGCGACGTCTTAGCTCTGTCGAGCGACACGACCGAGCCGGTATATCGCGTCCGGTTATACTCGTATATGCCCCTTACGAAACTCAGTATCCGGCCTGCCTTGCCGAAATCATGGGTATACTTCAGGTGGGCTATGAACTGACTGGTGTTGTCGGAAGCATCATTATCAATCCTTGCATAGCCCTGTTCGGCATACGATGAGTTCTGCACAGTATGTGAATACACATATTGCGGAGTCAGTGTCAGGGTGTTGTCTTTGGGCAGAGAGAAATAATAATACCCGCTGTAAGAAACAAAACTTGACCTGCTGAAAAGTGTCGACGTGTAGTCGGCCGACGGAAACGCAGCGGGATCATATCTGACGATGCCTGACCGATCGGAGTGGGGACGCCGGTCTACGCTCATGTCGATCTCCGTGGCAGCCTGAATTCTCTCGGTATTATATGTAGCCTTGGCGGCTGCGAAATATTGCCGTCTGGTCTCCTTGGAAGAGGTGGTTTTTGAATAGCGGTCAAACGTCCTCATTTCGCCGTCGGGCTGTGGGAGCCGGTATGTCTCGGTCAGTTCCGAGCCGTAGTGCTTGCTGCTGTGCCCGAAGCCATACCCCATCACGTCATAGGTCATTTCCTTGTACTGGAGGCGGATGTTGCCGAGGAGCTGTCCGGAATAATCCAGCAGATTCGTATGATCGAACCCTTTGACGTAGCCGCCGTATTCATACTGCTGCATGATGAAATTCACCACAAACGGATTCCCCTGCAGGCGGGGATCGGAAGGATACTCATAATATTCCACACGTCTCACATCCGACATGCGCATGGCTTTCAGATCATTTTCCGATGCGGGAATATAGTCGATAAACACTACCACTTTGCAGCCGGAGTTAGTCTCGATATTTCCGCCTTTGGAGACTCTCAGCTGGGGGATTCCCATATGGTCAATCAGATCCGCGCCTGTCTGCGATGCATTCTTCTGGCGGGCTGTCGGTATGTAGACAGTGCGGTCAGGATAGGCCGTCGCCATCTGTCCCTCAACCTTCACCGACTCCAGCTGCGTGGCATTGACAGGCATGACGACAGTGCCGATATTGAATCCCGAGCACGGACGGAAGACCGTATGATATCCGATACAGCTCAGCTTGGCTATGACATCGCGGTGGTCGCAGGGTATGGCGAAGCGGCCCTGCGAATCAGCCACGCCATATGTCAGCACTGTGGAGTCTTTCGGCTCAAGAAGCATCACTGTAGCGGCTGCAACAGGCTCGTCATCGCTCCCGACAGCCCGGCCAGTGTAGACGAATCTGCCATGCTGCAGCGCCTCGATATAAAACTCATCGCCTTTCCGGATCAGTGAAACCGGATTGCGGCCTACCACAAGCTTCAATGCCTCATGGGCGTTGTCGGTGGCAACCACCGCCGACGTGGTGTAATTGTCGAGCTCCTTGTAGATGAACGAAACGGTTATTTCTGGATGATCCTTGCTTATCCTGACGATAGCTTCCGACAGCGGTGTGTCGTGGAATGAATACTCGTATGTATGCGCACCGGCCGACAGACATGCAATCACAGCTGTCATTACGGTCAGCACTGCCCTTTTGCAGCGCAGAAGATAAATCGATAACATGGTCAGTCAATGGTTAGGGTATTGCCGTTCAGTCTGATGTCAATCCGCTCGAATGTGTTGAGCTGATCCACCACCTCGTTGAGCGGCAGCGACGGATCGAGCCTGTAATAAAGATGCAGCCCGGCGGCTTCATGGTTGTTGAACAATATCTCTACTCCGTATGCATCGGCGACATGTCTCATGATCTCTTCAAGAGCTTCATCCTCAAACATCATCGGCTCGCGGACAACTTTCAAGGTATCATCCGGCGCAGCCACGGTATCAGGCAGCATGGAGACGGCAGCGGGAGCATCGGCCGGCTCGGCGGCCACCGGACCCGGTCGATGGCCGGTCACTGACACAGTGACCGCTATCCCGGCGGCAACGGCGACTATGGAGGTGGCGACTATGGCAACTATCGACGCGGCACGGCTTCCGGCCCACAGGAATGAGCGGCGACGAGATACCGCCGACTTCTGCGAGAATCTCTCCCACTCGGCATCGACATCGGGCTCACCGCTGGCTTTTATCGCCGACTCCGTTTTGCACAGAAGATTGTAGATCGCTCTGGCTTCCTGATCCGACAGAATTTCAGCCAGCAGCTCAGAAGTATAATTTTCAGGATGCTCGATAATGTCAAGCACATGGTCGTATTTATCCATTGTCGTTGAGTTTTTGGCGTATGATTGTAAGTGCATGGCCGAGATGACGATATACGGCGGTCTCGCTTATCCCCATTGTCGCCGCGATCTTGGCGAACGGCAGGCCGTCGGAAAAACGCAGATCAATGACGCGCCTTGCCTGCGGAGAGATGTCGCTGCGTATCATGCTGTCGATCCGTGCGATTGTCTCATCATCGGGCCAGCCGTCCGCGTCGTACTCCTCATTGTCGAGAAAATAGCGGTTGGCAATGCGCTGATGTATATCGCAGTCGCGGATATGGTTAAGGCAGCGGTTTCTCACCGCTTTCAGCAGATAGCCGCCAGTGACGGCGACAGACTGACGCCCACAGAGCAGCGCAGCGAACACATCGTGGACTATATCACGCGCAAGATCATCGTCGTGAAGCAGCGATACCGCCACACGGTGCATCCGCTCGTAATGCGTCCTGAAAAGCTGCTCTATGTCATTTCTGTTCGTCATACACATAATAAAGACACACACGATCCTCAAAACTCAACCCCCGGCAGAGATTTTTTATAAAAAAAATCGCAGAATTTGCAATTATCTTAGAATTAAACGGTTATTCGGATTGCTTGAAAATTAGGTAACGAGATAGCAACCGTTCGTATTTCTGAGTTCTTCATTGTTATGCTCCAATGTGATAACTCTTGATGCTACAAAGGTAATAGATTTATTCGACACAAGCAATGTCATACCATAAAAAACAATGGCAGTTATTGTTTAAGCTTATTCAATCGCATAACGATAGATGTTTGGCTTCTGCCCATTTTAGCAGCAATGTATTTCACACTCTTTCCCTCGCTGTGTAACTTCAATAGGAATTGGTCTGCACCTCTCGTCCATCTTTTATTAGCGTTGGGGTGTTTTACATAGCTTTCTTCGGAAACCTTTTCGGGGTGCAAGAACTCATCCACAAATACAGACGAGAAACGCTTATCGTATAATACAAGCGTTTTTATCTTAGCCCTTGTTATTGCAACATAGAATAATCTTCTTTCTTCTCCGTATGGGAATTGGTCGCTTTTAGTGAGTACATAGTTAAGCACAGGGTCGTCACTCACCTGTGATGGGAAACCGTATGTATCTTTATTGCATTGTAAGAGTATTACATAATCCGCTTCAAGACCTTTTGACTTATGTACGGTTAAAAACTCTATTTTTCGTCCTCCTATCACATAGTAGAATCTATTACCCTCTTTAATTGATTGGAACATAAAGGAGAGGTAATAATCATCAAAAGAGTAACGCCCCAATAGGAATATTGATTTATCCGATGGAATAGAAGCCACAATTTGCCCTATCGTATTGCAGTAATCTCGTCTATCATAAGCATAGAATTCCAACTCTGTTCTCATTTCAGAACTGAACGAATGGATATTCTTTTGTATTTGGGCTTTATTGCGTTGTATAAAGTTCGAGGACAAAGAAACCAAAGGTTCTCCAAATCTGTATGTCGTTTCAATCTTGTTTATCTCTGTAGCTCCAAAATATTCGGAAAATTGATTGAATAGAGCCATATCACTTCCCGAAAAGCGATAGATAGACTGCCAATCATCACCCACACAATACAACTTTGCAGGAGGATTACCCTCTCGCAATACTTTCAAGAAGTTGTA
>CANRCT010000067.1 GCA_947629175.1 uncultured Muribaculaceae bacterium | reverse complement strand
GCGACTGATGAATAATGCGCCAACACGCTTAGCATCAATCGACTAATATTGGGCGCATTATCCGCCTATACCTATCATGGGAAAATGCCTTATGAACCATGGGGGTGATAAATCATTATGTTTTCAATGGTGTTTTAATCTATAAACTGGGATAATTTTCGGGGGCGGGGCAACGGAATTGAGCGGGAGTTGTTGTAACTTTGCAGTTATGAATTTATGGAAGAAAATATTGGGTCTGCTGATGAGTGTGCCACCGGTGGTGTTATCGGCGTTGGCTTTTGCCGGCATGCTGTGGCTTACGCTTGCACCCGATCCTCTGCCGGAGGATACTCCCGCATTGTTTCCCGGGGCCGACAAGATCGCCCATTTCCTTATGTTCGGAGTGATAGCCGCACTGCTGGCGCTCGATATCTGCAGGTTGAAAGGTTCGCGACGCGCGTGGCTCGCGGGAGCTGTCGCTTCGGGACTTCTGGGCGGACTGATAGAGATCGTGCAGGGCGCTATGGGCTCGGGCCGTTCGGCCGACTGGGCCGACTGGGTGGCCGATGTCGTGGGCGCGGCGGTCGGGGCATTGATGATGCGTTATATGATGAACAGATGGCCTGAACTGATAAAAAAATCTGCCGATGAATGATATTATTAAATATATACTGTTGCTGCTTGCGGCAGCAGCAGTGGTAGCCGTGGTCGGCTGCAGTCGCAAAGGGGGCGCAAAGGCTATAGTGACAGTGAGCATAGATCCGCAGAAATGGCTGCTCGACAGTATCGTCGGCGACCGGGCTGAAGTGAAATCTCTCCTTCCCGGTGATGCGAATCCGGAAAATTTCGACCCTCCGCTGGCTACCTTGCGCGATGCCTCGCGCAGCCTGCTGTATATGAAGATGGGCCATCTGCCATGGGAGGACGCTCTCGGGCAGAGGCTTAAAGATGGAAACGGCAAAATGAAAATTGTCGATACTTCGGAAGGAATTGATCTCATAGCCGATGAGGGCCATGCACACCTCCACAATGAGGCAGACGGAGATCATCACGACCATTCAGGAGCTGACCCGCATACCTGGACGTCGGTGCGCAACGCCCGCGTCATAGCTGCCAATATGCTTGGCGCCATGGTGGAGGCTGATCCGGTGAATGCCGACTATTACCGGCGCCGACATGCCGATCTCGACAGAAATCTCGCCCGGCTCGACAGCAGCATGACTGCCCGGCTCGCACCTCTGCGCGGATGCCCGTTTCTTGTATGGCATCCGTCGCTGAGCTATTTCGCCCGCGATTACGGACTGAAGCAGATAGCTCTCGGCAGCGGCGGCAAGGAGCTGTCGCTCCCGGGGCTGATGGAGCGGATCGCGTCAGTGCCTGAAGGAACGGGTCAGCTTGTGATGTTCGTGCAGCCGCAGATGGATGAGTCGGGACGCTCCGATGCCATAGCGCAGGCCACGGGCGCCCGGAAGGCCGTATTCAATCCGATGGCTGCCGAGTGGGACGCAGTCATGTTACAACTTGTCGACGCACTGACACGATGAATCATCAACAACATAAACTGATTAGTCTTCGTGACGTCGGATTGCGTCACGGCGTCCGCCAGGTGCTGTCGGGAGTGGATCTCGACATATGCCGGGGCGACTTCATGGCTATAACGGGGCCAAACGGCGGGGGCAAGACGAGTCTGCTGCGCATTATCCTCGGGCTCATGAAGCCAAGCGATGGCTCAGTGGAATATTTCTGCGCTGACGGCTCGGCTGCCGGCAGACTTGAAGTAGGGTATCTCCCACAGAAGAATGCCATAGATTCACATTTTCCCCTGACAGTGGCTGAAGTGGTGGCCTCCGGTCTTCTTGGCCGCAAAGGCATGAGCCGCGCTGAGGTAAGGGCCCGTACTGCCGCCACGCTGTGCACTATTGAGATGGAGCGATATGCCTCGCAACCGATCGGACGTCTGTCGGGCGGACAAGTGCAGCGTTCGCTGCTCGGACGTGCGCTGATATCGGAGTCGCCGCTGCTTATTCTCGACGAGCCTCTGAGCTATGTCGACAAGCATTTCGAACACCGTATCTATGATATTCTGCGCGAGCAAAAGGCTTCAGGCACTACTGTCGTTCTCGTAAGCCATGAGATGACCGCCATAGCGGAGATGGCTACACGTCATATCATCGTCGACGGTACGGTCCACGCATGTCATTCCGACAACCACCGCGTGGTGTGCGATTGCGGCTGATCTCGTTGGCGCAGCTCTGTCTTCGACATGATGCATGATTTTTTTTGATGTCTAACTATTCTGTCGGTCAGGGTGATCACGTCGGACTTTTAAAAAATGCGACAAAAAATCAGCCGAAAAATTTTGGTGGTTCGGAAATAATGCCTACCTTTGCATCGCAATCGGGAAAACGGTTGCACCGACTTGCGAAAATAGCTCAGTTGGTAGAGCACGACCTTGCCAAGGTCGGGGTCGCGGGTTCGAGTCCCGTTTTTCGCTCGAAGAGAACATTAACATACTTCATCAGCCGGCAGTCAGCAGGCGCCCAACTCGCGAAAATAGCTCAGTTGGTAGAGCACGACCTTGCCAAGGTCGGGGTCGCGGGTTCGAGTCCCGTTTTTCGCTCCACTGCAAAAAATCAAACCTAGGAGCTTGCTGACCACCTAAAGCAGATGATTTTAAGTCCGGATGGCGGAATTGGTAGACGCGCTACTTTGAGGGGGTAGTGATCATTGGATCGTGTGAGTTCGAGTCTCATTTCGGACACTTACAGAAAGGCAGATATTTGATAAGCAAATGTCTGCCTTTTCTGCTTTTTATATTGTCGGTGTTATCTTCCCTAAATGGAGCACTGTGCGGCGTGTGCTCCGCCATGGCGTCAGAACCCTCCCGTCGGAGTAGAGCGGCTGTCCGTTGGGATAATCGGCCTGTTGGTTGAATTTGGTTTCATACTGACGGGCCGATTTATTATCTTTGCGATCACTATCAGAATAAGTCGCATTTATGAAAAAAATACGCAGCCGGACAACTGAAAGCACCGTATATGTCATTCTTTGGGTGATAGCGGTCGGACTGTATCTGCTCGACGTCATCCGCAACCGCTCGCAGCTCTCGGTGCCGCTTGTAGATCCTGAGGTGCTGGCCGGACTGGCCCGTACAGTACTCCCGTTCCTGATACTGTTTCTGATCAACAATAACCTGCTGATCCCGCGACTGATGCTGCGCAACCGGCTCGCTGCGTATCTGGCGGCGGTGGTCGGCGTGCTTGCTGTAATGGCTCTGTATGAGTATGTCGACTTCACGCACATGATGGCCAAAGCTCCGCGCGGGATGCATCCGGCGCCCCACCCGTTTTTCAGGCCGCTGGTGCCTTTGCCTCTGTTGCTCGACTTTACCTATGCCATTCTGGTGGTCGGTTGCAATCTCGCCATAGCGCTGATGTTCCAGCGATTCGACGACAAGCTTGAGAAAGAGAGTCTGATGAAGGCCAGTGCCGAGAGTCAGCTCGCATATCTCAAGACCCAGATCAATCCGCATTTCTATATGAACATGCTCAACAATATCCACGGCATGATAGAGATTGATCCGGAGAAGGCGCAGATGATGGTCATCGACATGTCGCAGCTCATGCGCTATATGCTTTATGAGAGCTCCCGGCCCTGGATACCGCTCTCGCAGGAGGTGAAGTTTCTGCGCAATTACATGAATCTTATGAGGCAGCGTTTTCCAGCCGACAAGGTTGGCGTCACGGCTGAATTTCCCTCCGAGGAGGAGATGCGCGGAGTTGAGTTGCCGCCGTTGTTGTTTCTCGTGTTCATAGAGAATGCTTTCAAGCATGGCGTGAGTTACCGCGAGGATTCATTTGTGGTTGTGCGTGTAGATATGTCGGATGGCATAGTCAGATTCAGCTGCATGAACAGCAACCATTCCGGTTCGGGAGCCGACAGCGCATCTACCGGCATCGGCCTGCGCAATGCGCGCCGGCGTCTTGAGCTTATCTATGGCGACAGTGCGTCGCTCGATATTGAGTCGTCACTGTCCACTTATACTGTCAATCTTACAATACCCGCCCATGCCGTTGAAAACTCTGATCATTGACGACGAGCCGATAGCTCTTGAAAAACTACGCGGATACGTAGGCAAAATCCCCGCCCTCCAGCTGGCAGGAGTCTGCAGCAGCGGATTCGAGGCGATCGAACTGCTGTCGGAAAATGATGTGGATCTGATAATAACCGACATAAACATGCCCGATCTTAACGGTCTCGACTTCATAAAGACGCTGCCTGATCCTCCCATGGTGATTTTCACTACGGCCTATTCCGAGTATGCCGTCGACAGCTACAAGGTGTCGGCTGTCGACTATCTGCTGAAACCTTATGGCTTCGTGGAGTTCAGCCGCGCGGTCAACAAAGCGGTGGAGATGGCGGCCATGCGCGGACGTCAGCCGTCGGATCTGTCGGCCGAAACCGACGGATCGCTGTTCGTCAAGGTCGACTACCGTCATGTGAGGGTAGCCCTCTCGGATATCCGGTTTATAAAGGGCTACGGAGAGTATCTTCAGATCTATGTGGCAGGTAAAAGCACTCCGCTGCTTACCCTGAGCTCATTCGCCGCGATAAAGGATATGCTTGGCGAAAGCTTCCTGCAGGTGCATCGTTCATATATAGTCAACATGAATCACGTGGAGCAGATCGAACGCAGCAGGCTCGTGATGGATGCCGATAACTATATACCTGTCGGCGACAGCTATAAGGCGGCTTTTCAGCAATATCTTACGGCCCATTCGATAGGCAAAGGGCGCAAGTGAGCCACTTGATGGCCGGCCCGCGGGCCGTTCGTTGGATGAAAAAGGCGATTGGTTGAAGTTATTTCACCGGTCGCCTTTCTTGGCGTAATATTGCAGTATGAATCATAAACGCAACCCATACGCAATGAGAAAATACGCTTTACCGGTAATGATGGCGTTTTTGTCGCTGACAGCCGCCGCGCGCACATGGACATATTCGGAATGCGTCGATTATGCACGGCAGCACAACATAACGCTCCGCAAGTCGATACTCGCCGAGCAGACCTCCGGCTACAGTCTCGACGAGGCCGAGGCACAGTGGCAGCCGACTCTCGACTTCGCCACGACACATGGTTTCACCAACTACCCCTGGGGCGAAGGCTCCAGAAACACTTACAGCAGTTCCTACGGGCTGAATGCCGGATGGACTGTATGGGACGGCGGCAAGCGCGAGAATACCATAAAACAGAGCCGTATACAGACCGATATCGACCGGTATAATACAGCCGACATCGTGCGCACTCTGGAGACCGATCTGCTTCAGGTCTATACCAACATACTTTATGCCCGCGAGGCGATCGGTATCTATGAAGAGGCGGTCAAAGTGAGCCATGCGCAGGCCGAACGCGCCCGGCAGCTGATGGAGGCGAGCCGTATATCCAAAGTGGACTATGCCCAGCTGAAGTCGCAGTATGAGCAGGACAGCTATGCGCTGGTCAACGCCAGGAGCACCTACGATTCCCGCCGCATGGAGCTGAAGCAGCTGCTCGAACTCGGCATCGACGCCGATATCGAACTGGCACCGGTGGAGTGGGACAGCGCCCGCATCATGGCTCAGCTGCCTCCGATCGCCGACACTTATGAGCTTGCACTGGCCACCGACATGAAGATACGCGGTCTGGAGGCGGAGCAGTCGGTCAGCGAGCTGGATATTGCCGTGGCCAAGGCGGGGAAAATGCCGAAGATCTCGCTCAACGCCGGTATTGGCACCGGTTACGGCACGCCGGGGCAGGCATTCGGTCAGGCGATGAAACGTTCGCTTAACGAGTCGGTGGGCCTTACGCTGTCAGTGCCGTTGCTCGACAATAAAAAGACCCGCACGGCAGTAGCGCGTGCCAAGGTGGCGTCGCTCGACGCACAGCTTGATATCGACAAGCGCCGGACGGGACTTGCGCAGCTCGTCGAGAACTGGTATATCGACACCCGCTCCGCACAGTCGAGATACACAGCGGCCGAGGCGCAGTTTGAATCGGCCCGTTTCAGCGACGAGCTTACCAACGAGCGGTTCGCTCTCGGATATGTCAATCCCGTGGAGCTGATGACGTCGCACAACACCTATGTCGAGGCACAGCATTCGCTTCTTCAGGCCAAATACATGGCTATGCTCGGGCAGAAGATGATCGAGTTTTACCGCAACGCCACGGTTTCGCTCCCTTGAAATAATATTGTACAAAATAACCACGAGACAGAATGATGACAAAAATCACTCAACTATTGCTGACTGCGGCCGTGCTTTCATCGCTGGGCGCCTGCAGCAAGCAGCCGGGCGTGAGTCTTGAGACGGTCAGGGCCGAACGCGGCGAACTGACGGAGACTGTCACGGCCACAGGTACCATCGAGTCGGTCACGCAGGTGGATGTAGGCACGCAGGTGACTGGCATTATCGACAAACTTTATGCCGACTACAATACCGAGGTGACTAAAGGCCAGCTTATAGCCGAAATAGAAAAGACTCTTCTGGAGAGCGATCTGCGGAGCGCGGAGGCCAATGTGGAGTCGGCACGTCTTACCTACGAGTATAATCTCACCAACTACAACCGCGACAAGGCGCTCCACGACAAGCAGCTCATAAGCGACTATGAATTCCAGACCTCCAAAAAGGAGCTGGAGGTATCGAAGACCGCCTATGACAAGGCCAAGGCCGACAAGGTGCGGGCGGCCAAGAATCTCAATTACGCCGAGATCTATTCGCCGATCGACGGTATTGTCATATCCCGCGAGGTGGAGGTGGGGCAGACGGTCGTCTCCAACATGAACGTGGCCAATCTATTATTGCTGTCCGATAAAAGTGGGATAACGCAATATAGTATGGCTCGAACGCTGATTTTACGGTGTTCGAGTCTT
>CANRCT010000066.1 GCA_947629175.1 uncultured Muribaculaceae bacterium | reverse complement strand
TTCTTCATCTTCCGACTGGTCAAACTATACGCCTGAATTTTTAACACTTCTAATCCCGAAATTTAACAAATGCACCGGGATTTCGGCTTGACCCGCAACACTCTCATTGCTAAAAAGTTAGTGAATAACTGGTTTTATGTTTCGTTCTTTCTGAAAACTAATTAGATCAAGGAATGTATTTCTACAATCATTGTTTAGCTGTATACGACGGGCATTGACAGCTTCAGTATTTCTACAATCTTTGTATTTCTACAGTCTTTATACTTTCACAATCTTTGTATTTCTACAGTCTTTGACTCCGGTGTGTTTCAAAAATCTGTTTGCAAAGATATATGCTTTTTTGCATATTTTCAAATAAAAAAAACGATAAAACTTGCGCTGCGTGCGGAGTTCAGGCATGAAAGCGCAGCGTGCCTGATCCGCCAACGGATTGGCACGCTGCATTATATCTGTTGCCGTCTTGGCGGCGTCAGAGCGAGGAGGAGCCTGATGGCTTGCCGGCGTCGGCATCAGAGCCTGAGCTGTCGCCGTCGCCATGGCTGGTGACGGGCGGAAGCGCCGTGGTCGGAGTGGACAGGAAGCGCGAGAGCCGGCGCTCGCGGAAGCGTTCGAGCAGCTCCCAGAAATTAGGCACGAACAGGGTGCCGACAAGCGCGTTGACCGCCATGCCGAACACTACGGCCGTGCCGAGCGACACGCGGCTCGCGGCGCCCGCTCCGGTGGCGAAAAGCATCGGCATCACGCCGAACACGAAGGCAAGCGCCGTCATCATGATCGGGCGGAAACGCACCCGGCCGGCCTGCGTGGCGCTCGAACGGATGTCCATGCCAGAGCGGCGGTAGTCGATGGCATACTCCACGATAAGGATAGCGTTTTTAGCCGAAAGGCCGAGCAGCAGTATAATGCCGATCTGGGTGTAGATCGAGATGCTCTGCCCCATGAAGAGGCAACCGATCACCGTGCCGAGTATGGCTGTGGGCATCGAGATCACCACGGCCACAGGGTCGGTCAGGCTCTCGTATTGCGCGGCGAGCACAAGCAGGGTGATCACCACGGCGAAGATCAGCACGAGCGACACCGTCACGCCGCCCTGCGATTCCTGAAAGGCCTCGCCGGTCCAGGCGTAGGAGTATTCCGTGCCGAGCGTGCTCTCCACTATGTCCTCCATAATCTTTATTCCCTCCGACGAGCTGACGCCATGGGCAGGAGTGGCTGTCAGCGAGGCCGTCGGATACATATTGTAGCGCGACACTCCGCTCTGGCCCAGCGAAGGCTCTACCGTCATGAACGAGGAGAACGGCACCATCTCCCCCAGAGCGTTGCGCACACTGAGCTTCAGCACCCCCTCGGCGCGCGAGCGGGCCTGCTCGTCGCCGGCGAGATTCACCTGATAGACGCGCCCGAAATCGGTGAAATCATTGACGTACGATCCGCCCATGTAGGCCGACAGGGCCGAGAACACGTCGGCCACCTCAAGCTGCTGCATCTTTATGCGGTCGCGGTCGATCCTGAGCCTGTACTGCGGTATGGCCCCCTCGTAGAGCGACGTCACCGACTTGATGCGCGGATCCTCTCCGGCCGCGCGCTCCACGTCGTCAAGCGCCTGCATCATCTGCTGCGGCCCGAGATTGTTGATGTCGAGCAGCTGCATCTGCAGGCCTGAGGTGACGCCGAGGCCCGAGATGGCGGGCGGATTGATACCGAACACCACAGCTTCCTGTATGTCGGCGCAGACGGCGTTGAAACGGTCGATCACCGCATCGACGCTCTGATCCTTTCCCTTACGGTCTTTCCAGGGCGTCAGGGTGACGAAGAGCGAGCCGAAGTTGCTGGCGTTGCCGCCGCCTATAAACGACATGCCGCTAACCGACATGACTTCCTTCACCTCGGGAAATTTCTTCAGCCGCTCGTTGATCTGCGCTATGACCCCGTCGGTGCGGTCGATCGACGCGCCGGTAGGGAGCTGCACCGATCCCATGAAGTAGCCCATATCCTCCTGCGGAATATACGACGACGGCATCTTCACGAAGCCCCAGAAAGCCAGGGCGGTGATGGCGAAGTAGAGCCCTAAGGCCACCCACGGACGCCGCAGGAACGATCCGACGATCTTCATATACAGATTGAGCGTGGCGCCGAAACCGCGGTTGAACCACAGATATGGCTTGAACGTCACCTGCTTGTTTTTGCGCAGGAAGAGAGCGCACATCGCGGGTGTGAACGTCAGGGCGTTGAATCCCGAGAACGCCGTCGACACGGCTATCGTAAGGGCGAACTGCTTGTAGAGCTCGCCGGTGATGCCGCTGATGAAAGCCGTTGGGATGAACACTGACAGCAGCACGAGCACCTCGCCTACCACCGGCCCCTGAAGCTCCGTCATGGCCTTCTCGGCCGCCTGACGGGCATTGAGCTTCCCTTCGTCGACAAGCCGCGAACAGTCCTCCACCACCACTATCGCATCGTCGACCACTATCGCTATCGCGAGCACGAGTCCGAAAAGAGTCAGCGTATTGATGGTGAACCCCATCAGTTTCATCACCGCGAAGGTGGCTATCAGCGATACCGGTATGGTGATCATCGGTATTATCACCGCCCTCCAGTTCTGCAGGAATATCAGTATGATGAGCATGACGATGAGAGTGGTCTCGACGAACGTGACGAGCACCTCGTCGATCGAGGCGGTCACGAAATCGGTGGTGTTCATCAGCACGCGGTAGGTCACTCCCTCCGGGAAATACCTTTCAAGCTCATTCATCTTATCCTCCACCGCCTTCGCCACCTCAAGCGAATTGGCGCCGGGAGTCTGATAGACGCCGAGCAGGCCGGCAGCCTCGCCCGATACGAGCGCCGAGCCGCCGTAGCTCTGGCTGCCGAGCTCTATGCGGGCCACGTCCTTGAGCCGGAGCATCTCCCCCTCGGGCGTGGTCTTGATGATGATATCGCCGAATTCCTGCGGAGTGGTCAGGCGCCCCTGGGCTGTCAGCGTAAATTCAAACTGCTGGTCGGCCGGAGTCGGCGATGCGCCCACCGAACCGGCCGACACGGCCATATTCTGCGACCTCACGGCGCTCATGACGTCGTCGGGCGTCAGCCCGCGCACCCGCATCTTCTCAGGCTCAAGCCATATGCGCATGCTGTACTCTCCCGCTCCGAAAGCTTGCACCTGCCCTACGCCGTCGAGTCGCGCGAGCTCGTCGACGAGATTGAGCTTGGCATAGTTGGTCAGATACAGCGCGTCATATCCGTGGTTGTTGACCGTATCGTTGACAAGCCCGATGAAAAGTATGATGTTGGTCGACCGCGACATCACCGACACACCCTCCTCCTTCACGGCCGTAGGGAGCGTCGCCTCCGCGATGGCCACACGGTTCTGCACCTTCACCGTGGCCATATCCAGATCGGTGCCTGTCTCGAAGGTGACCGTCAGCATATACGATCCGTCGGAGCCCGAGCTGGAGCTCATATACATCATGCCCTCCACACCGTTGACCTGCTCCTCGATGGGGACGCCCACCGTCGAGGCCACCGTAGAGGCATCGGCGCCGGGATAACTGGCGGTGACCATCACTGTGGGAGGCGTGATGTCGGGATACTGGGCCACCGGCAGAGTCTTTACCGTCACTATGCCCACGAGTATCATCGCCAAAGCCAGGACTATGGCGAAAATCGGGCGCTCTATGAAGAATCGTGAGAACATCGCGTAAGGTTTTTGAGGAGTTTATCGGGTCATTACAGGCTTCACTTCCACTCCGGCCCTCACCTTGAGGAGGGCTTTGGTGATGTAGCGGGCGCCGGGCTTAAGTCCCCCGGTCACCACGCGCATGGTGTCGTTGACAAGTCCGCCGGTCTTGATCGGCGTGTATACCACCCGGTTGGAATCGTTGACCGTATATAGATATTTTCCGAGCTGATCGGTGGATATCGAGGCATCCTTCACCAACAGGGCACGGGGATCCACATCGCTCGGCAGCGCGATGGTGGCATACATGCCTGAGCGCAGCTCGCCGTAGGGATTGTCGACCACGGCGCGCAGATGCATCGTGCCGGTGCCGGTGTTGATGTCGGGCGAGAGATAGTCGAGCTTTCCGGCGTAGCTGTGTGCAAGCGTCTCGCCGAAATGCAGCGGTATCGAATCGCTGTCGGCGATGCCTCCGCCGCGCTCCCGGGTGTTCATCTGCATGAACGATGCGTCCTCGATATAGAAGTCGGCATAGAGACGCGAGTTATCGTAGATCGTGGCAAGCTTCACCGGCTCTCCCTCGCCGCCCACATAGGCGCCTACATTGACCAGCGCGGCCGTCACCGTTCCGGCGAAAGGCGCGTGCACATAACAATAGCCCAGACTCGTGCGCGCAGTCTGGAGCTGCGCCTCGGCACTTTTGATTGCCGCGGCTGCCTCCTCGTAGGCGCTCTTGGCCTGCACCACCTCTATCTGCGACACTGCGTCGCTCTCCAGAGCCTTCTTCATCGCCTCATACTGGCGTCGGGCGTAATCGTAGGTGCTGCGAGCAGTCTGAAGCTGCGCCTCGGCCTGACCGACGGCGTCGCGATACTGCGTGTCCTCGATGGTGAACAGCAGCGCGCCGTTGCCTACCGTCGCGCCGTCGGTATAGTTCTGAGCCCGGAGATAGCCGTTGACACGCCCCACGATATCCACCGTCTTCACAGCTGTCAGAGTGCCGGGATAATCATTGTAGATCACGACGGAATCCTCCACCGCCTCGGCCACATCCACTGCCGGCGCTTCCTGCCGCTGGTCATGGGCCTTGTGATGGCATGATGACAGGCATGCCAGCGCAGCCGTCGAGGCCAATGCCATTATTTTCAGAGTGTGTTTCATCAGTATATGTCGTTTTTATTGTTTCATGTCGGTGGCCCAGCCCCCTCCGAGGGCCTTGTAGAGAGTGACGAGAGCTGTCAGCGACTGCGCGCGTGCCGCCACGAGCTCGTTGCTGTACTGCAGCAGCGAGATCTGTGCCTGCGCCACGTTGATGAAGGCGTCGAGTCCCTGCTTGTAGCGGTCGAGCGAGAGCTCGGCGGCCGTCTGCGCGGCCTCTATCACTTTCCGGAGACTCTGCTCGTAGCTGACGGCGTTGGCGTAGGTCACAAGCGCGTCGTCGACCTCGTGCACCGCCGTCAGAAGCGTCAGATTGTAGGCGTCGATCGACGCGAGCATCTCCTCCCTGGCCGAGGCCACCGCAGCCTTGCGGGCAAATCCGTCGAATATCGTCCACGACAGCTTCGGGGCTATGGCATAGGTGAAGCTGCGGTGAGTCATCAGATCGTCGAAATCGTGCGCAGCAGTGCCGATCGAGCCCTGAAGCGAGAGTGTCGGCAGGAAATCCTTCTTCGCTACTCCCACAGCGGCCGCGCTCGCCGCAAGCTGCGCCTCGGCAGCCACCACATCGGGGCGACGGCGCAGCAGGTCGGACGGCACGCTCTTCGGCACGAGAGCCGTGGCCTCAGGCAGACCGACCGGGGCATTCACCCGCCGGGCCATGTCGGCCGGAAAAGTCCCGGTCAGCACGGCCAGGGCGTTGACGGTAGTGGCTACCGACGTCCGCAGCGTCTCGATCGAGGCCAGAGTGGAATAATACACCGTGCGCGCCTGACTGACGTCGAGCATCGAGGCCAGTCCCGTCTCGAAGCGGGCCTCTGTGATCTTCATCACCTTTCGCTGCTCCTCCACATGCTCGCGCGTCACTTCGAGCTGGCGCTGCAGGGAGCGCAGGCCGATATACGACGACGCTATCTCGGCGCAGACACTGACGCTCACCGAAGCATAGTCGGCACGCGAAGCTCGGTAGGAGGCCTTCTGCTGCTCGACGCTCTTTCTCACCTTGCCGAACACGTCGATCTCCCACTGCATGTCGATACCGGCTGAAAAATAATCCACGGTCACCGGCCGACCCACCACGGCCGACTCGTCGCCCGACTGCCTCGCCTTGTTCCATCCCGCCGACAGCGACAGCGACGGCCAGTATGCCGCCCGCGCCCGGTTGATTCCCTGCCGGGCAATCGCTATTCGGCGCTCGGCCTGTAGCAGGTTGAGATTGGCCTGCTCTCCCTCGGCTATCAGCGAGTCGAGGAGCGGATCGCCAAGCTGCTTCCACCAGTTGTCGTCGGTCGGAAACGGCTGTGTCGCCGCCGGCTCATAGAGCCATTGCGCCGGAAGACTGTCGGCAAGCGTGGCCGTGTCGTCGCGGCCGTAAACTGTCAGTGCAGTCAGCAACGCCGCTGCCGTCAGCCAGATATGGATAGATTTAATGCTCATCTCGTTGTCAGTTGAAACTACAAGTTTATAACCCCCGCCGCATCCCGGCGGTTCGCTCCGACAGCCTGAAAACCGTCGGGTCACCTTTACACCCCTCTGAAAATAATTCTTAACTTTGCAGCATAATACCATCCAGAATGACACGGCTACCTATCATATTCATCGCAGCGCTTCTTTAGCCGGATGCTCGCGCATCAGCCGCAACCCCGACCTGCTGCGCGCCGACGCGCTGACGGCCGCCGACCCGCGCGCGGCCCTGCGCCTGCTCGACTCGCTCCCCTCCGCCGGCCTCTCCGAGACCGACCGCCACTTCCGCGACCTCCTCAGCGTCAAGGCCGCCGACAAGGCATATATCGCCCACACCTCCGACAGCCTTATACTCGACGCCGCCGCCTGGTTCAAGGGCACCGACCTCCATCCCGAAGCCCTCTACTACGCCGGCCGCGTCTACTCCGACCTCGGCGACTACCCCACCGCCCTCCGCTACTTCCAGAACGCCCTCGACTCCCTGCCGGAGGACAACGATATACTGCGAGCCAATATATTAAGCCAGACCGGGAATCTGCTGAGAGAATTGAAACTGTCAGCTCAGGCTGAAGACTATTACCTTAAATCAATAGATGCAAGCTTATCGACAGGAGACACCCTCGGAGCTGTTTACGACTACATGAGTCTTTGCGACATGTGGCTGAAAAAAGACAGTATTCGCAGGGCTCAAAGGTATCTGGACAGTATCTGCCTCCAACCATTTGATATGCCTGCCAGTATCCGGCCGACTTTAAGGCTGCTCCAGTCGATAACCTGTTTCAAACGACACGATTATTCTGGAGCATTGGAAATTATCCGTGACTTGCCGGATAAAATATGTAGTCCTGACAAAGGGATATGCATGACGTATGCCGCCGACATATATCTTGAAGCAGGAATCCCTGATTCAGCCTACCGCTATGCCCGGATAGTAACAGATGGAGATTTCGGCAATAATGACAAGCGCAGCGCGTACCGCATTCTCACGGATCATCGTCTCAAAGATCATGTCGGGACCAATGATTTGAGGCGATATGCCGACAGTCTGGCAAGCTCTACAGAACGTCATTACTCCGCACACGAAGCTCAGGCGTCCATAATACAGCTCTCACACTACAATTATTCAAAGCATGAGCGTGAGGCTGAGCGTCAGAAAGACAGAAACACCACGTTGATCAGATGGATATGGAGTTTGGCTGTCATATTGTTGATGGGGCTGTCAGGATGGTTGTATATTCTGCTCAAAAAATCACAAATGGCAAAAGGACTGTTAAGAATGGCTCTAAACATTGTTTTATCCGATCGGAAAAAAGTCGGGACGACAGGACCGGCTAAGTCCGAAAGAGAAATGCTGATCTATCGGTTAAGAAACAACACGACCGGATGTATGCCTGTATCAGACCGTATTAAAAATTCCAGTGTCTATAGCGCTCTTAAAGCGAGAATCGACGGACGGCAGTGTCTTTCGGAGGATGATCCGTTATGGGCACAACTGGAATCTGCCGTATTCGATGTGTCGCCTGACTTCAAGAACATTTTCTACTGTATTGTCGGAGACTCTCAGGTGTCGGTCGATGAGTATCGTACAGCTCTTCTTATAAAATGCGGCTTCACACCGAGCAAAATCGGGATATTGATGAATATATCAAAAGGAGGAGTGGCATCGCGCAAAATCAGAATGACCAAAAAGATTTTCAATGAAAACTTAGGGGCAAAGCACTAGCGTCTCTTAAAAAATGTTAATCGAATTCAAGGTCAAGAGTCGGATGGCAATTTGCTATTTGGACTGGTTGC
>CANRCT010000065.1 GCA_947629175.1 uncultured Muribaculaceae bacterium | reverse complement strand
CACGTCCATGACGAACTCATCATCGAGTGTAGCATGGGTGTATCCCTGGATGCCGTCTGTGAGCAGATGGGAAGGACGCCGCCGTGGATCAGTGGACTTAATCTCCGGGCAGACGGCTATGAAACCATGTTCTACAAGAAAGACTAAAAAAGGGCGGTGCCTCTCGTGATGATAAGAACCGCCCATCTTTTTTATTGCTGTGACAACTTTCTTTCCCGTGATCGTCTTTGTGCTGCCGCATTTGCGCACTTTGGACAGCAGTATTCCTTGTTTGTAGCTGTAGCATTCACAAGGAAGTATACGTCTCTTTTGCAGGTCGGATTTTTGCACCTCTTGTAAATCTCCACGCCCGGTTTCATATAAAAAATAGAAAAGTATAATGCCTGGATAAGATTATCCAACTCCCATGCCGGTTTCAGATCCAATGTTGAGTATCTCGGATGAACACCCGCAATGTTGTAATTGATTTCTGCACTTAAAACGATATTGGCAATCTTCAACAGCGCCGCTTTCATCTCCTCGGTGAAGTTGTCCGACTGCTTTCCATTGAAGTAGTGTATTTTCCTATACCCTATATCGCTGAACACTCCGACCTCCTTTTGATAGTGGAAAAAGAAATCTATGATTGTACGAAGTTCCTCACTTGCACCTGTTAATCCCGTGTACATTGCAAATAGATTTTTGAAGAGCCGCATATTTCCCGCATCCGTTGAACTCCGCACTTGGTTGAAGTATTCGATGTCAACCTGATAAGAGGGAGGAAAAAGGGTATCTGGCACAGAGAATTTCTTTGTATTGAACACCTCTTGATTCCTGCTCATATCGGGAAACTGCGAATAACTGTGGACAAGTCTCGTAAATTCATGAACACAAGTGTCATATTCGCCTGTGGATAAGCAAATGGTAATCGGCTCCGAATATAGGAGATATGTCGTACCAATTAGAATGTTTTTGTAGTTCTTCTTCGCCGCTATGGAATTCATGAGCATAACTGTAGCTTTAATTCGATTCACCAACTCCATCAGTACATTGGCTTCCACGGCTTCATAATCCGTCTGGCTTACTGGATAAAGGAAACCGTAGTCGGTAAAAAAAGCAATATGAGCGTCTATGTCGCCATCCGGGATGGCTAAAAGTTTGCCGAGGATATTTTCCACAAGCACTCCGCCTGCAGAGCCGGATAAATTCAAACCCTTCTGCGGTGCATAAGAAAAATGAATCGGCTGATCTTGCTGTGCTATCAGCTTCAATGTGGTTCTTGGCGGTTGACCGGGAGCCACATTTTCTATGTCCTTTTCAAACTTACAAGCGTAGCTGTCGTATTCAAACAGGCTGCTCATAAAACTATCTAAAATTTTTTTCGCCATTTTTATCGGTTTCCCTTCCAAATCAGTCTCCCGAAAGCACTCGAAAAATGAAATAACCTATTACTTTCGGTTGCTTTTAGCCATGGGTTTTATCTCACCTGTTTAGATTATAGCACAAATATAAAGGGAATACAAGCATTTACCATTTATTTTCTTATGAAAAATCACACGGGTTTTAATGGAAATTACATTATTTTTAGAATTGATATAAGATAAGAACATCGGGGAGACAAACCCGAAAACGCCAATATGTTCATCCCTTGATCAAGGATGATTCCAGGGCATTGCGGCGGACAATTCAACACAGCAGCCGACCGCTGGAATGGTTGGCCAGGACTGAAATGAGGACTCATTTTCAGATGGTCAACTGCGCCCATTTTGCGGTGGGTCCTCATTTCGACTTTCGGGTCGAAGGAGGGCCCACATTATGGATAATCAGAGTCAAAAGCAGGACAAGCAGTATCAGATTCCAATGATTGTGACGGATGAGATCATCCGCGATTTTGGAATCAAGCCGGAAGACATCACTTGGCAGCGCATCGGAAACCGCAAGTGTCGCGTAGCCTTGGTCAATGCAACTGAAGAAGTGTACCGAGCATACATGGAGCCGGTCTGGACACAGATCAAGCGTGAGGACAGAGACGGCCGGTGCATGGTCAAGGGCAAGAACGGCAAGCTGATCCGCTGCCCGGAGTCTAACCGTTGCGAGAATTGTGAGCGGTTCTCAGAGGTGTGCCGTGAGAGGAACAAGACTGCATCGCTTTCCTTCCTGGTGGACGAAGGAGCGGAGCCGGCTGCCGAGGGGTCGTTTGAGGATAATATCCTCTACGAGACGATCCTGGAAGACCTCATTGCCATGCTGAGCGAGATCAAGCCGAAGTACGGTCGGATTTTCCGATTGCTCTACGACGGTGCCACGCAGCAGGAAATGGCGGACGAGTTGGGCATCAAGCAGCGGACGGTGTCGGACGATATCAAAAAAATCCGTAGTCTCGTACAGCCGCTGGTAAAGGACATTTTCAACAGATAATCAAAATAATAGGTAAAAAATAAGGCTCTGCCCACTTTGCTGGGTAGAGCCTTAATCCTATTTTATACCGTTGGAGCTGGAACAGCCCCTCGTGTCAAAACTTTTTCTATGCTATCGGCGAGTTCTTTCTTTTGCTGCTCCGCCATCCCTATGTAGTTATACATTAAGAAACGAGTGTCAATAACGATTCCTTGAATCCTCTCGTAGTTCTTCATGTTCGTTTTCCAATCACCGATTGCTTCGCCGATGTTTCCAATCGGGGCGGTCAGGCCAAAAAGATTATCAGCCATGTTATAGGGCATGACAAATGCATTGAACAACTCGTTGTTTGGAACGCTGCGTGTCCTTTCGATATACTCTCCATAGGTAATCTGTTTATTGATATCCGCACCGTTCGGAAGATGGTCAGCATCGCCCGTCCATCCGTATCGATAGCACTTTGCATCAAGAACATAATATTTGCCACGGAAAATCATAATGGAGTCCGGGTACAGCGGAGTTTTTATCTTATCTGCACCGTAGTCCAGCAGCCATCTCGTTCTCGGAAAATACAGAGCCTTATCCTCAATGCCAAATGCCTTATCAATCATGCGTTCCCAAATACGCTCAAAGTAGTCCGTGCCAAAGAAATATTGCTTTTCGGAATTCTTCTCGTCCATATATTCGAGCATATTTTTCATCGCGCGGAACAGTTCCTGCTCATTATCATTGTGCGATGCCGCCAGTTTCTTGGTAAGGATGTAAATTGATTCTTTTATGGTCGGATGCGGACCCGGCTGCTCTGGCTTGAACGGAACATAAAGCCATCCAAGTTTGTCAAAGGCCTCATACACACAAAACCTGTGTATCTGTGTAATCTGCTTGTCTGCATTGGGAGTAACAGATCTGACGGTCATATTAGTGAACACCAAGGAGCCGTTCTTCTGTACCAGGGCCCGTTGCTCACGAACGGTTCTGGGCCATGATGTATTGCCTTTAGTGCTTGTCTTATACTCCGGGTCGCTCTCAATATAGTATCTTCCAGTACGCAGAAACGAGGTGATTACTTTGAGGTAAGCATGGATAGGAAAGTCAACAGTCTGAGGTGCTTCAAACTTCCTGGCTTCGATAACCTTATCCTCTTTCATAAAAACAGAAAGAACGCCGAACAGGTTCTGCACATCAGTCCTCAGATCAACATCGTCCACCGGCAGTTGATAACCTATCGGAAAATATATAATGGCATCATCCGTATCAGCTTTTACGCCAACGAAACTGTCCCCATCATCGCCGGAAATAACACGACACCGGTCTCTTAGGTTTTTCTCCAAATCCACTAAATACCACCACCTTCATCCTCGGTCGCATAGATTACGACGGGAAAAATGTATCTCGAACGGTTTGCTTGAAAATATCAAATCGGCTTCTCCCGCATGAGAACACAAAGTGCCTGATGATATCCTCCAAATTATCGAATCTCATCGTATCAAACAAATCCTGTGGATTAAACTTGAAGGCATCATCCCACAGATATTTGATTACTTTTTCCGGGAACTTACGAACCCTCTTAAGCGCCTCTCGGATTTCATACAAGCGGGTTTTCTGCTCCGGCGTAAGACTTCCGTCCCGTTCTGCTCTCAGCAAAGTATTATATTCGCCACGAAGATCGTTGCCTGCCGAATTAGCTCTCTCGTCATATTCAAGATCACTCTCATGCATAAAATACACGCCAAGGCGCTTATCCTCGGCAGATGCCATCTTTGCTTTGTTTCCTACCACGATTTTGTTGATCGTAGTGCAGAAAGTCTGCCATGTCACATCTGTGTCTAAGATTACTGCATCAGCCAGAGATGCACGAACATTCTCGAAGGTATTCTCAATCAGGCGCATATTCCACCTGCGCTGAAAGGCCGTGTCCAAGGTGAAAACATTCTGGTCAGAGGTGTTCATAGTGCCAATGATGGATAGGTTGGATGGAATGCGAACCTTGCGGCTACCGTCTCCATATATCACCGTTGCCATATAGCGGTTTGTGATTCCATATTCACTTGTCCCGGACGGATACACAATTTCCTGGTCTTTTTTCGGCTCTATGGCTCTATCGAGCAATTGGAATACCTCGCCGAAAATCGCTGGAGCGTTACCACGATTGATTTCTTCGATGATAAGGATATATTCCTGTGTTGGATTCCTATAAGCGTCTCGGAGAATCGTTGTAAACGGTCCGGGCATGAACTTATATGTTACAAGTCCTTCCTCATCGACATCTGGCAGAATCTGCCCCACGAAATCCGAATATGTATAATCGGGATGGAACACAAGTCTCTCGACATGACTTTCGGCTCTGCAATACTCGTGTTCGATTGTCCAGCTCTTTCCAGATCCAGGAACGCCATATAAGAGAATATTTGTGCCGCCGCCTATGCGGGACTCTTCCAAATCGTCAAGACTGATACCTTCGCTATCCGCATCCAAATCCTCCAGCCCTATGACCTTCGTTGCGTTTAAACGCAGAAGGGTATCTACGCGCTTCTGGTAGTCCTCTATTTTTTCACTGTTAGGCGTTGCGACTGCAACACTGCCATTTGAATATTGAAGATACGGATTCAGGCCCTCGGAGAGTAGTGATTTCAAGATGCGAAGGGGCCCCTTAGCTTCTTTGTCTCCGTTCACATCCACAGTATCAGCCGTCTCCAGCAATTTCCGATAAATACTGTTTTGATTGAATATTACATCTCTGTTTCCGTCTGACAGCTTGAACACAGCACCTTCTGAAAGTGCCGTCAGCAGATATATGAGCGTTTTTTCACACTCAGGATCGGCGTGGACATCAAATCCAGTCCAAGACAGAAGAACCCTAAGATAAGCGTCCTCGTTGCCGCAAATCACGCTGTGTATAATGTCGATGTTAATCGAGTAGGTGAGTTTTTTGGGAAAACGGACACCGCCTGTTCTTTCTGCACTTGCAGCCTTTGTGGAATCCACAAAGCTGACCTTTGCCAGTTTCCACACCAATTCAAAGGCTACCATGAGGGCTTCCATCTGAGACTTAAAAAGCTGGTTCTGATTTAGGCCATCTATGAGAGCATCGGGAGTTATCTGCTCCTCATCACAGATATCCGCCAAGTAGTCGATGACCCACTGCTCAAGCTGGTCTACCATAACGGTTTCGTTTTCATTTTGTGTAGAGTAAACCAGTTCCGCCGGATGATCCGAACACTCCCACAGGAGAATAGCTAACGCCAGTGTACTTTTAACGTGCGGTAGAGACGATTTGATCCCCAGCTTCAAATCCATCTCATCGTATGCGAGTATGTTATCAGGTCTATTCATCGTTAGCATCCTCCTCTAAATCATTCAATATTACTTCGGCAATTGCTCCAGCCAGCAAGGGAGGTACCGCATTGCCCACTTGTTTCATCTGAGATCCTTTATTTCCGACAAACCGGAAACTGTCCGGGAAAGATTGGATTCTTGCCGCTTCTCTTACCGTAATGGCTCTGTCAAGAAACGGATGTGTAAATTTGCCAGAGGAAGGCGTATCAAACCTTGTGGTAATTGTAACCGATATTTCGTCTTTCCTCATACGAGTCCAGGTTCCGCTGTAAATTGACTTTGTCAAATGCTCCTCTGGAAGAACCTCTTTTCCAGCATTGGGGGGTATCATTGCAAGTCTTTCCAGCGCCAAGTCTGAATGTTTCGTGGCCACATGATTACGCAATATTGCGCTTCCGTCCCGAAGCGTTTTTTGATATTCGCTCTGTGGCTCGTTACGATATTCCTGCTCTTCCGCTCCTTCTCCTGAACTCAAATATGCCAAATCGCTTATTGCATCCCAAATTGTCACGGTTATATTTCGAGGCTTCGGAAGGTCAGGCGCTTCGCCGCCACGCTTTCCAATTATAACGGCTCTCCGTCTGTTTTGTGGAACCCCATAATCTGATGCGTTAAGAACTCCCATCTTTAACTGATATCCCATCGAATTGAATAGTTCTTCGATTTCTTTGCGGAAATACCCTCCTTCCGCAGTTAACAGATTGGGGACATTTTCCATTACAAAATACTTCGGTTTTACCAGTTCTACAACTTTAACATAGTATTTGAACAGAAAATTTCTTTCATCATGAATGGTTTTCCGTTGCCCTTTCTGAGAAAATCCCTGGCACGGAGGTCCTCCAATAACCACATCAATCTTTCCTGCATAGGCACCGAAAGTTTTCTCCAAGTCGAGTGATGTAATATCACCCACTATCATTCGCGTATCCCTGTGATTAGCTTCGTATGCTGTAGCAATAGACTCATCGTACTCATTGGCAAGAACCACGTCAAAACCACAATTTTCAAATCCCAGAGACAGACCGCCGACCCCTGCGAATAAATCTATTACTTTAGGTCTCATCGTTGTCATGCCTCCTGTATTCGTTTCTGAGCAATTTTGAAATAAGTCGCATCAAGTTCAATGCCTATGAAATTCCTATCTGTCCGCTTCGAAACAACTCCCGTGGTTCCACTTCCCATAAAGGGATCAAGAACACAATCGTTTGGGTTGGACAAAATCTCGACAAAATGCTGAATCAGACTCTCCGGCTTTTGTGTCGGATGCTTGCCATATTTTCTTTCGCCATTTGGTGTGACAGAAGTTTCAATAAAATCATGGAACATAGCACCGCCATTATTGAATGTTCCTGTACGCTTTTTATATGTAAAATACACCCAGGCTTCAGTCGAATTCACAAAATGCAGATTCATATTCCGCGGCATAGGGTTCGTCTTATGCCAGATGCCCGTTGTCTTGTAATAAAAGCCATGCTTTTCAGCAAGCTGAATAATCGTTTCTACTTTGATGATGGCCATAAATACAATCATGGTTCCACCTTTTTTCATGACTCTGGCCGCCGCCTTAAAGAAATCATCCATTGACTTCGACCACTCATCAAATTCCATATCATCCCATCCAGCAGATCCAAAAAAGTTATCCCGCATCTTTTTGAGATTGGTGTCTCGTTTTTTCATGAAATTACCAAGATTATAGGGGGGATCTGTTACTATCAAATCTACCGATTCCGCATTGACTTGTTGCATAGCAGCAATGCAATCTTGGTTATATAGTGTAATATCAGCCATATAAACAGCCCTTTCTATCGCAAAAGTTACTTTGTGGCGCTCTTGCCGCTGTTCACCCAAGCATCCAGCTCCGAGCATTTAAATTTCCATAAGCGCCCGATCTGATGCGCAGGAAGGTCTGTCTTTTGCCTTATCCACTTTCGCAGAGTTACTGGCTTGATGTTTAAGTATTTGGCAGCATCCTCAAGGCTGATGTAGCCCTCATCCTTTCTATCACTCATTGCGTTCACCTCACAAGCTGTCAAAAGACATAATCGTACCTGTATATTATAGCACAGTAACGCAGATTTTTCAAGCACTTTTCGATTATTTATTGATATTTACTGATACCAAGTGTCCTTTCGCAACAACAAGTCTGCTACTCTTAAACGATAGCCCGTACACCTTAACGATAGCCCTATTCCGTAACGATAGCATTTAAATCGTTACATCGTTCGGTGGGAAAGCAGGGCATTTCCTGTCCTGACAGTCCTTCCAGCTATGCTACTGAAGTAGCGGGAATAAAGAAACCGCCCAGAAATGGCGGTTTTACGGCGTTTTCGAGGGTGTGTGATTGTAGCAATCTCGGCGTGGTTTTGTCCAAGATATTTCCCGTTTCAAATCCCATATTCCCCACAGCTTCATAGATTGCCTTTATAACCGTAGGTGATGTGTA
>CANRCT010000064.1 GCA_947629175.1 uncultured Muribaculaceae bacterium | reverse complement strand
AAGGGCTGACTCCTGCAATAGGTGCCAGCCCTTATTTCGTACCTGTCTCAAAAAGTTTTATCGGACAGCAATAATTCAAAACAAACCAACCGATAAACAACAAGATATGCCAAAGAAGAAAACTAAATCCCCGCAGGAGGAACCGGCCACCACAGTAAAGGCCACCGCTGGGGAGGAAACCCCGAAAGAGAAGAAAGGTGAATCACAGGAATCCGGCCAGAACGAGGCTCAGGCGGAGCGCAAGCCCCGTGAGCCGCAGATGGTGACCGTCAACGGCGACAAGGTGACGCACGGCCATGCCTACCAGAGCAAGACCAACCCGGAGGACTGGTACTTCACGGCCAAAATCAACGGCGAGCAGCTGAAGCCGCAGAAGATGGATCCCGCCGATGTCGCGGCCTACGAGAAGAAGGAGATAACGGTGCCGGAACTCATGCAGCGTTACTATCCTACCAAGCTCATGCCGAGGGTGCCCGAAGAGGCATTCAAGTATCCCAACGGTCTTGCCGGGCCTTCCGGCCCCATCACGATAGACAAGTTCAATGTGTATAAGGAGACCGATGAGACCCGCGCCGACTACGGCAGGTACAAGTTCTACGCGCAGGTGGGAGACAAGAAAATGTCAGCCCCGGCCTCCCGCGAAGATCTCAACGCCTATTTCGACCGCGTGATGACTCCCGGCCAGCTCGTGGAGCGCAACTTCGGCGAGCGTCTGCACCTCCCTTCCCACTACGCGCAGTTCCGGCTCCCCGAAGGGATAGACCCCAATGGCGTCCGCGTCGCCAAAGACCGCTCGGACGGCAAGTGGAAGGTTTCGGCCGACCTCGGTGAGGGTCGTGGGCGAACCTCCAAGCAGGAAATCTCCTTCGACGACGGATATTCGCTCTTCAAGGCCAAGAGCGCGACACGCGAGCAGATTGCCGCCAAGTATCTCGGACAGGAGATAACGGCTAAGATGGCCGCGCCGCTGTCAATGGAGAAATCGGCATCCGTGAAAATGTAACCCGACGTATCACCCTTAACAGAACATCAATACCACAATGGCAAAATTAGAATACGACGAGCTTGTGCAGCTCTTACAGGACGGCAACATCGGCTACCTCCGTTTCATGCTGGAGAGCGACAACGCCGAGTCATACCTCGAATGGTGCGGGCTTCACGGCATCGAACCCTCCGAAGAGTCTGCGGAGTTCTACTACGACGAGACCGAGATAGACATGATGGAGCGTCAGCTCATAGACGACGAGACCTATGGCATCTGGAACTGACGGCTATAACAGTTCCGGGCAGCAGGCACTCGACCGCTTCGCGCAGATGATGATAGAGCGCATGGAGCGGATGAAGGCATCGGACTGGAGGCAGGGCTGGATCGGGGGCGCGTCCTCCGTCGGCCTTCCCCAGAACGTGACCGGGCGCAACTACTCCGGCTCCAACTCCTTCTTCCTCCAGCTCCATTCGGCGATGCGCGGCTACGAGCTTCCGGTGTTCCTCACCTTCAAGCAGGCGCACAACTTCAAGGCTCACGTCCTCAAAGGCGAGAAGGCGTTTCCCGTCATATACTGGGATATGCTGGTGCGCGACAAGGACGGAAAGAAGATTAGCTCAGACGAATACCGGGCAATGTCGCAGGAGGAGCGGAAGAAACTTGACGTGATACCGTTCATCAAGGCGTTCCCGGTCTATAATCTCGACCAGACCAATTTCCGCGAGGTGCAGCCTGAGCGTATGCAGAAGCTACTTGACCGCTTCAAGGTGCCGGAGATACGCGACACGCAGGGGATGTACGCTCATTCGGCTCTTGACAACATGATAGCGCAGCAGTCATGGCTCTGTCCGATACAGGCCGACCGCAAGGAGAACGGAGCCTACTATTCACCCTCGCGTGATATAGTGGTGCTCCCTATGAAGGCGCAGTTCAATACGGGCACCACGCCGGAGGAGATATATCGCGACGGAATGGAGTTCTATTCCACCATGCTCCACGAGATGACGCACTCCACCATGACACCCGAAAGGCTCAAACGCGAGGCAGGGGCGAAATTCGGCGACCCGAAATATGCCAAGGAGGAGCTGGTGGCGGAGCTTACCGCCGCCATGATCTCCCACTCGATGGGCTTCGACGCGAGCGTGACGGACAATTCGGCGGCATATCTCGATTCCTGGATCTCGGTGCTGAAACAGGAGCCGAAATTCATCGTGTCGGTGATGGCCGACGTGAACAAGGCTTCGGAGATGATACTCGACCGGGTGGATGCGCAGCGTCTCGCCCTCGGTGAGCAGCCCTATCTGGCCAAGAACGACCCGCTGATGCCTTCGCCGGAGGACGAGATATGCCCATTCAGGAACGCCGCCATCGTAAAGACCCGCTCCGGCGATTTCGCCATACGCGCATCATACAACGGTGTCGATCTCGGCATGAAGCCTATCGAGCGTTCAACCGCCCGTATGTATTTCCAGCTTACGGACGACCGAGAGAAGCACGCCTTTCTCGGCAGCACAATACGCAAGCATTACGAATCGGAGATTGCCGGCATAGACCGCAAGGCTTCCAAGTCACTCTCTATCGCATAAGGCTATGGCTCCGGGTGATTACAAAATAGATTTCAAGGCGTTGAAGGCTCGTGTCGGCATCGACGATGTGGCATACTCGCTCGGCTATCGCCTTGACCGCAAGGCCGGGGTCGGACGCTACATTGAGCTTGTATTGGGAGAGGGCAAGGATAAGCGCGACACGATAATTGTCAGCAACCGCCGCGACAAGGCTTCGCAGACATTCTTCCGGCGCGACGGCTCCAAGGGTGACGTGGTGAGCTTCATACGCGAGAACCTTAACTCATTCAACGCCTCCGGGCAGAACGAGTGGCTGAGAATCGCCAAGGTGCTGGCGCAGTTCGCCAATATGCCGGAACACGACTACGGCAGGGAGCGCGACTATGTGCGCGGGGCATCCGCTCCGCAGGTGTTCGACCCGAAGCGTTACAGCGTCCGCCCGATAGACACCGACCGGATTCCCCGGCTGTTCTCGCAGCGCGGCCTCTCGGCCGATACCGTCAGGACGCTCGCGCCCTTTATCTCCCTTGTGTCAGACCGCCGCAACGAGAATTTCAACGGCTTCAACATCGGATTCCCATACACCGCCGCCGACAGCGACAAGGTGAGGGGCTATGAAATCCGGGGGATGGGAGGCTACAAGTCAAAGGCTGCGGGCACCGACTCCTCCACCGCCGCGTGGGTGGCCGACCTCTCGCACGGCAGGAACGGTCTCGTACGCCATGTTTTCTTCTGTGAATCGGCCTTCGACGCTATGGCCTTCTTCCAGATGAACCGCACCCGGCTCGGAGAGGAGATTGCCCTCGTGTCGCTCGGCGGCACTTTCTCCGACCGTCAGGTGCAGGGGGTGATGGAGCGTTTTCCCAACGCAAGGGCGTATGACTGCTTCGACAACGACCTTGCCGGACGTGTCAACGGCCTGCGGCTTATGGCACTGGTGGAGGATATTCCTTTGAAAATAACCAAGACCGATGCCGGACTGATGGTGGAGGCGAAAGGAAAGAGCTTCGGCATATCGCCGGAACGCTCCATATACACGCAGGTCGGCAGCCATATCCCGGTGCGCTACCGCATGGGGCAGTGGCAGCCGCCAAAGGATTTCAAGGACTGGAACGATTGTCTCTTAGGCAAACGTGCCGAGCCTAAGATAATGCCTACCAAGCATGAACGTGACGATAACCTTGCCGAAAGACGCAATTCCGGCATAAAAATGTGACTGACCGATGAAGATAACGACAATATTACAGCCATATAAGGCCGGGATTCCGGCGTTGCTCGCTTTCTCCCTCCTGTCAATTCCGGGTGTGGAGATGCTGGCCCAACAGACTGACCCGACGCTCACGGCGGCGGTGATAGCGCAGACAGCGGAGCTGAAGAGCATACACAAGAAGCGCAAGACCACCCAGGAGCGGATCATAGCTGCCGAGGCTGCCGTTACCGTCGCTCTCGACCGTGTACACTCGGTTGAGAACAAGATGCTGGAGTATCTTTCCAACGCCCAGGGCGCGATGCAGAACCTATACCAGATCAAACGCGCCGGGGAACTGGTGCTGACGGAGATTCCGAAGAACTGCGACCTGCTGCGGAAATCGGTGCCGGGGCACCTCAAAGGCACGGCCATATCCCTGCTGGTGTCGGACGAGCTGACTGACGCGGCAACGCAGATGGCCGCTCTCTATCCCTTTATGAAACAGCTTGTGACCTCCGGGAGCTACGATGTAACCGATTCCGAGGGCAACAAGCAAAAACATAAGGTGAACCTGCTGAACTCCGCCGAGCGCTACTATATCGCCAACGAGGTCGTGACGCGGCTTGAGACGATAAACACCGATCTGTGGCTGCTGGCATGGCAGGTGCGCACGCTCTCATGGAACGATCTCTGGTTTTCTCTTGACCCTGACGGCTGGGCCTCGGTGATGTCGGGTAAGGCTATCGCCGAAAACCTCGTGTGGGTGTGGAACACCATAAAATACCGATAACGAAATTTCAGACAAAGACAATCAACATTTTTACATTTCAATATGGATAACGAGACAAAGATAATCGGCCGCTGCCCGGTGTGCGGCGGCAACGTGGTAAAGACCTGCAAGGGCTACCGCTGCGAGAACAATACCGGGGAGGACGGCAAATGCGGCCTCTTCATCAACGGTGTGATAGGCAACCGCAAGATGGCCGACGTCGAGATTGCGGAGCTTCTGGAGAAAGGGAGCATACTTCTCGACGGCTTCGCTACAAAGGAGTGGAAGGCGTTTCCTACGGTGCTTGTCATGGGAGCCGACGGAGCGATAACGATGGAATCGGTGGTGGCCCGCTGCCCCCGTTGCGGCGGTGAGATCCGTGTCGGTGCCAAGGCGTTCAACTGCTCCAACTACCGTCAGGAGGGTAATCCCTGCGATTTCGTGATATGGCGCAACATAGGCGGCCACCTGATGACGCTCGACGATGTGCGCGAGATATGCGCCGACGGTGTTACCTCACGCGAGATAGAGATGTATGGCGAGAACGGGGCGATATACCGCCGCAAGCTCGGCCTCTCACCCGACAAATCAAAGGTGATAAAGGTATGAGGCCGGGAACGAAACTTGCCGTGCTGCTCGCATCGGGCGCACTGGTATGGGGGCTTATCGCTATGGTCGTGTGTTGGCGCGAGAAACCGCAGGAGAAGGCCGTAAGCATGGCCCGGACCGCGCTCTACGCCTCGGTCGACAATCCGGAGTCGGTGAAGGTAGTGGCTGTAAGCGAGGCAGACAGCGTTTTCGGACGTTCCTACATCTACGACGATGAGAAGATGGCTATTGCCGTGTCGATGATGAAAGTGAACGATAAGGTGATGTCGCAGACGGGCGACTTCGGAAGCATGGATTTCGGGAATCCGGCTCTCCGTGAACTTATGGAGAGACAGATGTCCTCGATGTCGGCCATGCGCTCCCTGATGTCAATTGACGCTCCGGATGCCCCGCGTAAGCCGTTCAGCGGTTGGAAAGTAAAGATCGAATACGAAGCCGTGTCGGAAAGCGGCAACCCTTACCGCTCCGAATACTGGTTCATTCTTGACAAGGACGCGCAGTGCGTTGTCAATTCCTTTGAGATTCCGCTGTTGTAATCTTGTCATCATATCAACATTAAAACGCTATTCAATCGACATTTAACAACGAATATCTATGAAAGAGACTCTTAATCAAATCGAAACACTCACAACGTCCTTCCTGAAGGATGCCTGCTCACAGCTCGACAAAGGGAACAAGGCCGCCGGGCTTCGCGCCCGTCGCGCCTCACTGGAGCTGGAGCCGTTGCTAAAGCGGTTCCGCAAGCTGTCGCTGGCGGCTGCCTCCGGCAAGGAGCTGGATTAGAATCCGGATGTTCCGGCAGGGACATTCATTACTCACTCATCATTTTTGATTCATTCATCATTTTTTGCTGCCATTTCAATAGTAGGACAATTTCTTTGCTATCCGGGAATCCCTGTGCGTGAGCATGGGGATTCTCTCTTTTGATGTCCTGTGGCTTTCGCGCCCGTATATTTTTCGTTACAAAGTTACGCCCGGCGGTGACGGCGGCAAGCGACCGCCTGCGGCTTGGCTGCATGAAAAAATACGGCAGCGTTCTTTGCTGCGCAAAGCGGCACGCCGATAACCGCGATTTGTGCCAAATCGGGTATTCCGTATTTTTTCATTTGCCACGCTTGCCTTCCGCCCCCTGTGCCGCGCGTCCTGATTGTATCGAAAAAATCACCCGGACGCGAGAAGCCGCAAGGCTTCAAACAAAAGGGAGAAAAACAAAAAACAAACATTTCTCAAACATCTAAAAACCCTTTTAATTATGGAAGCAGCAGCAATTCAGACCATCAACGCCGACGCTATCAACGCAACCGCAATCGCCCTCTCGCTCATTCAGCCGAGCGGCTACAATCCCCGAAAGGAATTTGACGAGCAGAGCCTTACCGAGCTTGCCGACTCTATCCGTCAGCACGGAGTGCTACAGCCTGTCGGTGTGCGCCCCATATCCGGCACCGACCGCTACGAAATCGTGTTTGGCGAAAGGCGTTACCGCGCCTCCCTCATAGCCGGCAGGGAGAACATTCCGGCACTCATCTATGACACCCTTTCGGACAACGAGGCGGAGGAACTTGCCATTACCGAAAATCTCCAGCGGAAGGACATCGCTCCTATGGAGGAGGCGGAGGCTTTCCGACGCCTCATAGAGAGCGGACGCTACGACACCCGGTCGCTTGCCGTGCAGGTAGGCAAGAGCGAGACCTATATCCGCACCCGAATGAAACTCGCGACCCTCATACCCGAAATCGCCTCATTGCTTGACAACGAGGACATCACCGTGAACGTGGCTTCCGAGATATGCCGCTACGGGGAGGACATTCAGCGTGAGGTTTACGACAAGCACCTCAAAGACGGACTGCCATACAACAGTTGGCGTGGCATGAATGCCTCAAAGGTGGCGCAGATGATAGAGCGTGACTTTACTACCGAGCTGTGCCGTTACAGCTTTGACAAGTCGGCATGTGCCTCATGCCCCCACAATACCTGCAATCTTCTTCTATTCGTGGAAGAGGGCTACGAGGGAAAATGTGCAAACTCCCAATGCCTCAAAGAGAAGCACACGGCATACCTCACCCAAAAGGCTATCTCCATGCTTGCCGACCACCCCGAAGCCAATCTGTGCCAATACCAATACGACACCAATGAAGCCGTAGCCGTGCGCCTTACCGAAATGGGGTACGACATGGAGAGCGTGAGCGACTATCCCAACCGCTTTCCGACCGAACCCCAAGCACCGCAGAGGGAGGAAGAAGAAACCGATGAAGAGTTTTCCGAGGCAATGCAGGAATATGGGATTGACTTGCAGGAGTACAAGGATAAGTGTGCCGGACTGCTTTCCAAAGTGGAGGCAGGAGAAATCGCCCTCGCTATCCTTGTAGGACGCAATGACGTGACCCTCTGCTACAAGGCAGTGCCCGTGCAACAGCGTGAGGACGGAAGCGCGACCGTGGCAAAGATTGCCGAGTTGGAGGCAAAGGACGTGCGCAACAAGGAGATAGCCGTGGAGCGCACCATTGCCGACACTAAGGAGCAAATCAAGAATGTTGACATAACCGAGGCGAAATTCACCAACGAGGAAGATAAGATGATATATTTCTTCCTGCTCTCATCGCTCCGCAGGGAGCATTACGGAGCGGTGGGTCTGACCGAGCGCGAGGCATACGCCCCACTTACCGACAAGGAGAAAATGGCAGTCATCGCCAATCTCAACGCCAAGACCAAGGCGATTATCCGCAGGGATTTCCTTATCGCCAATTTCCAAGGAGCATACCGCGATAATGCCACCGCTGACCTCCTTTTCGCTTTCGCCAAGAAGCACATGCCGGAGGAACTGACTGCCATTGAGAGCCAATACAACGAGGTTTACGAGAAGCGTCACAAACGCCTTGAAGAACGCATCGCACAGCTCATGCCGAAAGAACAGCCGGAGGCTGAACCCGAATCCACCGACACTCCCGAAGCCACCGAGTCGGAGGAAGCCGCTACCGACAATGCCGAGGAATTTGTGGCTGAAACTGCCGATGAAACCACCGAAGAAGCCGAGGTTATCCAATCCGACCCTGCCGAGGACGCACCGCAGGAAATCAACAACGACAACGAAGAAGCTGCCGCCTAAGCGATAGGCAATGTTTGAGCGAGCCACCCCAAGCCGAAAACGGCGCGGGGCGGCTTTTG
>CANRCT010000063.1 GCA_947629175.1 uncultured Muribaculaceae bacterium | reverse complement strand
AGGGAAATGCGATCACCGTGCCGGAGGGCGCGCAGACGTTCGACATCGCCGGACGCCGCGTCAACCCCCAGGGACTCTCCCGCGGCATCTACATCGTGCGCCTCGCCTCGGGCAAGGCCGTGAAGGTGGTAATCAAATAAGCCAATATCCAACCAGTCCAGAAACAGACTGAACAACAAAAGTTAGTATACGATAAGGCGCGTCTCCGATGTGAATCGGGGGCGCGCTGTATTTTCAGGAGATCGGAATTACCTGAGAAAACAGAGCTATCGGAGCTGGGGACAATGTCCGATAACTCCGATAGCTCTGATTGCTATGATTTCTAAAATAGAAGGGCGTTTATTTCTCGCGCATATATACGTTGATCGGGGTGCCGGAGAAGTCCCAGTTCTCGCGGATCTTGTTTTCCAGATAGCGGCGGTAGGGCTCCTTGACCCACTGAGGGAGGTTGCAGAAGAAGATAAACGTGGGTATCTGCGCTCCCTTGAGCATGGTGACATATTTGATCTTCACGTACTTGCCCTTGTTGGCGGGGGGGGGATATGCGGCTATGGCTTCGAGCATGACGGTGTTGAGCTGCGACGTCGGGATGACACGGTGACGGTTTTTGTAGACCTCCACGGCTGTCTCAAGCACCTTGAAGATGCGCTGCTTGGTAAGGGCCGAAGTGAAGAGGATGGGGAAATCGGTGAACGGCGCGAAGCGCTCGCGTATAGTCTCCTCGAAATGGCGTATGGCCTGCTGGCTCTTGTCGGTCGCGATGTCCCACTTGTTGACACACACCACGAGTCCTTTGCGGTTTCGCTGGATGAGCGAGAAGATGCTGACGTCCTGTGCCTCGATGCCGCGGGTGGCGTCGATCATCAGTATGCACACGTCCGACGCCTCTATCGAACGGATGGAGCGGATGACGGAGTAATACTCGATATCCTCCTGCACCTTGTTCTTCTTGCGGATGCCTGCTGTGTCGACCAGATAGAAGTCGAAGCCAAACTTGTTGTAGCGCGTATATATGCTGTCGCGGGTGGTGCCGGCGATGTCGGTGACTATATGGCGGTCTTCGCCGATAAATGCGTTGATCAGCGACGATTTGCCGGCGTTGGGGCGTCCGACGATGGCGAATTTGGGTATGTCGTCGAGCTTCTCGTCATCGTCGGCAGGCTTTTCGGGCAGTTTCCTGACCACCTCGTCGAGCAGATCGCCGGTGCCGAAGCCGCTGACGGCCGACACGGGATAGGGATCGCCCAGGCCGAGAGCGTAGAATTCGGCCACGTTGTAGAGCCAGTCGTTGGAGTCGACCTTGTTGGCCACGAGGATCACCGGCTTGCGGCTCTTGCGGAGGATCTCGGCCACATGGTCGTCGAGATCAGTGACGCCGTTCATGGCGTCGACCACGAAGAGTATCTCGTCGGCCTGCTCGATGGCGAGCTCCACCTGCTTGTTGATCTCGCTCTCAAACACGTCCTCGCTGTTGACCACCCATCCGCCGGTGTCAACGATCGAGAATTCCTTGCCGTTCCAGTCCACGCGGCCATACTGGCGGTCGCGGGTGGTGCCGGCCGTGTCGTCGACTATGGCGGTGCGGCTCTGCGTCAGGCGGTTGAAAAGAGTGGATTTACCGACGTTGGGCCGGCCCACTATTGCTATCATCTGTCCCATAAGTGTGGGGGTGTATTTGGTTTTTGCTTTTTATTTGCCCTGCAAAGTTAGCATTTTCGCGCCGTCTCTGCAAGCGGGCGCCGGGCAGCGGCTCACTCTATGTAGCCGAACGAGCGCAGCTTGTTCTCGCGGTTGCGCCAGTTGGGCTCCACCTTCACGAACAGTTCGAGATACACGCGCTTGTCGAAAAACGCCTCGATATCCTTGCGTGCGTCGGTGCCCACCTTCTTCAGCTTCATGCCTCCCTTGCCGATAAGGATACCCTTCTGGGAGTCGCGTTCCACATATATGACGGCCATGATATGTATGGCACCCTCCTTCTCGTCGAACTTCTCGACGATCACCTCCGTGGAGTAAGGCACCTCCTTGTCGTAGTTGAGCAGGATCTTCTCGCGGATGATTTCGGTGACGAAGAAGCGGGCTGGCTTGTCGGTCAGCGCATCCTTTCCGAAATATGGCTGCGACTCCGGCAGAAGCGCCACGATGCGGGCCATCAGGTTGTCGACGTTGAAATGCTCCTTGGCGCTCGTGGGGAATACCTCGGCGTTGGGCAGCAGCTCTTTCCAGCGGGCCACCTTGGCCTCCAGGTCGGCCTGGCTTCCGAGAAGGTCGATCTTGTTGATCACCAGAAGCACCGGCACCTCCTCCTTGGCTACCTTCGACAGGAATTCGGCATTTTTTGTCGGATCCTCCACCACGTCGGTGACGTAGAGCAGTATGTCGGCGTCGGTCAGCGCCCCCTCGGAGAAGCCGAGCATGCTCTCCTGAAGCTTGTATTTCGGCGAGAGCACTCCCGGGGTGTCGGAAAACACTATCTGGTATTCGGGAGTGTTGACTATGCCCATTATGCGGTGGCGCGTGGTCTGGGCCTTGGAGGTGATGATGCTGACGCGCTCCCCCACGAGGTCATTCATCAGCGTCGACTTGCCTACATTGGGATTGCCGACGATATTGACGAAGCCGGCCCTATGTTTTGTCTCTGACATAAGATCTTGAATTTTGATTACTACCAGTTACAACAAAGATAGCACCCGAAAAGATGCTATCTTCGTGTTAAATTAGTTGTCGGGGAGCGCCGGGCGATCAGAGATCCCAGATCAGATACATCGCGCCCCAGGTGAATCCTGCGCCGAAGGCTGTCAGTATTATCTTGTCGCCCTTTTTCAGACGGTCTTTGTACTCGTCAAGGCATAGGGGTATCGAAGCGGCCGATGTGTTGCCGTAGTGCTCGATGTTGACGAGCACCTTCTCCTGGGCTATGCCGGCGCGCGAGGCCACTGCCTCGATGATGCGCAGGTTGGCCTGATGGGGCACGAGCCAGTCCACGTCGTCCATCGTCAGATTGTTGCGCTTGGCCACGTCGAGGCTTGATGTGAGCATGTCGGTCACGGCATGCTTGTAGACGTAGCGGCCATCCTGCTGCAGGAAGTTCTGGCCTGCATCGACTGTCTCGTGAGTGGTCGGGAGCACCGATCCGCCGGCAGGCATGATCAGATGGTCGCGGCCGTCGCCGTCGACATGGAACACGGCGTCGATCACGCCTGTATGCTCCTCAGTGGGCTCCACCATCACTGCCGCCGCGCCGTCACCGAAGAGAGCGCAGGTGCTGCGGTCCTGATAGTTGACCATCGACGACATTTTCTCGGCTGCCACCACGATCACCTTCTTGCGGAGACCGGAGCGGACATAGGCGGCCGCGTCCTCCAGCGCCACGAGGAATCCGGCGCATGCGGCCTGGATATCGTAGGCATAGCAGTTGGCCAGCCTGGCCTCATGGGCTATGACAGATCCTGTGGAGGGGAAACGGTAGTCGGGATTGGATGTGGCGCAGATCAGCAGCTCCACCTCTTCGGGGCTTGTGCCCGTGTCGGCGAGGAGCTTCTCCACGGCTTTGGCACCCATATATGACGATCCGGCGCCCTCCTGCTTGAGGATGCGGCGCTGCTTGATGCCTACACGGGTTGTGATCCACTCGTCGTTGGTGTCAACCATCTTCGAGAGCATCTCGTTGTCGAGTATGTCGTCGGGAACGTATGAGGCGATTCCCGAGATGCGAGCGTAAAGCATGTTGGTATATTTTGAGAGTTTGGGCTTTCTAAAAAGAATCTCCCAAATTGCCGGCACCGTGACACGGCTTTTTCAGGAGATATGGTTGTGCTCGACCGGCTTCCGGCCGGGCTCGGCATTGCCTTAAAGCGCTGCCTTGGGCTCGATGGCGAGCTTGCCGCGGTAGTAGCCGCATTCGCCGCACACGCTGTGATACACGTGCCATGCGCCACAGTTGGGGCAGAGTGCCAGAGTGGGAGCTACGGCCTTGTCGTGGGTTCTACGCTTAGCTGTGCGGGTCTTCGATTGTTTGCGTTTAGGATGTGCCATTTCTTTTTATGTTTATTCTTGTTTTATTCCTTTATTGTTGTCTGTTCAGCGCATTACTGCGAGGGTCATTCGTCCGACTGGCCCGGATCGCTTCCGAGCTTGCGGAGCGCGTCCCAGCGCGGATCCGTAGCCGGCTCCGGCGCCGTGTCAGCGCTCTCCATGGAGTCCATCTCCTCTATCAGTGTCTCCTCAAGCTCTGCATCCTCATCGGCGGCGCCGCGCTCCGTGGCGCGGTGCTTCTTGAGCATGGCGCTCATCTGACGGTTGCACTTGCCCATCGGATGGACATGCTTTATAGGGATCGACAGCACCACCGTATCGTAGATCATGTAGGCGGTGTTGAGATAATTGTCGGACTCGGGGATGACCAGCAGGTCGTCCGACTCGTCGTTGTACTCCTCGCCGTACTTCACACTGATATGGTAAGTCGTATCGATCGGCATCTCAAGATCGTCGAGGCAACGGTCGCATATGAGAGTGACGATGCCCTCGATATTGAAAGTGAGGTCATAAATGTCGCCCTTGTGCACCACCGTCAGCCTCACATTGAGGTCGGCGCCATGCACGTCCTCGCTCTCCATATTCTTGAAGAACACCTTGTCGAGATGATACTCATATTCGTGAGTACCCTCCGGCATGCTCTTGAGCGGCAGCTTGTAATCGGTAAACTTTCCCACGTCAGGATGATTTCTGGTGTCGGGTTCTCCTCCGGGAAAACCACTGCAAAGATAGCTATTATCTTGCTAACGCCAAATTTTTTTATTCAGGTTGTCACTTGCCGGCCTCTGCCTGAAGCTCGGCGCGTTTGAGATATTTCTCCATTTCTATCCCGTTCTGCGCTCCATACTGGGGATAATCCTTGATTATCGCGCGGTATACCGCAGCCTCGCCGCTGTAGTCTTTCTGCTCGCGCATCACAGTGGCTTTCTTCATCATGAAGTAGGGAGTGTAGAGCGGATTCTCGTCGGAGAGATCTATAGCCTCGTCGTAGCAGCCGAGAGCCTCGCCGAGCTTGTCGAGATTGACGTAGCAGTCGCCTTCAAGGCTCTTGGCGGCAGCGCCGATCACGCTTTCGGTGGCGTCGTACTTGCCGAGATATTGGGCCGCCTCCTCATACTTGCCGTCCTTGTAGAGAAGAATGGCGGCATTGAGAGCGGCGCGGTTGCCGGCGGAGTAGCCGTAGTTGTCGGCCACCTGACGATACTGTTCGAGAGCCGTGGAGTCGTTGCCTGTCGACAGAGTGATATCGGCCTGTCCTACCGCGTTGTCGGCGGCAGCCATGCCGGGGCGGCGGATCGCGTAGATCCAGATCAGGATCGCGCATACTACCACACCTATGGCCAGGATCGCCCACATGATGGTGCGCTGGCTGTTCTGCACTTTCTGTTCGAGGCCGGTCAGCGAGTCGTTGATATCGTCGATGGCTGTCCGTGTCTCATTTTCATTGTCCTTTGCCATTATACTGTTTGATTCTTGATTGGCTGTTGTTACTATTTGTCAGGCTGAAACGGACGGCGAAAAGTGATCGGCGCCGCGTCAGCGCATTTCGAGCCGCAAAGTTAATAATTTTTTCGCCCATATAAAAGCTTTTCCCTCCCCTTTTTATTACGCATCGCCAAAATCGCCCCCTTATCAAATAAAATCGCTAACTTTGCACCCGGAAATCAATAATCACCATCATAGATATGAACTTCGTAGAAGAACTCAAATGGCGCGGCATGATCCACCAAATGATGCCGGGCACCGAGGAGCAGCTCCAGAAGGAAATGACCGTGGCCTACCTCGGCATCGATCCCACTGCCGACAGCCTCCATATCGGACACCTGGTCGGAGTGATGATGCTCAAGCACCTGCAGCGCGCCGGACACAAACCCATAGCTCTCGTAGGAGGGGCAACCGGAATGATCGGAGATCCCTCCATGAAGAGCCAGGAGCGCAAACTGCTCGACGAGCAGACCCTCCGCCACAACCAGGAGGCCATCAAGCGCCAGCTCGCCAAATTCCTCGACTTCGACTCCACAGAGCCCAACGCAGCCGAGCTTGTCAACAACTACGACTGGATGAAGCAGTTCTCCTTCCTCGACTTCATCCGCGACGTCGGCAAGCACATCACCGTCAACTACATGATGGCCAAGGACTCCGTCAAGAAGCGTCTGTCGGGCGAAAGCCAGCAGGGCATGTCGTTCACAGAATTCTCCTATCAGCTCGTGCAGGGCTACGACTTCCTCTGCCTCTACCGCGACAAAGGCTGCCGCCTGCAGCTCGGAGGATCCGACCAGTGGGGCAACATCACCACCGGCACCGAGCTGATCCGACGCACCCTCGGAGGAGAGGCTTTCGCACTCACCTGCCCGCTCATCACCAAGGCCGACGGCGGCAAGTTCGGCAAAACCGAGAGCGGCAACGTATGGCTCGACCCGCGCTACACATCGCCCTATAAATTCTACCAGTTCTGGCTCAACGTCTCCGACGCCGACGCCGAAAAATATATCAAGATCTTCACTACCCTCCCCCGCGAGGAAATCGAAGCCCTCGTGGCCGAGCAGGCCGAGGATCCCTCGCGCCGGCCGCTGCAGAAGCGCCTCGCCAGGGAGATCACCACGATGGTCCATTCCGCCGAGGATTACGAAGCGGCCGTCGAGGCATCGCAGATACTCTTCTCCAACCACGCCGGAGAGGCGCTCCGCCGCCTCGACGAGACAACTCTGCTCCAGGTCATGGAAGGCGTGCCGCAGCATGTCATCTCTCTCCAGGCACTGCAGTCGCCCGAAGGCGTAAAGCTTGTCGATCTGCTCACCGACCAGGCTCCTGTATTCCCCTCCAAAGGAGAAATGCGCAAGATGGCCCAGCAGGGCGGACTCTCGGTCAACAAAGAGAAAGCGACAGATCCATACGCAACCATAACCACTGCCGATCTTCTCGACGGCAAGTACCTTCTCGTGCAGCGCGGCAAGAAGAATTATTTCCTTCTAATTGCCCAATAATACAGATTTTTTGCGTAACTTTGCAGCACTTTAGGCTCCCCGCGCGGCGAGCTTGAGCCACGGATTGTCTCGTGGTGTAATGGTAGCACAGCAGTTTTTGGTTCTGCTTGTCCAGGTTCGAATCCTGGCGAGACAACCCATTAAACACAGAGCGTCCCCGCCTGCCAATCAGTCCGGGGACGCTACTTTGTTATTACGATTCATTCATTCATCTGACAGGCTGCCCTTCTATACTATCCAGATAATGATTAAATTTTCCTTCATCATCTGAGTCATAGACAACTGATGATTGAATTCCGTGCACATGCCAGTCCTGAAAATATCACGGCCAAAATCCACGCTAAACTCTTCTTCATCATCATTCTACCAGTTCGGCTAAAGGTTGTACATATATGCATGGATTTGACTCTACATTAGAGGTGTCAACAAAAGCTATCATAAGATTGTCGCCAATCACTTTGATAAAAGTCGATGGTTTATATACAGAGTGTTTGCTTTTGAACTCATACACCTGCGTCTTTCCAGTTTTCACATTATACAGACAGATAAACCGCCTGTCATTACTTGAACTTGCACTGAAAATTAAATAATCGCCATATCTTTGATAACATCTCGCAAGCGAAACGCCTCCGTTTTCTTTATCGGCATAAAACTTTGTGATTCTCGCAAACATGGATTTTTGCGATGATATGTCGGAAGAAACAGCGTTATCGCCAAAATCCAACGAATAGAGAGGGTATATTTCCGTTTCAGTCACCTCAAAGACCGTATCTTTCAATGCTTCCCAATATAGTACTCTATCATCAATAGAATCATACAAAGCCCGATCCTTCATAAATTCACCTGACTGAAACTCACGACCACTGATATCTCTTATATGCTTCCAATCTGAAGAATACAAGGAGAAGACCGGATTCGTAGAAGTCGTCCCATCTGTAAATTTATTAATCACATAATGATCGCCATTGCGTCGACTTGTTATAATAGTGGAAACTCCGGCTGTCGCATCAGAGTTGTCAAAAAGATGATACTCATCCAGCAATTCATTTTCAACAGATCTCAAAATCAGCTTACTGGCCCGCGAGTCGTACAAATATACGGTATCCCCATCAATCCACATTTGTGAAAGCCCCGAAAATTCTCCGGGACCTTGACCCTTTCCTGAGATATCTCCTATGTAGTTGCCGATGTTACTATCGAAAACTTTCAACATATCTGTGGACAAAACATAGAATCTGTTGTGGCGCGATTCCAAACCCTCTATGTTATACAACAATGAGCTGTCGTTACTTTCAAGATGGAGAATCCGTAAAGTATCAATCTCTATAGGTTCAGATTGAGTTACATCGACCTTTATAGTCTTTATCCGATGCCGTTCGGCATCGTTATTACATGACTGTACTACCGGTAATAACACAGCTATAAAAATCCCTTCTATAGCAGTCGCCAGAGAAATTTTCATAATCCCTAAAAAATAATTATCCTCTGCAGTCTGTCTCACGACAATGACATCCTGTCAACGTGCAGAGTTGTTATGGTTAAAGTTTCCTGTGAATTAAAATCACGCTTTGACTGCGCAAATAGCAAAGCATTTGCAGCTGTCAAGAGAATCACAAGCGAGAAAAAAACTATGTTCATGACTCATTCTTATTAAATTTATTTGCATATCAAGTATTCATTGATTTCCGATATAATAAAAAAGGCTGCAAGTAGATAATGGTTCGTTACTGGTAAAAAAAAAGCTGCCTTCGCGGTCGGTGTGACCATGAAGGCAGCTCTCGGTTGAAAAGGTGGCGATTACCTACTTTCCCGCTTTC
>CANRCT010000062.1 GCA_947629175.1 uncultured Muribaculaceae bacterium | reverse complement strand
TCCCGCTGGGCACCATCAAGAGCCGCATATTCTTCGCCCGCCAGCAGCTCCAGACACGTTTTGCCGACTACCGCTGACGCCTCTTCCGATCCGAATCAAGACAAACTGAGAAAAACGCACACAATACACCTGCCGCGGGCATCCTCCTGATGACGGAGAGCGCCCGCGGCAGTTATATCACAGCCCGGAGATACGCTCAGGAGCGTATCTCCGCCTCGCGGGCAGCATCCCAGTAGCGGCAGTCGAGCTCGAAGAAGAGTGAAGTGTAAGGGATCGTGAGTCCCGACTTGATGATCACCACGCGATAAAGACGGCTCACCTCGTCGAGGCGCAATATGAGCTTCTCGTGATCAACATCCTTCATATCGGCGCCGGCACCGAGAGCTGCATCTACCTCCGCACGATAGGCCGTGATGCCCTGACAGAGCTTCTCGTCGAGGCGAAGCTGCTCGCTGTCGCGATATACGTGAGGGAACACATGGGGCGAGGCAGCGAGTTCACTCATCACGGTGCGGAGCACGGTGGAAAACTCATCGGAAGTAGCGTCGAGGGTCACTGCTCCGGGGTTGGTCTGCAAGGGATATGCCATATCTGTGACCACGATCCAGTTGCGGTGGCCCAGCAGAGGCATCATTTCATGAAGGGTTTGTTTCCAGTCCATATATATCTGACACGGTTTGATTATTGATGACTGAATCGGAGAGCCTGGCCGCGCACTGACGAGAATACTATTCCATGGCGGTAGGCTGTATGTCCGTTGACCCACGTCTGGTCGACACGCACGCTAAGCGGCGCGCCTTCGAGGGGACTCCATCCGCATCGGCTGATGACCGACTCGGGAGTGACGGGATAAGGCTCCACGTCGTCGTCGACCATCACGAGATCGGCATAATACCCCTTGCGTATGAATCCGCGCCTCTCTATGCCGAGCAGCGTGGCCGGATTGTGGGCCATTTTCTCCACAACCTGCTCAAGGGTCAGCACTCCCTCCTTGGAGAGCTCAAGCATGACCGGCAGCGAGAACTGTACCATGGGCATGCCGCTGACGGCGGTCAGAGCCGTACCCTCCTTCTCCTCCGGAAGATGGGGAGCATGATCGGTGGCGATGACGTCGATCAGTCCGTTGGCCACGGCGTAGCGCAGGGCATCGCGGTCAGTCGGACGCTTTATGGCCGGATTGCACTTGATGCGCGCGCCGAGCAGCGGATACTGCTCGTCAGTGAAAAGAAGATACTGCGGACAAGTCTCCGCGGTGATACGTTTTGCCGACACGGGGCCGGGCTCGAACAGCTGCAACTCGTCGGCGGTCGATACATGAAGCACATGGAGGCGCGCACCTGTCCGGCGGGCGAGATCCACAGCTGTCTGCGTGGCCCTTAGGCACGCCTGGTGATCACGGATGACCGGATGGAAAGCTATCGGCAGATCTTCGCCGTAACGGGCCACGACAGCCTCACGGTTGGCGCGGATAGTGGCCTCGTCCTCGGCATGGACTGCGATCAGGGCCGGCACCTCGCGGAATATGCGTTCTATTACCTCGCGCCGCTCCACGAGCATATTGCCGGTGGAGGATCCGAGAAACAGCTTGACTCCGGCGGTGAGGCTCCAGTCGGCAGCCAGAAGCTCCGGAAGATTTGTATCGGTGGCTCCGATGAAGAAGCCGTAGTTGGCCACAGAGACCTCGGCGGCACGCTCACGCTTGGCCGCGACCGCTTCGACCGTGACGGTGGCCGGACGGGTATTCGGCATATCGATGAACGAGGTGACGCCACCCGCCACTGCGGCGCGGCTCTCCGTGGCCATATCGGCCTTGTGGGTGAGACCCGGATCACGGAAATGGACATGCTCGTCGATCACGCCGGGGAGCAACAGACGGCCGGCGGCGTCGACCTTCTCCACGGCCGGATCTTCCATCAGTGCGGCCGGAGCGTCGCCACTGCCGGTGTCGGCGATGATCTCGCCGTCGATAAGCACATAACCCTTGCGGGGCGCGCCCTCGCTGACTATGCGGGCATCATGAATCAGTATTGGTCTGTGGGCCATATTGCGGGTATTTTTTGAAAAGACTGTCGAGACGAAGACGCAGCACTCCGAAAACCGCCTCGCCGAATATTCCGGTCGACATCTTGCTCGTGCCGAGCACGCGGTTGACAAACACTATAGGCACCTCCTTGATGCGGAATCCGCGCTTGAACGTCTGAAACTTCATCTCTATCTGGAAGGCATAGCCCTTGCAGCGGATGGAGTCGAGCGGCAGGGCCTCAAGCACACGGCGCGTATAGCATGCGAATCCGGCCGTGGTGTCGCGGACGGGCATTCCGGTGACAAGCCTCACATAAGCCGATGCATAATACGACATGAGTACGCGGCCCATGGGCCAGTTGACCACATTGACCCCGGTAACGTATCGCGAACCCACGGCCATGTCGGCGCCCTCGTCGCGGCAGGCGCCGAGCAGTCGCAGCAGATCCTTCGGATCATGGCTGAAATCGGCGTCCATCTCGAAAATGTAGCGGTAGCCGGCCGGATCGGCCAGGCATATCTTGAAGCCTTCGATGTAGGCCGTGCCGAGGCCGAGCTTTCCGGGACGCTCATGAAGCTTTATGCGGCCGGGAAACTCCTTCTGCAGACTGCGGACGGCGTCGGGAGTGCCGTCGGGCGAACCGTCGTCCACCACAAGCACGTCGAACTCATCGTCGCCGAGCGCCATCACGGCGCGGATTATGGCGTCGATATTCTCGATCTCCTTGTAGGTGGGTATGATGACTATACTCTGATGCATGGAGGTATGGTGTCAGAACTTGAAAGAGGCTCCGGCGAGGCCGGTGATACCCTGCGACTCGTAATAGTCGACGGTCGAATAGCGGTGGTTCAGCAGATTCTCACCCTCAACGAATACGCTTACCGAAGGGGTCAGCCGGTAGGAGGCGCCGAGCGAGAGGTTGCGGACATCACCAAGAGGCATCACAGCCGGCCCACCGTTGGAATGTGTGAAAATGCGCCGGTCGGTGCGGAGTGTGAAGCCGAGATCCACGCTCATCTTTTCTATGGGATTTACCTTGACTGAAGCGTCGATGACGTTTCGCGCACGGTCGCGCCAGAGATAATAGCCTTTATTTGTATCGTTCTTTGCTGTCTGCCACTCTACACGGGCATCGAGGATGGAACTCCAGCGGTAACCGATGGCCGCGCCGACACGGAATCCCTTGATATTCTGCTGAAAGAACCTCATATTGCCGTAGTGGCCGTAACCAGCCGGCATCAACCAGTCGTTGGCGCGGGCGTAACTGCCCGACAACTCTCCGTAGAGGCCGCTCCAAGGGCCGATGCGCAGGCGCGCGTCGACCGTCAGAGGAATATGCGAGTTGGAATATGCCGACCACGAGTCGATATTGCGGCCTACGGCTAACAGTGACCCGAGGGTGTTCTGCCACTCTCCTCCTCCGGCGCTCACTTCAAAAGCGAACATCGGCGACGGATTGACAGCGAGCTTCACGTCGGGAGCTATATGGAATGCCTTGCCCGAGTTATGTGTCAGATCGATGCGGGCACCCAGCTTTATGTCGAACGCTCCCGAGCGGTAGGCATATGAGGGGCTGAACCGGAGCAGCCACGTGGAATAATCCTTCGAATCATTATCGTTTAGGTCAATGATGGACTTTGTGTTCAGTCCAGAGAAATCGATGTCGAGCATGGCGAGCGAAGCTCCGTCGAAGTCGGCCGACAGATCGGCGCCGAAACGGAAATTATTCTCCTTTTCGGCCGGAAGATCTACCGTCTGACCGTCAGCTTCCCGGCCGCTGCCAAAAGCGAAGCGAGAGTAACCGGCGCGGATGCCGTAGCCCAGATCATTGATCGTCGACTTCCACCCCAGGTCGGCATTAAGGCGGTTGACCGACTGGTTATGACATATATACTTGCCTGAAGGAAGCGTCTCCATAACTGTAGAGGAATACATATCCCTACAGGATATCTGATTGAATTTTGTATAGGTGTAGTCAAACTCTCCCGACAGCTCCGACGAGGCGCCGATGCGCTGGGAGGCGTAGATTCCGGCCGTAGCAGTGTTGTCGCGGATATATTTCTTGTCGGCGAAGAGATTATTGTAGGCAGGGGTATGGCGCGAGGTATACACCGTGCCGTCATATTGCAGCCACGCGCCAACGCGGGTCGTGGAGTTGTCGACGATACGGTAGCCGGCGGAGAGCATGGCGTTATAGAGCGGCATGAAGCCGATCGAGGCATAGCCGCGGTAGGGGCTGATGTAGATGCTGTCGGACCATGCCGCAGGATCAAGCACCGTTATGCCCGCAGGTACCCGGGCTGTAATGTCCCTGTCGGATGGCGACAGACGCTGCATGGCAAGCGGCGGGAGAGATATGGCGGGCATAAAATTGAGGCGCGTGGCCTCGCGCTGTATGGGCACCACCTCGCGCTCCACGGTGATCTCCTTGTTGAGCTGCTGTGCGCCAGCTGTGGCTGCGGCCGATGCGCCGAGAAGCGCGGCTGCCGCAAGTCTTATAGTGTAGTTCATCTTATTTCTTTTGTTGGTTAAGACGTGTCTCGATCATATCGAAAATCTCGGCCTCCGTGCCCGGATAATTGCTCTTGAGCGAGCGGAGGTATTCATCGGCCTCGAAGCTGTTGCCCTGGGCGCGGAGCGCATCGCTGAGCACGATAAAGCCGCGGGCGAGCCAGTAGGCATGGGGAGGATTGGCATTGATAAGCGCATCGGCTGTGGCGCGGGCCTTGTCGGCATGACCGGCCGCAAGCTGCGACTCGGCAAGACTGACGGCGGCGCGGGCGCCGTATTCTTCCTCTGGATTGGCGGCGAGAGCGCTCCATGCCTTCTCGGCCTCGGCTGTGCGGCCCAGACGGCTGAGAGCGAGAGCGCGGTCATAGGCCACCTCAGGCATCCCGGTGAGATTTTCGGCGGAAGATGCGAGCAGCTGATCGGCGGCCTGGAGAGCAGTGGCATTCTCATCAAGCATGATGGCCGTGCGCATCACCCCGATGCGTGCCTGCTGCAGGCGGCGCGGGCTGGATGCGCTCTGCTCCAGGCGCTGGTATGACTGAAGGGCTGCCGCTCCCCTGTCCTGAGCCAGTTCGGCCTCGGCGCGGATGATCAGTGCATCCTCGCTTACATCGGCATGCGGATAGCGGTCGGTAAGCCGGGTGGAATATTCGAGAGCCTCGTCGTCGCGGCCGGCAGCCTCGGCGGCTTTGGCCATCAGCAACAGTGCCTGCGGCTCATGCGCGCCGCCGGGATAGGTGAGCAGATAATCGGCCAGACGCTCCGTGCGGTCGTTGGTGACGTAGTCGGATTCGGCCGAGCGGAATGCCAGAGCCTCCAGCTCTGAAGGTTCGGTCTGTGGCGCGTCGGGCACCGATGCGATAAATTCGGAGTATTCCTGCAGGCGTCCGTCGTCGGCATATATGCGCTTCAGGTCGTCGGCTGCCAGGCGGGCCTCCTCGCTGGTAGGATATGTCGCGATGATATGCCTGTAAGCCTCCTTGGCGTCGCTGCGGCGTCCGGCGCTGAGCGAGGCGATGGCCTTGCGGAGGAGCCCCTGGCGGGCGTAGGTCGACGACGGATAGTCGCGGAGCAGATTGTCATAGGCCTGCAGCGCGGCGGTGTTGTCGCCCAGTGCCGTGTAGGCATCGGCTTTTTCAAGCATTGCGGCGGGGATAAGCGATGATGAAGGATAGCGGCGCTGCAGATCGGAGATCAGTCCGATCTTCTCCTTGTGGTTGCGCTGCAGTCCGCTCATGACCGCTTTCTGATAGAGAGCATAGTCGCCGGCCTCCGGATTGAGGTCGAGAGCCTTGTCGTAGGCCTCGGAGGCGCCGGCGAAGTCGCTGCCGTAGTAGAGACAGTCGGCGGCCCGGTTGTAGGCGTCGGCAAGCATCCGGTTGTCGGGACGGGCGGCGATGACGTCGCGGAAGTCGGCGAGAGCTGCCTTATAGTCGGCCTGTGCAAACCGTGTATATCCGAGATTGTAGCGGGCTATGACTGCGTTGGCGTCGCCGCGGCGGGCGCCCTTGAGATATGCCTGCAGCGAGCGGGCGGCAGCGTCGTAGCGCTCAAGATCATACTGGCACGTACCCTCCCAGAGAAGCGCCTGGCGCGCAATCGAGGGATCGGCGCCGCTGATCGCTGCGGCGCGGCGGAAGCGGTCGAGCGCTTCGGTAAGCCGGCCCGACGAGTATTCGCGGGTGCCGAGAGCGAAGAGAGCCCGCTGACGGGCCTTGTTGGCCTCGGGAGTGGGACGCTTCATGGCGTCGAGCAGACGGAGCGCGGCCGCATAATCGTTGTCAGTCATGTAGCCTGAGATCATATATGAGCGCACGCGGTCGGCGTATTCCGACTGTGGATACTCGCGCAGGAAGTTCTCGAACAGAGCCACGGAGTTGCCGAACGGCACTCGTCCACCCTCCGACTTTGCGACGGCATAATTATACATGGCCGTCTCCGACACCTGTCGGTCGAATCCCATGCGGTAGGCTTTTTCGAATGCCATCAGCGCGCCGTCGGCATTGCCCTGCGCAAGATAGCTCTGGCCGAGGATAAGATTGGCGCTCTGCCCCATGGCGTCGTCGGAAGTGGCGGCATGTCCGAGACTGCGGATGGCCGCCTGATAGTTGCCCAGACGGTATTCGCCCACGCCGAGTATGTAGAAGGCCGACGGACGCACGCGGTCGGTCGTGGACGCATAGCTGCGCAGATAAGGGAGCGCCTCGTCCTCGCGGCCGAGATTGAAGAGCGACTCGCCCGCTATACGGTTCATCTCAGGCGCGAACTGCTCCACGGCGTTGCTCTTCAGCAGTCGGCGGCTCAGCGAGAGAGCCTGGTCGTAATCGCCCTGAGCGAAATCGATCTGGGCTATATAATATTGAGCCACCTCGTTGAGCTCCGGATCGGCCGCAGCCTCTTTAAGCAACACGCGCGCCGTCGGGTAATCACCGTCGGCATACTCGATATATCCGCGATAGAACGCTCCTGCAGCACAGTAGCGGTCGGAACCGGTCAGACGGCTGAACTCCTGCATGGCCTGCTCTGTCTCTCCAAGCATCAGGTGGGAATAGGCACAGCGATAGTCGACATCGGCGGCCGTTGAAGCGTCAAGCGCCCGGCTGTCGACAGCGGCGTAGGCTTTCACGGCAGCCGGATAGTCAGCGCGATGGAAATACCAGTCGCCCACGGCGGCGAGCATCTCCTCCCGCCGGGCCGACGCGGGATAGTCGGCTATCCACGCCTTTATCAGCGTCAGGGCGTCCTCACGGCCGAGATGGAGAGCCGACAGAGCGGTCAGCCTCCGGGCCTCCTCGATCTGGGAAGGAGTGGGAGTCAGACGCTCCAGGGCCCGCATCTGGTCGATGCATCCCGTGTAGTTGAGATCGTCAAACATGCGGGAGCCTCGCTCCAGATATCCTCCGGCACCTGTCCCGTTGATCTGGCCCGAAGCCTGCGCCGCAAGCGCACCGGCCACGGCCACTGCAAAAAGTAGTCTGTGTTTCATATCGCGAAATTACAATAATCTCCCCGCCCGCGCAAATATATAGCGTCACGCTTTATATTTAACCTTATTTCACATTGCCAATTCGTGCAAATGTCGTAACTTTGTCTCCGCAAACTACGGGGTATTAGCTCATCTGGCTAGAGCGCGACACTGGCAGTGTCGAGGTGAGCGGTTCGAGTCCGCTATACTCCACAGTGAACGAATTCGGAGCGATATCTGAGTTCGTTTTTTTTGTTATATCATCATAAAAGAGTATATTTGCATCGTATGAAGCTGATTGAGATGAACATCGACAAGATCATCGCCTTGTGCCGGAAGTACAAGGTCGCTAAACTGTGGGTGTTCGGCTCCATACTGACACCCCGCTTCAACGACGACAGCGACGTGGATTTCTCCGTAGTTTTCCATTACGATCAGATATCAGATCTTTTTGTCACATTCTTCGACTTTATTGATGAGCTCCAGACGCTGCTCGGCCGCAAAGTTGATCTTGTGGATGAAACCGCGGTGAAAAATCCGTATTTCCGCAAAGAACTCGACACAACAAAACAACTAATATATGGATGAACAGATTATTAAATCATTGAATGTATCAGCAAAATATTCTTATATGATTACTTAGCTTTTTCTGAAATATTCACTAATTTTGCTTCATATGCAACAATCACAATGGGAAATAGAAAATGACTGATATAGAACTTGCCAATCTTTTAGATGAACTGATAGTCAAAAACAATCGAGAAACGCGCCATCTTGAGTTTAAGAGCAATTATCAAGATGCCAACTCCTTAGGCGAATACATTTCTGCACTGTCCAATGGTGCGACATTGGATAATCAAGAAAATGGCTATCTGTTTTTTGGTGTAAATGATACCACACTTGAAATAGTCGGTACCACTTTTAATCCAGCTACACAAAAGGCATCATTCAAATTAGATAAATCAAACAAGAACCCCAATCAACATCTTGAAATGGGGCTTAGGCAATACATAAATCCTAAAATCAATTTCCAGATTCAGTCATTTACCGCCAACAACGGCAACCGGGTTGTCGCATTCATAATTCCGGCTGCAAAAGAGGAACCGACATACTTTATGGGTAAGGCTTATGTGAGAGTAGATAGCTGCAAGACCGAACTAAAGAACTATCCAGACTGGATACGTCAGATCTACAATGCACGCAACGACTGGAGTGCTGAGATTGTTGAATCTGCAACTATTAACGACCTCGATCCCGAAGCAATCACCCAGGCTCTTGAAGGATATTGCCAAAGATTTCCGCATAGGGCTGCTGATGCAAAAGAAAAATGGAGTATCTCGGAGTTTCTTGATCATGCAAAAGTCACCATCAACGGAAAAATTACACGCACGGCACTGTTGCTTCTTGGAAAAGAAGAATCAGCCCACAATCTGAACCATATTGCTCAAATAGTATGGAGGCTTGATACCGGTGAAGAACGTGCTGCCACTATATTTCATCCACCTTTTCTGCTTTCAGCTGTCAACGTCAGAAAAGCGGTTAGAAACTATCAGTTCAAGATTTTCCCCAATAATGCGTTGCTTCCTGCGGAAGTCTGGAAGTATGATAACCGGAGTATTCTTGAGGCTCTTCATAACTGTATCATGCACCAGGATTACGCTATGAATGAGCGAATCATTGTGAATGAATATGCTGATAGACTGGTATTCACCAATGCAGGCGCTTTCTATGATGGAGAATACGAAGACTATGTTGAAGGCAAAACCACACCTAAACGATACCGTAATCAATTCCTGGCTAATGCAATGGTCAATCTAAAAATGGTTGACAGTCAGGGATTCGGCATCCATGAAATGTATCAACATCAGCGAGAACGGTTTCTGCCGATGCCTGATTACAATACTTCGGAAAGAAATCCATGAATTTTGGACGTTTTTCAGGCAGAGGCACCTATTAGGCCATAGATAATC
>CANRCT010000061.1 GCA_947629175.1 uncultured Muribaculaceae bacterium | reverse complement strand
CGGCGCAGTTCCATAGCGAGTTGGTATGCGGCTTTCAATATCGGATAGTGCTTGAACAGAATGTTTGCGCGATGTCGCTGTATGTCAGTCCATTTGTTTTGTGCCATCATCAGAGTGTGCTTGCTGCACGCAAGTATCTGGCGCATGGTCTCTCCGTTTGAGTATGTCACCGGAGGCTCGGACTTGTAGCGGGCATTGTCCTCAGTTATGAGCTGACGGCGGATGTCGACACGGATTTCATCGACAGCCACATTGTAAACCTGCTGCACGTGGAAACGGTCGTTTACCACATGGGCGTTGTAGAAAACCTCGGCGGCGATGAGCATCATTGACGGCGACAGATCGCATGTCACCTCCCTGACCTTTCGTCTCAGGGTCTTGCCCATCGCACCGATGAGTATGGATATGATCTCGTCGCTTTTTGTGCCCGGAATCGCAGCGGCAAGGGTGCCCCTGCCGCCGTGCCCGTCCTTATTGGTGAGGAATGTCCATACCTCGCCGTTGCTCAGGCAGGTCTCGTCAAGACTCATGTTCGGACCGATGTTGGCGGCGTTGAAGTAGAAACCGCAGCCGAGTTCATTGACACACCAGTCGGCATAGCCGCTCAGTTTATTGCGGTACAGATCAGCGAAATACTTACCGTTGACGCAGTACATCTGAGCTATGTGCTTAATCGACAGTGCCGTCGTCTCAACCTTCGTCTTTTAAAAAAGCCACGAACTCGGCACTGAGTCGTGTCCCTTCCTCGTTGGGAAGTTCAAGGCTGTAGGAGAATATCTCATTGGTTTTCCTGTCCCACCATTTGTTCTTGCGCATATGCAGATACACGGGACGCCCACGCATGGGATAATCCTGAACGGTAACATAGTCCGTGTACCCTCGCGCTACTATATGGGGATTACGGAAATCCTCATCGGACAATTTTTTCTTTTCGTCAAGCCAGATGTCATATGACTGATCTGTCTTTTCAAACCTGACCATCTCAAACAACTCATCCAAGCCTTCGGGAAGGCACATCCATATTGCATCTGCAGTTTTCATCCTGCAAATTTAACACTTTCCCAAAAATCTATGCACCGGGATTTCGGATTGAGCCATGTTTATCGCAATTTTAACATATAAGAAACCGTTGAGCGAGGTTGACAGATACCTTGCCGCACGCCGTGAATATCTCGCTGAGCATTATGCCGCAGGCGATTTCATAGCCTCAGGGCCACAGACACCTCGCATTGGTGGAGTGATTATGATTAAAGCCGACGACTGTACTGTCGTGGACGCCATCATTGCGCAGGATCCGTTTAATGTCAATGGCATCGCTGACTATCAGATTGTGGAGTTTACTCCGACAATGTTCTGCGATCATGTACTTTCAGAAATCTTAAAATAACCGACAGATGAGTAACGAAATACTGTATCTCCTGCTTCCGGATTTTGCCGCGCATGAGATGGTCTACCTGATGGAGGCCATAAGCAGCGACGAGCAGCAACTGAAGCCTGCTCCAAAATATGTCAACAAGATTGTGGCCCCTTCGCTGGAGCCGGTGATGGCTATCGGCGGTTTCCAGGTGATTCCTGACTATACGTTCGGTAGTATGCCGGATGACTATGCTGCGTTGGTGATTATCGGCGGTTTCGGCTGGGCTACCCCGATAGCTGAGCAGGCAGTGGCGATAATCCGTCGGGCTGTCGAGAAGGGAAAGATAGTAGGCGCTATCTGCAACGGCGCATCATTTATGGCCAAATGCGGATTCCTCAACGACGTGAGGCATACCGGCAACGGTTTGGAGCAATTGAAATTATGGGGCGGTGAAAATTATACCAATCCCGACGGATATATCCATGCGCAGGCTGTCAGCGATAAAAACATTGTGACGGCGAATGGATCCGCAGCTCTTGAATTCACAAAAGAGCTTCTGTCGTTGCTTGGTAATGACACTCCGGAGCGTATAGAAATGTATTATCAGTTCCACAAACAGGGATTCTGCGCCCTGTTCCCCGCAATTGAGAATCATGGCTTGCGCTGACGGGTTTGTCAAGTGGGTATGCGACCATCGGCGCCATTGATCAAACATTGATAAAGGCTCATGGGGCCTCTTTTCGGAAACTCTTGGGATGGGAGAAGCGTTGTTTTATAAGTGACGAAATCTCTGTAAAATGATCTCTGTGAAAAGAATTGCCCTACTGGCGCTTTTATCAATCTGCTTTATGACTATGAAAGCAAAACAATCTTACATTTTCCTCGCTCCAGGAGTCGAGGAGATCGAGGCGATGGCTACAATCGACGCGTTGCGCCGAGCTGACATCCCGGTTGTGGCAGTGGCCGTCGACACCACTCTGCTGATCAATGGCGCTACGGGTCAGACCGTAGTGGCTGATTCGCTGCTCTCTGACATTGACACCGCCGACGCCGACTGGCTGATAGTGCCCGGAGGCGTCCCCGGAGCGCCTAATCTTCACGCCTCGAAGGCTGTATCAGATATGCTGCTGGCACATTTTGCCAAGGGCGGACGCATAGCGTCTATCTGTGCAGGGCCGGCGGTGGTTCTCGCTCCGCTGGGGATCCTGAAAGGTAAGAAAGCCACATGCTATCCCGGTCTTGGCGATCAGATCGACAGCAACGGCGGCGAATATGTCAAGGAAAAGGTGGTGACGGCTCCCGGGCTGATTACGTCGGAAGGCCCAGGCACGACACTGCCGTTCGCCATTGAAATCATCCGCCAGACCAAAGGCGACAAGGTGGCCGACGATACGGCCGCTTCGATGATCATTGCATTGTAGCCGGCGTTAGTGCCGGAAAAGCCATGGCACTCCGGAAATCCGCGCGCCCGTCGGAAATTATTGTGTATCTTTGCTGTCGCATCCTCGAATATGTCAAATGACAAATAGATACAGATAATGGAAATGACGGTGATTGAAACTGACAGGCTTATCCTCCGGCCATGGCGCGACTCCGACGCCGATGCCCTTTTCAGATATGCGGCCGATCCCGACATCGGGCCGATAGCCGGATGGGAGCCTCATGCATCCGTTGAAGAGAGTCTGAAAATCATCCGGACTGTCTTTGCGGCGCCGGAAGTCTATGCGGTAGTGCTGAAGACGACCGGCGAACCGGTAGGCAGCTGCGGCATTATGTCTGCCGACAGCCTTCACTCGGCTGAAATGAAGCAGGGCGAAGCCGAGATCGGCTACTGGATCGGCAAGCCCTATTGGGGGCAAGGTCTGATCCCCGAGGCGGTCAGGGCTCTGTTGCGGCGATGCTTTGAGGATCTGGCGCTCGACGCAGTGTGGTGCGGCTACTACGAGGGAAACATCAAATCGAGGCGCGTATGCGAGAAAAGCGGATTCAGGTATCACCACACCAATAAAAATATAATATCTCCGCTCGGCGACATCCGCACGGAGCATTTCTACAGAATGACTCCCGAAGAGTATCATGCGCTATATGACCGGCATGATTGATATGGAATTGTCAGGGATTGAAGCCTGATCACAGGAATAAATGAAGGTTTTCTCGCCGCGAAATGAATTGCGCCCATATGTGCGCTATTACTGGACGCTCAGCGCTGTTGAGCCGATCAGTGTCCTGACTTTTCCCATCGGCTGTCCGATGATGATATTCCACCGTCGTCAGCCGCTATACATTCATGAAACAGATTTCAGTCAGGCCCCTTTCACGATCAGCGGGCAGGTGAATTTTCCGGCCCGCATAGAGTCGTCGGAACCGGTAGAAATGCTTGTGGCGGTTTTCTATCCGCATACCGCCGGAATGTTTACCGACACTCCGCCTTCAGCTTTCTATAATCGGGAGATCAATGGTTTTGACATAGCCGGCCGGCGCCTTGCTGACGTCGCCTTAAGGATTTTGGACAGCCGCGGATTGGGCGAATCTGTCGGCCTCCTTGAGCGATGGCTGCTGACGAAAATAAATCCGACACTGAATATCCGGCGGATAGGAGGTTCGGTCAGCACGTTGCTGCGCGCCCCGTCAACGCCGGTCGACAGCCTCGCCGACAACGCCTGCCTGAGCCGGCGGCAATACGATAGGATTTTCCGAGAGCACGTGGGCATGAATCCTAAAGAATATGCCCGTGTGGTCAGGTTTCAGAAGGTGCTGTGGCTGATGCAGGCCGGAAGGCGCGATTATGCCGGAATGGCTGCCGAATGCGGCTACGCCGACCAGTCGCATATGATCCGTGAGTTCCGTCGGTTCAGCGGACACTCTCCCAAGCAACTTCTCGAATGCCAAGTCCCGTACTCCGACCTCTTTACCCATCCGCAACTATCTGAGTATTGATGTGGAAATGTTCTTTTTGCCGTTTAGTTCGCCGGATTGGTTGACTTTTCTGCCGTAATTAAACGTATAGGTCGCGGACAGAGATATGCGGCGGTGGTACTCCGAGCCAAATTGGGTCACGCTGCAGTCATACCAACGTGTGGTCAGAGTGTCTTTGCTGAGTTTCCACGAAGACCGGAAAAGATTGACCAATGACAACTGGAAATTCCAGCCATGCGACGACCATCCAGCACCTGCCGAATAACTCATCGGCATCTTGCGCAGGTATGCGTTCTCACCGTCAACATAACTTGTCCCGGAATCATAATATGCGTTGAAATAGAAATTTCCGAGATAATAATCCGCATTGACGCTTGCCGTAAACGGAAAATGCGATATGCTGTTGCTGCCGGAAGTCCTATACAGCAGGAGCCGTGGAGCGATTGATAGAGACAGCCTTCCGTCTAAAAACTTTCCGGTAAGGCTACCACCGATCTGTCCGTGATTATAATCGCCGTCGTTCTGATATTTTTTCAGCATCGCCCCGTCGGGGCCGTCAGGAGTATAGACAGCAATCTGTCGGTTTGCGATACGGAACATCGTGGCGTATGCCGACATCTGCCATGTGTTGTTTGGCAGCCATGTATAGCTTATGTTGGCAGAGATGTGGCGTGAACATCTAAGGTCCGGATTACCGGATATATACATCAGCTCCGACTGTCGTATTATATTGGGATTCTTCATTGTCGCATCGGGTGAGAATGTGGCATGCTGGAACCAGAGGCTGACGGAATGTTTCTGATTGGGAGCGTACTGCACGTTTATGTGGGTAAACGGGTAATTGTCGCCCATTGTCTTCCCGTTTATGTAGTTGGATTCAAACGCATAGCCTCCGTCAATGCTTCCTGCTATCTTTTGATAATTCAACGCCACGCCAAAGGTTATTCCGGTGAAAGTCTGTCGGAAACGGTTGACGGCATTGCTTGATCCGGAATAGTCAATCTCAGTGTGTCCTCCGCCTGAAGATACATTTGAAAACAATGTGATCTTGTCAGACAACGATTTATTCGCCTGGGCCGTGCCTCTCAGGAACCATATCCCTTCATCCGCATGGTTTCTGATAGACTCTGCCTCTGTCGTATAGTTGGAAGTTGTCTTATTGCCGGCATATTCAGCCTGAAAGGTTCCGTTTACTGACCATCCTCGACCAAGAGAGGCAAAAAGTTCGCTGTTCCATCCGAGAGTATTGTTCTCCGATGGTGATTCAGAATGATAAGTCGCCGAAGGGTACAGACCTGAAAAATCGACATATCCCGATGTCAGATATTTAGGCGTATTAATCCGGCTGAATGACACAAGATTGCGAAATGTGAGTTTGTCATTTTTGTTCCATGACGCGCGCAAAGCCGAGTAAAGGCCCCGCTGGCGCTTCCGTCCGGTTTCTATGCCGCTTTCACGACGGATGGTGCCGGATTCAAGTCGGTATGTCTCGTCTGAAACTGAGCCGATATGGGAATTGTAGTCATAATCCCCCGATACCATAACGTCATATTCCATTGCTTTGTAAGCGAACTTTGAATAAACCGACGCCTCTCCGCTGCGCACCATGAACCGTTCTTTTGCGTTGAGTTTGGTATATCCACCGTAAATATAGAATTGTGTTATAAAGTTCACGACGTGTTGGGCCCGCTGAAAACGTGGATCTGTGGGGAAATCAAGATACTCCACCCGTTTCACGTCACTTGGATTCAGGCCGCTGATATCTTCGTCAGTCGCCGGATGGGAATTGATATAGAGGCTTACGCCTTGGTTGTCTGCTGTTTTTACTGTTCCGGCTATCGGGTTTACGCTCAACTGTGGTATGTTCATTCTCGAAAGAAGAGAAACCCCGTCAGAAGCAGTAGACTTTTGCTTTCCGGTAGGAAGATAGACTGTCTTGGTCGCGCTTGTATGCTGTGCGTCTGCTACCACGGTTATCTCTCCGAGTTCTATGACTTTCAAGGAATCCGGATCTGTAGTCTGTCCCTGAGCCAATGCAGGGAGCATCATCAATAGGAGTATATGATTTTTCATGTTGCGAAATTAGAATGTACAGTCTTATTCAATCCTTATTCTCCCTTATTTAGTCTTAATCTTACAATCCACGCAATAATGTATTGGCTGAATTTTAGTAATTTTGCGCTGATATGAAACACTTTAAGTTGATTCTTACATTGATTCGCGTAATATTCACGTTGCTGCTTATAGCCAATGTGTATTTCATGATGCGGCTGTATGACTCCATAAAGGAAAGATATATAAGCGATGTAGAGCAAAGTCTGAGCCGTGCCGACCAGATAGAAACGGTTGACCGCATAATTGATGCCGGACTTGGAGGCGAAGATGATGTGGTCTGGCTTAATATAGGACTCCAGAAATCTGATGTCGGTGATGAAATGAATGCTGATGAATTACGTGATAAGGATTATTCACAGGGATTCCGCCGCCCCGATAAACAGATTATGTCCATGATAGCAGGCTGTCTGCATAATGACAGTTACACAGACAGAATAAGCGAACCCGATATACCAAAACTTGAAGAAGCTTTCCGCCGAGACCTCGGTTTCTCGGGATATTATCCTGAAGAGGTTTATATAATTGTTCCGGGTGGCACACTGGAATATTCATCTGACCTATGGGAAATAACTTATCGGGTCAACGATGACATAGTGTATTATGCCTATATATCCCCCTTGACCAAAAGTATACTTGACGAAATGAGCGGAGTAATCTCAACCTCAGCCCTAATAGCACTCGTGCTTACTTTCGGGTTCTGGTATCTTCTGCATGTCATCAGGCGACTTCGCACCATCGAGGAAATGAAAGATGATTTCACCAACAATATGACGCATGAGCTGAAAACTCCCATCGCCATCGCTTACGCCGCGAATGATTCTTTGCTTCAGTTTCCTGACCCTAAAGATGAAGAACGGACAAGGAAATATCTGACAGCGGCGCTTGACCAGCTTTCCAAACTTGCCGGTCTGGTTGAAAATATTCTCGCAATGAGTATGGAACGGCGCAAAAATCTCACGATATCAAAAGAAAAAATTATACTCAGACCGTTTCTTACGACAGTGATAGAGCAGCAGAAACTCCGGGCATACAAACCGTGTGAGATCTTGCTCGAATGTACAGAAGCTGCTGCAGTCGAGGCTGATCCGACACATTTTTCAAACATTATCGGAAATTTGATAGAAAATAGCATAAAATATTCCTCGGAGAGAGTCGTTATAGCAGTCAGGGCGGATAATAATTGTATTTCGGTCACTGACGATGGCATAGGGATTCCGGAAAAAAGCTTGACTGAGATATTCCAAAAGTTTTATCGCGTGCCACATGGCAACAAGGCTGAAGTGCGCGGCTATGGAATAGGTCTGTACTATGTCAAGACCATAGTAGAGAAACACGGCTGGTCCATAAGCGTTGAAAGCAAGCCTGGCAAAGGCAGCATATTCACAATTAAATTCAAAGGACAATGAGCGACAGGATATTGCTGGTGGAAGATGACTCCACTCTCGCGATGATTGTTTCGGAAACGCTTCAGCGTGACGGATTTGAAGTAAGCACAGCTGTCAACGGAGAAGACGGTTTGCATGAATTTGCATGTTGCGGGGCAGATCTGATTGTAGCGGATGTGATGATGCCGAGGATGGATGGCTTTGAAATGGGACGCAGGATCCGTCAACTTGACCGCCATGTGCCTATTCTTTTTCTGACCGCCAGATCTGAAATTGACGACATCGTTGAAGGTTTTGAACTCGGTGGTAACGATTATCTCAAGAAACCTTTCAAGATGCTTGAACTGATTGTCAGAATCAAGGCGTTGCTACGAAGGAATATACCCGATTACGGCGAACGGCTCGCAATCGGAGAGTATACTCTTGATGTGCCGACACAAAGGCTTGAATACTCTAAAGACAACTCCGTCCAGCTGACAATCATAGAAGCCAAAATTTTAAGGGAGCTCGCCATAAATCATGGCAACACTGTGGACGCATCCGTGCTTATGCAACTGATCTGGCAGCGCGATGACCCGTATAGCCGAAATTCTCTCCACGGCTTTATTTATAAATTACGCCACTATCTGCGCTACGACTGTTCTATTTCAATACTCAATCAGCGAGGTATAGGATATATGCTCACAGTCAAAAAATAAAATGTCTCATTTCTTCTATTGTGAATGCCCTCCGGACAGTAATTTTGCATCAAAAATCGATGATGCAGGAAGTAAATCCTAAGGAAACGACCAGGGCCTATGCTTTCGGGATGTGGATGAAGGCTCCGATGCCGATGGTGACGCTGTTTCGTACGCTCGACGTGACGCGTCTCAGGCGTATCAGCCGTCGTCGGGGCTTGAAATTCAACATGCTGATGTGCTGGTGTATCGGAAAAGCCGCTTCGCAGGTAAAAGAGTTCTACTTGCTGCCGGTCGGCGACCGTCTGATGCGCTTCGACACCATATCGGTCAATACAATCGTCGCCAACAGCTGCGGCGAGGTCAGTTCATGCGATATCCCGTTCTCAGCCGACCTGAAGGCATTCAACGACGACTATATGCAATTGACGCGTCAAGTCGCCGAAACCTGCGAAAATCATGACATCGCCGACAGTATGGTGATCGGCACATCGGCACTCGCGCGATATGATATCGACGGAGCGGTAGGCATGTATAGCGGAGGCTTCAACAATCCGTTCATGATATGGGGCCGATACCGGACGCGTTGGTTAAGGACACGGCTGACTGTTTCGTTCCAGTTTCATCACACGCAGATGGACGGCGCCCACGCAGCCCGGTTTCTCACGCTTCTCCAGCATGAGATCTCCGCGCTGTGACTCTTCAGGCAGCAAGCATTGTCATTTTTCCAGGTTGTCGCTGCAGAACATATGCGTCGCGCTGCGTTTTTGTATTTGACAAATGCTGCGCAACCGCTACTTTTGCCTCATGATTCAAGAAAAATACCCGGAGGCCTCGTTTTTTATAAAAAATTACGGTTCTCGGAGCAAAAAAGGTGAAATTCCGCGTTTTGAACTGAGTCATAACGCATTAAACAGAAAACCTCAGAAATAGTAACGATGGCAATTTAGCAAAGAAACGCAAGGTAATGAAATAGAACGGTTGCCAAGTCATTACCCGATAATGCAGTAAAGTTTTTCTTTGTGTCGTCACGTTTCATCGTTCTGCGTCAGTTTGCATATCAATGTATAACTCGCTGATAACTAATTTTGTAACCAAAAAAAAAGATTAGATTATGCGAAGTACATTTAAGGTGCTGTTCTACGTGAACGGGAGCAAAGAGAAAAACGGTATTGTCCCTATTATGGGACGAGTGACAATCAACGGTTCTGTGGCTCAATTCAGTTGCAAGCAGAGCATCCACAAAGACCTATGGGATGTGAAAGGAAACCGCGCAAAGGGCAAAAGCAAGGAATCGCGAGACATCAATTTGGCCTTGGATAATATCAAGGCTCAAATCATCAAACACTATCAACGCATTTCGGATAGAGAAGCGTTTGTAACAGCAGAAATGGTACGAAATGCCTATCAGGGTATCGGAACGGAATATGAGACCCTGCTCCGAGCATTCGACAAAGAGAACGAAGCCTTTGCCAAACGAGTTGGCAAGGATCGTTCTCTGAGTACATATCAAAAGTATCTCACCGTAAGAAAATATCTTGCGGAGTTTATCAAGGTAAACTATAAGCGTTCCGATATTGCGATGAATGAACTTACAGAGGATTTCATTCGTGATTATTGCTTGTATCTGAGAAATGAGGTCGGATTGGCTCAATCATCAGTGTGGATATACTCCATTCCATTGAAGCACATTGTAACCACTGCTCACTATAATGGCAAGATTGCACGCAACCCATTTGCCCAGTACAAGGTTGACCCCGACCACAAAGAACGAGGTTTTCTGACCGAAGATGAGTTGCAAGCCTTTACAACGATTGAATTGAACAATCCCGATTTGGAATTGGCAAGAGATTTATTCGTATTGCTGTCCGATAAAACTTTTTGAGACAGGTACGAAATAAGGGCTGGCACCTATTGCAGGAGTCAGCCCTTTAT
>CANRCT010000060.1 GCA_947629175.1 uncultured Muribaculaceae bacterium | reverse complement strand
GGTCAAACTATACGCCTGAATTTTTAACACTTCTAATCCCGAAATTTAACAAATGCACCGCGATTTCGGCTTGACCCCAAATTGCAATACGTTAAAAATCACGAAGTGAAATATTCTGAGTATGAAAAGGCATTTTCTCCGGCTCGCCTAAACAAATATTTAGTTGCTTGCGGCGGTAATACAGCCAAAGCACTTACCCTTTATAGGCATAACGTGAAGTTATGCCAAAAGTTTTATGGCATACTGAATATATTTGAGGTCGTGCTTCGTAATGCCATAAACGCTCATTATCAGAGCGTGTTCAATGATGCAGAATGGGTAGAGAATCAGATGCGTTCCGGAGGTATGATTGAAAATGCACCCCAGAAAAATGAGGTGCTTCGTATAATCGCGATGCTTAGACAAAACGGGCGATATACAAACGACCGTGTCGTTTCCTCGGTACCTTTTGGATTTTGGACACACTTGTTTACACGCCAGCCGTTTAGACTTGGTGGTCAGAACTTATTGCGTATATTCCCAAATCGTACCGCCGGATTAGGGCAAAGAGCGGTGTTCAATGAGCTCCAGGAGATAAAGACATTTCGTAACCGCATAGCCCACCATGAGGCTATCTGCTTTGATGAGAACGGCAACATTGACATGGCAAGAACACAAAGCAAATATGCGCTTATACTGAAATACATTGACTTTCTCGGCTATCAGAGCAGCCATTTATTCTACGGCATAGACATATTGCCAGATTCCACTATTGCTAAAATCGAAGCGTTGAAATGAAAAAGTGGCAGGAAATATTGGTTTGGATAAAGGTTAAGTTGATAAAGCCGAGAATGACGAAGGAACCCAAAACGCAAAGAGGATGTGGAATTTATCGAACAACCAAACAATATATTTTCCTAACAGGGTATGGTAAGACTGGGCTGGGGTACTCTATGAGCTATCCTATAAAATTCGCTCCAATAGATTGTGATGATGTCGAATTCAATAATGCTTTTGGAGAAGTTTTTATTGCCAGTAATCGCGACAAATACGAGGAGTTAACATCCGCCCAGCTGATTAAAGCGATGAAACAGAGTTCATGGCGACAACTTCATAATCAATCGACGTATGTATTTGTCCGACAAAACGATGCCGAAATCACGATTCTTCCAGCCCAATACAAAAAGAATGAGTGGGATTACGAACATTCCAATTCAAGCTACAAGCGAGGGACAAACTCCATTACACAATAGCCGAAACGTAAGGGAAAAGCAGCTAAATGAGGATTAAAAAGCGGAATCACCCCTAAAAGATATATATTTTCGGTTTTGATAGCAGGAAGGATGCTGTGTCGCCATTTTGGGGCGGGCGGAGGGGGAGAGTGCGCCAAAAAATTCGTAACTTTGTGGATGAATTGAAAAAACGCAGTAACAACACATACCCGCAATGACTTTTGAAGAGCTTGATCTCAGTAATGGAGTGCTCGACGCGCTCTACGACATGAATTTCAGCGAGTGCACCCCTATGCAGGAGCAGGCCATACCCATAGCCCTCGAAGGGCGTGATCTTCTTGCTGTAGCGCAGACCGGCACGGGCAAGACGGCCGCCTATCTGCTCCCCGTGATCAGCCGTCTGTCGGAGGGCTTCTCATATAAGCGGCATTATTGTAGATGTTTTAAGGTTTTATTAGCGTCGATTGTTGTTTTGGTCTGTTCCTTTGGAGTAAGTGCTTGGGATGGTAGGGTAATCGACGAGGATACGCAATTGCCGCTTTCGGGTGTCAGGATGTCGCTGTTTGCGGACAACGACATCGTTTTCGTTGAGACAGTGAGTGGGCCTGACGGGAAGGTGTCAATGGTCGATTCGCTTATGTCTAAGGCTTCAAAAATAGAGTTCTCGGTTTCGGCATATGTTGCCAAGGCTTTTTCTGATACACTTCCGACTGTGATAGAGTTGAAATCAGAGAGGATGATCGAGCTTGGCGAGGTTGTGGTGACGGGTTTACGCAGTACCTATACAATGCGAAACGGAGCGATAGCCTATGAGGTGTCGCGCGACAGCCTTATGCGTCGCCGAACGGCTTGGGACGCTCTCCGCCAGACACCTCTGCTGATTGTCAATGCGCAAGGCGGCATATCCGCCATCCCCGGCTACAGCGGCGTAGAATTCCGTATGAACGGCTTGCGCGATGCAATGTTTTCCGACGGCAATTTCCTACAGTCGGCTCTGGAGACGATCCCGGCTTCTTTAGTGGAGAGGGTCGTGGTGACAACACGTAACACGCCAAAGGGAGAAGTGCTTGAGGTGAATTTTGTGACTAAGGCCCGACTGGAGGGTATTGCAGGACAGATTTCGTCGTCTGTCAGTGATTCACGATGGGCCAATACTCTATATGGCATTACAAAGATCAGGCGGCTGACTTTATCGGCAAGCTATATGAATTCATGGAACTGGAGCCATACGTCAACTGAACGGCGGGATGAATACCGATTTGATTCGTCCGATCTTTACAGATATCAGAGCGAGACCCGTGACAGGGGATATAAGGCAGATATCCACAGGTATAAATTGTATGCTACATACGATATCGATGACCGCACTCTTCTTACGGTAGATGCAATGATGTTCCGCAAAACTGACCCGCATACTGATATGGATGGTAGCGGATCGATAACAGACAGTTCTGGAAGCCGGGCGCTCGGTTATAAGTTTTTCAACAGAAGCCACCAGACCACTGATGCGGAATATGATGTCTATCTGAGCTGTCAGCGCTCGCTGGGCGGCGGAGGACACACATATGCAGTGTATAATTTTTACAGCAGGCCTGTCAGAACGGTCAGCGAGAGAGATTATGATGTCGCTCTCTCGCCGGATGCTGATGCGGGAAAGTATAAGGATTTTCTGTATGATTCTTATAATATCACGAAGAATCGCTATTATACGCACACACTTCAATGGGAATGGGAGAAGATGGTTTCGCGGAGATCGGCTCTTCGCCTTGATGTCAAGGGGCGTTGGTTAACCGACAACCAGACAGGTAGTCAGAAGCTTGAGGATGCGGTGATGCCCGATCTTCCGCAACAGGAGATACTGAGTGATTCGCGCCATTCGCAAGGATTCGGCTATGTGCAGGCTTCATACCGGTATTTCGGCGACAATTTCGAGATTCAGCCGGGGACTGTCCTGCAGGGATATTACGACCGGCAGAAATTGTCGCTTGCAGGCACGAAATTTCATTCCGACTTCGTGCATGTTCTCCCTGCATTCAAATATCTGTGGCAGCCAAAGAGCCGGATTATCTTTTCAGCGGCGTATGACATGCAGAAGCGGGTGCCTTCGGTCAAGGCGTTGAATCCGACAGAGGACCGTTCCGGGGGAGGAACTGTGGTCTATGGCAATCCGGATCTTAATCCCGAGACTTCGCAACGACTGAATGTTTCGGTTACGTGGAGCAAAGGTCGATGGCTGCTGCGGCTGACATCCGCTAACCGATATTCCTCTGACCTTATTCTCGCACATGATTTTCTCGATAGTGATGCTTTGCGTCATATCACATATTCCAACGCGGCCCGTCGCATGGAGAATTCGGTCTCGCTGTATATGACCGGAAGAATGCGCCGTGTATCGCTGTCGGCTTTCGTTTCTGGAAATTACGTCGACTATGATGCTTATAAAGGTATAGCAGGAGGAAACAGCGGATGGTATCTCAACACCAATGCATCGGTGGAATATTCCGCTCCCCGCGACTGGTATTTGAGGCTTTCAGGCAATTTCAACACCGCGAGAGTATATTTTCAGAGCGACGGAAGCCGTGACTTCGGCTATGCTCTGGCTGTCAGCAGGAATTTTATGAAAAATCGTCTGATGGTTACGGCTGATGCGTCATCGTTTCTGCCAGTGCATTATACGAGGAAACATAACAACTTCGCTCCCGGCTATCGTAGCCTGGTGGAAAACAGGTATTATCATGCGTCGTTCTCCTTGCGCGTCACGTATAAATTCGGCGGTCTGAAGGCCAAAGTCAAAGGCGATAATGTGAATGTCTCAAACGACGATATCAAGAGTTCTTTCTCTGAATGACATAATGGGGGCTGTGTCGCCATTTTGGGGCGGGCGGAGGGGGAGAGTGCGCTAAAAAATTCGTAACTTTGTGGATGAATTGAAAAAACGCAGTAACAACACATATCCGCAATGACTTTTGAAGAGCTTGACCTCAGTGATGAAGTGCTCGACGCGCTCTACGACATGAATTTCAGCGAGTGCACCCCTATACAGGAGCAGGCCATACCCATAGCCCTCGAAGGGCGCGATCTTCTTGCAGTGGCGCAGACCGGCACGGGCAAGACGGCCGCCTATCTGCTCCCCGTGATCAGCCGTTTGTCGGAGGGCGATTATCCGTCCGACGCCGTCAACTGCATAGTGATGGCCCCGACGCGCGAACTCGCCCAGCAGATCGACCGCCAGATGGAGGGATTCTCATATTTCCTCCCGACATCGAGCGTTGCCATCTACGGTGGCACCGACGGCAAGGAGTTCGCCCGTCAGGAGCGGGGCCTCAAGCTCGGCGCCGATGTGGTGATAGCCACTCCGGGCCGTCTGCTCGCCCATCTCAGCATGGGATATGTCGATCTGTCGAAGGTGTCGTTCTTTATCCTCGACGAGGCCGACCGTATGCTCGACATGGGCTTCTACGACGATATCATGCAGATTGTCAGACAGCTTCCCAAGGAGCGCCAGACTCTTATGTTCTCGGCCACGATGCCTCCGAAGATACAGCAGCTTGCGGCCACCATACTCAATGATCCCGCCGAGGTGAAGATAGCCGTGTCGCGTCCTACCGACAAGATCAGCCAGTCGGCATTCGTCTGCTACGAGACGCAGAAGACCGATATCCTCAAGCATCTCCTGCGCGAGCGTCATGCGCAGAGGGTCATAGTGTTCGCCGCCTCCAAGCTCAAGGTCAAGGAGCTCGCCCGGACGCTGTCGAAAGCGAAAATACGCATCGGCGAGATGCATTCCGACCTGGAGCAGTCGGTGCGCGACAACGTGATGCTCGACTTCCGCGCCGGCAATATCGACGTGCTCGTGGCCACCGACATCGTGGCGCGCGGCATAGATATCGACGACATATCGATGGTGGTCAACTACGACGTGCCTCACGAACCGGAGGACTACATACACCGTATCGGACGCACGGCCCGCGCCAACAACGACGGCACGGCGGTGACCTTCGTCAGCGAGCGCGATCAGGCGAAGTTCGGCGGCATAGAGCGTTTCCTCGGCTATGAGGTCAGAAAAGAGGAGATGCCCGGGAAGATTGGCGAAGGCCCGCAGTACCGTCCGGAGCGCCGCCAGCGTCAGGGCGGTCAGTTATCGAAGAGTGGCAAAGGGCGGCAGAACTCTCCGCGCGGTCGTAAGGACTCACAGAGATCGGGGAAACGCCCGTCAGTCCGCAAGGAACCTGCGGCAGAACCCTCCGCAAAGATCGAGCCTCTGGCCACTGCTCCGGCAGCTGACGGCACGGCCGCCGATGACGCCTCAAGGAAACGTCACCGCAGCCACGGACGCCGCCAGTGGCGCGGCGCTCGCCGCAAAGGGGGCAATCCCGGAGCTTCCGGCGAGACACCTGCCAATTGACAATAATATCAATCATATCATATGCGAAAACAGTTTATAACGCTCACCGCGGCCCTTATGGTTGCTACGGTGGCTTTCACACCTGAAGCGATGTCACAGCAACGCAAGAACCCGTTTCTCGTGCCCTACGGCACCCAGTTCAACATCCCGCCGTTTGAGAAAATAACCTACGACGACTATCTTCCCGCGATAAAGGAGGGTATAGCCCGCCGCGAAAAGGAGGTAGAGGCCATCACGGGCCAGGCTCATGAGCCGACTTTCGCCAACACCGTTCTCGCCCTCGAGAAGTCGGGCGAACTGCTCAACCGCGTGATGATGGTCTTCTCGAGTCTCGATGAGACCAATTCGTCGCCCGAGATGGTGGCAATCAGCGAGGTGGCCTATCCGCTCGTGTCGCAGAGCAGCGACGAGATCATGATGAATCCGCTCCTTTTCGGCCGGGTGGAGCATGTCTACGAAAACCGTGATGCCGACGGCCTCGATCCCCAGCAGAAACGTGCCGTGGAGGAACTCTACCGCGATTTCGTCAGATCCGGCGCCAAGCTCAACGCTGCTGACCAGGCGCGTCTGAAGGATATCAATTCACAGCTTACCGAACTTTTCCTGCTTTACAATAAAAACCTTCTCAACGCCACCAACGCTTTCTCCATCGTTGTCGACGATGAGGCTAAGCTCGCCGGCATCCCCGCAAGCAATGTGGCTGTGGCAGCCGAGGAGGCTAAATCGCGCGGCCTCGACGGCAAGTGGGTGTTCACCCTGCAGGCTCCGAGCCGTCTGCCGCTGCTCCAGTATGCCGACAACCGCGACCTGCGCCGTCAGATGTACGAGGGCTATATCAATCTCGCATCGTCGGGTGAATTCGACAACCGTCCGGTCATACAGAAGATCGTGAAACTGCGCGCTGAAAAGGCCGCTCTGCTCGGCTATCCCGACTATGCTTCCTATATGACGGCCAACGTCATGGCCAAGAACCCCGCCAATGCCGAGGGACTGCTCATGAAGATCTGGGAGCCGGCCGTAGAGCGCGTGCACGAGGAGGTGGCCGAGATGCAGGCTCTCTCCGACAGGGAGGGCAATGATTTCAAGATCGCTCCCTGGGACTATTATTACTTTGCCGAGAAGGTGCGCCGCGACAAGTATGCGCTCGACGAGGACGAGGTGCGCGCCTACTTCCCGCTCGAGAATGTCCGCAAAGGTATCTTCTCAATGGCCGAGAAGCTTTATGGCGTGACTTTCACCGAGCTGCCTAATGCACCTAAATATTTCGATGAGGTGAAGGTCTATGAGGTCAAGGACAAGAAAGGTCAGCACGTGGCCGTGTTCATGACCGACTATTTCCCCCGCGCCTCGAAGCGTCAGGGCGCCTGGATGAGCGAATTTCAGGGCGCTTTCGTTGATCCCGACGGCAAATCTCAGCGTCCGATCGTCTACAACGTAGGCAACTTCTCCAAGCCTGCCGGCGACACCCCTTCGCTGCTGACCCTCGACGAGGTGGCAACGATGTTCCATGAGTTCGGCCACGGCCTCCACGGTATGCTGACCCGCGCGAAGCTGCGCAGCCAGGCCGGTACCAATGTGGACCGCGACTTCGTTGAGCTCCCCTCGCAGATTCATGAGCACTGGGCGCTTGAGCCTGAGATGCTCCGCACCTATGCCCGCCACTACAAGACCGGCGAGGTGATCCCCGACTCGCTTGTGAAGAAGCTTCAGGCCGCCGCCAAGCACAACCAGGGCTTCATGACCACCGAACTGGTAGGCGCGGCTCTCCTTGACCTCCAGTGGGGCAAGCTCGCCGGAGCGGCTGCCGACAATGTCGACGTCAGCGCTTTCGAGAAGTCGGTTGCCGAGCGTCTGGGTATGCCTGCCGAAGTGCAGTTCCGCTACAGAAGCCCCTATTTCCGCCATATCTTCGGCAGCGACGGATATGCTTCGGGATATTACACCTATCTCTGGGCCGAAGTGCTTGATGCCGACGGATTCGAGCTGTTCAAGCAGAAGGGAATCTTTGATCCCGAGACAGCCGCCGCATTCAAGAAATATGTGCTTGAGGCCGGCGGAACGGAGGATCCGATGGAGCTCTACAAGAAGTTCCGCGGACGCGAGCCCCGCGTGGAAGCTCTTCTGCGCAACCGTGGCCTTCTCGCCGACGACAAGCCCGAAAACACCGATATCAACATGCCGGGCGGTAAGTAATCCGACCGTGACCCGATAACGCCGGCGGGGCGCCCGATCCGATCTGGACAGGCGCCCCGCTGATGTTTCATTTTGATATTGTCTCCGAAGCTGTTATTTGCGGCGGTTGCGCTCGCGGCGCCTGAGGGTGAAATGGAGCGCCACTATACATACGAGCGTCAGAGCTATGATGCCGAAATAATAGAGATAGCGCCCCTGCGCGAGCTCTCCGCGTCCGATGTATGCCATTACTCCCAGATATACGAGCAGCAGCAGCGGTATGAGGGTGGATCGTTTCATGGCTGCGGATCGGGAATGATTTCTGTAAGATAGGGAGAGGCCTCGGGGTCAAATTTTCCCTGGGTCAGGTGCTCGTAGATCATCAGGCACGCCCATGCGTCGATAGCCGCATAGTGCTGCTGTGCGGGGGTGAGCGAGGGAGCTTCCCAGTTGCTCAGCCTCTGTCCTTTCGATATGCGCCGCCCGAACAGTATGCCGTAGATTTTCTGGAGGCTTGAGTCGGATATGCGCCACTGGCTGACGATTTTCTGCAGATCAATGAATCCGCGGGGCTCGAAATCGGAGTTGCGGTGCATCACGTGGAAGTCATCTTTGAGCGACAGGCCGACTTTCTGCGTGCCGGCGTCCTCGACGAACTCTTTCATCGCATCGGAGAAGCCGAGCATATTGAGGCGGAAAAGGAAGGATTCTTCATGGGTCGACACCTGCATGAGAGCGACTTTGTTGGGATGCCCTTTGCGGAACGACGGGCGCGTCTCCGTGTCGAATCCCACTACGTCGTGGAGTCGGATTCGTGCGAGTGCCGCCGCTTCGGCTTCGGGCGTATCGATCACCGTGATGGGCGACGAATACTCCACAATCGGCATCGGTGCCAGTTGCTCTTTGGTTATGGTGACTTTAGTATAGGCGGTTTTCATAAGACGTCGCAAATTTACGAAAAAATCCGACAACTCGACCAAAAAATCTCCATGCATATCGAGGTCGGGACGAGTCGGACTGGTCGGACGAGTCGGACAAGTCTGACAGCGGAGGGGCTGCGGCTGAATGAGAATTTGGCCGTGTTAGACATTCACTGTAAATTTGCAGTGGATTCCCGGAACGGGATTGTTTTCGGGAAGAGGAAGCAGCAAGAGTCTATGGAGAATGATTTGACAAGGGGATCGGCGCGGTTCGCTCCATCGCCGTCGGGGCGCATGCATCTGGGCAACGCGTTCACCGCCCTAATTTCGTGGCTGTCGGCACGGAAAGCGGGGCGCCGGTGGATATTGCGCATAGAGGATCTCGACCCGCAGCGGTCGAAACAGCAGTACGCGCTGCAGATCGAGGATGACCTGCGGTGGCTCGGACTCGACTGGGACGAGGGGGGGACTGCCGGACGGGGTCCGTCCGGCCCTTACAGCCAGAGTCTCCGCGGAGAGATCTACAATGATATGCTTGAGCGTCTGCGTGAACAGGGCGTGCTATATCCATGTTTCTGCAAGCGCGCCGACATAATGGCGACGCAGGCTCCGCATCAGACCGACGGACGGATAGTCTATGCCGGTACATGCCGTCCGGAGCGGATGGCTGCAGGTGAATCGGAGCGGAGGGCCATGACGGAGCCGCATGCCCTGCGTGTCAGAGTGCCCGACGAGGAGATCTCGTTTACCGACAGGGTGTTCGGACGCCGGAGCGTGGTGCTGCCTGATCATTGCGGCGATTTTGTGGTGAGGCGCGCCGATGGGGCGTGGGCCTACCAGCTCGCAGTGGTGGCCGACGATGCACTGATGGGGGTGACGGAGGTGGTGCGCGGATGCGATCTGTTGCTCTCCACAGCCCAGCAGCTCTATCTCTACCGCCTGTTAGGGTTTGATGCTCCGGAGTTTGCCCATGTGCCGCTGCTTGTCAATGAGGCCGGACTGCGGCTGTCGAAGCGCGACTCGGCGGCATCGCTCGGTTCGTTGCGCGAGAGAGGCGTGAGGCCTCAGGGCGTCATAGGCCGTCTGGCATGCGCAGCGGGCATAATAGACCGGCCGGAACCGGTTGATGCCGCAGAGATCATCGAGGAAATGGACTGGCGCAAGATAAAGCCTCAGGAAGCGATCCTGACGCCGCCGGTCGACTGAAGGAACTGCGGCAGCATACGGGCCGTGAAAGTCATAAGCCTGTAGAACAGGAATGCGTAGCCGATTCCTATCAGGGCTCCTACGAAGATGTCGCCGGGATAATGCACTCCGAGATATACTCTCGATCCGGCATGAAGCAGAGCCCAGAGCGTCATGGCTACGGCGGCGTGGCGTGTGCGCAGATACAGTATGATAAATGTGGCGAGGGCGAAGGAATTGGCGCCGTGGCATGACGGGAAGCCATACATGCCTCCGCGGTAGCCGTTGACAAGATGGAGCGAATCGCCAAACATGGCAGTGTCCCACGACGGACGCAGCCGTCCGACGAGCGGACGTATCAGGGATGCTATCGTCTGGTCGACGGCAAGAATGAGCAGACCGATGAATGCCAGGCACATGAGTACAACCGTCCGCGATAGCGTATTGACAAATACAGGGATCCTGAAGTAATTTTGTGGCCAAAAAGCTATATGGG
>CANRCT010000059.1 GCA_947629175.1 uncultured Muribaculaceae bacterium | reverse complement strand
TACTCCGTCCGGAGCCACGACCCGCACTGGTGCGAGGCTATCGGTAAAACGTCATTCAACCACCGGTCGAACGGCTTAAGAGCGCCGTTTGAGTCGAGCAGTTTGGCGGCCATATCGTTTTGGGCGCGGTGTACCTTAAACGCCGAGAACACCTCCCCGCTGTGGCGCAGAGCCTCTACGAAATCGTCATCCGGCGTCTCGTCGGCGATGCCCTCGGTGATGGCCTCGTCGATCTTTTGCGCGACGCCACGAAATAGATCTGGCGACACCTCGCGGCGCACGTCGAAATCGCGGTTGTAGATCGCCGCCAGAGCTGACGCAAGCAGGTCATCATCAATCTGCAGACCGTATGACGGCGCGTCGTCAGCGCCGTAGTAGAGGTTATTGATCACCAGTCGGATGTGGCCCCGGTGTCCGGGGCGAGTCCAAAAAAAGCCCGGAGGGCATTTTTGATTGACGTTTTGGTCGGCTTGACCGGCTGCTTTTTGTTGTCACCCTCGCCGTCATGAGGCTCGTCGTCCCCGTCTTCCGTCACCGGCATCTGACTTGCGGCCGCCGCTGCGGTGCGGGCCGCCTCCGCCTTGGCCGCAAGATCCGCCTTGAGCTGATCATAATTATCCGGCCGGTCAATACCAAACTCCTCATAGAGGTAGTCGTCGCTGACGGGCAGCTCGTATGACTGCTTGAGCTGTACGAGGATATTGGCCTTTGTTGTCGGGTCGACATCCTTGCGCTCCGGATAACAAAACTCGCCGCCGGCGGTGTTGATGCCGAGACTGAAAAAGATGTCGGTCATGTTGTAGTTGAGGACGTCGAGCACGTAGAGACGATCGGCCTGCTCGACCTTGTCTTCGACCTTTTTGTGTACCGAGCCGAGAGCCTGGGGGCCCGTCTCCGAAGCCTCGGTGGTCAGAGTGTTGCCGAGGATCAGCTTTGAGATCTCCGAATTGCAGCGCTCGATCAGCCGCTCATAGACGTCGGCAGATCCGGTTTTGTTTCCGGACTCGATGAGGTTGAGCGACGAGTCCTTACCGTGCACGAATGTCGCCAAGCTACCCACATTGCGTGCATCCTCGATGGCGCGCTGGCGCGAGTCGTCATCGTCAGAGTCGTAGACGTATTCCTGGATCGGCATGCCGAACACCTCGCTAAACTGCGACCAGTCGCCCGTGGAGTTGCGCTTATAGATCACCCATGGCGCCGCCTTGGCGAGCAAACCCAGATCCTCCGCCTCACCGACGTAAAGCAGCTGCTCGTACTCCTCCCATGGGATGCCGGCAGAGTCTCCCTGGTTGCGCTTGATGATCTGGCGCACCGGGCACGCATGCTTGCGGGGTACCAGAATGTAGTCGATCCAGTCGCCGTCGCGATAAAACTGACACAAGGTAAAGCCCCAGAACCGGGCGTCGAGGATATCGCGGATCAGACGCGTAAACCATGGCGAGCGGATCTGCTCGTTGATCGCGTCATCCGGCTTGCCGTCGCACCGAAACTCGATATCGGAGCACAACACCGCGTTGATGCGTTTTTCTATGACGCACGACAGGTGCGTATCCATCAGGATATCCGCATAGAGGTCGTACAGGCGCGTCCTGTTTGGGGTGTCGACGTTTTCGGCGGCCTTGATCGCGGCCGTGTAGTCGGAAATGTCGATACCAAACCGCTTGGTCGCTGTCTTGACGACGACGCCGGGCGCAGTCTGTCCCGGTCGCGGCATGTTGCCGGAGACGGTGATCATGCCCGGCGCGTTGGCCGCATTGCCGGATCTGTTGCCGGCCTTTTTATTTTTGCGCTTGCTCATAAGTCAAAATATTACATGTGTGACACCCTGCGCGGGTTGCTTGTGATCTTAAACATCGGGCCGCCGGTACGCTCCTCCGGAGGCAGCAATGGCACGCCGTCGATGGATACCTCCTCCGCGGCCACCATCTTAAGCCACTCGATGGCGCGCTCGTATCGCTCCTTGCGGATGGGCGACAGCTTGTAGGGATTGTGGATGCAAAAAACATGATATACGGCGATGTCAATCACCATCATCAGTATAAGCTGATTGCGGTCAGATCCGCGGGCGTTGAATATCGCGTCGCAGTCGTATCGGCGCGACAGGTAGCAGCGCGCCTCGGCTATGGCGCGATCCTCGCAGATCTCCACGAGGGTATCGTCGTTGCGGGTCAGCGCGTCGAGGATCTCGGCGTGTATAGACGCATCGTAGTCGGTTAAATCAATAAACTGGCTCATAGGGTGTGGAGTTATAGACGTCGTTTGTTGAGCTTGGCCACCTCGCGGCGATGCCGGACGTCCGGTTCGTCTACGCGGCGCAGCAGCTCGTCGATGATACGGTTGCCACCCTCGACGGCGTCAGGGCCATCCGCGGGATATTTGAGGGAGAGGGTGAAGAGAGAGAACTGATCCGCGAGCTCGCGCATATGCGGATTGTCGCGCTCGGCCTCATTGAGGATCAGATTACCGATACGGTTTAGCGGCTCCAAGTTGGCCTCGATACGCGTGGCCTTGTCGGTCTTTTTGCGCTCGTCCGGACGGATGTGCAGCTGTATGCCGCGCTCGCGCCGCACCTTGGCCACGAGCGGCTGAAAAACCTGCTGGAAAAATGGATCCTGCAGCTTATTATTTTCCATGTAGCAGTACACAGTCGTTTTATCCTGAACGCTCTCAAGCAGCTGCACATACCAGTCGATGAACTCCGCATTGAGGGCCTTGTCGAGTCGCGTCCGGATGACGTAGAGCTTGCCGTCGAGCTTGCCGAGCAGGCTGACCGCCTTAAACGACTTGCCCTTTTTGGCCCGACTCTCTCCTGGAGACGGGTCGCCGTAGATGACCAGAAATTTGAACTTTGACAGCGGAGGCACCTTGCCGTAGGTGAGCTCCTTAAACACCTCACCCTCGGAAATCGGGTTGTTAAAATACTCCCCCTGGGCTGCCTTGACGGAGATCTTGGAGAGCACCCGGTCGATATGCTCCTCGGTATTTTTCTGCGGCCAGGTCGATTTGCCGTCCTTGCCGCGGATGTTTACCATATCCCAGTGGTCGGCCGACTCTCCGGCGCGCACCACGCAGCAGTCGCGGGCGATGACGTTGCCGCAGAAAATCACCAGCGTAGGCTCGGAGATCGAGCGTGCCGGGTATAATGCCCGCTCCCACCAGTCCCACCGCTTGGCGATGATGTCAGGGTTACGGCAGTCCTCGTCAGTGTCAAAGTCATCAACTAAAAATGTATCCGGACGTATGGCCTCGTTGCGCGAGCCTCGGGGCGACTGCCCGGCGCCGAGCGCGCGGAATGCCGCGCCGCTGCGGGTTATGAACTCGTCCTCTGTCCACCTGCCCGGCGTCATCTGCTGACCATAGTAGGCCAATATGCGGTTATTGCTCTCAAGCATGGCGCGATATGGCGCGAGCAGCCTGACGGCGTTATCCTTGGAGTTTGAGGTGAGGATGATGTTATGCTTGCGTTTGGTCATCACCAGATGCAAAACTACGCACATTGTGATCGTCGACTTGGCGAGCTCACGCGACCAGGAGAGCACCTCGAACCACTCGTCATGGGCGACGATGCGCCGGATCGCGCGGCGCTGGAAGTCGGCAAACTCACACTTGACATACGGGGCGCAAAAAAACTTGATCCACTCGATAGGATTTGCCTCAAGCTGCAGGCGGTGTTTTTCGCGCTCTGCATGGGTCATCTTGCGGTCGACGGGGGTCGCACGCACAATATCGGCCTTAAGCCGCTCCCACTCCTGTAGCGCTATCTTATCAGACTGCTTCATGGCGTCAGAGGCAATCCTTGATATATGTATCGGCTATGCCGACCAGTTCCTTGGCCTTTTCGACGTCGATGCCGCGCAGCCACTCTATAAATCCGGTCAGCACGGCGATCTTGTCGGCGATGCCTACCTCCTGCTCCATCTTGGAGATGGCGGAGGAGAGCTTGCCGAGTATGTCGGCCTCCTTGGAGGTGGCGTAGCGCTCACCCTCCGGATGCTTCGCGATCGCCCGGTTGATCTCGGCGACCTGACGGTAGAGGTTGGCGACCTGCTCCTGGCGCGTCAGCGTCAGGCCTGCCTTATACTCCTCCCATTTGCCGTCCTTGATCCAGTTGGAGATGGTGACGCGGGAGACGCCGACCCGGTTGGCCAGCTCCTGCTGCGTCATGCTCTCGCGGAGGTATAGGCTTTTTGCCCACTCCTTTTTTTGGGTATTTGTTAACTCTGCCATAATGCACTGTTTGGTACAGCGCAAAATTACGGTTTATCGGCCGCGCGCTAAACTCGGGTGTTTATTGTAACAAGTTGTGAATTAACGACGCGCGTGTAAATTATCATGATAAAATCCCGATTTTTCGGCGCGCGAAATTACCCCCATCTTTGCGTCAGAAAACCGAAAACGACACAGTGAAAACTCAGTTTTTTAATATAACGAGAGAGCCGTCAGGCTCGCTGACTATCTACCTCTACGGAGAGATAGGAGATTATGCCGATGTGAGGTGCGCTCAGGTGGTCGCGGAACTTATGGCCGCCGCCCCTGGCGCACAAATCGACCTCCGCATAAACTCCATCGGCGGCGAAGTGTACTCCGGCATCGCCATCTACAATGCCATACGCAACAGCCGCGGCAATATACATATATATGTTGACGGCGTGGCGGCCTCGATGGCAGGCGTGATCGCCCTCTGCGGCCGTCCGGTATCGATGAGCAAGTACGCGCGCCTTATGCTACACAGTGTCAGCGGCGGTTGTTACGGCGATCGCAACGAGCTGCAGCGGTGCCTCAAGGAGATCTCGGCGCTTGAGGACAGCCTGGCGGATATCATCGCCAAGCGCATCAATATCGAGCCTGAAGCTGTCAAAGCAAAATATTTTGACGGCACCGACCACTGGATGACAGCCGAGGAGGCTCTGGCCGCTCACTTTATCGACTCGATCTACGACGCCGATCCGGTCGATGGCGACACTCCGGAGGATATCTACACGACATTCAACAACCGCCTCCGTCAGGGAGGCACTAAACCCGATATCAAGATGGATCTTAACGAACTTAAGAAGAGAGCGCGTTTTGCCGCCTGTGCGGACGATAATGCCGCGCTGACAGAGCTCGACAAACTGGAGGCGGAGGCGGCCGAGTCTGCAAGCCTCAAGACCAGAATCAACGATCTGGAGGCAAAAGTCAAGGAGCACGAGGCCACGATCGCGGCCGCGGAGGAGGCCGAACGCAAGGCGCTGCTCGACGCCGCCGAAAAGGATGGCCGCATCACCGCCGCCACCCGCCCGACGTACGAAAACATCCTCAAGGCGTCGCCTACCGACGGCAAGGCCGCATTGGAGGCTATGAAACCCCGCCGCAGCGTCATGCAGGACATTAACCGCGGAGGCTCGCCCGGTGGAACCGTCGACAGCCAGTGGCACGACAAGAGCTGGGACGACCTCGACCGCGCCGGCAAGCTCGCCGAGCTGCGCAAATCCGCTCCGGAGGTCTACAAAGCCAAGTTTAAGGACAAATTCGGCGTCGAGCCCAAAGCCCAAAAAAACACGCATATAAACCAATAATTCAACTCCAATATGGCAGTACAGAAAGAAATATGGCTCGCGTCGATCGTCGAGCTGCTCTTCGCTTCGAACAGTTTTATGTCGAAGGCGTTTAATGCCGACGAGTACGTTGTACAGGGCAAAACCGTCCACATTCCGCAGGCGGGTGCTGCCTCCGGCGTCAGCAAAAACCGCTCGTCGCTCCCCGCCACCGTCAGCAAGCGCACCGACACCGATGTGACCTTTGTGCTCGACGAGTACACCACAAATCCTGTGCATATCCCGCACGCTGACACCGTCGAACTGTCGTACGACAAGCGCGAGAGCGTCCTGCGTCAGGATAAGCTCAAACTCCTCGACGAGGTCGCCAATGCATTTATCACTTCGTGGCTCCCGACCGCAGCCACCTCGATCATCAAGACCACCGGCGAGGCTGTGACGGCTCATGCTCCCTCGGCGACAGGACTCCGCAAGGCATTCTGCAAGGCCGACGTCCTCGCCGCTATGACCAAGTTTAATGCCGCCAACATTCCGCAGGAGGGTCGCTACCTGCTGCTCGACGCGCAGATGTATTCGCAGCTGCTCAAAGACCTCACACAGTCGGAGTCGATGGCATTTCTGGCGTCCGCTGACGCGCAGAGCGGCGTAGTCGGCAAGCTTTACAGCTTCAACGTCATGCTCCGTTCGACCGTCGCCGCGGTGACCACCGCCGGCGCCCTCGTCACCGAGGCTGCCGCCACCGACTGCTGCGCCGCTCTGGCATGGCATGAGCAGAGTGTCTGCCGCGCCCTCGGCGAGGTCAAGATGTTCGACAACGAGGACGACCCGACCTACTACGGCGACATCTACTCGTTCCTGGTTCGCGCTGGCGGCCGCATCATGCGAAACGACAACGCCGGAGTGCTCTCGATCATTCAGGATACCGCAGTCGCGGCCGAAAATTAGTAACGATCCGCCATGTCTGCTCTCAAATATCTCGTGTTGCACTGCACGGCTACGCCGGAGGGGCGTGAGGTCACCGCGGATGATATCCGCCGGTGGCACACCTCCCCGGTGTCAGCCGGCGGTCGCGGATGGCGTCAGGTCGGATACACCGATCTGATCCATCTCGACGGCAGTGTGGAGCGTCTCGTCGACAACAACGAGGACGCCAATGTGGATCCGTGGGAGATCACCAACGGCGCCGCCGGATACAACTCGGTCAGCCGTCACGTGGTCTATGCCGGTGGCTGCGGCCGCGACGGCAAGACGCCCAAGGACACCCGCACTGCAGCGCAGCTTGAGGCGATGAAGCGCTATGTGACCGATTTCCACCGCCGCTTTCCGGCGGTCAGAATTGTCGGCCACAACGAGCTCGCCGCCAAGGCATGTCCGAGTTTTGATGTGCGGAAGTGGCTCAAATCAATAGGTATTAACCAGTAACTCTCAAGCTATGGCGTATGACAATAACGGACGTGATAGCTCTCGCCGGGAGTGGCGGGATCATCGGCGTGGCTTTAGCCTGTATGACACTCCGCGCCAAAATCCGCCAGGCATATGCCGAGGCGGAGAGCGCCAAAGCACAGGCTCAAAAAGCCCACGCGGAGGCCGAAAGTATTAAGATCACCAATACAGAGTCGGCCACACGCATACTGGTCGACAACCTGTTAAAACCAATTACACAAGAGCTAAATGACACCCGTAACGAGGTTAAAAAATTACGCGAGGCTATCGAGCGTGCTAACAGCTGCCGTTACCATGACGGTTGCCCTGTACTTCATGGCGTGCGCCAGCTCGCGCGATCAGGCGCGGGAGGCGACCGTCGAGCAGGAGACAGCCGAGGGGGAAAGCGCGACGACGATCACGCGCAAGCAGGTGACGTTGTCGCCGGTACCGGCGGCGGTGGCATCCCTCCGCCTCGCAGCCGCGAGCCTCCCTGATCTGCCGACAGGTCTGCCGATAACATCGCGCAACGGACGCGCCGAGGTCAAGGCGCAGCGATCCGGAGACAGCATCATCATAACGGCTACATGTGACTCCCTGGCGCGCCAGATAGAGATCGTCGAGGAGCAGCTGTGGCAGATGACCAGACAGGCAGAGACGTACAAATCACAGCTTGAGCAGACTGTCAAACGACGATCAAACGCCGTTCTAACGGCGCTCAAATGGCTTTTTGCCGGGTTGGCCGCCGGCGTAATATTAACCATCATAACACCTAAAATATATGGCAGTATTAGACGGCGTTAATCTTATCCTCTCGATAGAGAGCAAGGCCCTGGCGTTTTCAACCGGCTGTAAAATCTCCACGACCACCGAGACCGGGCAGCGTCAGACCAAAGAATCAGAGGGCGGCAAGTGGCCGGAGGAGTATGCCAAGAGCCATAGCGAAGAGATCTCGGCCGACGGCCTGACGATCACCGACGGGTCGGCCGACAAACCCTCCTACGATCAGCTCAAGGACAAGCAGCTCGCGGGCGAGCCTATCGAGTGCACCTACGGTGTCCGCGGCGAAGGCCGCGAAGGCTCCACCGCCAATTGCTACAAGGGCAATTACCTGATCACGTCGCTTGAGCTCGACGGCCAGGCGAACGATGATTCGAAGTACAGCGTCAAGCTCAAGAGCGTCGGAAAGATCAGCAAGATCGGCACCGGCCTCACCGCAGCCGCCCAGCCCGGATCGTAAAACACCTTATATAGTAAGACATGACAAGGCCTAAAAACAATAAATACGCCGGCATGCCGGCCGGCACGCCCCCGGCGATCATGCGCCGTATAATCATCAACGGCAAGGAGTACCCGTGCCGCATCACCATGGGGGCAATGCTCCGCTTCAAGCGCGAGATAGGCCACGACATCAGCTCGCTCAACTCGGGCGACATGGCAGAGCTCATCACCTTTTTGCACTGCTGCGTGACGAGCGCCTGTCGTGCGGATAAGATCGAGTTTGCAATGGACGTGGAGGAGATGGCTGATCACCTGACGCCCGACGACCTCAATGCGTTTTACGACGGCGTCGCACATTCCGAGGACGTCCCCGAGGACGACGAAAAAAAAATGAGCAACCCGACATAACTGAGCTGCTCGGCCTCGCCGTCGGCGAACTCGGCCTGTCTCTCGATGACTTTGGCGCGCTTACGCCCGATGAGTTTGCGGAGTCGCTGGCCACGCGCCGGCGCTCCCGCGAGCTCGCCGAGCGGGGCGACTGGGAGAGGGCGCGCATGATGTGTCTCTGCATCCTTCAGCCCTACGCCAAAAACACCCTCCGGGCCACCGACATCATGCAGTTCCCATGGGAGGAGGGAGGAGGAGAGAGACAGAAGCCGCTCACGCGCGAGGAGGAGATGGCCGCATTCGAGGCCGCCAAAAAGGCTTACGGCCTGACTTAATCACAATCATATTATGGCAGACAACAGGATAAGATTTGACATCGAGATCAAGGACGTGGGGAGTGGCGCGCTCCGCACTGTCTCTGTTGCTGCCAAAAATGCCGACGAGGCGATCGGCAGAATCGCCGCTTCAGCCTCCGCCGCGTCCGGAGGTCTGCGCCGCATGGCGGACATGTCGATCATGCTCGACGCCGGCGTGCGCTCGATACAGACGCTGCAGAATGTCATCGGCGGCGCTGTCTCGCAGTTCAATTCTTTTGACTCGGCGATGCGTCGCGCCAATACCATGGCGCTGCAGTCGGGCGAGGCTTACGATCGTCTCCGGGGACAGATTGTCTCCATGAGCAGGGAGATCCCTCTGGTGCGCGACGAGCTCGCCAACGGCCTCTATGAGACGATTTCCAACGGCGTGCCGGAGGATAACTGGATCGGCTTCCTGGACCGCTCGGCCCGTGCGGCCGTAGGCGGCTGTGCCGATCTCGGCACTACGGTAGGCACCACCGCCACGATCATCAAGACCTACAGTCTCGCGTGGGATCAGGCGACGGCCGTGCAGGATCGCATGCAGATGACCGCGAAAAAGGGCAAGACCTCCATCGCGGAGCTCGGTCAGGCATTGCCGCGCGTCAGCGGCTCGGCCGCACAGCTCGGCGTCGAGCTCGACGAGCTGATGGCGGTGTTTGCCACGACGACCGGCGTTACAGGCAATACCTCGGAGGTGTCGACACAGTTGGCGGCAGTCCTCAACTCACTCATCAAGCCTACCTCCGAGGCCTCGAAGATAGCCGCGGCAATGGGCATCAGTTTTGATGCTGCATCGGTCAAGGCCGCCGGAGGCTTCGCAAACTTCCTGGAGATCCTCGACGAGTCGGTGCAGGATTATGCGGCATCGTCCGGGATGCTTTCCGAGACGATCTACGGTCAGCTATTCGGCAGCGCGGAGGCCCTCCGCCTTTTAGGCTCGCTGACCGGAGCCCAGAAAGATACGTTTGTATCAAACATCGGGGCGATGGCCGACTCTACCGGTGCGATCGACGAGGCGTTTGAGATCATGGCCGAGTCAAATGACTCTTTCGCCCAAAAGCTCAACAACAGCGTCGCTGCCATGACAGACTGGCTCGGATCTGCGTCAAAGTCGGCCGGCCCGATACTCGCCATGGCGGCCAACAGCGGCCAGGCGATATTGAGCGTAATGCAGCTGACAAAGGGGATGAATCTCGCCAAGACTGCTTCGGCAGCCTGGGCTATCGTACAAAAGGCGCTTAATATTGTTTTAAGCGCCAACCCTATTGGTTTCGTGGTGTGGGCGATCGCCGCACTCGTTGCCGGCATTATCTACGCCTACAACCATAGCGAGTCGTTCCGCCGGATCTGTGATCAGCTCTGGGAGGTCATCAAGAAGGTGGCGGCGGCCGTCTGGGATTTTTTAGTTGCCGCATTCGAAAAGGTTACCGGAGCCCTCAAAGCCGCCTGGGAGTGGCTTGTCAAGTTTTTTGGATTTGACACCGGCGAGGCAAAGGCTGGAGTCGACACCGCCAACGCCGGGGCGAAGGCTGTCACCGGCTACGGCAATGCGGCCGAAGAGGCGGCCGGCAAAACCGAAAAAGCCGGGAAAAAGATAGTCGGCTCTCTTAAGGGAATTAACGCCGAGAGTGGCAAGCTCGACAGCAAATCGCTCGTCGCCAACGCCCGCTCGTATGAGGAGCTTGGCAATAATATATCCTACTATAGTAGTGGTGCGATAAAAATCTTACCACTGTTATTAAAATATTAATATTTAGTCAAATACAAGAGGACATTGAT
>CANRCT010000058.1 GCA_947629175.1 uncultured Muribaculaceae bacterium | reverse complement strand
GCACTGCCAGACGCATAATCGGAACTCTGCGCTCGACTTCCATGGAGGGTAGTTTCGGCAATCAGAAGCAGCATTATAGTGTTGGCCGCATAGCGGCACGCAATGCTAGAAGCGAGACTTTACTCCTTTTCTTTGGCATCCATATGGCCAATGCCGCAACACTTGCTGCCAGAAAAATCGCTCTGGAAGAGAAAGAGAAACGACAGCAGGAAAAGAGAGCATAAAAATTGAGCCGGATTTTGATTCTCCGATGCTATCGGAGCACTTCATCATGCCTTTGCGTCTCAGATTTTCTGATTTCGCTCATCTGAGGCTGCGATTTTTATCATCGGTGGTCTGTATCGGGGCATATATCGCATCCTCGGCCCATTTCACAACCTCAATTTTACGCCATTTACTGAATATCCCTAAGGTAATATTTGGCAGTACCGCAACAGATAGATTGTTTATCTCCGATTTTATAGTAATCATCGATGGTGTCGATTGAGTGGATTTCGATCTCTCCGTCAGTCATTTCCATTCCGAAGTAACGGGATTTGAGTTCCTCGAACTTGGCTTTGTCCTCAATGGCTTGCTGACGCTCTTTCTCTCTCTGCTCCTTGATGCGCTGGCGGTTAACCTTTGCCACATATATGTCGTGGGCGTTTTTGAGGTCTTGGGGTGCTATCAGCGAGGGTGAATTGATGTCTCTCCCCATACGTTCCAGCATCTTGATGTAGTCGAACCACATTCCAACATCTTTGAACTTATATCCGTTGCGCTTGGCTATCTTGATGGAGTTCCAATACCTGTCAACATCTGCGAGGTGGTGGCAAAGGTGGCGAAGCAACTCTATCTCGTTGGATTTCATCAGTGTCTCGGCTTTCGGATTGGATAGCAACTGCTGAAAGAGTGTCACGGGGTGGATATGATACGTTGAGTTCTTGAACCCGTTGCGCTTGATGGTGTCAGTGACTTTGATGCGGGGATATACCCATTCATCTGCTATACGCCAGAATGCTTCGTTGTCTCGCCTTATCTCGAATGGAGAGCAAAAGGCGAAGGTGTCAAAGTAATAACCGCCCAATGTACGTTGCAGTCCAATGACAATTTTCCTGCCCTGCGGGTCTATCCAGTATTGACCGATTTCAAGATAGGCTGGCTTGGCTTTCGCTCCCTTGCGCATTTCGGATAGCAACATCCACATCCTGACCACCTGATACTCTTCCTTCGTTGTGATTACCACAAAGTAGGATTTCTGCTTGATTACACGCTCCTTTGTGTCCTTGATTTCAAGTTGTGCACCACACTCGGGGCAGAAACATCTTCCGTCACGGGTCTCGATAAACTCGGCTCCGCAGTCCATACAAGTGCATTTACCGCCTTTGAGCCTGTAAGCGAAATGTTTGTGGGTATTTCTGAACGCCCATTCCATCTGGGAGTGGTGAGCGGGCGTAGTTGCCCACTCAGTTCCACTAACCTTGATTGTATTTTGTTCTTCGGTTTCATCGTCTTTCAGTTTTAGAGTTAATCAAATAGGTTGGGGATAGTGTCTATCTCTGCTCCGGCTTTGGGAGCGGTGGCTGTCGGCTTGGGTTGAGCCTTCGGCTGGGATTGTCTGCGGAGTTCCCGTAGTTGTTCCTGCTTGAACTGCTCCATAGCCTGCTCTTTGAGCGTGGCTTTGTCCTCCTCGGTAAGTTCCGGCTTGGATACCACGATGTTGCAGTTGATAGGAGTTCCGCCATCCTCGATATTCGCCTCATCAAAGTAGTCTACGAGGATATTTTCAACAGTTTTCTCATCTACGACGCACAGACCGCTCTTTTGGATAGTCCTGCAAAGATGATTTACTGCGCCTTCCATACTCTTGGATGGGTTCGCCATCTTGATAGCGAAGGCAGGTTCTGCGATGCAACGCTCTTGGAGCATCTGCTGCATAACTGCGATTGCAGCGTTGTTGGATTTCATTGAATTTGCCATATCAGTGTTGTATTAAAGTGTGAATAACCAATAGATTATCAGTATTGCGGTTATGAGGGATATTACCCAGCCCGCACCTCGGATTACAGGTCTGACTATCGCCCACACCAGAGTTCCGATTATTGCTCCGACGATGATTGCCACCACCTTTGCAACCCTTTTTATTTGGTTGAACCTGAGGCTTTGAGCTTCGCTTTGACCTTTTATGTGGCTGTTTGTTTTCATCGTTGCGACTTTTTTTTATTTGTATATCACCATCGGTTTTAGCTTGCTTGACACCACAAAGGCGTGTGGTGAATAGAGGGGATGTTCGCCTTTGGCGGAAAAATACAAGCCGCAGGTCTGGAGATTTTTCAGCCAAAAGGCAAAAGAATATCCCCGGCACCACACGTTCCCCACTGGCAAGCAAGTTGAAAATCGTTGTTGATTAGACAATAACAGGAGCCATGACTCCGGCACGGTGAAAACATACAGTCACATAATCGCAATGAAATCCCGTATATTTAATTTTGTATCATGGAAATCAAAAAAGGCAATAAAGTAATCATCACTGGAAAGAATATCTGTTTTGTTGCAGGCATTCTATCATTGGTAGTCGGAATATATTGGCTGGTCAGAGCATTGTTTTATGATGAAACCAATCTCATTGCCATGCTGTCAAGTATGTGTATTGCACTCTACTTGACAATCTACGCTAGAAGACGTTCCTGATAAATGGCAGCGCCCGGTCCCGGAAAGGCGAGTCTGTGATATGCCGACAACGCAGGAAGGCGGCACATCACTGTCTCGGCACGTGGACTGCTGTCAAGCGGTAAGTGAGGGAGCGGTCGTAAAAGTCCTTATTAGCAACGGCGAAAAAGAACACGGATGAACGGCATATAGTCTCAGAGGTAAAAGCAGCGTCCCCGATGCTTACCTCGGAGGCGTTGCCGGTTATCGGTGTTCCGCCGGTGCCCATAGGCGCGATGCGGTCAAAAGGTGTCAGTGCCCGCGCACTGTCACCTTTTGACGGCATCCCGCCGGCAACCCTGAAGACCGCTCCCTCTCTCATCGCTTTCGATATGGGAATTAATAAGGTTAATAAGGTTGTTCTAAATAATTTGGTCAAGTCAATTTATATTACTAAATTTGCAATTCGCGAATTGCAAATAATATACACAAATGACTAAATCTCATAATGGTATGCGTCCGCAGGATATAGTGATACTACTGAAAAAAGTTACCCTCATAGGTCGGGATATGACTAATGCGCAGGTCGCAAAGGATCTCGGCATCAGTGCTTCGGAGGTATCTGAAGCACTGGAACGCTGTAGGATAGCCCGACTTATGGATAATGCCAAGCAGCGGGTCAATATCCTTGCGCTCAAAGAGTTTCTGATACATGGACTGAAATATGTCTTTCCGGTCCATCCTCAGGCTAAAGTAAGAGGTGTTGCCACTGCGATTTCTGCCTCGCCGATGAGTGACAAGATAATATCCGATAAAGAAGCATACGTATGGCCGGACTCAAAAGGCAACCTGCGCGGAGAGTCGATTGCGCCTCTATACCGCACTGTTCCAATGGCTGTGCAAAATGATCCCATGCTTCATAGTCTGCTTGCCATTGCCGATGTCTTCAGAATCGGCAGGACAAGGGAAGTAGAAATAGCAAAAGAAGAACTCAATTCAATACTCGCTACTTATGATGTCAGGTAATATCAGACGGCTAAAAGTTATCGCAGAAGGACTCGGTGAACTGTGCAAAGATGTCTTGTTTGTCGGTGGCTCGGTTGCAGAACTGTATGCCGATGATCCGGCTGCTACCGACATCCGTCCAACTATGGATGTCGATTGTGTTATAGAGCTTGCCACCTACGGCAGTCTTCAGGATTTTGAGCAGATGCTTAGAGACCGCAAGTTTGTAAATGATATAGAATCAGGCGTGATATGCCGTTGGAAATACAATGGCGAGATTGTGGATATTATGCCGGACAGAGACAGCATACTCGGCTTTACAAACAGATGGTATCATCCCGGATTTAAGCATCGTGAAGAAGTAATAGTCGATAATCTGACCATCTATATTCTTCCGCCACTCTATTATGTCGCGACTAAAATTGAAGCCGTCAGAGGTCGCGGAGGGGAAGATCTAAGATTTTCTCATGATTTTGAAGATCTGGTATATGTGCTGAATAACAGACAGGATATTGCCGAACTGTTCGACAATGAGAATAACAGTGACCTAACCTGCTACCTTTCATCGTGGGCGAAAGAGATGCTTCCACGTCAGAATTGTAGAGAGGAAATTGAATGTATGTTGCCGTATGGAGATTACGACCGTGTGGACTACATAATAGAAATTCTAAATCACTTCTCAAGATGAAGATACAGTACGCATCCGATTTGCATCTCGAATTTGGAGCCAACACATCAATCCTAAGAGAACATTCAATGGAGCCCGTCGGTGACATACTTGTTCTTGCGGGAGATATTGGCTATCTCGGCGATGACGGACTGATGAAACATCCGTTCTGGGACTGGGCTTCCGAAAACTTCAATGAGGTGATTGCAATTCCGGGTAATCATGAGTTATACCGTGGATTTGATATAAATGAACTGACTGAAGGCTGGGAACTGCGGATAAGATCCAATGTCCGGTATGTCTATAACAAGGTGATTCATCTTGACGAAACAACTGACTTGATTGCCTCTACTCTGTGGGCAAAAATTCCGCCGGAAAATGGTTTACTTACACAGCGTAATGTAAGCGATTTTCACTGTATCCGTGATGGAGAAAAGCCTCTTGGCTGGGAGCGTTTCAATGAAGAACATGAAAAATGCCGTGACTTTATTGAACGACAGGTGCGCGAAAGTAATGCTGCAAAAATCGCAGTTGCGACACATCATGTGCCGTCATTCACGTTAATGGCTGATGAATTTAAGGGCAGTCCCATAAACGGAGCCTTTACCTCTGAGTTAGGCAATATGATAGCAGACAGTCGTATTGATTACTGGATCTACGGTCATTCTCATCGCAATATTTTAAAGAAGATTGGAAATACGATGTGCGTATGCAATCAGTTCGGATATGTCCGGGCATTAGAGCATCTTTATTTCCGAAAGAATGCTGTTATAACTCTCTGATACCTATATTTGCAATTCGCGAATTGCAAATCTTTAGTACAACGACACTAATTGATAAGTCATTGGCTGCTACTCGCTCGACGAAAATAATCGGTGCCTTTACAATTTTTACAGTGATATATATGTAAATCACTGTGAATAGCGCCATTATTTAAATGGGCGGGGTTATAACCACTGGAACGTTGAAAGGGTCAATTAATACCCCATGTAGGCTCGTTATCTAAATATAACCTAAAGGGTATAATTCGAGACGGTGTAAAATATTTTATACCCTTTATGGTGTAGTTTGAGATATATTTATTATCTTTGCACCCAAAAGGGTATATTTATGACTCAGTTGGCAAAATATGTGAAGGAGATGCGTAAGCAGTTCGGGCTTACACAGGTTGATCTGTCCCAGAAGTCAGGGGTGGGTCTGCGATTTGTGCGTGAGCTTGAACAGGGCAAGGAAACCCTCCGGCTTGATAAGGTCAATCAAGTGCTGGCTCTGTTCGGAGCCGTTATGACACCGAGTAAAATTTCCGAATCATGAAACAGGCAGAAGTATATGTAGGAAAGAGCCTTGCTGGAGTGCTTACTGAGGACGATATGGGCTATGAGTTCAAATATGATTCCGAGTATCTGCAATCCGACAAGGCTGAGGCTGTCAGCTTGACAATGCCGTTGGGTGAAAAACCATATCGCGATAAGGTGCTGTTTCCATTCTTCGACGGGCTGATACCGGAAGGGTGGCTTCTTGACATTGCAGAGCAGAGTTGGAAAATCTCTGCCCGTGATAGATTTTCTCTGCTCCTTGCCTGCTGCAAGGATTGCATCGGTAATATAAGTGTGATACCACTTGAAGGGAAGGAGGTTGAAAATGTGTAAGTGTCTTTATTGCTATAAACCGCTCGCTGATGGCGAGGTGGATTATCATAAGTCGTGCGCCCGCAAGATATTTGAAACGACAACGGTGCCGGTGCTTCCATATACTAGAGCCAACATAAAGGAACTGGCAAGGGAGATTGTGACGACAAGTACCACCGTGACCGGGGTGCAGGCAAAACTGTCGCTCGATATTACAAGGGGCCATGCCGGAGAACCGCAACGCTTCACTATAGTCGGGCTGTGGGGACGGTTTATCCTCAAACCGCAGACCGACCGCTTTGCCAATCTTCCGGAGAATGAAGACCTGACAATGCACATGGCGGAGGCGGCAGGAATCAAGACTGTGCCGCATTCTCTGATTCGCTTTGCCGATGGCGAACTCTGCTACATTACCCGTCGCGTTGACCGCACCAAGAGGGGCGATAAGATTGCCATGGAGGATATGTGCCAGTTGTCGGAGCGTCTGACCGAAGATAAATATAAAGGCTCATACGAGCGTATAGCGAAACTCATAAAACAATATTCGGCGGCTCCGCTGTTGGATGTTGTCAACTTCTGGGAAGTTGTACTTTTCTCATGGCTGACCGGCAATGCCGATATGCACTTGAAGAACTTCTCGCTTTACCGTCCGGCGGACAACTATATGCTGACTCCGGCGTATGACCTTCTATCTACCTCAATAGTGATGCCTGATGATGACGAAGAGTTAGCCTTGACACTGAACGGCAAGAAAAAGAAGATTAAGAAAGTTGATTTTGAGACTGCCATGCGTGACAGCGGTATGGATGACAAAGCCATCGCAAACCTCTTCGGAAGATTTTCCAAGGCCATTCCAAAATGGTATGATTTGATAGAAGAATCGTTCCTTCCCGATGAAATGAAACAGGCATATCGGGCGCAGATTGAGTCTATGGAGGCTCGACTTTGAGTTGGTAGAAATACGTGGCTTTGCAACGATTTGCCGTTGCAGCACCCCGGAAATACTGTTGCAAAAACCGTTGCATTTACAATTTTTAACTATTTTCATAGTGTTGATGTCGCCGATAATAATTAACTTTGCATTTACAACAAAACATCCTCGGAGGAGGGTGCGAAGGAGTGTGGCCTTTTACTGTTGCAAAACTGTTGCACTTTAAGTTGCGCAAAAGTGTAACTCAATGATATTTACCGGCTTAGACGGGTCAAAAAGGGTACCTGTCTTTCCGCCAATCAGCTTGATTATCAAGCATTTGCAAAATCTACACCCAATATTACACCCAGAAAAGGCAGTAATGTTGGGTGTTTTGTTGGCATCAAATGATACGATGTTCTGACAACTTAGTGGAGCCGGATTATTTAATGCCATTTAACATCACGTAATCCTCGTGAGACTTTGCTCGCCTCAAAAAATCATCGCTATGTTTGGATATATCAAATATTGTTTGTAATTTTGCGAACAACAAAAAATGATATGGCAAAATTAGAGATAACAACCGAACAGGAGCGTCTTGCGAGGTTTGCGAAAGCGATGGGGCATCCCACCCGTATAGCAATCCTGCATTTTCTCGCTCAGAGAAACGAATGTTTCTTTGGCGATATACACGAGGTGCTTCCGATTGCGAAAGCCACTGTGTCGCAACATCTGAGCGAGTTGAAAGAGGCAGGGCTGATACAAGGCACCATCGAGCCGCCAAAGGTAAAGTATTGTATCAACGCAGAGAACTGGAAACTTGCACGGCAACTGTTTTCACAGATGCTTGACGACTGCTGTCCCTCAAAAAAGAATAGCTGCTGTTCGTAAGCACTATTTTTTACCACTAATGTTCGTAATTCGGCAAATAACAATCTAAATTAAATGATAATCACATGAAAAAGTTACTGATGTTTTTCGCCCTTATGATAGGGCTGGTGTCGTGCGGAAGCGGGGATAATACCGCCGCTGCGAAATCTCCTGAAAAGGATAGAGTGGAAGTGATATATTTCCACGGCAAACAACGCTGTGCCACCTGCATGGCTATCGAGAAAAACGCTAAAGAGGTAGTAAATACTCTCTTTGCAAACGAGCTGAAAAACGGCACTGTCGTATTCAAGACCGTGGATATATCTACCCCGGAGGGAGAAAAAATCGCCGACAAATACGAAGTTACATGGTCTTCTCTCTTTGTCAACAAATGGAAAGACGGTAAGGAGAGCCGTAACAACCTCACTGAGTTTGGCTTCGGGAACGCCCGTAAAAATCCTGACAGCTTCAAGAAAGGTCTTGCAGACAAAATCCGCCAATCATTGAAATAATGGACTGGTTACAGACTTTACTTGACAACAGCACTGCTCCGGCTCTGACCGCGTTCCTTCTCGGATTGCTCACTGCTATCTCACCGTGTCCGCTTGCCACCAACATAGCTGCAATAGGCTACATTAGCAAGGATATAGAGAACCGCAGACGTATTTTCCGTAATGGTGTCCTTTACACTTTAGGACGAGTTGTCTCATACACCATCCTTGGCGTCATCCTTATCTCTATTCTGAAAGAGGGTGCAAGCGTGTTCGGGATACAAAAGGCAATAGGGAAATGGGGCGAGCTGCTGATTGGGCCGCTGTTGCTGCTTATCGGACTTTTCATGCTGTTCGGGCATAAGCTCAATCTGCCTCAGTTCGGCTTCGGTGGCAACGGTGAAGGTCTTGCCCGAAAAGGGGGATGGGGAGCATTGCTGCTCGGTGTTCTGTTCGCGATGGCTTTCTGCCCTACAAGCGGAGTGCTGTACTTCGGTATGCTGATACCGATGTCGGTAACGGCAAGCGCAGGCTGGCTTCTGCCGGTTCTGTTCGCAATAGCCACCGCACTTCCCGTGCTTGCCGTAGCCTGGATTCTCGCTTTCAGCGTTGAAAAGGTCGGTGAGTTCTACGGCAAACTACGCACTGTTCAGAAATGGCTCAACATTATTGTCGGAGTCATTTTCATAGCAGTAGGCATTTACTACTGCATAATGATGTATCTCTAAAAATGTATAAACTGTAAAAACGAAAAATCATGGATAAAAAAGAATCTAAGAAAGGCTTTTGGTCAACCCTCTTCGCACCTAAAAAGAAAAGTTCTTGCTGCTGCAACAGCAACATCATCGTGGATGAATATGTAAAACCCGTGCAGTCATGCGGATGCTCCGACGATTCAACCGAAGCCGCTGAAACCTCATGCTGCGCCACGGCTCCCGGCGTAAAAGTTAGCGAAGTCCTTGTCCTCGGCCCCGGCTGCGCCAAGTGTAAGGAGACCTACAAGATCGTGGAACGTGTGATCAGCGAAAACAATCTCGATGTCAGACTCTCCAAAATCGAGGACATTGCCGAGATGATGAAATACAACATCATGGCAACACCCGCCGTAGTCGTTGACGGCTCCGTCAAAATCAAGGGGCATGTTCCTTCGGCTGACGAAGTGAAAAAGGTTCTCGGCATCTGAACCTTAACAACAGGAGACTGATATGGAAACAAGAAAGGAAATCAAGTTCCTGATTTGGACCGTTGTCTTATTCCTGACAGCGTTCTTTCTGCCCGTCAACAGCGACACGCTGATGACGGCGATACACTCGACTCTTGACCTCGCCAAATGGTACGCCCGCGAGCATATCGTTCTCTGCCTCTTACCGGCATTCTTTATAGCCGGTGTGATTGCAGTCTTCGTGAGTCAGGGTGCGGTGCTAAAATATTTCGGAGCAAACGCCAAGAAATGGGTATCATACACCGTGGCATCGGTTTCCGGCGGTATTCTCGCGGTGTGTTCCTGTACCATTCTACCGTTGTTCACCGGCATATACAAACGTGGCGCAGGTCTCGGTCCAGCAATAGCGTTTCTATATTCCGGTCCTGCCATCAGCATACTCTCGATAATCCTCACAGCCCGTATCCTCGGACTTGAAATGGGGCTTGCCCGAATTATCGGCGCGGTCACGTTTGCTGTGGTCATCGGACTGGTGATGTCGTTTATCTTCCGTAAGGAGGAGCGAGACAAGGAAGTGGAGCAGATGAACATCGTGCCGCCTCCCGAAAAACGCCCGCTTTGGCAGACAGCAGTTTTCTTCTTTACCCTTGTCGCAATCCTCGTGTTCGCCAACTGGGGGGCTCCAGCAGCGATAGATCGTGGAGTTTTGGCTGCTATCTACAACGCTAAATGGTGGATAACTTCGGCACTCGCAATAGCGTTATGCGTAATACTTGTGAAAATACTCCATCTGAAAGCTCGGTGGATTATCCTCGGCGCTATCGCAGTGGCAATATCTGCCTTCCTCGCCAATATTTTCATTCCCGACGCAAAACTTGCGCCGCTTGTGCCGATGGTTGTTTCCGTCGCCGTGCTTGCCATTGTGTTGTTATGTGACAAAAACGATGACGAAAACCGCGAGTGGGCGTTGTCTTCGTGGGGATTTGCCAAGCTGATATTGCCGTTGCTTGCAGTAGGCGTACTGACGGCGGGATTTCTGTTGGGTTCAACTCATGACGGAATAGAGTTGCCCGGTATTATTCCAAATAGCTGGGTTGAATGGGCTGTCGGCGGCAATTCGTTACTATCAAACTTCTTTGCAAGTTTCACAGGTGCGTTTATGTATTTCGCCACACTTACCGAAGTGCCGATTATTCAGGGACTGCTTGCTTCCGGCATGGGTAAAGGCCCGGCTCTTGCCCTGCTGCTCGCCGGCCCGTCGCTGTCGCTTCCGAATATGCTTGTCATACGCAGTGTGATGGGAACGAAAAAGACTGTGATATATGTCGCTCTTGTAATTGTCATGGCAACCATTTCCGGATGGGTTTACGGTTATTTCTTCTAAATCGAATGAAAAATGAAAGTATTGATTCTATGCACCGGCAACAGTTGCCGCAGTCAGATGGCTCACGGCTTCCTCCAGTCGTTTGACTCGGAATTGGAAGTCTTCTCCGCAGGCACGAAACCTGCGGAGAAGGTCAACCTGCTTGCAGTCAAAGCCATGCAGGAGAATGGCATCGACATTAGCAGACACACGCCGCACAATGTGGAGGAATACCTCAATGAGCCGTGGGATTATGTGATAACTGTCTGCGGAGGAGCAAACGAGAGCTGTCCTGCGTTTGACGGCAAAGTCAAACATCGTATTCATATCGGTTTTGACGACCCGTCCGATGCAATCGGCTCTGAAGAGTGTGTTATGGCTGAATTTCGCCGGGTGCGCGATGAGATAAAAGCCAAGTTTGAACAATTCTATAATGATAGTTTGAAATGAACACTCTACTCGACACACTCTGGTATTTCTGCTACATCACGGTTGAGCTTGTTGTATTGTTCATCGTGATTACAGCACTTGTTGAAATCATCCTGATGTATATTCCGCAGGAAAAAATCAGCAAGAAAATTGAAAAAGCGGGCTTCTTCGGGAATGTGATAGCTGCCGGATTCGGTGCGCTAACACCTTTCTGTGCCTGTTCCAGGCACAGCAAATAGCTGTTAATCGTTTGATTTTCAGCTATTTTTATTTTATCAATAAGCAACAGATAAGCAACTTTC
>CANRCT010000057.1 GCA_947629175.1 uncultured Muribaculaceae bacterium | reverse complement strand
ACCCATATAGCTTTTTGGCCACAAAATTACTTCAGGATCCCTGTATTTGTCAATACGCTATCGCGGACGGTTGTACTATCAGCCGCAAAAACCTCTCGTCCGAGATACGCAGTCTGAGAATGCCTATGAGTGTGGAATGGTCTATATTGTCGAAAAAGCTTTTGATGTCTCCTTCGACAAACCACTTCACGCCCGTGAATGTGTTCTTGATGCGTGTGAGTGCCGTGTGGCAACTTCTGAATGGTCTGAAGCCGTGTGAAGTGTCCTCAAAGTGACCTTCATAAATGGCTTCAAGAATCATTTTCGCCACTTCTTGCACAAGCTTGTCGTCAACGGTCGGAATCCCCAACGGACGTTTCTTTCCGTTTTTCTTGGGAATATAGACTCGCTTGGCGGGCTTGGGCAGATAACTCTCGTCTTTCAGACTTTCGATGAGTTTCTGAATTCTGCCGATAGTCATTCCATCTATGGTCTGACCATCCGTGCCGGGGGTCATGTTGCCGGGTTTGGATTTAATCCTTTCGTAGGCAAGCATGAACATTTCCTCATTAAAGAAAATGCGGTAGATTCGCTCGAACACATAATCCGCTTCCGCGCTGTGTGAGCTTAGAGTGTTCAATATCATTTCGGGATTTCTCATACGTCTCTCACGTTATCCGTTGATAATATTGAAGTCAACAACTGCCCCCCTTCGCCATGTGCAAGGCTTTCCCTTGCTCGGACTACTATGGGGGCTCCGTTGCCATGCCGAATATTCAGAACCTGCGTTCATAGCCTTGTTGGGGCGTTTCGGTTTAGGCAATCTCCGTTTTGCACATGTGACAACTGTTGGCACGACTGACTGTCGGATGCGACTTTCACCCTTTTCTCCGCTTATTGCGGTCACGTCATGGCAAGTTCCCGCTGCGCCAATAAATGCAGTTTGGCGCAGTGCCATGATATGGCGTACATAACTGCTTTCCGCCATAGTCACTTCACATACCGTTGGGTTATCGTTCAACCAATCAGGCTTCATCCTTATGTCAGTCTTTCCTCCTTGCAGAAGCGTCTCGGCTTTGCAGTTCGCCGACTCTTCCACTTTTCCAGCATGCTTTGTTCCCCTTATGGGTTTCCCCTCTGGGTAAGCTGATGGGAGTAGGATGTTGTAAAACATACAGTTAAACTTTGTTATCTGCTCGTTAAGAGCGGTTAAACACTTAATTTCCTCTGCTCATAAAGAGCGGACAACATTTTGCATTGGACTGATGTCCCACATTGGAACACTATCCTAACTTCTTGCCAAAGAAGTATTTGTCACATGGCCCTATACGGACGCACGCATCTTGAAATAGACGTTGAACGCTCCCACCAGGACAATCACGGCTGCGATTGCCTTCATGAGATTGGAGACCGGGGTCTGGTAGGAGCTTACCTCCTGCGTCGCCTTGGTGAAGCCTGCGGCTCCCTTGCTGGCGGCCATTGCGTCGCCCACGGCCACGGTCACGGCGGCGATGGCGAGCGTGCCCTTGCGGGCGAACCCTGAGCGGCTGAAACGGGCCAGCATCCTCAGGCACTTTGTTTTAATCTTCTGCATTTGCTATGATATTCGTTTTGAAAAAGGTTATCGGGCGATAAAGACAATGCAGGGCAATAAAGACAGCTTAGGGCGATAAAGGCAACAGTGGGGAGAGAGTTATAGTAATGAAAAAGTCAGGTCGTCAGGTAAATGGGATTCAGGCAGCCTCACATTTATACACAAGATTGTCAAGGTCGTCATAGCTGCCGGATTCAACGGCTTTTTTGGTTTTGGCTATCAGTGTATCGACGGGATAGGCGTTTGTCATTACAGGCTCTTTGTACCTGGCAGTACCCATATTCTGCGGTGCAGTCACAGGCTTGGAATTGGCCCGCTTGATTTCAACAGCTTCAAAACCGCCCGCAAGTCCGGAAATGTCTATTTCCGCTTCCTCGTTTTTGGCTTCCTCGGCGGCTTTCATCCGTCGGGAGGTTATAATATCCATTGTTATAAGGCCGGCATAATATAAGACCAGCACAATGAACAGCAGCGTTATGATTTGTCCGTATGTCATAATATTATAGATTTACGCATAGTTTATGATCAAGACAATGCCACGGCTCGAAACTGAGACCGACACTTTTTCCGGCGTTCTCGCGCCGATGGTCGCGCTCCATTCCGGGATGGTAATACATCACGTTCCGACCTCGCTGAACGAGATACCCGGCTTTCTTCAATGCGTGACGCAGTTTTATACGGGGTTTGTTTGTCACGACCTTGATGTTCGTCAACGGGGCAAGTCCGAAAATGACACGTCGCTTCTCCCGGTCGGTAAGACTCCTTCTTATGCGGGATCGGATTTCTTTTTCTTCCCGGGCTGAACGTGTAAGCCCCAACGCCGAGATTATTCTGGCTACGGAACGGACGGGTATGCCTGTAAGGGCAGCGATTTCAGTATATGAGTGCGTGCCGTGCAGTCCGCGCACTTTCTCAGCACGTTCCAGCCATCCCGGATTCATGCCCTTTTCAAGATAAAGTTCGCGGGCCTTGTTGGATATTGTTCTTCGGGAGACTCCAAGCCGCGCGGCCAGGGTCTCATCGGGTGTGCCGGAATAATTCTCTTTGAGATAGGATATTTCGGTTTCAGTCCAGATTTTCTTTTTCATGTATTGTCGTTTTTGTCAAGTAATGAACTGTTTTTCTTTCTGTACGTCCTCAATCGCGGGAGGAACGATGTGATGAATGTACGCACGATGGCGTTGATCACATCGGAGCGGCATTTCCGGTCAATGTCGCATTCATCAAGGGAATCCGCTATATCCCGGTCTATCATGCAGACTTTGCGCTCGTCTTTCCGCTCCCGGAATCCGTATGCCGAAAGATTGAACATAAAAGCCTCCCACATTGAATCCTCCATATCCCCGTCAATGCCGGCATTGGAGGGGTGAATCGGTTTATCCTGTATGTCGGCTGCGTCATGCACCGGGATTTCTGCGGGTGCATGGCCGACAGGTGTAGCCACATTCCGTATGCTGCCGAGCAGCCCGTCTATGTCTGGAAAATTGTTGTTATCCATTTTCAGTATCAGCTTCGATGTGTCCGAATATTTCTTTGAAGATTGTGTCGTATGCGGCCTGTGTCACCTCTAACTGTCCGTCAAGGTCGGAGAGGGTGCAGAAGCGTTCCATATCGGCCCTCATATTGATTTTAGGGGTCACAAGACCGTAACGGCTGAATGTCTCCCTTGTTTCCTCCCATAACATAAGCTCGCTTCTGCGGCCTACTCTCGCATCATGCCGGTTCGGCACGAGTATCAGTCGAGCGTTCATCTTCCCTGCCATCGCGTTTTTCAGCTTTTGCAGAAATGCTATGAACGTGGCGGTGGATGGGATGGTGGTTCTGTCATAGTGGAAGGGGCATATTATGTAATCGGAGTTGGCGAACAGTGTCACAAGTCCCTGTTGCTTGAGATTGCCGGGAGAATCGAATATCGCCACGCACGGCGTTTTGCGGAGATTGCCGATAAAACCGAACAGGGCATCATCTTTGCTCAGGGAGAACGGAAGCACCTCGTAAGGAACCGCGCCATCTTCCGAAGGATAGCGTTTGAGGTCGCTCTCGCGTCTTTGCGCCAGGCTCTCCTGCGAATCGCAGTCTATGACAATCACCGGAAGCCCTTTCTTTGCAAGATAGTTGGCAAAGGTGACGCAGAGGGTCGTTTTCCCTACGCCTCCTTTTTGGTTGCCAAATGTTATGATGATTGATTCGTCCATTACATCCTGTTCTAATGATTTATACAGCAAAATTACCACGGTGCCGCATCGTGATATGTCACTTTGGACACCTTTCTTCAAGTCTTGGGGATTTATTATGATATGGGGTTACAGCCTTAGACAGATAAAGCCTTGCAGGCACCATATACTGCTGTCTGCAAGGCTTTATGTCGCACTCGCGGCATGGTGACAAAATCCCGCGCTACATTTTCAGGCTGTTCTCGTCATCAATGCGGTTATAGTCGCCACGATACCCGACCTCCCACTCACGGTTTTCTCCCCGTCCGGAAGCCGCGTCGCGCATCCCCTTGATTCCACGCCCGGTTGTTTTGCCTTGTGACTTTTCAGTGGATTGTTTACGACGGAATTTGCTGTATTTCCTGTATTCGAGCCTACGGGTGTCGAATCCGGCTTCCGAAAGGTTGACGATAGTCTTTGATGAAAAATCTATTGCAAACCATTCATCACCCTCTTGCCTTATATGGAATCCGGCGGAACGTATGGCCGCCCGAAGCCTTGTGATACTGTCATCTTCAAAAAGAGAGCGCAGATTATCCACTGCGTCACGGTAGCCATTATCCCTTGACGGGGATAGTTGTACTAACTGCGGGTCATTCACCTTATATATACGGCATAGCAGGTCGCGTTCAGCGTCAGTGGCCGGATGGAATGATTCAATTCTGTTTATCTTGTCATTCCGTAGTATTGTGGCTGCCATAAAATCCTTCAGCGGTCGCGTGGCCCCACCGCAGTATATCACACCACGCCTGATATATGCGTTACTACGGAAAAGTTTTTTATTGATGCCCCAAGTGTCTATTGTCGGATTATCCTCCAACAATCTGTCTATGAATGCGTCTAAGCGGTCGAGTTTTTCTTCAGGGGTGGAGAAGTCGAGAAGCGATTTGACAGACAGCACCCACGCCCCGTTATATACCGCCTTGTTGATATGATCCACTATCATGTAGCCATAGGGATTATCGGCCTTTCCGAAAAATATAAGGTCTATCCCAAGTTTACGCTTCACCTCGGACTGTAATTCCCGGTAGTCGGAACTCAGGTCACGGTATTTTCGCAGCATAGCCCATAGCTGTCTCCTGCGTGAGTCATCTACTCTGACCTTACGGAATCTGTCGCATATTTCGCCAAATTTAATCTTTGTCTGAACGGCACCATTCCGTTTGATATATACGACATCGTTCTTTTCATAAATCTCATATCCCATCGAGGACATCAGGGCCTTATATTGTGCGAATGTGGAGAAGGAATAGGAAAGAGAAGCGGAAAGATCCTCTCCGGCTTTCGCCTTGACATCATTCCCGACGAGTTTGTTCAACACAGCTTGTGACCTAACCCTCTCGTGATGGTCGCTGATTTTTCTGCCGTCAGGAGAAATACGTGAGGTAACTATATGTATATGGGTGTTGTCGGTATCCGTATGTGCATATACCAGTAACGGCTGTCCCTCGTTCCCATATCCCATTTCATCAAGGTACGCATGGGCGAAATCCAGCAGCTCCTCTTCCGACTTTTCATGTCCTTTGCAGGATATGGCAAGATGAAACTGGGCCTTTGTGATTCTTGAATTTCGGGACGAGTAGACTATCAGGTAATCTTGAAGCTCTTTGGGTGTCGGCTTCGAGAGTACCCCGATATGGCCGAAGTTGCTCATCTCAAGAAGATGTGCCACACCGGCCGTCACCTTTTTCTCATTATAGGCGACGGCGTGAAAGTTGGAACTTGACGGAAGTATTGTAGCTATCATGTCAGTATGGCAATATCTCTATATGTCTTGTGGTCTTGAAACGATGGTCTCTTTATCCTATCATGCTTTGAAACGATAAAGAGATATAGACAGCAAGCCTTGTTACTACGGTCTTAGCTTTGTCGCTTTTATGGCAATGTGAGCCTGTTCCTCCTTGATTGACTTTACCAGCCTCGCGACATTCTCAATCATGGGAGTGAGTATATCTTTGAAATAGCTCTCCGTAAGCATACCTGCCACCGCAAGTTCATTGGCTCTTTTCACCGTCTGGTTGAGATTGCTTCCCATCCAGGACAGTTCATCCTGAAATCTCCGGCACAAACGGGCTGTGTCGTTGCATAGTTCAAGGCGTGTCTTTGCATCTGTATCCGAGAACTCGTTGACCGCCATCCTTATAAAATTGCTCACGCTATGGTAGCGTTTGGATTTCTCACGGATTTCGGCAATCTCCTCAGGGGTTAGCCTCATTTCAAATCGTTCAGTTCGCTGCTTCATATCCATAATATTAATTCACGAGGTACGATGTGATTCACCACCGCCGCGCAGCGGTCGGCAAGTCGCTTTTCCACGGGCAAAACTCGGTTTTGTACGGAGAAAAGCACAACTTGCTACCTAATCTCTGCACGATAGGGCTATTAATCTCCATCGTCCACTCCGGCCACGAAGTTAGGCACCCCGTGACACTCAGTCATAAACTTTGGACACCTTTAATGTTTCAAGACACTATTGTATCAAGATAATATGACTTAAAGACATCAAGCCATGCAGTCAATAATCCAGCAAGCGATATGAGCTGTATGTTTTCAAGACTTGCGGACTTGCAAGGATATTCTTTATAAGATTAGATGTTGCCAAGAGATGCAATCTGCGTATCGTAAAGACATGAGGGCTTAATCTGTTCAAGTCATACAGACTATATATCTTCAAGGCAGCATTTCCGCTTTTCTTGATGTGATACAATGAATATGGCTTTAAGGGAAAAAGAGATTGTGTTATCAACTGCCCTTAATCGGAGTGCGTCGGATAATTGTCAAAATTTATACTGAATTTTATTGCTTAAAAATTTGCATAAGTCGCTGAAATTTAGTATATTTACATTCCAACAATAGTGTTGGAACGAATTAATGTACCCTTGATATGTTTGAACTTTTATTGATTATATACCTGCTCCCTGTGGTTATTGTCGCAGCCTTGCTGCTGCGGCTGGCATTGTTCCTGCTCAAAAAGTCGATTAGGATTGCGCTATGGGTAGTCCGTAAGTCTGTATTGCTTCTGAAACTGCTTGTCGTCTGGCTTTGGAACCGGGTTTATTGTCACCGTCATCCTTCCCCATATCCGTAATGGAACCGGGGTGGCGCGGCTGCCATATTATACGAGCTTTGGAATGTTGGTCTGTTCCCTGCTGTGGATGCTTGTTTTACCGCTGCCCTTTGTGTGGCATTGTACGCGGGTGTCACCGCAAATGCAAACGGACGGTCGAATGTGGAAGCAAATGCGCAACTCAACGCTGAACCAAACGCAGAACTAAACGCAGGGGTTACGAGGGAATTTAATTTGATAGATTTGAACCTGACGCCAAATAGTGAAGAAATACCCGCAGAATGCAGTGCATGATTATGATAGTAAATGGAGTATTCCGCCCTATATTTAACAATTCTTAACTATAATAACGGATAGTAAGTGTTAAAGTCTTTAACATCTAAATTTTGGAGCAATCGCAAAATGGACGTATTGCAAGAAAATAATGGGGACAAAAATTTGCTAAGAAATGATTTGGGGGACAATCGGGGGACAAAAATCAAAAGGGAAATCCCGCGACCGTTGGGCGTCAACGAGTTGCGGGATTTTTCAGTGCTCGAAGCGGGACTCGAACCCGCACAGCCGCAATGGCCAAAGGATTTTAAGTCCTTCGTGTCTACCATTCCACCATTCGAGCATAGTAGGGTGGATCTGTCAAGCCTCCTCCATTCCACCATTCGAGCATGGAAGAGTGGATCTGTCAAGCCTCCCCATTCCTCCATTCAAGCATGGGAGGGTGGATCTGTCAAAACTCCCCATTCCACGGTATGAGCGCGGGAGGTCGGAGAGGCGTTTGCTCGTGCAAAGTTAGGTGTAAGTTTGCTAATTTGCAATAAACGGGGCGGTTTTTCGCGGGGCGAGGGGCCTTTTTCGGCGTGTTTTCGTTGGGAGAGGAGGCATTTTCGGTGGTTTTTCGCGGGTGGAGGGGGCGTTTTTCGCGGGTTTTCGTTAATTTCGCGTGAAAGAATAAACGATAGTGCGCACGATGAGCAAGAATTTTTCTGAAAAGTTGTCGGAGGGCCTGACGGCTGCGGCGGAGTCGACTGTCAGCGTGGCGAAGCTGCTGATGCAGTCGCGCCGATGCCGGTGGGCAATGAAAAAACGGTTCGCCAAGAGGGCGGTGAGCAATAGCGCCGCGGACAGCAATCAGGACGGCAATGGCGATATGCGGGGCCGTGAACTGGTGGTGCTCGGCAACGGGCCGTCGCTCAACGATCTGCTGCGGGGCGACCGCAGCGGGCTGCGGGGCCGCGATCTGCTGGCGGTGAACTTTGCGGCGCGTACGCCGGAGTTCGCAGAGCTGCGTCCGCGCTACTACGTCATGGCCGATCCGGTATTTTTCGGGGCTACGGCCGACGGCAATGTGGCGGACCTGCGCGATGCTCTCCGACGGGTCGACTGGCAGATGACGCTTTTCGTGCCGTTCGGAGCCGATGCGTCGGCCTATGCGGGCAATGAACATATTGCTGTCGAGCGGTTCAATTTCCTGGCGGTCGACGGGTGGCGATGGCTTCAGCGGTGGGCCTACCGTCGCGGCCGGGGGATGCCGCGTCCGCGCAATGTGCTGATTCCGTCGCTGATGATCGGGCTGTGGCTGGGCTACGAGGTGATATACGTGGCGGGGGCGGATCATTCGTGGATGCGCACGATCGAGGTGGATGAGGAGAACCGTGTGGTGAGCGTGCAGCCGCATTTCTACGACGACAATGCCGAGGAGCAGCGGCGCGTGGCGTCGGTCTACCGCGGCGTGCGGCTTCACGAGGTGGTCTACAGTTTCTATCTGGCTTTCAGGGGGTATCATGCGATACGCCGGATGGCCGATGAGCGGGGATGCCGGATCATAAACGTCAGCCGGGGGAGCTATATCGACGCGTTTGAGCGGGGGAGCCTCGAGGCCGCGGCGCCGTCGGGAAGATGATCAGCCGCGGCGCATGATGACGCTCGACATGCGTCCGGAGGCGACGCCGAGACGCCGCGCGGAGAAGAAGCGGTCGTGACGGCATCGCGTGCACTGCGGAGGCATGGCGATGGCTTCGGCACGGACTCCCGCATCGATGAGCTGCGACCGGATAAGGGCGGCTATGTCGGCATGCGGACGAGCGCCGGGCGCAGGATGGCTGACGAACTGCGGGGGGAAACGTGAGGCGATTTCGGGGGATGTCTCGAAGCAGTCGGGACAGATGGCCGGGCCCATGGCGGCTATGATGCGGCGCGGGTCGGCTCCGAGAGCAGCCATGGCCCGGAGCGCGTTGAGTGCTATTGCGCCCACGGCGCCGCGCCATCCGGCATGGACGGCGGCAATGATGCCGGCCTGCGGGTCGTTGAGCAGTAGGGGAGTGCAGTCGGCCGTATGGATCACCAGCGCCACGGCTGGAAGCGGCGTGACGAGCGCGTCAACATCCTCAAGCGACGGCATGGCATCAGGGTCGGCAATGACCGCTACGTTGACCGAGTGCGTCTGCCGGGGTATAATCATCCGCCCGGGCGAAATTGCAAGAAGTCCGGCAAGAGCATCGCGCGAGGCGGCTACGTGGGCCGGGTCATCGCCCGTATAGTGGCAGCAGTTGAGCCCGTCGTAGGGATCGTCGGCGCGCGTGCATCCCCTCAGAGTCGAGAATGCTGCGACGCCGGGCCCGGCATCGAGGCGGACGGTCTCAATCATTGGCTATCGGGTCGCCGTCGTCGTCAAGGCGCGAGGCCGCGTCGTCATAATCCCAGTCGGTATCCCATTCGCCTTCGTCGCCAAACTCCTCGTCGGCCTCCTCATCCATCGCCGACGGATCCTGCTCGATGATGAATTCGTCTTCCTCGCCGACGCGGTGGCGTGCGTCGAGCGGGCGGTGGGTGATCGACGGCGTGGCTATCTGGTTGCGTTCGTCGTTGATAGCTCCCCAGAGCATGTCCTTCAGGCGGTCGATGCCCTCGCCGGTGACGGCCGAGATGAATACATGGGGCACGTCGGCTGGCAGTGTCGGCTCGATGGCGTCCTTCAGTTCCTGGTCGAGCATGTCGGACTTCGATATGGCGAGCAGGCGCTGCTTGTCGATCAGCTGCGGGTTGAAGCGGCGCAGCTCCTCGAGGAGTATTTCGTATTGGCGGGTGATGTCGTCGGCGTCGGCCGGCACCATGAATAGAAGCACCGCGTTGCGCTCGATGTGGCGCAGGAAGCGCAGTCCCAGGCCGCGGCCCTCGCTGGCGCCCTCGATGATGCCCGGTATGTCGGCCATCACAAACGACCGGTTGTCGCGGTAGCTGACGATGCCGAGCTGCGGCTCCATGGTCGTGAAAGGATAGTCGGCTATCTTGGGGCGGGCGGCCGATATGGCCGAGAGCAGTGTCGATTTGCCTGCGTTGGGGAATCCGACCAGACCTACGTCGGCCAGAAGTTTCAGTTCAAGGATGACGGTGCGCTCTACCGCCGGCTCGCCCGGCTGGGCGTAGCGGGGAGTGCGGTTGGTGGCCGTGGCGAAGTGCCAGTTGCCCAAGCCTCCGCGTCCGCCACGTAGCAGTGGCACTATCTGGCCGTCGTCGGTCACCTCACATAGATACTGGCCCGTCTCGGCGTCAAACACCACCGTGCCGCACGGCACGTCGATCGTCACGTCCTCGCCGTCCTTGCCAGAGCTGCGGTTCTCCGAGCCCGACTGTCCGTTGCCGGCGAAGATGTGGCGCCTGTAGCGAAGCGGCAGGAGGGTCCACATGTGGGAGTTGCCCCGGAGCAGTATGTGGCCTCCGCGGCCTCCGTCGCCCCCGTCGGGGCCTCCCTTGGGAACGTATTTCGCACGGTGGAAATGGCGCGAGCCGGCTCCTCCCTTGCCGGAGCGGCAGAGTATCTTTACGTAGTCGATAAAGTTCGATTCTGGCATGATTTCTTGTTTTTTGTCGTTAATCTATCAACACCGCGCAGCGCTCAGCTGTTCATGCTCCGGTGGTGTTGCATCAGTTCGCATGCGTGGCGGTAATCGGCCGGCGAGCCGATGTCGATCCACGTGCCGGATATGGGATAATAGGTCACCCGGAGTCCGTCGGCGATCGCCTGACTTATCAGGTCGGTAGCGTCGGTGCGCCGGTCGCGCGGAAGCTCGTCGAGCAGCCTGTTGGCGATGATGTATATGCCTGCGTTGGCATAGTAGGAATAGGAAGGTTTTTCCTCCAGACCGGTCACGCTCAGTCCCTCGGTGGTCAGTATCGCGTAGGGCACCGACAGATTGTAGGGTATCGCCGCTATGGTTATGTCGGCGTTTTCGGCCACATGGCGCAGCCACATATCCTCAAGCGAAATGGTGGTCAGCAGATCGGAGTTCATCACCAGGGTGAAGTCGCCCTGTCGGTCGTCGATCAGCGCCGCGGCTCCGATGGTGCCGAGCGGCTGCGACTCGCGCACGCACTTCACTCCGAGGCCCTCCGTGGCGAAATGGCGCTCCACCTCTTCGGCCATATAGTTGACGGTCACCGTGATGTCGGTTATGCCGTTGGCGCGGAGCATCTCCGTGTTGTAGTCGATGATCGCTTTTCCCGCCACTTCGAGCAGTGGCTTGGGGCGCGTGAGAGTCATCGGCCTAAGTCGCTCACCCTTTCCGCCCGCCATTATGATTGCCGACAGCGGGAGCTGAGAGCGGGTGCGGGTAGTGTCGATCATCTCCACGATGCGTCCGTCTCCGTCGAGACGCGGTATCAGGCGGATTCCTTGGCGGCGGAACTCGCGCAGCGTAGCGATGTCGGTCAACTCCCCTGTGATGGCCCGGAACTGACGGTGCATCACCCTGGTGACGGGGTCGGTCAGCGCTGCCCCGGCGAGCAGCCCGCGGCGTATGTCGCCGTCGGTGAGTGCCCCGGTCATCCGGCCCTCATTGTCGGTGACGGCCAGCGTCATCACTCCGCCCGACAGCGCATTGAGCTTGTCGAGCGCCTCGATGATAGTCGCGTCTTCGGTTATTATATGGCGTTTCATTGTCATGCGGTCGCGTATATTTCTGCAAAATTAGCCAAAAAACGCGATACATCCCTCTCTCCCCCCAAAAAACGTTCAATGTCTGCGAACTCTTACATATTCATAATATTTCTTATCATCAATACTTAGTTAATTTCCGTGTTAACCGTTAAAATTCATATATATACAACGCTTGGAGCATGCCAGCCGCCCTAAA
>CANRCT010000056.1 GCA_947629175.1 uncultured Muribaculaceae bacterium | reverse complement strand
ACGGCCAGCGGCCCGACTCCGGGGATGAGACGGTAGCCCTCATCGCCGCCGAGATCGGCAGATCTGTGGAGGAAACAACGGACATCCTCGCCGCCGGCCTGCGGAATATGAATTTCGCGGACTTCTACCGCAGATATGCTGAAGACGATGACGACGAGACCGCCGAGGACGTGACGCAGAGCGATTCCTCCGAGCCGTACCGCCTGTACACGCGGATGCTCCGCGAGGAAGCACTGCTTTCCGCATACGGCAAATTAGATTACCGGGAGCGCGCCATCGTCGCCGCCCGCCTGGGTTTTTGCATGGACTGCCTGGGAACGGAGTACATCACCGCGGCGGAAGACGGCTCCCCCGCCCAGCGCAAAATCAAAAAGCAGGCCTACGCTGACATCGCCATCGATCACACCCTCTCCTCCCCCTCCACCGCCGAGCGCATATACCGCAAAGCGATAGAGAAGCTGCGGAAAGCGATGGAGGAAGAGGGATGGGGATAAGGACACCGCCAGCACAAACCAGCAACTATATTGATCTTACTGCAAATAACATTCTGCCCGTGTGTACACGGGCAGAGTGTTATTTCATAATCAGGTCTATAACCAGCATCAATGCATATTAATATATATATTCACAGGTCAACTTTTACCCTCAAGGTCGCATGTATAATAGGTTCTCCATTTTTCATCTTTAATGAAACACCTTTAACCTTCATACCTCTTTTCAGACATTGCTTGAATAATTCTTGATAGCCTGTTACCTCAGTATTCAGTACTATTTGCTTTACCCTCGGATTAAGTGAAACAAGAATATAACAGACATTATATCCCTTGTTGAGAAGGAGTATAATCTTTGACAATTGATCTATGGCCCGTTGCGAATAAACTGATGGAAATTGAGCCACAGTGTTAAACGATAGAATGCTCTTGATTTCAACAATCGTTTTCGTATCTTCAATATACAAGTCACTTTTGTAATCATCTATTGTATATTCTTTTCTGATATGGCTTCTCTTTCCCAAATCCGAAAAGCGTCTGCTCCGAATACTTCTCTCCACCACAGCATTTGCCATCGATAGATTGAGAAGAACATATTTATTCTGAATATATAGGGCATATACAGAGTATTTTGTTTTCGAATTAGGTGATTTCACTGGCAAGAGAAGTACTGACCGATTCATTAAACTTACAAAGTTACTAAGCCTGCATGATGATGGAATATAGCAAAGAGTATCCTTACCATCAACCTCAACAAGGCATAGGAATCGATTTTTAAGTTCTTCCTTGAAAACCCCCTGCTTTATTATCAGTTCAGACACTCTTTGCTACCTCACTGTTATAATTAATATTTCCCGTTTATAACGTTGCTTACAATCTCATCAAGCTCTGGTATATCAATAAGATACCCCTGCGCTCTTTCAATGACATCGCCATTCTTATAAATCATGTCGCCGTGCTTTTGAAGGTATTGAGCATCTGGTGCTTCAATAATCATCCTCGACGAGATTCCGTCATTTACGCGCAATGCTACTCGGCCATTTAACTGAGCCTTTGTAGTTGAAGGCACTAATTTTGCTTCAGGTCTTTGAGTACAAATAACCAAATGAATACCTCTGCTTCTCCCTGCCTGTGCGATTCGTTGAACGGGCTTATAGAATGCATTTTGCTCCTTTTTGGACTCAAGTTGATCCGCTAGGTCAGCAAATTCATCAATTACCACAACGATAGGCGCCAACTTTTCTGAAGCAATCTTATTGTATTCAGCAATATTTGCAACTCGTGCGTTTGCCAACAGTTTGCCCCTACGCTCTGATTCTTCAAATATTACTTCCTTTATCACGTGGGTAGCCTCTATAGCGTCCGATATAACACTGCCAGAGTAGAGATGTGGCAATCCTTCAAAATGGATGAAGTCCTCCAACTTTGAAGATGAAAGTACTAGCTGAAGATCTTCCTTGTTCGGATGAGTCATTAACATAGCCGCAAGCATGCTGAACAGAAACACAGATTTACCTGATCCAGTGCTGCCTCCAACAAGCATGTGTGGCATTTGTCCGAGATCCTCAATCAAATCCTTCCCATTTGGAGTCCTCCCAAGCGGGAAATACAACTGCTCTGGCGAAGTTACCTTCGGGAGATTGGTAATCACATCACTAAAGAGGACCATTTCTCTCTTTAATCTGGGGACATCTAGGAGTAATTCATCAGAATTCGGCACCCGCTGAACAATAACCCCTGTACGCTTCATTTCCCTTCCGATATCCTCAAGGTGTGTTGATAGTCCCTGAAGCGTTTGGCCTCTTCCAAGTCTGAATTTAAGTCGAATTACACTGGGACCAATTACTGTATCCTCCGGATTGCACTCCTTTAGCGAAACATGATAATCTCCGCAGGAGCGTTTGAAATCCTTAACAAGTTGCTCTATCTCTTTATGGCTAACATCAGTATCATTATTTTCTGGAAATACAGTAGCCATTTTCTCTATCTGTTCTCCCGGTGAAATCGTATTCCCTACTGATGGAAGTTCATCGGTCACGGCCGTATGTGCACCAGATATTTCCTCACCATTAATCGAACTAGAGAAATAATCTATATCAGTATCAATTATTGCATCTTCTGCTTCTGAATCACCTTCAGAGGAATCCTCAGAATTATCAAAATCAGGAGTAAAAGCTTCCTTTACAGGCGTATTCTCTCCCAGGATATCACGCTGAATTTCCTTTGCGGTCAGCTTCCAATAATCGATTTGGCAGTCATCGAAATCCGGATTCTTGCAGACAATGTGTTCTCCTCCAGAGGCCTCATTCAATTTAATATGCAGGAGTACACCCGAAATGAGTATGTTTAGCCCTTCTTCGCGGTCACTACTAAAAGCTCTTTTTAGAATCTTGTACCATTTTATCTGCCAAGCAGAGTCATGTACATTGCGGAAGCATTCAGAAACTATTTGATACTTTAGGACCTCTCTTCGTGCGGCAGTAAACATATCCATCTGACTGTCATCAGCAGTAAAGATCTCGCGTAGAAGCTCAACCATTGATGCAATTTGGTCAACTGCATGTCCAGTAATATAATAGGACCTTGCACCAGTGTTATCTTTTTCAAATTTAGCGTCCGGCGAGTCGTCTCTTGTTTTCACCTCAACAGGTTCAACATGTAGAGTACTTGTAGTTTCATCAAAGTATAGTCCGACTAAATCGGCGCGTTCATTTCCATATTTGCTATTATGAAGCCATAGACGCGCCCTATCATCATCAAGTGACGCTACAAGTGCATCCTTATGCTGCTTCATATACCAAGAGGTGGCAAATAGTGTCCCAATCAAGCCCTTTTTCTTGTTATCCACGGCTTGTGCATCAGTTCCAAACTTCGGAATGCTAATCAATCCATTCGAAGCAACATGACCGAACTGACGCAATATATCAATTAGAGTCTCTGGTTTTGGATACAAATTATATCCACGAAGAAGCGTCATATACTGGGTAATGATTCGAGAATCATCTGCTGCCCAGACACTAACCATTCGCTTATCAAACTGCATCTCACCAATCGGAATTGCATCAGTTGGTTGATAATTATTTGTGTCTCTATCAGCAACAACAAGCCACTGCGTCTGTCTATCCCGAATTGTAGAAACAACCGCTGTCATATCTGTATTCCCGTTGTAGGTAGTTCGTGGATTCATATTATTGCTAATAATATCTGCCGATCTCATTAGCTTATGATAGTCGCCAATAAGGCCCGATTCCATCTCAGAGGAGGGAAAAATACTGCCCTTATGCTGAATTTCATCAAAATCATAATCATAGGTTATGACTAAAGGATTGATGTAAAGATTGCGGCTGTTCGGGCCAAACTCTATTGCATATGAGGATTGATCAAAATAGAAGGCAACATGTACTGGCCTATGGGTAAGCGCCGATTTAATGCCGGTTGAAGACTGTATATTACGAATGCTTATAGAAATCCGGTCATTTCGAATATACTCACCGATTTCATAATCTTTTCCTGAATAATCCAACTTCGAAAGCTCAGTATTTCCGTTTTGATTGTGTGTCAAATAGACATCATAGACAACCCTTTTGACAGAGTTCTTATCCATAAAGCCTTTAATTTGACGAATATTACCTATTAGGTCAGGTGCATCAATGGAGCAAACCCTGATCTCGTTTTTTGTGTAGGGCGCAAAGCCGACCCACCGCGTAAGGATCTCCTCTACCGATTCAGTTCCATCATTACCCAAATAACGGTTGGTCTTATTCTCAAAGGTAGGAAGCATCTCAACACTTCCGGAGCATGGCAATATGCGCTCCTCTGTTGTCTCCGTTACTAAGCTATTTGCGACAACAAAGCTTAGCACCTGGGGAAGTTGCAGAAGAGCCTTAGACAAAGCCTCCTTGTCCTCATTACTAAGCATTGCCTTCTTGGTCGGCAGCATCTTGAACACTTCGTAGTATCGCCAAAGATAGATAGGATGAAGTGGAAGCAGTATCGCCTTCCATTCTCTTGGTGTTTTAATATACAAAACATCAAGTAGCAAAATCGCTCTGGCGATAAAGCTAGTACCCCCTGCGCTTATCTGTCTCATAGTGGGTTCGTTTATGCAGAAAGCACGATAAAGTCGTTCCCACGCTTGAATATACTCTATAAGATTTTCCCTATCCTCCTCTGATGCGCCAAACGGCAGCACAGGATAATATAAGATTAAATCAAGACATGAAACCAGCTTTTTTCGTTTTTCCTTGAGATCACTGATAATTGGAGCAAAGCGCTCTGTTATTTCCAGCCCCCTACTTTCGAACTGTGCATCAAACTGTATAATAAAATCAAACAGCGGCTGGCTACCATCAATACCGCCAGCAAATGATACCATTGACTCGTTATCCTCAGGATCAAAAGCTCGGATTGAAGTAATATCAGCTGATATTGCGTCCTTGAGAACGCTCTCATCCGTCTCCATAATGCCTCCCCAGATAGATTCGCTGCAAAACTTACCAACAAGCTTACGCAAATCAGTCTGGTTCGATTCGGGTTCTATTTCGCGATTTTCAAAAACTATAGTAGGCACTTCTCCAGCTTCCGTATTGTAGTAATTATTCAGTTCACGGAGAAGCTCCTTAATGCTCTCTTGTCCTTCCTCGTCACCAAATATGACCGTTTCAGAAACAATACGGTTTAACTCCTTGGGGCGAATAGGCGCAGTTTCAATCCCTTCAGGAATATCAGAAGCCCCACCGCCTGGAGCTTGCTTTCCTTTCTTTTTCTTTGTTGCTTCTTTCTTTTGAGACGCAGAGAACAACTCCTGAACAGTTTGGAGGTCAAGTGCCTTCAGCGCATTTTTATCTCCATATTTATACAGAGTTTGAAGGCTACTATACGCTCTCTGAAGCCGATCCTTATCCTTTCCATTTGTCCTCACAAGGGAACGGCTTAGCTTCTTTCTTGAGTCCTCACTCAATTGGCCAATTGCAAATATCAAATCACGATTCTTTGCAAGGCGTTCAACAGGTTTACTTTTTGTTCCTAATATTTCGTTATCCTGTAGCAGGTTGAGTCTCCACATATTCTGCGAAATCGCTTCGGCAGGATTATCGCTCCTTTCCGTGGCAGAGACAAATTCGTGCAATGCCTCAAAGGTATAGTAATCAGAGGTATCTCGAAGTGCAGACCAAAAATCATTAGTAGGTGTATTGTTCTCACTATTTATCTGTGTTTTTACTAAATAACGTGCAGCATCTCTAGTAGTTATGGTCTCAAACTCTGCTAGCGAATGCAGTTTGTCAGTATCATTTCTGATGAAAACAATGATGCTACCTGCATATTCAGGCATACTGCGCCAAAGCACAGCCTTTTCAATAGAATCAGTAATATCATAATACTCTGTAGAGCTTTCAAAAACCTCATTATAGCCAATTGCTGCAGCATGTAAATGCTTCTCTTCTGTTGCTAATGCTTTGATAATTTCCTCAGGGAGGATATCGTCTACACCTTTAACAATAATCCCTACTTTGATTTCAGAAAGGCGCTCACGAAGAAGAGCAATAACCAGTTCCTGCTTATTCAGCATTCTTCAACACCTCCTAATCTGATCTGCAATATACCATCTGCCATAAGCTCTGCGAAATCCATCGATTCAAGCATCTTTGCAAATGAAGAGAAATTCTCTTCCAGGGCATCCTCATCTATTTGAAGAATCATACCACTTTCCTGTAGGGTCTGCATTTCAAACTGACTACCGCCAATAATGATTCCAAATCTATCCCACAGTCGTTTCCTAATATCCATTCCACTTATCATTTCTCCAGGTTTAACACAACAACGAAGGAGCATCTCAATAATATCCTGGGAAACAACAAATCTTTTGTTTGGATGCAGTTTATCAGGCGGATATAGTATCCCGGAAAGATTACCCAATGCTCGTAGGTATGTAACTGGGTGAGATGATGCTTCTAATGCAAGCATATCATACATGGTTTCACCAAAGATCATGTACATTTCATCATCTTCAAGACTACTCGCTCGTTCCTTCGCAAGCTGCCACAATGTATCTAACTCTTCCCTGCTTGCTTTGGATACAGCTTTTCTCTCCTCATAGACAGGAGTATCGGATTTAAGAAGTTCCTCCTTAGTAAAGCCATTCTCATCAAGCCACCTCGCATAGCCCCATGCGTAAAATCTATTGATAGCCTTATATATCTGCGTATATGACATTTCAGATGCACGGGCAACACTACTAAAGCTCGGACTCACCCCACTAAAGTCAAGAAGAATAGGTCGTATACGCTCCCCGCAATAGAATGCCTCGAGAAGTGTCATATATCTAATCAGATTGAATACACAGAAAAAATTAAAGAGTCTAAGCTGTGTTAGCGGATTTGGGTGCTGGCTCAGGTTATCAAGTAGGCAATTACCACTTTCTTCTACCCCCTTAAGAAACCATTTTGTTTGATCACTCGGATTTTTGAAGGCTGGTATATCCTCATACTGATTTTGATCGGTAAAAGCCTCCATGTCAGCCTCTAAAACAGGCTCAAATAATAATGTGATAGGGTCATTAGCTTGATCTAGAAGTTTCTTAATATAATCGGCTAGCTCAGGGCAATACCCCCTAATAACACTTCCTATGAACTCACCGCCACGCTCATATGGCGCGCCTACTCCGCTCGTAAGAAAATATTTTGAGCCAGCAGAATAAGAGATCATACTGTCGCTCAAGGCGTTCACAACAAAAACGCCCTTATCAACCGACAAGAGCCGTTGCATAACATTTCTCATTGATTCCACGGAGTTGATAGTGATACTATCCTCAATCATTTCACCTTCGGTAAGTTGACCGTAGATCGTTTCTGCCTCATTACCCTTTGGTATATTTCCCTTAGCATCTGATACAAGCGCTATTCTTTTGATACCTTTGCTTCGGTTGAACGACCCATAAATGCAGCGTTGAGCACCAGCCGCAATGTGCACTGGTTTAACTGAGCCACTATTCGGTTGGAAACCAACGTATTTCCTATCAACCTCTTGCCGTGCAATTTTAAGATATATCTGTTCCATATTCATCAAGCCCCCTGTCCACGCTCACTATCAATGCCAGAATACTTATTGTCCTCTCTATCTACAGAAACCATGACTATCTTCTTATTCTGAACATCTAATAGCCCTACTTCCAATGTATCCTCATCATCTATTTCCTCAAAGGATTGAAGCTGCTCGATAAACCGCCATACCTTTTTTACCAAATCTGATTCCATAAAGAGGACCGGAACTCCTCGTTCAGCCTCATTCAGCATAAGATACATCTCATAATCGACTTTAAGGAAAATACTAGGTGCATCCTTCTTCTCCAACCTAATATAGTTGGATGTCATGTCAATTCCAGCTTGCATACTCTTAAGTAACATAGGCCTTCCTACGCTGAATTCACTCTTTTTGATTATTCCCGCAGATATCAGCACTTTTCTTGGCTCATTATTATATCGATGTCCAGACCATATTTGTAGCTTAGTATTCGAACCACTAGTATTTCCAAAGAAGCTATTCAGCTTAGAAATAAGCTCCTTTATAATTTTTCCGTTATCCTGACTCAAGAAGTCTTGGAAACGTGTCGCATCATCATCCATAATCTTTAGAAGCTCATCACCATTTTGATTGAAGAAGAAAAACTGACGTTTCCTTAAATTGAACAACGCTTCATTATCATAAGCAATTGCCTCAGCTGGTACTTCGTAGCCTTCAACCCAAGAGAATGGATCAATTGAATTAAGAAGCAGCCTCTCATCCCAAATCGGATGAGAGATATTAACAGGGTCAATAGAGTATTTTATCGCTTCGAACAGCTTGCCCTCCCCTGAGTAGATGAGGTTCACCAAATCATACTGACTATTACCTGCGGTTTGATTAAGTTGCTTACAGCTCCTATTCCCAAATATAAGAAATGCAATAAAGCTCTGGATCTCGCGCAAGGTTGTGTGATACCCCTGCAATGAGACCCGCTGCAGAATAATGCTTAAGCGCTTTTGAAAGAGCTCATTATTAAGTAGCTTGCGGTTTTTTCTGACTATGCAGGAGCCAGATAACGGGCATTTCCCGCACTCTCTATAGTGATCCTCTGCCGTCATCTTCGAAATTGCTTGCTTTAGTATCTCACTCGTGAGTGTCTCTCGTTTGCTAAGGTCAAATACAACCAGAGATCCCAATTCGCTATCCTCCTCGTGGAAGACAACTGAATTGAGCATCTGATAATACGCTTCCTTGATCGGTCCAAAATTAGGAAATGCATGATATACTGAATACAGAACCGCTGCATTAATCGCAATAACAAATGGAGCGTGTTTTTCCCGTGCTTGCCTCCACGCTCGGTAAATCTGGTCATTTGATAACGTACTGGCATCTAAATTCACAACAGCCGGCACAGGGAGTCGTTCAAGTTTCGATTTGAGCATTCGGATAATATGGGTTTTACCATCACCGGGATTCCCTGTCAGCACAATATCCTTCCCCTCATCTGCGGCTTTAAGAATTGCCGTGTCAAGCTTTGTTTCTAGATGTATATCGGAAAGGAGCTTTTCATCTATGTGGTCGGCATATGCGCTAGTGCCACGGTAGAAATCCCGGATGAACTGCAAACCAACTTTCTTTTCATCATTCTCAGGCATATGCGATATCTCCTTTAGCTTTTTGAATGTCCACTCTTCACCATCATTGATTTGATTTCCTACCAAGACGTCCTGTATATCAAAGCTACGTATGCGTTCAAATATAGGTGTGTAGTTTAATCTGCTAGATAGCCATCTTTCTATCCAGTAATCAATAATTTTTTGTGTTCCGTCACGGTAATTATCTATATCTGTATAATAGTTAGGTGTCGCGTCTCTTCCCATCAAATAATCTAATGTATTAGTCGCAAGACAAGCGCCGTAGACAATACGCGACATCGCATGTTTGGAGAAATCCTTAGAATCCTCATTTGTTGATTCTAAAAGCTCTCTTATAGACATAGTCAACAACCGCATTTTGGGACTTGCCCCCTCCCCGAAGACATGATTGATGCGGTTGTACCCATCGCTTGTGGCCTCAGTCAAGCTAAGCGTGGTTGCTTTGCTAATATGCATGGTACCAAAGCCAATAGTCATCCCAAGCTTTTTCCAGACAACATCAAAATCTGATCCAAAAACGCTACCAGGGATTTTTAACCGATTATATTGGCTAGAGCCAACATAATATAAAGACGTTGTTCCTACATAGACCAAATTAGCCGGTCTAAACACATTTTGTCCCTTAAGTCTGCTTGCAATCATGCTAGCTTTATTAGAGTATCGTTCCTTATAGTCATGAATAACCTGCGGAGAGGTTGCCAGTAGAGCTACCAACTTACCGCCTAATATCTCATTGTATGGAGGAATTGCTCCGCATACATTCAACTCCATAAGGCTTGAACCTATATGCTGCGTTTTCTGCGCGACAAGAGCACTTCTAATCGCAGAATTTCCATTTTCACTCTTGCAAAAGTCCACCCATATTTCATCAAATTCCTTAGACTTATATATCTCTAGCAGGGCTTTTTTAGCCATAAGAAGCCTGGCAAGCTGTTCTGCTCTTTTTCTTCTATAAAGGGCACCCTCGGCCTCCTTGGATATGCTCCCAAGCTCACTCTTCTCATCCTCCTCTATACCATCCTCTAACGCTTCCTTTAGAAGCTCTTGACGTCTCTGTTCAGCACTATTTGCAAAGTCAAACAGCAGTTGGATGTCTTCATTGCTTGGATTTTCAACTGTCGCCTCTGTACATAGCTCGGAATAATCAATGCCTTCTATACCTGACTCAAGATACTGAAGGAGCTTATCAAATTCCTTTCTTGCCTCAACAGAATTAAGCGTTGTTATTCTATCAATAAAGGCCTTCTGATTCCATCCTATATAATCATCCCTACAGGTAATCTGTACGGCGCAATTCTCAAGTGAGGCAATTCCCATAACCGCATGCATAGGGTGTGCTGCATCACGGATTAAATACTGCATAGTCCTTCCTGGTGTTGTTTCTGCCGGGGTAGACCAGGTTAACCGAAAATATCTCCATATCTCAGAGGTTTTTATTCCTGTAAATTCATCTCTATCGTTTTCTATAACGAGCTGTAAATAAGGCCTAACGGCCTCTGATAATTCAATTTCTCCATTATGAGCACGCTCTAAACGACGTGCCAACTCTTCACCATCAGCGATCAATTCGCTAATATCGTGATTGCTAGTATTCTTTCTCTCCATTCGTTGGATAAACTCGGTATAGGACACCAGTCGTTCATGTCTGCTTTCGCTCATCCAACTCCTCAGATGCATTTTGATCTCTGGAGAGGACACGTTATGCATGTCTCCATTTAAACTCGGCAGACTCATATAAAGAACGCCGTCACGATAGCATGCCTTCCATGATGCTCGTGTGAGATCGCGAAACAGCATCCAGATAGCTCTGTATTTTTTTCTTTGCTCCAGGTTATATGTACACTCTTCTTCAACCCAGGATATCTCACCCACAGAGATTCGCTCTATCTCTATCAGCGAGGTTTCCTCATTTATACCCGAAACAGCATTATAAAATCTAACCCTAAAATCGCCTTCAAGCCTTGGTCTAAAGGGAATTTCTCTGTTTAGCATGGTAAGATATCTCTTTCTATCAGTTCTTTTCAATAGCTATTATCTATTTCCCTCTACAACGGAATCCTTTGTGGGCACACGTTCCATAATGTCTGCAATCCCACAATCGAGGGCCTCACATATCCTTAGCAAAACATCGGTAGTAACATTTTCACTTCGTCCCAGCTTTGCAATAGAAGCTGCACTCACCCCACTCATTCTTTGAAGCTCCTGCTTTTTGATATTCTTATCTATCAATAGCTTCCATAGACGGTTATAGCTAAATTGTGAGTTTAATTCCCTTTTATTTGTACTCCCTTGCATCATTGGCGTTCTCCTTACTCTGCTTCTATTCAAACAGTTTACTGTTGTCTATAGTAATTTCTAAACGAGATTTACTCCAAAAACTATCTACACGTATCTGTTGTGCAGACCAACTGTGTAACGTGCAACATAATTTTGCTTTCTAACCTTTCAGCTCGTTGCAAACCTTTTCTCATTTCAGAATACCACATCATCGGACAATTTTCTATACTTTTTGATTAGAATTTATGCTTTCACAAAAATTTTCCTTTGATTTCATGTCCGCAACACATTATTAGCGCGAGAAATGTTCTCTACTATACAAATACTCCCGACATATCCATGTCGGGAGTCCGTTTACCTATTGTCTTCTTTTCCTTCATTCTCATCAGGAGGGTCCGTCTCCTTCAAGTACTCCTCCTCGCATTCACGCTGAGCCTCCACCAAAATATTGATGGCCTTCTCCATGGCCCGGTTCATCTTATAGTACATCTCTTGGTAGTCAACCACTGTTCCTCGCCCCCCTTAGGCTATGTATAGCCCAATAGTAGCATGGGTAGCCTACTTTGTCAAGGAATCTCCCCTACAATGGAGGCGAGGAGCGTGATGCCTTATGACAGCGCAGGAAGCTGTACGCAACCGCATTTTACAGCTTTGCGGGGAGAGAAATATCACCATCAACAAGCTGGCAACCTTAGCTGCCCTTCCGCCATCCAGCGTGAAGAACATTCTGTATGGGAAAAGCCAGAACCCAAAACTACTAACCATCAAGCTGATCTGCGATGGCCTTGGTATCACATTGAGCGAGTTCTTTGATACCGACGACTTCAACCAATTGGATACCGATACATGAACATGAGGCGCATCGGGTTTGTCCCCGGTGCGCCTCTCATTCTAGTCGTCGCGCTATTACCCCACCATTAGCTTGTTGGCCTTCTTCAAATACTTCGCCGGGATGGGGGCGTCCAGCTTCCAAGTGATGTTCATGGGC
>CANRCT010000055.1 GCA_947629175.1 uncultured Muribaculaceae bacterium | reverse complement strand
TCAAATCAAAATGTCAAAGAACTCTCTTTATTTGATGATTTCTAAACTAACGCGATTTTATCGCACCAGTAGTATTTCAGAATACAAAATTATGACTTAAAGCTCAAAATACCAAACAAAAAATGAGGCCGTGTGGGGCCTCAGTGTCGCATGGTGAATCAGGTGTGGATCAATTGATATATAAAGCCTGACGGAAAACCGGAAGAAGGCGTTCGTCGGGCTGATATACCCGGGCAAATTGCCTGATGATGCTGACGGTCATCGGGTATGGGCCGGAATCAGCTGCGGGCTTATTACCGGGGGCCGATGGCTGTCGGTGAGAGAGTTTGATTGACTTCGGTTTCTGTTTCACGATTATCTAACGCGAGCCCTTGCCGGTTTATTTTACGTCTACGCTATTTTTGATTAATTTTGTAGCGAAATACTACTCGCAATGCAACGTTCACTATTACATGATGTCTGGGATCGGGAGCACCTATGGCACCCGTATACCTCGACAATCGACCCTCTTCCAACATATAAAGTCGAGTCAGCCGAAGGAGTCAGAATCCGGCTCGCCGACGGCCGCGAACTGATCGACGGCATGTCGTCGTGGTGGTGTGTGATCCACGGATATAACAATCCGCGTATCAATGAGGCCGCTGTGCTTCAGATGGAAAAGATGAGCCATGTGATGTTCGGAGGATTTACCCACGAGCCTGCGATTCAACTTGGAAAGGCTCTGCTTGAAGTGGCTCCGCCTCAGATGCATAATCTCTTTTATGCCGATTCGGGATCGGTAGCGGTGGAAGTGGCCATGAAAATGGCTGTTCAGGCGTCCGTGGCCCGCAGCGGATCACACCGTAAGACAAATTTTGTGACGATACGAAGTGGTTATCATGGCGATACCTGGAACGCCATGTCGGTATGCGATCCGGTGACAGGAATGCACGGGGCTTTCGGATCCTCGCTTCCTGTCAGATTTTTTGTCGAGTCGCCCTCTGTGAAATTCGGCGAGGAGTGGCGTCAGGAGGCGATGCTGCCTCTTGAGCGTACTCTTCGTGAACATGCCGACGAGATAGCGGCGCTGATTCTTGAGCCGGTGGTACAGGGCGCGGGAGGCATGCGGTTTTATCACCCGCAGTATCTTGTCGAGGCGCGCCGGTTGTGCGATAAATACGGAGTCTATCTTATATTCGATGAGATCGCCACTGGATTCTGGCGCACTGGGCGGTTTTTCGCGTGGGAGCATGCCGGTGTGGCTCCCGACATAATGTGCGTCGGAAAGGGTCTGACGGCCGGATATCTGACTATGAGCGCCGTTATGACGACAAAGGATGTGGCCGACACGATTTCTGCCGGAGAGGCCGGAGTGCTGATGCACGGCCCTACGTTCATGGCCAATCCGCTCGCATGCGCCATAGCCATAGAGTCGCTGAAGATGCTCAGGGAGCAGGATATGGCTTCGCGGCTCTCTTCCATGGAATCAAGTCTGCGCACTCTCCTCGCTCCTGCCCGTGATCTCGACGGCGTGGCCGATGTAAGAGTGCTTGGCTCTATCGGTGTTGTAGAGATGAAGCGTCCGGTAGATGTGGGGAGATTTCAGAAAAAGTGCGTGGAGCGGGGCATCTGGGTAAGACCTTTCGGGCGCAACGTGTACGTAATGCCTCCGTATGTGATTTCCGACAGCGATCTCGCCACTCTGACAGGGCAGATGCTGGAAATACTTGAAGAAACCGGAGAGTAAGATGGAAAGCATTGAGGATATCCTTGAAAGGCTGGGCCGCAGCGGAAATCTGCGAAATATTCCGCCAGACTCGCGCGGCGACGGCCTGGTGGATTTCACCTCCAACGATTATCTCGGTCTTGCGGCCGACAGTTCTCTTCAGGATGAATTTTTCGCGAAGCTGGGCGATGACCGTCCGTCGCTGACATCTTCGGCCTCGCGTCTGCTCGCGTCGGATCAGATATATTATCAGCGCCTGGAGGAGACGCTCGCACGGCTCTACGGGCGCACGGCTCTTCTTTTCAACAGCGGCTATCATGCCAATACAGGACTGATTGCGGCTCTCGCTCCTGCGGGAACGCTTATAGTGGCCGATAAGCTTGTGCATGCCAGCATTATTGACGGTTACAAGCTTTCCGGTGCGGATCTCGCACGTTTCCGTCACAATGACATGAATCATCTCGAATCGATAGTCAGATCGAAGTCGGATGCTTATGGCCGGATACTTGTCGTGACCGAGAGCGTGTATTCTATGGATGGCGACAGTCCGGATATAAATGCATTGCTTGCTATAAAAAGCCGTTACCCTTCGGTGATGCTATATATTGACGAGGCTCACGCCTTCGCCGTCAGCGGTCCGGGCGGACTTGGCCTCAGCATGGCTTCAGAGCAGCCCGACGGCATTGATGTGCTTGTCGGTACGTTCGGCAAGGCTGCGGCTTCGGTAGGGGCGTTTGCAGTGATGAGCGACACCTTGAGGAGCTTTGCTGTCAATAATGCCCGCAGCCTCATATTCTCTACTGCTATTCCGCCGCTCAATGCCGAATGGACACGTTTTGTGGTGGAGCGTCTGCCTATGCTTGAAGAGCGTCGGCGGCATCTCAGGATATTGGCCGCCCGGCTGCATGAGGGTCTCATGGAGCTGATCCCGGCCGGCTCAAAACTGATTCCTGCCGAGAGCCATATTCAGTATATCGTCACCGGCAGCGCCGATCGGGCGGTAGGTCTATCGCAGGCGCTAAAAAGACGCGGACAGAAAGTGCTTCCTATACGTATGCCGACCGTACCTCCCGGCACCGAACGGCTGCGGATAAGCCTCAGCGCTGCAATGACTGTGGAAGATATCGACTCATTGATTGATTCGCTGCGCCATGAAATTTGAACTGATATCCGAAGGTTCGCGGCGGCTCATTATTCTTTTTGCCGGATGGTCTACAAGGCCATCGCTTTACAGAGAATTTGCTCGTCCGGGGTTTGATCTGATGGTGGTGTATGACTACACTGATTTCATTTTTTCGCCTGAGGAGTCGATCGGCCATTATCAGGAGATATGTGTAGTGGCATGGTCATATGGCGTTGCCGCCGCCCACCGGTGGCTTGTATCTAATCCCGACATTCCTCTGACAAGAACTCTTGCCGTGAACGGTACACCATGGCCTGTGGATGTATCTCGCGGAATATCGCCGAGAGTATTTGATCTGACTCTGCGCACTCTGTCGGACAAATCGGTAGGGGAGTTCCGCAGGCGCATGTTTAAGCGTGGTGACTCCTTCCCGTCGTTTGAAGATGTCGAAACGGGCTGTCTGGGCCATGAACTGGAAGCCATATCATGCCTTACGTGCAGCGACCCGGCTCCGCATGATTCTATCGGAGTGTGGGATAAGGTTGTGATTTCAGAATCAGACCGTATAATCCCTTACGGCAGCCAGCTTAATGCATGGAAAGGACATCCTGACATTATATTGACAGATTGGCCACATTATCCACACTGGGATACGGTGCTCTCCATGGCTTCAGTTGATAAAGAGACCGTCGGACGAAATTTTACTCATGGCGCGCCGACCTACGATGAAGAGGCCTCGGTGCAGAGGACTATGGCTCAGCGGCTTTCAGATATGTGGCGACTCTCATCGTCAGGCAGGATCATACGTGATGCAGTAGAGATCGGCCCCGGCACAGGGCTGTTTACGCGTTGCTATATGTCATGGCTTGAAGGAGCGGAATTGTCGTTCTGGGATCTTGCTGATATGGGGCCTGATCTTCCGGGCAGGGAAAAGATATGTGATGCCGAGCTTGAGATCCGTAGCTTGCCCGACGCATCGGTTGATGCGATAGCCGCGTCGGCATCCGTGCAGTGGTTCAATTCGTTAAGGCGTTTTCTTGAAGAGTGCGGCAGAGTGCTTCGTCCGGGCGGACAGGTAGTGCTGTCAACATTCGGGCGTCAGACTTTCAGGGAGCTTGAAGGGATAGTGAGTCCGTCGGCGACATATTTCGGCCGAGAGGAACTTTTGACTCTGATACCGGATTCGTTGAAACCCGAAATCTCCGATGGCCCGTCGATGACAGTGGAGTTCGAGTCGCCGTCGGCTCTGTTGCGCCACATGAGTCTTACAGGGGTCAACACCTCCTCTTCGGGGAGCATTGTTGCCGCCCGCACCATATTGAAGAAATGCATCATGACTCTTACTTACCATCCGGTCTATGCCATTCTGACAAAGAAATAATAGTCTGGAGGTTGAGGAATATTGTAGAAAGTCATCCGGATTGGATTAAAATGTTTAATTTTGCGAATATGCGTCTACATTTCTACAATTTATGAAGATATATCATCATATGGTTTCGGCAGCGGCAATCGCTGCAGCATTTGTTTGCGTCGATACGGTTTCGGCTACTGAGGGACGTCCTGCGGGACATGACGATTACAACAGCACGCGCTCGGCCGTGGAACGTCTGATGAAGCGTGCCGTCCCACGTTTGCAGTATGATTCGACGATGCCTGCCGACAGTATGGCAGGATGGAGGGCGGCTATGTCGGCTGCCATGCGCAGGCTAATGCGTCATCCCGATGCGTCCGCTGCTTTGCCGCGCAAGATATGCGAGGCTCGCCGCGACGGATATACGGTGGAGCGTTGGGAATCATTTCCGCTTGATGAGCATCCGGTGGCGTTCTTCGTGATGCGTCCCGACAGCGCCCATGCGAGTCATGCGGCAGTGCTGTGTATTCCGGGATCCGGTCAGACCAAGGAGTTGCTGGCAGGGGAGCGCGAAGGCAATTTCTCGCTTGAAGGTGCCCCTGATTCTGTAGTGCGTCGTCAGGCCATGGGACTCCACATGGTCAGGCGTGGGCTGACGGCAGTCGTGGTCGACAATCCTTGCTTCGGAGAGCAGTCCGACTTGGGAGTGTATGACGACATCACTCCGTCGCGTTTTCTGCTTGAGATGGGATGGAGTTATCTCGGGCTTGCCTCCTGGAACGACAAGGTTGTGCTCGACTGGATGAAGACTCAGCCCTATATCAACAAAGAACGTATCATTGTCAGTGGATTCTCTCTCGGCACGGAGCCTCTGATGGCTCTCGGACTGCTTGATGATTCGATCTATGCGTTTGTCTACAATGATTTTCTCTGCCGCACTCGTGAACGCGCTCTGGTGCTCAATGCACGGGATGACAAAGGAAGGCACGGATATCCCAATTCCATCCGCCATCTGATACCGGAATTTCTGACTGAATTCGATTTCCCCGACATCGTGGCGGCGCTTGCTCCGCGTCCGGTGATATGCACGGAGGGAGGTCTCGACCGCGATTTCCGGCTGATTGAAAGTGCCTATGATAAAGCCGGTGCGCCCGAAGCTTTCGAATGGCATCATTATGCTAAATTTGCCGATCCAGCTGACCGCACTGACTATGATTCGCTGCCCGGAGGACTGTCGCGCGACGAATTCTACCGGATGGTAAATGTCGACGGGCCCAACCATTATTTCAAGATGGAATGGGTGGGTCCGTGGCTTGATCGTCTGCTTGCTCCGCAGAAGCAGAATCGTGACGACTGATTTGATTGCGGTCAGCGCGATTCTCCGAACTCCGACTGCTGGCGTTCGACCTCTTTGAGCAGCGCTTCTGTAGCTTCACGCGATCCGGCGCCGGAAGAGCCGATATTTCTCACCGTTTGGTCAGAGGCCTGAGGAACGTCGGCCTCATCATACAGCTGCTTGTATTCGGGAGCGATGCTCTCAATAGTGATCTCTCCCGCTACAGGGGTGTGGGTGCCCTCGATCAAAACCGAGGCCTTTACTTTTATCTCACCGGGGCGCAATGTCGAGCGGAGAATAATCGGCGCCGTACCCCACTCGGTTCTCACAGGATTAGTCATCATCTCCGGTGCCCCCAGAAGTATGCCATCACCCTCTGCCTCGAATTTCACCACAGCGTCCGACAGCCGTTTGACATTACCGTCGGCATCGCATACCGACGCTATAAGCACTATGAAGTCTGATCCGTCAGCCCGCAGACTCCGGCCTTCGCTGTCGGCTGTGATCATCAGTTTGGCGGGACGGCGCGCCGGTCTGACACGGTGAGTGGCTACAACTTTGCCGTCGATGATGCCCTCGGCCAGCAGCCATACATCCTTCCCCTTGCCTTTGCGGGTCAGCTCCTTGTCGGCCATGAAATCATATACATCTTTGAATATGATCACCGGAGAAGCTATCCCCTTCGATGACGTAGAGTCGCGTCGCCATGTCTGCGGCTCTCCCCCCTCGCAGAATGTGAGCCTTACTTCCGGGCAGTTGGAATAAACCGTCACGTCCGACGGTGAAAAAGGGGTCATGGCGTGGGCCACATATACCATGGGCTCGGCTTCTCCGACCGGCACCTGCGAACGGAACATCTCATAGCTCAATTTAGGCTGACGGAACGCATCCATGATGCCGCCATAAAAAGGATCGGGATGATAGCCCCTCTGATGATCCATGGAGTGCCAGAGACAGCCGCCTACATGCTGCCGCGAAGTGCGTCCGAGCGATTCGAGAGCCGTATATGTATAGCTTGGCTGAGCATAATGGAGGGCCTGCACCAGCTGTGGCATCTCTCCCCATGCCCGGGCGGCACGCGATGGAGAATTATGGGAGTTCCAGTCGTCGACGTTATCGCCCCACTCACGGGTGAAATAGCTGACCTTGAGATCTGTGTCCTTGACTGCATCATGAGCGTCGCCTCCGGCGGGATGGGCAAAACGTACGTCGAATGCCTCTGCGCCGCGGGCGGCTGCGTCGGAGGCCGACCAGCAGGAGGGATAAGGGTACTCCTCCTCGACAGTGGCCTTGGCGCGCTTCGCAAAGTCGGCCGGATACCAGGTCTCGTTAAGGATCGGTTCCCACAGCCATATTGAGGCATGGTTTCGGTCGCGGCGCACGAGCTGACGGATGTCGGAATATACACGTTCGGCGAAAACAGGATCGTCGTTCCAGAATTGCCAGCCGGGAGTGTTGGCAATCACGAGCAGGCCGAGTTCGTCGCAGGCATCCATGAAAGCGGGATCCTGCGGGCAATGGGCATTGCGGATCACTTTCATTCCGGCACGGCGAAGCTTGAGAGCATCGCGCCAGTGGGCCGAGTTGCTGACGGCATTGCCTACCGTGGCGAAGTCCTGGTGACGGTTGGCGCCGATAAGGGGGGTGGGATACGGCTCGCCGTTGAGCCAGAATCCGTCGGCTCCGCGGAATTCCACGCTTTTCACTCCCACACGTTGCCGGAGAGCATCAATAGTGTTGCCGTCGCGGTCGGTGACAGTCACGATGAGATTGTACAGTTCCGGGTGTTCAGGCGACCATAGACTGGGATTGTCGATCTTTATGGTAGTTCCCGCAGTTACAGCTTTCCCTTTTGCTATGTGAAGGGGACGCCGGTCAGAGGCGGCAGTATTTCCATCTTTTGTTTTCAGTTCATATCTTACTGTGCCGTCGAATCTTTTGCCGCTTTCGTTGGCTATATGGGTCTGTACCTTCATGTCGGCGCTTTTGGCGCTTACATTGTCAAACGCCACAAGCACTCCGCCTCCGGCCTTTACTCCGGCAAGATTCGGGTCTGTGACATGCACCGGGTTGGTCGCCACGAGCCAGCAGTCGCGGTAGATGCCTCCGAAATAGGCGAAATCAAGGGCTTCCTGAGGCTTTCCGGGCGGATATGTCGGATCATTGGAGTTGTCGGTCATTACTGCGATCACATTTCTTGCTCCGGGTTCCAGAAGGTCGGTCGCGTCGATAACTACCGGTAGGTATCCGCCATAGTGTGCGGCTGCCTCATGTCCGTTGATCCATACGCGGCTCCGGCCCATTATACCTTCGAAATGCAGCGTCAGCCTGCGCCCGGCGAGAGAATCGGGCAGAGTGAGATATTTTCTGTACCATGCCTCACCGCGGTAATTGACGCATCCGCTTGCCTCAGCAGGAAGAAGCTGTAGCCCGTCGGGCAGGTTAACACGCGTCCAGGCCGAATCGGCTGCATATTCTTTTGCTTCCGCTCCCGGGGCGGCTCCGAGATGAAAACGCCATGCCGGATTGACCGACCACACGTCGCGACCCGACGAGGGAACGGCATAGAAGCCGGCTGTTGAGAACTCCTGGCCATGAAGTGAAATGGCGGCCAGTGCCGCAGCAGCGGCAGCTATTATTCGGAGATATTTCATGGTTATGAAGAATATGATGCAGTATCGTAAGTCAATACCATGTGACTCCGTTGCGTATTGACGAACGTTTGTCGTACTTCACGTCCTGGAGCAGCGAGGAGTTGACCGAGATATGGAAGTTATACGATTTATACGGCCCTACAGGAACGAAGCTTGCACGCATCGTGAAGCAGTGCAGGTTGCGTGAGATGTTGCAGTTCATGTAGGCTATCTTATGGGTCTCGAAGTTGTATGAGGCGCTGAACGAGAAATTCCAGTTGGCCGTAGGCTGTATATTGCCTGAGAAGCTGAGATTCTGCGTTATCTTGCCGTCATAGTCCATCTTCTTTTTGTTGAACTTGCCGTAGGCGTATCCTATCGAATAGTTAAACGACAGATTCCAGGGCACATTCCATTTCATATAGCCTTCAGGCGTAAGATCAATGTTGGTGTCGCGGTTGCCGCGTGGATCACGGTCGGCATCGGGAGCATTCGCCATCGGGTCGTCGGGATCCGTTTCTCCCGGGTTCCGTCCGTTTCTGTCGTTCTTGCCGGAGTCTTTTTTGTCTTTGTCGCGCTTGCGCTTGAATGTGTTGTTGTTGAGCGTGTAGGAGAAAGAAGTGCCGGTGCTTGCCAGTTTGGCAAGTCCCTTGCCGGCCTGAAGTCGCGTGCGGTTGACCCTTACCGGGTTTCCGGCCTGATTGAGCTGATAGGTATATACATCCCAGGTCGCCGACAGATTCAGATTGAAATTCTTCATCAGCTTGAGCAGCAGCGACGTGTTGATATTGCTCCAGCGCAAAGAGTCGGCAGCGAAATTATAGCTCTGACGGACCGAAAGGTTCTCGATGAGCGATACTTTCCGCTCGCCGATGGAATCATTGTCATCTTTCACTTTCATCTCTACATTGTTGGCCAGGGAGAAACTTACCGTACCGGTGCGTCCCACGCCGGGCACGCCGAAAAGTGCGTTTGGGTATTTCGAATACTGACGCGTCTGCATCACTCCCTGAGCGTCGGGATACTGATATGTGCCGTAGTATCCGAAGAAAGATGATCCGAAGTCGGGCGATCCGCTGAATGAAATGGTGGGCGTCATGACGTGGCGTATCATCTTCACCTTGTCGCCGAGGAAGGGAAGCGGCTGGAAAAAGCCGTAGATTTTGGTGTCAAGAGCCACCGATGCAGAGAAATCCCATACGTTATAGAACGAGTAGCTCGTATCGCACACCTCCACCGATGCATTCGGATCCCACTGACGGTTGACCTTCATGGTATACATTCGGTCGGTGACACTTACCGAGGGCGTGACGTTGATATAGTTGAATATGTTGAATGTGGCGGAGATCGGTATGCTGTGGCGCATGCCGTTGCGCCAGTCCTTGATGAGGCTTTTCTTGAAAAACTGATCCTGCTTGGCGGTCAGCGAGTTGTTGAATACGCCCGAATAGGAGAGCTTGATTTTCTCATACCATTTCTCTGCGCCTACCGCACGCTTGCGCTTGAAGGGAGCCAACTGTGAGAGGCTCACCGTCACATTGGGAAACGATACGGCGAGGGTGGAGTCCTGAGTGCGCTGCGCGATGTTGGCTGTCGTGGAGAATGACCATTTTGAGCCCGGTTTGCGATAGGTCATATTCACCGTTGAGCTCTTGGTGTTCTCTGTAAACGAGTTGGAGTAATAGGAGTTGAGATTGTTGCGCGAATAGCCCGACGTTGTGAAATTGACCGATGCCGAGAAGTTGAGCGCCGGATTGGCCTTGGCGTCCTGCGAATGGCTCCAGAGCACCTGGAAGTTGGTCATCGCCTGATAGTCGGGGGCTCCTTTGTCGCCGGTGATGGTCTTCAGGTAGCTGAGATTGAATGATCCGCTGTATTTATAGCGTTTTACGTAGGCCGAGCGGGCCTGCAGTCCCCAGGAACCCTTGGTGTATATTTCGCCGGTAAGAGCGAGGTCGATATTGTCGTTGATGGCAAAATAATAGCCGCCGTCCGACAGGTAGAACCCTCGGTTGTAGTCATCGCCGAAAGTCGGGAAAATAATGCCTGACGAGTATTTTTCAGAGAATGGAAAGTAGCCGAACGGCACAGCCAGAGGCAGAGGCAGTCCTGCAAGCACCATATAGGCCGGCCCGACAACGATATCTTTCTTTGGCTTTACCTTCGCTTTGGTGAGCTGAAAGTAGAAGTGGGGATTGTCGTGATGGTTGCAGGTGGTATATCGGCCGTTCTGCAGGAAGATGGTGTTCTCGTCCATTTTTTTTGCACGGCCGCCTGTCAGATAACCCTCGCCCTGCTCCGTAATGATGTCGGTAATGATGCCTTTTTCCGATTTGAAATTATATTCCATGGTTTTGGCCTCATATGCCGTCCCGTTGTCATCGAAAACAGGCGACCCCTGGATTTCTCCGGCAGAGTCGGGGCGCCCTACCGCATATACTGTGGAAGTGGCCATGTCGAGATGTATCTCGTCGGCATCAATTTTCTGGCGCCCGTAGCTGACGGAGCTGCTTCCGTAGATATAGGCATTGTTGCGCCCGACGATGACCATGGAGTCACTGGCCGAGATGTCTACAGGATTGTCGAGATCGGTTTTTACGCGCGAGATTCTCGGCCCGGTCTGTTCATTGTCGCCGACAGTATCAGGCGATATCCGCCGACGGTCGAGAATACCCGACAGATCGGTAGAGTCGCTCCTCAGGGCGGCTGATGCCGTGGAATCGGCGACTATACCATGTAAGGTGTCGGCGGCAGCGACGGGCAGCACGCGTTGTTGCCGGGCGGTCGGCCCGGCAAGCGATGCTGAAGCTGTGGCGGCAAGCATAGCCGTGGCTGTCAGTAAAATATATAATTGAGAGTGCCTCAAATGTGAATTAACATTGGTTAGTCATGCAAAGTTACTTCAAATCATCGAATAATTCCTCTCCGCAATGCTCTTTTTTGACTCTGAGGATCATGAAATAGCTGTTAAATCATTGTAATCGGCAAGGTGGCATATGATCAGGCGACCTGTTCCAGATAATAAAGGCGTCATGTCGGATTGTATGAATCCTGACACGACGCCTTGACTTTTCCCGGATGGCACATCTTCCGTTGCGGATGATGTGATCACCGTGATGTTGCCTGATGAATTATTTGCGGTCTTTTTTCTTTTCGAGCTGACGTTCTATCGCCTCCAGGCAGAGGTCGACGGCCTCTTCGAACGAGTCGGCTGTTTTTGTCGCTACGAAGTCCTCCTGCTGAGGCACCGTGACTTTTATGAGCGCCTCCTTGTTCATGGCTGTCTCCGGCTTTACGACCTTGAGGGTCACGTCGACAGTGGAGATGCTGACATTGTGGCGTGCGAGTCGCTGGGCTTTCTTGTTGATGAAGCTTACGAGCTTTTCGGCGATGTCGAAGTGGATTGCCTGAATTTTTACTTCCATGATTGACCTCCTTTTTTTAATGCACGTGGATGTGCGTGTTGGTAATTTTGTTGAAGTTCTCTGTATGTAATGTGAGTGTAGATTTGCGTCGTTGAAAGCGATTCATGCCCCAGCAGACGACGGACGGCATTGATGTCGGCGCCGTCGTTGAGCATGTCGGTAGCGAACGAATGGCGCAGCACGTGGGGGCTGCGGCGCACGGCTGTTGATGATTCGAGAGCGCGGTGGACTACGTTGTACACCAGCTTGCGGTATAGCGGACGTCCGTCGGCCCGGACGAAAAACAGTTCGCTCCTGCCTGCTGTCTGTTCGCGTAGTGTACGGTAGTGTCTGATCATGTCGGCGAGTTCTGTTCCGAAAGGAATGAGTCTGTCCTTATTACGCTTGCCGTGCACTTTTAGTTCACCGCGTCCGATATCTACTCCGTCATCGGTGAGGCCGGTGAGCTCGGAGCAGCGCATGCCTGTTGAATAGAGCATATCGACGATAAGACGGTCGCGCACCTCTTCAAAATCGTTCATGTCAAGCTCTTTGTCAAGCGCTGCGGCGGTCTCTTCAGGTCTGATGAATACTGGCAGCGGTTTTTCAAGTTTCGGAAGAGTGAGCTCTGCGGCCGGATTTGATGACAGTCCGCGACAACGCATCATCCACCTATAGAACGCTCTGACGGACTGCACCTTGCGGCGTATGGTGCGGGTCGATGATCCGCGTTTCGACAGTGAGAAGAGCCATTCCCTGAGGTCAAGCAGCGTGACTGACGCAGGGTCGAATGTGTAGCGTCCTCCCGATGTGGTGTCATCGCGCCAGCCCGTTAGGTCACGCCGGTATGCTTCGACCGTGTTGGGCGAGCAAGCGAGTTCGCAGCGCAGATATGTCAGGAAATCATCTATCATCGGAAGCGAAGATAACCAATATTTATTCAATAGCCAAATAAATTCCTGCTTTTTTTTGTTCGAAGTTGTGCACAATCCTGTCGCCGCCGTAAGTGGGGAGATCAGGAAAACTGAACACCGCCGTGCGATGGGAGAGAGCACTATCGCGCGGCTCTGAAAAAAATTATATTGCTGTCCGATAAAAGTGGGATAACGCAATATAGTATGGCTCGAACGCTGATTTTACGGTGTTCGAGTCTT
>CANRCT010000054.1 GCA_947629175.1 uncultured Muribaculaceae bacterium | reverse complement strand
CATGGCTTGCTTCTCAAAAGCGAGTGCAAAGGTAGGCACTTTTTGCTTCCCCACCAAATAATTTCATGATTATTTTATCAAAAAAATCCCCGAAAATCAACTTTCGGCTGATTTTCAGGGACATGATATATTCAAAAAAAATCGCCTGTCAGATCTTCTTGCGGAAAGCCCGACGACGCCTGTGCTGTCGTCGCTCAAAATACTGCCACTGCAACTGCACACTCGCATTGTCCGCAAGCTCAAGATTGCTTTCGGCAAATTTGTAGCCGTTCTTTATATATGTCGGGAGAAGATCGGCAAACACCATCGCGTTGACACCCATATTCTGATACTCGGGACTCACCGCCACAAGCATAAGGTCGACCACATCGTTTTTGCCCCGCAGCGCTTTCAGCAGGTGATACCACCCCAGCGGCCACAATTTGCCCCCCGACCGCTGAAGCGCCCGGGAAAACGAGGGAATGGATATGCCGAAAGCCACAAGCTTGCCATTCTTGTCGGCTATCACGCTGACGCAGTCGAGCCGCAAAATGCCAAGATACTTGTCGATATAATATTCGATCTGCCTGTCGGTCAGCGGCGAATAGCCATACAGCCCGTCGTAGGCCACATTTATGAGATCGAAGATCGCCCGGCCGTAGTCGGCTTTGAGCTTGCTGCGCGATTTATAGTGAAGCGCCTTGAAACCATACTTCCGCTCCACGAGCGAGGCGATGCGCAGATATTTGTCAGGCACCCTGTCGGGCACAGTCATGCGATACTCCACCCAGTCGACATCGGGAGAATACCCCAGACGCTCCAGATGACCGGGATAATACGGATGATTATAGCTGGTGGCCATCGTGCCGAGCTCATCGAAGCCCTCGATAAGCATGCCTTCATGATCCATATCGGTGAAGCCCATCGGACCGACCATCTCGGTCATCCCCCGCTGGCGGCTCCATTCTTCGGCCGCCCCGAACAGAGCTTCGGTCACTTCCGCATCATCGATGAAGTCGACAAAACCGAAGCGGGCCTCGCGCTTGCCTGTGCGTTCGTTGACCACACGGTTGATTATCGCCGTGATGCGCCCCACCGGCCTGCCGTCGCGCCAGGCCATGAACGACTGCGCCTCGCAGTAATCGAAGGCCGGATTTTTCGACGGCATGAGGGTCTCGATCTCGTCGAATATCAGAGGGGGCACGTGACAATCGTTGCCCCGATAGAGATCTATTCCAAACTCCACGTATTTCTTAAGCCCGTCGCGGGTCGGGCTGACTGATCGTATTTCTATTGACATAATGCGATGGATTGCAGCGCCGGAGCGATTGCAGCCGGACGCACCGGGGCTACCCCCGAGTTAAACCATATAAGAAGAGCTATCATGACGAGTAGGAAAGCTATGATGGCCACATAGAGCCGGTTGTCCGACCGCGAGGCGAGGGCCATGCGCAGCTCATGCACCGAGTGATAGCGGTCGCGCGGATTGGCCGACAGGCACTTGTCGGCTATACGCCTGAGCCGCGCGGGCACGCCCGGCACAGCGTCGCAAAGCTCGCGGAGCACCTTGCCGAACATATATATATCCTCCGAGGCGTCAGCCGGCGTCAGATGCTCACGCTGATCAAACCCCACGTCGATAAGCTTAAGGTTTCCAATGTTTTCGGTGAATATTATCGTTTCCGGACGCACGGGGAAATGCACCACGTGATTGCGCTGGATATAATCAAGAGCGTCGACAAGCTGCGAGCACACCTTGTCGACATGCTCCGGACCCACTTTGCCGGTGTCGATCAGCTTGCGGAGCGAATCGCCGTAGACGTCGTCGGTAATGATACACAGTCCTAGGCCGGGCACCTCTTCCAGATCGTTGATCATCACGATGCCCGGATGCGCAAGATTATAGCGCACGTCAAACTCTTTCTCAAGCATGGCCCTGAAACGCGGATCGTCCTTATAAGCCTTCTTGAGAGTCTTGAGCATCACCCATTTGCCATGCTTCCTGGCCGTATAGACGTCGTAATACTCTTCGTCCCATTCGGGCAGAAGCTCCAGCTCTGTCCATTTCTGCGCAGCGCTATGATCTGCTTCACTCATTATAATCGGTTTACTTAATTTGTTCAGGCCGCGGGCGCCTGCCGGCCGTCATCAATACATGGCGAACACAAGCTGGCTTCCGGTATCAAGATCGGTCAGATACATGTTGTTGCCGTTGACAGCCCACCTGTAGACCCACTCCTGACCGTCGGCGAACGTGACATACAGCAGCGAGCCGTCGGTATCCCAGTAGATATCGTAGGTGTACGACTGGCCCCAGTTGTCGTAGTCGACATACTGACCTGAACCGTCGCTGTAGAACGAGAAAATGTTCTGGTCAGTATCCACCGGGCCGTATTCATCGGCCACAAGCACCCAATCGCCTATCAGCGGCGACCAGTAATAATCGTCATCGTCGCTGCATGATCCGAGAGTCACTACAGTGACGGCAATAGCCAGAAGTCTCAGGTAATTGGGCAATGTTTTCATTGATCAATCTTTTACGGGTACAAAATTAAGTAAAATTTCAATATGTCATTAAAACGCTTCACCACCTTGTTAGGTTTTGTCGACAAAAAGCAATTTTTTCCCTATATTTTGCTTAATTTTGTAATTATGAACTTAACTCGTCCGCTCATACCGTTTTTCGCCGCAAGAGCCCGACGCACCCTCGCGAAAGCCGCCGATCCGGAGCAGTCACAGCGCCGGCAGCTCCACATGCTCGTCAGCCGCGGACGCCATACGCTCTGGGGCCGCGCCCACCGGCTTGAACTCGCGGCTGGCTACGAAGACTTCCGCGAAGCCATGCCTGTGACCTCCTACCCTGCCCTGCGCCCCTATGTGGAGCGCATGATGGCCGGAGAGCCCGACATACTGTGGCCCGGGGTATGCCGGCGTTTCGCCCAGTCGTCGGGCACGTCCGACGGCAAAAGCAAATACATCCCCGTCACAGCCGACTCGCTCCGCCTCAACCACTATCGCGGAGGCGCCGAGGCAGTGGCCCACTATCTCAACCATCACCGCGGCAGCCGACTATTCGACGGCAAGGCATTCATACTCGGCGGCAGCTTCGCCAACGAGCTCCACGGTCTGCCGCCCCGCGTCAAGGTCGGCGACCTGTCGGCCCACCTCATAGAAGCCATCAATCCGCTCGTGGATCTCATCAGAGTCCCATCGCGCGCCACAGCCCTGATGCCCGACTGGACCGCCAAGCTTCCCGCGCTCGTAGACGAGTCGGTCGGCACGGATGTCACCAACATATCGGGCGTTCCGTCGTGGTTTCTCGCCGTGCTGCGCCGCGTGATGGAGAGAGCCGGAGCCTCCACCATCCATGATGTGTGGCCCCGGCTCGAAGTGTTTTTCCACGGAGGCATAGCCTTCGGCCCCTACCGCAGCCAGTATGCGGAGATAACCGATCCGGAGCGGATGCACTACGTGGAAAATTACAACGCGTCCGAAGGTTTCTTCGCCGTGCAGCACGCGCCCGACGCTCCGGGCATGATGCTGCTCACCGACGCCGGAGTGTTCTACGAATTCGTGCCGCTTGGCGCCCCCGACTTCGAAGCGGTCCCGGCATGGCTCACCCAGAAGGGCCGCAGCTACTCGCTGCTGCTCACGGCCGCCAACGGCCTCTGGCGCTACCCGATAGGCGACGTGGTGAAAGTCGTGGCCACCGATCCGCTGCAGATCGTCATCACCGGCCGAACAAAACACTATATCAACGCGTTCGGAGAAGAGGTAATGGTCCACAACACCGACGCCGCCCTCTCCCTCGCTTGCGCCGACTGCCGGTGCGCCGTGGCCAACTACACGGCCGCGCCGGTATTCACCACCTCCACCTCCCGCGGCCGTCACCAGTGGCTGATAGAGTTCGACCGCCCGCCCGCCGACATGGCAGCCTTCGCCGCCACGCTCGACCGGCGCCTCACCGAGCAGAACTCCGACTACCAGGCCAAGCGCGCCGGCGACATATTCCTCGCGCCACTGACAGTCACCGTAGCCTCGCCCGGACTCTTCGACCGCTGGCTCGCATCCACCGGCCGCCTCGGCGGACAGCGAAAGGTGCCCCGCCTGCAGAACGACCGCAAGCTCATCGACGACATGCTCCGCTTCAACACCGCCGGACACGCCGACACATAATAAATCCAGAATTTCAAACAACCTACAACATCAGCAACCGCATGAAACCTACAGCTATCATCGCATCAGTCATCCTCGCCCTCGGACTCCTCGCCCTCGGGCTCTGCATCCGCTCCGGAATCGACTTCGCAGCCTCGCGCGACCGCACGGTCGACGTGCGCGGACTCGCCGAACGCGAAGTGCCGGCCAACGTCGTCACCTGGCCCATCATGTTCAAGGAGGTAGGCAACTCCCTGCCCGCAGTCTACGCCAACGTCTCGGCCACCAACCAACGCATCGTCGACTTCCTCAAATCCAACGGCCTCACCGACCAGGAGATCTCCATCGGCGCCCCCAAAGTGCAGGATCTCACCACCGACCGCTACAACAACCAGCCGCTCCCCTACAACTACGCCATCACATCGGTGGTCACCGTCAGCTCGCGCAAAGTCAAGGAAGTGCATGCGCTCATCAACCGTCAGGGCGAACTCTTCGCCCAGGGCATAGCCATATCCAACGACTACAACTATCAGATCACCTACGACTTCACCGAGCTCAACTCCATCAAGCCCGAGATGATCGCCGAAGCCACGCAGAACGCCCGCGAGGCCGCCAAGAAATTTGCCGACGACTCCGACTCCTCGCTCGGCAAGATCAAGACCGCCCGCCAGGGACAGTTCTCCATCGAGGACCGCGACGCCACCACGCCCTACATAAAGAAAGTGCGCGTAGTGACATCGCTCACCTACTATCTCGAAGACTGACTCCGGCACCCTTACAGCTTTTCTGGGCGCGGATCTCCACCATCGGGATCCGCGCTCATTGCATATGAGGCTGAACCATCACCCTCCGCGCCTTGTTATAATATGACAAAACACGAAATTACCGACTTAAAACACCAATATACTATGGCCAACCAGAAAAAATCGATCAAAGGCACACGCACCGAGCAAAACCTCGTCGTCGCCTACCTGAACGAATCGCAGTCCTACGCCCGCTACACTTTCTACGCCAAGCAGGCCGACAAAGAAGAATATTTCCCCATCGGAGTGATTTTCCGTGAGACAGCCGAAAACGAATTCAACCACGCCAAAGTATTCTTCAAGATGCTCGAAGGCGGAGTGGTCGACGCACAGGTACCCACCGATGCCGGCATTATCGGCGACACCGCCACCAACCTCAAGATATCAATGGGCGAGGAAGCCAACGCCGGAGTGAAAGGCTACGAAGAGGCCGCCCGCGTGGCCCAGGAGGAGGGATTCCCCGAAATCGCCGAGCATTTCCTGGCCATCTCCAAAGCCGAGCAGCATCATCTCGACCGCTTCACACGCTATCTCAAGATGGTGGAGGAAGGCACCGTATGGAAACGCGACCACGCCATCCGCTGGCAGTGCCTCGTATGTGGCTACATCTTCGAAGGCACCGAGCCCCCCAAAGTATGCCCCGGCTGCGACCATCCCTACCAGCACTACATGCCCCTCGACGAAGAGGACTGATCGCCCCTCCGACTCATCTGATATGATATAACACATTACGACCGTGGATCCGATATAACATCAGGCCCACGGTCGTTTTTTACGGGACATCTCAACCAAACAGCTCGGAATGAGAGCCAAGACGCAATACGCCTATAGTCTTTTCGGTCTCGTCAATCCACACAAGCAGAAAATCGCCCTCAATATGGCACTCCATACACCCGGCATAATCGCCCTTCAGCATATGAGGCTTGTTTTTATCCGGAATCGGTTCCTCGTTACATAGTTTACGAAGAATTTCCGCAACTTTCTCCATCTTTTGTGGCTGGTTGCGATAGCGCTTTGCATCTTTCTTATACTGGGTCGAGAATCTCAACTCTTTCATAAGCCCATCGACTTATACATGGCCTCGACACTTGAAACATCAAGCGGCCCTTGGAGTTTTCCGGCCTTAGCTTCCTCTATAGCGGCTTTGGTTGTAGCGTTCGGCTCTGAATAGGCAACGTCGAGCAACGCGCATTCCACGAAGTTGTTCAGACTACGGTTCTGGCGCCTGGCCATCTGCTTGAGCCGTTCAATCAATTCAACCGGCAAACGGAAACTCTGCGCCTTTTTCTGTATTGCTATATCCATAATGACATCTTTTATGTGCAAAGTTAATGCATTTGTACCACATCAACAAATCAATCCATCCGATTGTTCTTAAATATCTATATTACACGCCGGAGGCGCCGATCGGGAATCATCTTCCCCTCGGCGCCTCCGGTCGTTTTGGCCTATAGTTATTTCGCCTTGTAGAAAGCGCGGATACGCAATCGATTGTTGCGATCTTGCGCGCCCTCTTTGTTACCTGTACTTGAAATATATGTCGGTGTATTACCAGTAAATGTCACACGAGTAGCTCGTGCATTATTGCTTTGTTCACTTGGATTTACATCTCTTGTTGCACCACACGCCGCCGACCAATATAAATTACCGCGAAAATCACTAAATGTCACATAATGCTGAACGAAAGCCACCTCAATCTCGCGGATTCCTGGCATGTACCAACCGGTTGTTATGTTATCGGGAAGATCCCCGTCAGATTTTCTCTTATTCTTACCCATAACATAATGGAAAGCCGAAAAGGGCTCTTCAGAATTATAAAGCTTCACGGATGACAGAGGACACAAAACGGCATTATTTTCTCTGTAAGATATTATGGCTTTTGAATATTCAAACGGATCATTACCATTCCATCCGAGATCTCCCCATCGGTCATCTTCGTCCTTCAATCTATACATTAAACAACCATCATCCCTTCTTACAATATCTTTTACTTCTTTTCCGCGAAGTCCCCAACGGAGTCCACTATACAATTCGGCCGGCATCTCATGTTTGTCAAGAGGATCATTGTGCTCAAGATACTCTTCGTAATATTCCATCCAGGTATTTATATGGCTGTCATTTAAAATCCCTTGCCACGTCGCATCAACTTTCACGAGGGCGCGCTGCTCGATTTCAAGATAGCGGTGACGGACATCGCCTCCATCCTTGTCGTTGGTATACTCTATCTCAATCCGAGCCGTGCGGTCGCCATAATTGGGAGCATCAACATTCACATTCTCATCAATATAGAAATATATTCTGGACCGCGAATTGTTCAGTTCAGGCGTACTGCTGATTGTCACCTCCTTGCCGCAGTCAGCACCGGCGATATGCCCATCCAGAATCGAACGATCGTCAATCCTTGCAAAAAGATCGGTGGTGAAATATGGTTCAGCACCTGTTCCCGCATGCCAATCTCCGGCCTCCATCTCAGCGCGGGGTATCATCACCATGCGTATCCAGTCGCAGTCGTCAGGCACCTTAACTTTGACAGTCGAATTATGGCTCACCTCTGGCACTTTCTGTTCAGGATCTTTAGGATCAGGCTCGCGAAGCAGCAGCCACACGTCCATAGGGCGCACCGACGCGTGGGCATCGACCTTGCGCTCGTTGACTATGGCAAGATATACCGGATTGTCTGTGACCACGTTGACGCGTCCGTCGAATGTATAGGTGTCATCGGCAGAGTTTCTTACATAATCGAGGCCATGTATGGTTATGTAGTTGTTGTATTTGTGATTGCGCCTTACGTCAAACTTATCCACCGGATCGGCTCCCATGTATATCGTGAACCGAGCCTTATAGGTCATATTCTGGTGAGTGGTATAAGTGCCTGTCAGCACGAGAGCAGAAGCGAGTCCCTCCTTCGCGATCCTCGGCTTCCACCGCTGCAACACTTTCTCTTTCTCCGCAGCCGTGTAATTCTGAATGAGATTCTTTAGATTGTCAGGCACCGCTTCATTAATATCGGCCTTTTTCTCCTGAATGTTCTCATAGGTGTAATAGGTAAAAGTTGGAGATGTAGCCGTGTTCTTGTCGATTCTTACCGGATTGTCAAGCGTGATCTGAAATTCCGGCTCGATCTTTGCACGATCCGGTTTTTCCGGATTGCCCTCCTCTGCCACATCAGTCACAGCAGGCGACTCAAAAGGCACTCGCGACGGCATGTTGAGCACACCATAGCTGTCGATAGTCATCACCGGCAACTGACCGTTGAGACTCTCCTGATTAGGCTCAAGCTTCACGGATATGTCCACGCGTGCCATCATCGCCTTCATCTGCACGATCAGATTGCCACTCAGATTCGCTGTATTCAGCACATCGCTCTCGCCGGTCATAGGCATGCCGGCTTTAGGCAGATCGGTCACGGGCGTTCCCTCCTCGCTGCGCAGCTTCGGGCGATAGACCCAGCTTTTCAGATCACTATAACTGGTTATCTTATAGGGCGTGCTGCTATCTCGCGTTCCATTCTCGATCTTGCCGTTAGTAGAATAATCGGTCCAGAACATATTCGGGTCTGTCGGAGTGCCGATCGCATCGGCCGGTTCCCCGTCAGCACCGTTGATATTTGCTATCGCCACAATCTTCAAGCCGTTTAGCTTTCCGTCAGTAATAGCCGCATCGGGAATGGTTATGACATTGCCCTTGATCTTCTGATATGGGGTGAAATTGTCATATTCGAACTCAGCAAGCCCGGCCGGTTTACCGTCAGCGTCGGTATTGAAGAAAAACACGTGAAGCGTCTTGATCTCTTTCTCCGCCTCGGTTTTCGGGTCGCCTGCGCGGGAGGCGACATCTGTTGGATCCACAAACTGCGGCACCATGTCGGCCGCATAAAACGACAGACTGCGTCTTTCGCCAGTCCCGGGCTGATCGGGGGCCGTCTCAGAGTCAGCGCACGCCGGCGCCGCAGCCGTAAGAGTGACCGCGACCACCCATTTCAATATTTTGATATGAATATTCATGCCTGTTTAGTTGATGTCGATATTGTTGTTCGAACCGATCTCCCAGTTGGTATCGTTGTCGGCCTGGAACAGTACGATCACGCGATCGCCCGTAAAGGTCAGATTGGCCGTATGCAGTGTGTTGGGAGCCGGTACGTAATGGAGTGAAAACTCTCCGGTCGACCCGGTTTTCTCTGCAGATTCCGCGCCATCTTTAGGCGTAAGAGTATACTGTATGGTGATCACCTTATAGTCGCCGAGCGAATAGACAGCCTCGGTATCGTTCTCACCAACCGGCGGCTTGCCATTGGGGTTTGGCAGAAGCAGAAGCACATTGCCGAGCGAGCCTGTCGGATCCGACGGATCCACGCCCAGTATGGCACTTGTCTCGTCGGCTACCGTCTGATCGCCCTCGAAAGCGGTGAAAGTGCCTGCATAGGAACTCGTATTCAGTTCATCCACCCACATATCGCGTTTGGTAGATGAAGTGAACTCATAATATGCCGTGCGGTAGAAGCGCCCTGACAACGTGACCCTCTTCACCCGCAGGGTCTGTCCCGAACGGTTGATCGCGCGAAACCTTACGCCGGTCAGAATATGGTGGAACGTCAGCGGCACTTTCCCCATGCGGCGGGTGCGGTCAAACATCGAAGCCATCAGAGCGTCGGGAACAACCGTCCGATCAAGTGAAGCCGCGGTTGAAGTAGAGTTGCCTGTATTGCCGAAAGGCATCTCGAACTGTATATGCGGCCGACGCTGGTTAGCTCCACCAGCGATCGAATGGCTGACTGTAGCCGATCCGGTATTGGCCATGGCGACAAACGAATAAGTGTAGTCATACGATGCCTGTGGATCCGAGTCGAGACTGATCCATGCCTTTGGATCGCTGTATGACGTACTGCCGTCATCACTCACCGTCACATCCACTCCGTTCATCACGTCAGCGCTCTCCACATGGCTGACTTTTGTAGACCACGGCGACGATGCGCCCCCATAATCCTGACTGGAGCCTCCTACCTGCGTGGGCACGCAGTAGCCCCAAACCTTGAATCCGCCGACTTTTCCCGTCGACTGGCCGAACTCGTCGACAAGCGTAGCCCTCGAATCGGATGCTGACAATGCCGGTGCCCCGAAGCTTATGTATTCAGCCGGATCGTTGACATCGGCCGGGGCATCGCTCTGGCATCCGGAGGCGATAGCTGTGATGCCGATTATCGCCAGTTCCGGAAGCATATATCTGTTGATATTCATCATTTGTCCTGAATTATATAGTTGCCGCCTTCCGACATCTGCCAGTCGGAAATCTCGGGCTTTTCAAATATTATATATTCATCAGCACCGACGGTCAGCGTGTAGCTGAAACTGCGTCCGATAAGCCATCGGCCGCTGTGCAGCGCAGCCGCCTGACTTATGTCGGCAGTGGCTGTGCGCACTCGGCCGTCGGGCATCCGGTAAGTCACTTCCAGTGTGGCGTCGCTGCCGACATATTGCGGTATGATCAGCAGCCGGCTTTCGCCGATCTGAAACAGATGCTCTTTTTCACCTTTCTTAATCACCAGATCCTCAGTGCGCTCCACATAAGGCTGATCCTTGGTTGTCGGCATCGCCTCGTCTCTGTCGGTCATATTCACCCAATGATAATTATTGCCGGCTGTAGTGGCCCGCTCGAAGATAGCCCTGCGGTCGATGCCCCAGAGCCTGGCGGAGGTCACGGTGACGTCGCCGTTTACTGCCGGATCGACCTTGACGATGAAATGCACCTGGCAGAGGATGTGGGCAAACTGCATGTCGACGGGGCCCGGCTTCAGCGAGGCATCGTGCAGATAGTCGCCGCACTCTTTGACGGCTACGGCGTGGAGCAGGTCGACGCGTTTTTGCGGATCCGTGCTGATCGTATAGTCGAGCGTTATGGCCCCATTGGCGAATGTCACAGTCGCTCCGTCAGCCGATGCAGGATGAAGGGCCGCGAAGCTGTAGGTGAATCCCGGCAGCCAGTATTGCGCATCAGTATAGCCCCAGGCGCCCTCGGAGTAGGTCACGGTCGTATTGTCAAACACCGTCTGATGCGTTCCCCCGTTAGCCGTATTGACATAGCTGCCCCATACGGCAAACGGATTGTCAGTGATATTATCGGCATTGGTCAGAGCTCGCGACGGATCCGACGGCACGGCGGTGAACTCCATGCGCAGCGGTTCCGGCTCCTCCGGCAGAGGCCCCTCGCCGGTTGTCGACGAACATCCCGCCAGCAGCATGGCCGCAGTCATCGCCAATATTTCGGTTGTAAACTTATTTACAGGCATCTAAATGATGTATATGTTGATTTTACAGATTATTTCAAAAGTAAAAAAGGAGAGAGGAGCATTCCGAGGAGAAAGAGGATTTATTTTCAAAACAGGGCGTCCGACCATAATGACCTGATTGCCCTCGAATCGTAGGGATGCATCCGTGACGACGTCAGCATTTGGTCATCATCGTGCGGATGCACCGGGGGTGCATCCCTACACCTGCGATCGTCAACCCGCATCCGCAAAAGGGTCGTGTAAGCATCGAAGCTTTTGTCCTGAAGTTTGATCCCGTCGGCTCCCGGACATCTTGCCGGGAACCGACGCGACCAAATCAAATTGCAATTAATTGCCTGGAGTTGCCTGCGGTGTGAAAGTTATATCTGTCAGACCGCCTTCGGACTCTGTCCAACCATCTTCCTCATTATTATCACCCTTTACAACCTCTGCGGTAAACTCGATTGGCTTCAAGCCTGTGGCATCCTGGAAATTAATTTTAACCACATTATTCATGCTGTGGCCCTGTAACCAATTAGGAGTCCATGTAGCCTCAACTGCCCTTCCCAAAATAACTTCATTCCGATACTTGATCGTCATAGTGAACGACAGGATAACATCCTTTGTATTATCCGCGTATTTGTTTGGAATGACAAATACCGGCTTACATGCAAGATACTTGTTCTCCTCGCTTGGAATAACGTTTGACTCTCCGTCTATTCCAAGAACTACATTATCAGATTTTTCAGAATGGTTAGTCCACTTTTCACCATCGAAATCAGCTGTCTTATACTGACCACGCAGTTTCACTGCTGAAAGCTCAATCGTATATTCATCGCCAGGAGTAATACAATTGAACGAAAATTTCAATCGAGTGAGAATATGTTTAAATTTAAGATGTACGGGCGTCGTCTCATCTTTAGCACGCGTTTCGCCTTCAGCTTCTGCCAATACGAGGTCATGGTTATGACACTCATAGCCCTTGAATTCCAGCCCGTTATTACTGAACACAGCGTAGGTAGGTCTTCCCGTTTCACCGTCTATGTCGGCAGTATTTCCACAGCTGAAAGCATAGAAATTGTATGTCAGCCCAGGAACCCAATAGCGAAGGCCACCATCGTATGACCACTTATCATTATTGTCTTTAAGGGTCTTTTCGCCAGTAAAGACGTTGATTACCTGACCATTATTCGATGTGTAGTTTCCGTACACATAGAATTCGGTGAGATTGGAGGTAGTCATTGACTCTCCGTCAGCGAGCTGCGCACGCGAATCCTTGCTGACATTCGTCGTACCGAAAGCGATCGCTCCGGTGTGCTCTGCCGGGCCCTCCTCGATCACGTCGGAGGAACAACCCGCTGCGATGGCCATAATGCCGACCGACAGGAGCATTGTTGAAAATTTTTTCATTGCCTGAAAAGATTTGGTGAATAAAAATATTTTGATTGTTTATTTGTTGTCCTGATTATGCTGAACCCCGGTAATAGGCAGTTCTACATCCTGCCATTCGCCCCAGTCGTCGACGTCGGCTGTGAAGCCTGAACCGTCGCCCCCTTCGGAAGGCTTCGGCGGATCTATACGTATGCCGCTCACTGTGATGACTCCGCCTCGGGGCTGGTCGGCCACCTGATCGCTGACGTCGAAGTCATAGGATTTTATCGTGCCGTCGGTCAGGCGCACTTCAAGGTTAAGCGTGAACTTGCCTGTGGTCTCTCGTGCAGCCCTGTTGTAATGGTCGCCCGGGAAATCGGGTATGCCGAACGAACGTACCTGCGCCACTGCGCCCCATGCCGTCTTCTCGCCATCGAAAAGCACCGTGGCCGACGTGGCGTCGGTGGAGCCGTCGTGGAGATAGACCGACTCGGCCATGCCCGCAAGCGCACCCCTGACGAGCGCCACGCCTTCAAGTCCCTCCTCGATCTCATATCTCACCACATAAGTGTAGACGAGCGGACGAAGAGTGGCCACGACCGGCGTACTGTTGTGTGCTCCCACATCGGGAACCGATTCGACAAACGCGCCGTAGAGCACGTCGGGAGGCGACACCGTGCGCTCGCCGTAATGCATATCCATGAGCGTGGCGCGTGAGCGCGAACGGGTGGTTGCCGTAGCCTTTGGCAGCGAAGCTATGTCGTTGATCACCACATACTCCGTATCATTGTTATAAAACAAAATGTCGTAAGGACCTATGCCGAGAGAAGCCTGGCCTCCCGCTGCGTCAAGATAAATCTCATAGGGGGTCTCGCCGCTGGCGGGATATATCGCCATCGACACCGTTTCCGGCACCTTCGGACGCATCAGATCATATGGCATACCATTGATACCGTCGTGCCAGCCCTGCGCCCAGAGGCGTCCGTAGTCGCGTTCCCATTCCTGCTCATAGTCGAGCGTCACGGCCGACCGGCGGAAATGGTCATAGCAGAGATCCTTGCGGCAGGAGGAGAGGAGCAGTGTCTGCGCCACGACGAGCAGCAGGGCGCCTGATTTCAGAGCAAAGCGTCTCATTTGCGGCCTCCTTTCCTGTTGAGATCGTCGAAGCGCCACACTATCGCCAGACGGGCCTTCAGCGGTCCGAAATAGCTGGTCGATTTGGTGCGCTGATATATGTAATGGCCGTCGTAGGGTATGTATTCCTTGTAGCGCGTATAAAGGTAGCCCACGCCGATGCCGGCCTCCATCGACCAGTTGCGGCTGATGGGCCACATGTAGCCCCACGACAGGCCGATGGCTCCGCCTTCGCCGCGATGGCCGCGCCGGCCGTTTTCGAGATCATACCACGTGAACCCAGCGAATGCGCCGGCATACATGCCGTGCCAGGGCTTGCGCGTCCTGAACCAGCGGCGAACCTCGGGGCTGATCACCGCCAGCTGATAATACTTATGCTTCGATTTGCGGCTCCACCAGGCCACATCTGCCTCCAGATTGGCCGACCAGCGGTCGTTGATACGCCACTCCAGTTCGAGCGACGGCATCAGTATGGCGTAGTAGAGCAGATTGGTCTTGAGGGCGAACCGATGGAGCGGCTCCCCGGCCCTATCGACGTCAACCCCGGCAGCAGGGGTGCCCTCCTGAGCGTCCGCCCCGCTGCCGGCCCGACGCGGGGCCTCACCGCGCAGCGCGGACGCTTGCGCCGGCATCTCGCCGGCGTCAGCATTCCTTACGTCAGATGAAGATTGCAGGGGGGGGGTAATCAACTGTTCATTAACATTTTGCACGTTTGAGGCATCATTATCTGCCGTTCCTTTTGCATCAGCTGACTCCTTCGCGCCGGCGCCACCATAGCGAAGCGCCTCAAGCCGGGCCACCTCGGCGCGGTCGGCATCGAGATCGCTGACATAAAGCGTTATGCCCAGACCGCTGCGAAGCTGCCCGAACAGCTTGTCGTACATCCATCGGTAGGGTCGTCCCCCGGCGAGATCCATCAGCGATTTCTTGCGTCCGCCGGTGATCTTTCCGTTGCCGTCGGTCACAAGCACCGGTGTCTCATCTATAATCCGCAATACGGATTCCTTTTCAGGCACGTCGTCGCGCATTGCCACCATGCGGCGCAGCTCGTCCCAGCCTATGCCTATGGGCGCCGACTCGATATGCGACGGGTCGACATGGCCGTTGACAGCGATATAATCGGTCAGCGCACGGCAACGGTTTACGGTCAGCCGCTCGTTGGCGCGGTCGGTGCCGTCGGGCGATGCGCTCGCCTTGATTATTATATGGTCGATATTATTCATGCTGTCGGCACGATGGAGCGAACGCATGAACGCATGCATTCTGGCCGCATTGCCGCTGAAACCGGGTTCGTAATGCCGATACCCGAGTCTGAACAATACTTTCACCGAATCCGACGCGCCCGGCTCTACGGCGCAGGCTATGGACGGCAACAGTATTGCAATCACGACGAAAAGTCGCAACACTGGCTCAATCCGAAATCCCGGTGCATAGATTTTTGGGAAAGTGTTAAATTTGCAGGATGAAAACTGCAGATGCAATA
>CANRCT010000053.1 GCA_947629175.1 uncultured Muribaculaceae bacterium | reverse complement strand
TGAAAAATCGGGGAACCGGATTTTGAGGCTCCGACCCCAATATAGTCATTTGAAAAGTGCGACAAGCTTTTCAGCCATAAAAATCGCATAACCGACATGAATACAGAGATTAGCAATTCCCTATTAACAGATTTTAAGAGACACTAGTGATGTCAAATTAAAGTCAAAGCACCGGACTCAGCAGCCTTACTATCGACTCCAGCGCCTTGTGAAGCACGGGCCGACGACGCCATTCCGCGCCACGGACACGTTCGCTGCAGGCCTGATCGGCTTCAAAACGCCGCTGAAGCTGACTGTTGACCTTTCGGGAGTAGATCATCATGTTTGCCTCGAAATTATGCTCGAAGCTCCGGAAATCGATGTTGGCCGATCCGACAGAACTGAAATCGTCGTCCACCACCACCACTTTGCTGTGAAGCATTCCGCCGTCGAAGAAATAGATCTTTACGCCTGCCAGCAGACATTCCTGCACGTAGCTGCGCGAAGCGTATGTCAGGATTGACGAATCGCTGCGCCGGGGCATCATCACCCTCACATCCACCCTCGACAGCGCGGCAGCCTGCAGACACTTCAGAAGACTCTCCGTCGGCAGGAAATAAGGAGTCTGCACGTAGACCCGCTTCTTCGCATTGCCTATTGCCTTCAGCAGCAGATAAGAGATGTTGCTCCATTCGCTCGTCGGGCCGCACGTCAGCAGATTCATTCCGGCATCACCGGGATTTTCCTGTCCGCTGTCGCGCGGATCTCCCGCGGCTACGCTCTCCTCTATAAGCTCCTGCCCCATAAATCTCCAGTCGACAGCAAAGCTGTATTGAAGGGCGCCTACGGCCGGCCCCTTTATGCGAAGATGAGTGTCGCGCCATAAAGCGAAACCTGAGCCGCCGTCGACATACCGGTCAGCGATGTTCATTCCACCGATGTAGCCGATTTTACCGTCTATAACCACCAGTTTGCGGTGATTGCGCCAGTTTATGCGGGTAGCGAAAGGCGGTAAAGCCACCCTGAAAAACGGATATACCTCTATGCCGGCCTCGCGCATCTTGCGGAAAAAAGAGTTTTTCGTACCTATCGAACCGATATGGTCATAGATCACCCTCACTTTCACTCCGGCCCGAGCCCGCTCAATGAGCGCCGCGGCTATACGCTGCCCGATGACATCGTCGGCGAAAATATAGTATTGCAGATTGATATACGACCGTGCCGACGAGATATCCCGTTCGAGCGCTTCAAACTTTTCGGCCCCGTCGAAGATCTCCACATCATTTCCAACATAAAAGGTGCTTCCCGTCAGCGACCGTGCGAGCTGTATCTGCTGCCGCGTTTCAGCCGGCCATCCGCGCAGATCGGGCTCTCCGGCATCCGGAAGAGTAAGCTCCCTGAGCCTGCGGCGGTTGCGGCGCGATATCATACGGGTATTCTTGATACTTCTGCCGAAAAACACGTACAGCACGATACCGCCGATAGGGAACATCAGCAGAACGGTCACCCATGCAAGCGATTTCACGGGATTGCGGTTTTCCGACACAATGATGCCCACTATGCTCAGTATCGTACCGGCATATGCTACTACAAGCGTCCAATAGACCCATGGCGTGCGGAGGAAATTCTCTATTGTCGACATCAGTATTCCTTTAATTTCGCTAAATTAACAAATAATCCCGCACCCACACCAAAAAATGCTCATTTTTCTCTCTCTTGTGCAGCAGGAACGGCAAGCAGCGGCGAGCTCCATGGTGCCGTCACGGAGACCACTGTCAGTGTCGCGCCACAGGCCAGTCGAAAGCAAGCAGAGCCGAACGCAGGCGTGCCTCATCACCTCCGCAATATTGCCCGAGCAGGGCATGAAACCGTGGCGAATGATTCATTTCCCGCAGATGAGCCAGTTCGTGCAACACTATAAAATCGCGCAGCTCAAACGGAAGAAAAACGATCATATACGACAACGTGATGACACCTTTCGACGAACACGTGCCAAGCACCTTCCGGCCCGATCCGATACGCCATTCTGCCGGATGCAGATCAAGTTCAGCAGCAAGCCGCCTGGCTCGCGGCAACAGAAGCCGCTCTGCCAACGCCTCGGCGACACGGCATCCCAGACGAGATATCATTGCCGATACTTCAGGCGAATCAAGCTGCAGCGAAGTCCCGACTTCGATGTACGTCACCGGTATTTTTGGCGTTGCAATTATTTCCGACGGCCTGTACGACTGACGTGTGACGATTATACGCAGGTCACCGCAATCGATAGTGTGTCCGTCGGCATACACAGCCTGGCGTGGCTTGCAGGAAAGAAGTCGCGGAGCCATCGAATCCAGTGCGTGCATAATCTCCTTTTCAGATATGGCATTTGGCACGGTCAGTCTTACATGCCCCGATTTCCATCGTGCTGTCAGCCTGACCGACCTTTTGCTGCTCACCACCTCTACCTCACCAAGCAGAGGATGCCTCACGATGCCCGTCATCGCGCTGCCACTCCCCACAGAAGTTTCTCGCGGAGTGTATCGGTGAAGCTCTTGCCGCGCAACCTGACGACATTGGTGTGAAACCGCGAGCGCTTAATCCGCAGACCGGTTCCTTCCGGCAACGTCCACACCATACCGTCGATGCTCAGCGTATAGCACCCGGCTCTCGAATGCGGCACAACTTCAATCGTCGAAGAATCAGCCACTACAATCGGGCGCATATTGAGCGAATGCGGAGCCACAGGAGTTATCACCCAGCTTGGGGCTGAAGGCGCCAGAATGGGGCCGCCCGCCGACAGGTTATAAGCCGTGCTGCCGGTCGGCGTGGCCACTATCAGACCATCGCAAAGATAACGTGCCAGAGGCTGTGAATCGACTGAAGTGTCTACAGCTATCATGGAAGCCGAAGCATGGCGCAGTATTGCTACTTCATTGAGGGCGCAAGGCCATGCGGCGGTCTCCGCTTCAGGATTGTCGCCGGTCCGGCTGACCGAAAGCATCGTACGCGGTTCTACCAGATAATCTCCCCCCGTCACCGCTTCCACTATTCTCGCGGCATCGGCAAGAGGCGCGGCCGAGAGATAACCGAGATGTCCCGTATTCACGCCCATTATAGGAATCTGTTTGTCGCCCACATGATAAGCGGTGTGCAGGAAAGTGCCGTCCCCGCCTATACTCATAGCCAGATCAGCGGAAAAATCATCGCATGGATTGAACGTGGCGACATCAGGCATTGACCGGCCTAAAAGAGGCTTGAGATAATCGGCATACCTCTCCTGGACGGCCAGTCTGACTCCCGCCGCGTGTCCGAGTGCGCAGAACAGGTCACGCAGACCCTCCTCATGCTCATCCTGGTAAGTATTGCCGAAAATGGCTAATTTCATTTATATCGTTTATGGATTGAAGTGTTAACGTGATTTAATGATGCATCTCATGCTGTCATGGAACATACCGGCGTCAGACATTAAGGCGTCAGACATTAAGAAGTGTAAGCAGACTTTCTATCCGCTCCGACAGGCCGTCGTCGCCTTGATCGTCCGACTCATGATGAATCTCCACCACCCTGTAACCGTAGCGTTCGATCGAGCGGGCGGCAGCCGTGGCGTCAACGCTGTCGATATGGATCTCAACCAACAGTTCTCCGTCGGATGCGGCGATACTATCATCCACGCAAAGGCCGATAAGCTGCGCGTCGACATCCTCACAGGCCATAGCTATGCGCGACGCACTGTATCGGTCTATCCCGCACGCCACTTTAAGCCTGCTGCCGCCGCGACCTACAGGAAGCGATGTACGGAGGCCATTAAATTCCGGCCGCAAAGAGCTGAAAAATGGCTCTTTGCTAAATGCTATGTCATCTTTTGGGGTCAAACTTTTTATATTATGATTATTTCTGACTATTTTTGCGTTCGCGTTTCGAAGTGCAAATTTACGGATTTTTCCTGACACTCCTCTGTAAATCCAACGCTTATGGTACGCAACATGTTTTTCTCAACGGAACAACACCAATGGCAATGACTAACTTAAGTGTGAATATCAACAAAGTAGCTACGTTGCGCAACGCACGCGGCGAGAACGTGCCCGATGTAGTGCGCTTCGCCGTCGAGTGCGAGAAGCTCGGCGCTAACGGCATCACCGTGCATCCGCGCCCCGACGAACGCCACATACGCCGTAGCGACGTGATCCAGCTCCGACCGGTAGTGAAAACCGAGTTCAATATAGAAGGCTACCCCTCCAATGAATTCATCAAACTCGTCCTCACAGTGAAACCGGAACAGGTGACGCTCGTACCCGATGCCCCAGACGCTCTGACGTCATCGGCGGGATGGGACGTAGGCAGCCACATGGATATGCTCACGGAGATTGTAGAGAAATTTCGCGACGCAGGGATCCGCACATCCATTTTTGTCGCCCCGGATCCGGAAGTCATCAGGCTTGCAGCCAAGACCGGCGCCGACCGGGTAGAGCTCTATACCAAACCTTATGCCGACGCTTACGCTTCCGACCGTGAAGCCGCTGTCGCCCCGTTTGTCGAAGCGAGCCGTGCGGCTCACGGCTGCGGGCTCGGAGTCAACGCCGGCCATGACCTGAATCTGGAGAATCTGGCGTTTTTCCATGAAAAAGTGCCGTATCTCAACGAGGTCTCGATCGGGCATGCACTGATATCCGATGCCCTCTACCTCGGTCTGCCTGCCACGATAGCGGCTTACCGCGAATGTCTGCGCCCCATAGCTACAACCGAATAACCACTCACTACCCCCGTACAAAACATGTCTACATCAGTACTCACAGCCATCCAAACCACACCTGCGGCCATCGCCGATACCACCGCTGCAGTCCCTGCAGTCACTACAGATATCATTGCTCTGTCGCAGAGCGCTGCGGCGACTCCCGAGGTAGCCGACCTCTCGGTGTGGCAACTGTGCATCGAGGGCGGATTCATAATGATTCCCCTCGCCATTCTGGCGCTTGTGGCAATCTACATATTCTTCGAGCGGGCCATAGCCATAAGGCGTGCAGCTCACGAGGACAAATCGTTCATGCAGCGCATCAAGGACTATATTATCGACGGCGAACTTGAATCGGCCCGGCGCCTCTGCTCACAGACCGGCACTCCATATGCCCGGCTTATCGACAAAGGCATCAGCCGTATCGGCCGGCCCATGAACGACGTGCTCGTAGCGATCGAGAACACCGGCAATATCGAGATAGCCCGTCTGGGCAAAGGTCTGCCCTGGCTCGCGACCACTGCCGCCGGAGCCCCCATGCTCGGATTCCTTGGCACTGTCATGGGTATGGTAGAGGCTTTCTACAACCTCGCCAGCGCAGGTTCATCAGCCAATATCGACGTTCTTGCGGGAGGCATCTATGAAGCTCTCGTCACAACCGTGGCCGGCCTTATCGTGGGCATCATCGCACTGTTTGCCTACAACTATCTTGTAGCCCGCATCAACGGCATAATGAACATCCTCGAAGCCAAGACCATGGAGTTCATGGATCTTCTCAACGAACCATCCTGACAATACGATCATGGCACTGAAACGTCAATACGACATGACATCGCTGTTTTCGATGGCCTCGATGACCGATGTCATATTCCTGCTCCTGATCTTTTTCATGGTCACTTCGACATTCGTATTTCCGACAGCCCTTGAGATCAATCTTCCGCAAAGTTCGGAGCAGACGCCTCTGAAACCCTCCACAAGAGTCTACATCGACTCCGACCAGGTGATATATGCCTCATTCGACGGCAGCGATCCGCAGGCCGTAGCGGAGGATCAACTGCTCGCATTCCTGCAGCTTGTGATGCAACAGCAGCCCGACCAGCAGTACATAGCGGTATATGCCGATGCCACAGTACCCTACGGGCGGGTCATCGACGTGCTCACACTCGGAGCCCAAAACAACCTGAAGATGGTGCTCGCCACCAAGCCGGCTCCATCATCAGCCAAGCCGAAACGCCCATGAACAATGATGACCGACGGCGCCGTATCCAGGCACTGACAGCCACAGTGCTCACCGTAGGGCTGATACTGATCGCCCTGCTGACAGCCCGTCTGCGCTATAATGGTGACGAGCCGCGCGTATGGCCCCCCGTCGATTCAGCCGAGCTGCTGCTCGCGGGCGAATATGTGATGGCCGGCGATATACCGCAGCCTGAACTGACCGATCCGCAGCCGGCCCCTGAGGCTGCCGAACAGCCTGCGCTGGAAGCCGATGACCTCAAGGACAGCGGCGAGCCGGCGCCGGAGACAGCCCCTGTGGTCAGCAGCGAGCAAGAGTCACCGATGAAGACCAAGCGCAAGCCTAAGCCCGAGAAGACCGGTCCCACCCAGGCCGAACTCGAAGAACAGGAGAGAGTCAAAAAGCAAAAGGAAGCTGCCGACCGGATAAATTCGCGAGTTAGCTTCGGAGGCACAAAAAAGGGATCTTCCCAGGCCAAAGGGAGCAGCGGCTCTCCCAACGGGAATGCTTCGTCGGGAGCGCTTAGCGGCACACCAGGGACCAATCTTAAGGGACGCACACTCTCTTCATGGGAAAAACCTGCTGGCACTCAGACAGGCACTATCACCGTCACTGTGCGCGTCAACCGTCAGGGCCACGTCGTTGCGGCCTCCTATGCCACCGGTACAGGCCCGGTCGCTTCCCAGCCGGCAGCTCGGCGCAGCTGTGAACAAGCGGCCATGCGATCGCGTTTCTCTGTTGACCTCGATGCAGTAAGCGAGCAGACTGGCACCATTACCTACCGATTTGAATGAATCATATCCAAATATCTAACAATAAATAAAGCATTATGGCAATTGAAATCAAAGGACAGCCCCTCCCAAATATTCCCTGGCAGGAACGCCCTCAGGGATGCGACCACGTGATGTGGCGCTACTCGGCCAACCCGGTGATCCCACGCAATCTTCTCCCCACATCCAACAGCATTTTCAATTCGGCTGTCGTGCCCTATGGACGCGACGGCTGGGAATTCGCCGGAGTATTCAGGGTTGACGACACCAACCGCCGCATGCGGCTTCATCCGGGTTTCTCTCACGACGGCATTAACTGGCATATCGAGGAAGCCGACGTGAAATTCACCGGCGCTGATCCGGAAATCGCACACTGGGAATATGGTTATGATCCTCGCGTGGCCCGCATCGACGACCGCTACTGGGTCACATGGTGCAACGGCTATCACGGTCCGACAATCGGTGTGGCATGGACCGACGACTTCCATACTTTCCATCAGATGGAGAATGCTTTTTTGCCTTACAACCGCAACGGAGTGTTGTTCCCCCGCAAGATCAACGGCCGATATGCCATGCTGTCGCGTCCGAGCGACACCGGCCATACGGCCTTCGGCGACATCTTCTACTCCGAATCGCCTGACATGGAGTTCTGGGGACGCCATCGCCACGTAATGTCGCCGGCACGATTCGAGGAGAGCGCGTGGCAGTGCATGAAAATCGGCGCAGGCCCTGTTCCCATTGAGACATCCGAAGGATGGCTGCTGCTTTACCACGGAGTGCTGCGCTCATGCAACGGCTACGTCTATGCCTTCGGATCCGCCCTGCTTGATATCGACCAGCCTTGGAAAGTGATCGCACGCAGCGCACCCTACCTGATCTCACCTTGCGAAATTTACGAGCTGACAGGCGACGTGCCAAACGTCACATTCCCGTGTGCGGCTCTGGTCGACGCAGCAACCGGACGCATGGCCGTCTACTACGGATGCGCCGATACCGTCACAGGCCTGGCATTCGCCCATGTCGACGAACTCATCGACTGGACACGCCGTCATTCACTCGTCTGATCTGAATAATTCCTCCCGTAAAAATGGACAATCTTCAGACTGACGACAGCAAGTGCTGGAAAACGCTCTCATCGGAGTATCTTTTCAGACGGCCATGGCTTACAGCGCGTCGCGACACTGTGGAACTCCCCGACGGCCGCGTCAACAATGAATTCTACGTTCTGGAATATCCGACGTGGATCAATGTGATAGCGGTCACGTCCGACGGCCATTATGTCATGGTGGAGCAATACCGCCACGGGCTTGGACAGGTTGGCATAGAGCTTTGCGCCGGCGTGGTCGAAGAGGGCGAGGAGCCACTGGCAGCTGCACGTCGTGAACTTGAGGAAGAAACAGGATATACAGGAGGAGAATGGGAGCTCGGATGTGTGATCTCAGGCAATCCGAGTGTCACCAACAACCTGACCTACTGCTATATCGCCCGAGGTGTCGAACATACGACACGGCAGCATCTCGATGCCAACGAAGATATTGACGTCAGACTGCTGACACGCGACGAAATGTTCACTCTCCTTTCAACTGACCGGATGAAACAGGCGCTGATGGCAGCTCCCCTATGGCGCTATTTCGCCCTCGGGCTTGACCGCCGATGACCTTCGTTCAGATCATACTGCCGCTTCCGCTTCAGGGAGGGTTCACCTATGAGGTGCCACCCGAAATGGAGCGGCAGCTGCGTATCGGCTCGCGTGTGATAGTGCCGTTCGGCCGCAGGAAATTCTATACAGGGATCGTCGACTCGCTCAGCGACCGACGGCCCGAAGGATATGAACTGAAGACCATAGCTACACTGCTCGACGATGGTGCGCCCGTCATCAAACGTCCCCAGATGCAGCTTTGGAACTGGATTGCCGACTATTATCTCGCCACGACCGGCGAGGTCATGAAAGCCGCTCTGCCCGCCGGACTGAAAGTGGAGAGCGAGACATTCGTGGAACCTGTAGCCGACTTCGAGGAGGACCCCGATGTCAGGCTGTCGGAGCGTGAGGTCGTGGTGCTTCAGACACTCGACCATGCTGCAAAGCGGCTCAATGTTGCCGATATAGAGAAACTGACCGGATTTACCGGTGTAAATGCCCTTATCGGCCGCATGATCGAAAAGGGAGCCGTGGCAATCAGCGAAAAACTGGTGGAAAGGTATGCTCCAAGGCGTGAGACATACGTGAAGTTCGTTTTCGGCCACGGCGATGCCGAGGCTCTTCACCAGGCCTTTGATTCGGTAAAGAGCGCGCGCCGGCAGGAAGCCGCGCTGCTCGCGCTCACTGAACTATCCGGCATTATGCGCGGCGAACCGTCGGAAGTCTCGGTCAAAGCTCTATCAGAACGTACCGGCATCAGCCTACCGATACTGAAGGCTCTGCAGCAGAAAGGAATTGTAGAGATCTACCGCAAGGAGATCAGCCGGTTTGTCTTCAACGGCCTCGTCAACTCTACCCTTCCTGAGCTCAGCATCGCGCAGAGGACAGCTCTTGCTGACATTCATGCATCATGGCGCGACAGAGATGTCACTCTGCTGCGCGGAGTGACGTCGAGCGGCAAGACGGAAATATATATCCATCTGATCGACTTCGTGCTCCGTCAGCGGCGGCAGGTGCTTTATCTCGTGCCGGAGATCGCGCTGACCACACAGCTCACCGAACGGCTGCAGAAAGTTTTCGGTGACAAAGTGATAATATACCACTCCAAATTCACCGACAACGAGCGGGTAGATATATGGCGGCGCTTGCTCAATTCGGATGAACCGTGCGTAGTCATCGGCGCACGCTCCTCGGTGTTGCTCCCATTCGGTCCGCTCGGCCTTGTGATAGCTGATGAAGAGCACGACACAAGCTATAAGCAGCAGGACCCCGCTCCACGCTACAACGCCCGCGACACCGCCATGGTACTCGCACGCATGCATGGCGCCAAAACGCTGCTCGGCAGCGCCACACCGTCGGTTGAGACTTACTACAAGGCTCGCTCCGGACGGTTCGGCCTCGTGGAACTTACCGAACGTTACGGCTCGGCAGTGCTTCCTGAAGTGAGTGTCGTGGACATGAAGAGGGCCCGGCTTCGAGGAGAGGTCAAAGGCGCGCTCTCGCTTGACGCATCGCAAGCTGTGGCCGACTCGACAAGCCGCGGCGAGCAGGCGATAGTGTTTATCAATCGTCGCGGATTCGCGCCGATCGCCGAATGCAGCAGCTGCGGATTCTCCCCTAAATGCGAGCACTGCGACGTGACCCTGACGTATCACAAACGCATCGACCGCCTTGTCTGCCATTATTGCGGCTCGCAGTATCCTCTGCCTGCCACATGCCCTGCATGCAAGGAACCGACCATCGAGGTGCTCGGATTCGGCACCGAACGCGTGGAGGAGGAGATCAAATCATCATTCCCCGGCGCATCAGCCTTGAGGATGGATCTTGACACCACACGCAGCAAGGACAGCTACCAGCAGATCATCCGCGACTTCTCCGAGGGGAAAGCCAAGATACTCGTAGGCACGCAGATGGTGACAAAAGGTCTGGACTTCGCGGGAGTTTCGGCCGTCGTGATCATGAGTGCTGACGCCATGCTGAATGTCCCCGATTTCCGGGCTTCCGAACGGGCGTTCAACATGATGGAGCAGGTGGCCGGGCGCGCCGGACGCCGCGACACTCCGGGACACGTCATCATACAGGCCTACCAGCCGGCTCATCCTGTGCTTCCGTTTGTGACGGCTCATGATTATCAGGGGTTTTACGACTATGAGATCGAGGAGCGCCGAAAATTTCTTTACCCGCCGTTCACCCGCATAATCTATCTCTATATAAAACACCGTGACCAGAGAGAGGTGGATGCTATCGCCGTGGCATATGCACATGCTCTGCGGCAACTGTTCGGCAACCGGGTATACGGTCCGGAAGAGCCTCATGTCGGCAGGGTGCAGCAACTCTATATCCGCAAGATAATGCTGAAGATCGAAGTAGAGGCATCCATGACCAAGGTGCGGACGATACTGCGCGACCTGTACGAAAAGATGCATGCCGTGCCCGGCAGTCCGATACGCTCGGCACAGATTTACTACGACGTCGATCCTATGTGACACAGGGTTGTCGTTTTTATGCTTTTTTGGCCAATCAAAGAGATCAAAAGGGTCATGCGCGGCTCCCCACAAAGCGGTATTTTTTGTAACTTTGCATCCGCTGCCGGCCTTTGGCGGCAAGTGATATCCGCGGGCCGGACCGACAAGCATTGAAATGGATTTATAAAATATTAAGAGCCACAGTGATGGTGGCTGTGATACTGGCTGTGGTTGTGCCGGTAGGATTGTTTATAGCCCTGTCAGTTCCCGGAGTGCAGAACACCATACGGAATGCCACCGAACGTGAACTGACCTCTCTTTTAGGCATGAAAGTCGCCATCGGCAATGTTAATATAGCTCCATTCAGCAGGATCACTCTGAAGAGAGTTCTCATCACAGGCCAGGAGGGTGACACTGCTGTCGCGGCAGATCATATCGGAGCGGGGCTGAATCTCACAAGCCTTATTTTCAAGAGCAGGATGGAGGTAAACTATGCCGAGATAATCGGTCTCGACGTCAGCCTGCGGCGCGACTCCGCAGGAGCCCCTCTCAACATACAGCCGATGATCGATGCTCTTTCACCTCGCGACACCACCCGGAAGCCCCGTCCATACGATCTGCGCATCAATACGGTTGTGATTCGCAAGTCAGCCGTCAGCTACGACGTGGCATCTGCGGCTCCGGCTGATTCCGGCCGGTTTGACCCGAGCCACATAGCCATAACTGATTTCCGGGCTGACCTTCGTCTACCACGCATAGCCAACGATGACTATCATGCCGTGATAAGGCGCATGGCGTTCAACGAGCGTTCAGGCTTCTCCCTCCAGAGCCTTGACGGTGAATTCAACATCGGTCAGAGGTCGACCACCGTCAAGGGATTCACTGTCGCCACTCCAGGCTCGCTGATCTCGCTCGCTGACTTCACCCTGTATTACCCCGATCTTAAAAGCATCGGCACAAGCTTGCCAGAAATGCCCGTCGACCTGCGGCTACTCCCCGAGAGCCACCTGTCGCTCATGACTCTTGCCCCGTTTGTACCGGCTCTTGCCGACAAAGACCTGACTTTCGACATGTCGGCCCGTTTAGAGGGGACAGTCTCCAGCCTGAATGTCAGCGACCTTGATTTCTCCTCCGACGACGGACAGCTATGGATTCGTGCCGACGCCACAATCGAAGGCCTTGCGGCTGAAGAAGGCGTCCGCTCAATTGATCTCCGACGTTTCAGCTGTGGAATCGACGGAGTCGAAGCTCCGGCCGTCATAGAACGGTTCACCGGAAAGCCCCTGAGCCACGACGCCGACACACTGCTCCATAACGCAGGCAACATCAATTTTCTGGGCCAGGCATTCCTGACGCCCGAAAACGGACGACTGACAGCATCGCTTGCCGCCGGGCCCGGAGCATTAGAGATCGCATCGGAGTATAGAAAACTCAACGCCGGAGGTTATCAGATCATCAATTCTGTGGAAACTGTCGACTTCGACGGCGATGCGCTCACCCGCGGCACTTCTCCCAAACTTGCCGCTATCGGACGCGCCAGCTTTACTATCGCTTCGGAAGCCATTACCACCGGGAAAAAAATCACCGGAAAAACAAGAGCCGAAATCACTGAACTGCAATACAACGATCATTCACTGCGCGACGTGGCGATGGAAGCGCTTTTCGACGGCGAGCATCTTGATATTACAGCATCATCTGAAAATCCAGATCTTGATTTTAATATCGAGGCAAGCACGACACTTCCGTTCACCGGGCTTTCAGCGCGGGCTGATCTGCGGCGTATTGATCTGTCAGCTGTCCCCGGGATGAAGCTCCCGGTCAGTCACCTTGCATCATTGAGCGCCGACGCGGCCATAGAAGGATCGACGGCTGAAGAGCTGACCGGCCGCATAGAGATCAACGGCCTGTCGTTCACGGGAGCCACAGCCCGCGATATCAACATAGACCATATACTGCTGACGGCCGATAAAGACTCGGCCGGACGCACTCTGAAACTGACGTCGGACATAGCCGACGCGACACTGAGCGGACGTTTCACCCCGCGGTCGGCCATTACCCTTTGCAAAGAGACGGTAGCCACCATTCTGCCGGCTCTGATGCGTAATCAGCCGGTGGCACATCAGGTTGATACAAATGCTGCTGACTCCCTGACTCTCTCAATGACCCTCAAGACCACCGATCCGCTCGGCCCCCCGGCATCATTGCCTGTTGCTGTCATCTACCCTGTTGAAATCCGCGGCCATCTTGACGGACACAACATGGAGCTGAACGTTAACGCCCCTTACCTGCAACAGAAAAACCGTCTGCTCGAAAACACCTCGCTCTCGATCGGCATCGACTCCAACGACCCAGAATCGCCGCGTGCCGCCATATACGCATCAACAGCTTTCCCTACAAAAAAAGGCACCGCTACAATCAATTTCGATTCTCACGCGATCATCAATTCCATCGACTCACGGATAGCTTGGAAAATCGAGCGTGAGGCCGATTTCAGCGGAGAAATCAGTCTCAACACTCTCCTTTCGCTCACCGATCCCCCACAATCAGTCCACCATGCCCGACCATCGCTGACAGCCGACATAAGCGTCAACCCCGGCCGGGTGACCATCAACGACACCACATGGAGCATAGGGAAGGCCGCCATACATGTAGCCCCACGCCATTACAGTGTGGAAGGGCTAAGCCTGTCGCGCCCGGGACAGAGCCTTCTTATCGACGGCACGGTCAGCGACGACCCGGCCGACAGCCTTACAATCGATCTCCACAACGCCAATCTCGACTATGTGTTCGAGACACTCGATATACCGACTGCTATGTTTGGCGGCATAGCTACCGGCACGTTCCACGCGTCCTCGCTTCTTTCACCCGAGCCGAGGCTTTATACCGACGGCCTCTACGTCGACAGGCTCAGCTACAATCATTCTCTCATGGGCAATACGACAATACGCTCCCACTGGCTTCCCGATGCGCGGGCGGTGGCGATCAACGCTGTGGTCGACCAGCCCAACGGACGCCATTCCACCATCGACGGACGCATCATGCCGCTGTCTGACTCCCTTGACTTCCATTTCGACGCCGACCGCATAGAGATCGGCTTCATGCTTCCCTTTATGGAGGCTTTCACATCATCTGTCAGCGGATATGCTTCCGGAAAGGCCCGCCTCTGGGGAAGCTTCAAGTATATCGACATGGTCGGCGATATATTTGCCGAAGATTTCAGGATGAAAGTGGATTTCACCAATACATTCTATCATGTGAAGTCCGACACCGTCAGGCTGACACCCGGCCATATCGACCTGAAGGACATCACGCTGTATGACGACCGCGGGCATACCGCTCTGCTCAACGGATATCTTGACCATGAATTCTTCAAACGTCCAAAATTCCAGTTCCGCATCACTCAGGCCCGCGACATGCTTGTCTATGATGTCAAAGAGAACCCCGACATGCGCTGGTTCGGCCGCATTTTCGGCAACGGCTCGGCCACTGTCAGCGGCAAGCCGGGCCTTGTCGACATAGGCGTCAACATGTCCACGGCTCCCGGTTCGACCTTCACTTTCGTGCTGTCTGATGCCGAACAGGCCTACGATTATCAGTTCATCACGTTCCGCGACCGCGACCAGGCCCGCAAGGACTCCATAGAGCGCCTGACCAGTCCGCCGCAGATCGTCAAGGAGCTGAAAGAACGTATAGCCCGGTCGAATGACGACGGGCCAGGGAGCATCTACAAAATGAACATTGCCGTGGATGTCAACCCCTCGGCGCAGGTCACGCTGGTGATGGATCCGGTGGGCGGCGACCGTATCCGCGCGTTCGGCAACGGCAACCTGCGCATGACCTACGACTCAGCCAACGAAGACCTGCGCATGTTCGGCACATATACTCTGACACGCGGCAACTACAACTTTACCCTCCAGGATATCATTATCAAGGATTTCACTATACGCGACGGCTCGTCGATCACATTCCACGGCGATCCCTATGCGGCCCAGCTTGATATCCAGGCCATCTACTCGGTCAATGCCAACCTGTCGGATCTCGACGAGTCGTTCCTGCAGGACAAGGAGCTTAACCGCACCAACGTGCCGGTGCACGCTCTGCTCAACGTCGCCGGCGACATGCGCAGCCCGGATATCTCATTCGATCTCGAGTTCCCGACACTCGCGTCCGATACCTACCGCAAGGTGAGATCCATAGTCAGCACCGAGGACATGATGAACCGGCAGATCATCTATCTGCTGGCCCTCAACCGGTTCTATACACCCGACTATATGAACGCCACGCGTGGCAATGAATTCGTGTCGGTGGCCTCGTCGACCATATCGTCGCAACTCAGCTCGATCCTCGGACAACTTAGCGACAACTGGAGCATAGCTCCCAATATCCGGTCGGATCGCGGCGACTTCTCCGACGTGGAGGTCGATCTGGCACTGTCGAGCAACCTGCTCAACAACCGCCTGCTTCTCAACGGCAACTTCGGATACCGCGACAAAGCCATGAACTCCAATACCTTTATCGGCGACTTCGACATCGAGTATCTGCTCAACCGCACCGGCACGCTGCGCCTCAAGGCCTACAACCGTTATAACGACCGCAACTACTATCTCCGCTCCGCCCTGACCACTCAGGGAGTTGGCGTAGTATTCAAGCGCGACTTCGACAACATGTTCAACTTCCTGCGCCCCAAACGCCGCAAAACGGCATCCGCGCCCGCTGACAAGCATGCACCGAATTCCATCAACAAGATTTCAGCTGATTCCATCGCAGCCGACACACTCACCTCTCACCCCTCCATAACCATCGATCTCCCCGGTGACACCATCACCATCCGCCCCCGCTGAACCACAATCAGCCAATGTAATAACCTGACTTCATTTTTTATTATTGCTGTCCGATAAAACTTTTTGAGACAGGTACGAAATAAGGGCTGGCACCTATTGCAGGAGTCAGCCCTTT
>CANRCT010000052.1 GCA_947629175.1 uncultured Muribaculaceae bacterium | reverse complement strand
GCAACCAGTCCAAATAGCAAATTGCCATCCGACTCTTGACCTTGAATTCGATTAACATTTTTTAAGAGACGCTAGTGGAATTATTTGTTAATTTTGCATCTGATAAACAAACATCCACGCATGAAAGATCTGCCAACAGCCGAAGAAGCGCAGGAGCGCGCCATACTCGTAGGACTTGTCACACCGACCCAGAACGAGGCCCGCGCCAATGAATATCTCGACGAACTTGAATTTCTGGCCGACACGGCGGGGGCTGTGACGGTGCGTAAGTTCACACAGAAAGTGAACGGCCCCGACTCGCGCACATTCGTGGGGTCGGGCAAACTGGAGGAGATACGCCAGTATACCGAAGACAACGATATAGCCATGGCCATATTCGACGACGATCTGACTTCGAAGCAGGTGGCCAACATAGAGAAGGAGCTGAAAATTAAGGTGCTCGACCGAACGGGGCTGATACTCGACATCTTCGCCAAGCGCGCCCGAACGGCCAACGCCCGCACCCAGGTGGAGCTTGCCCAGTACCAGTATCTGCTCCCCCGCCTCACCCGCATGTGGACGCACCTTGAGCGTCAGCGCGGCGGCATAGGCATGCGTGGCCCCGGCGAGACGCAAATCGAGACCGACCGCCGCATAATCCTCGACAAGATAGCGCGCCTCAAGGAGGAGCTCCGATCCATCGACCGGCAGAAATCCATACAGCGCAAAAACCGCGGCAAACTGACGCGCGTGGCGCTCGTAGGGTATACCAATGTGGGCAAGTCGACGCTCATGAACCTGCTGAGCAAAAGCGACGTCTTCGCCGAAAACAAGCTGTTTGCCACGCTCGACACCACCGTGCGCAAGGTCATCATCGACAATCTGCCGTTTCTGCTGACCGATACCGTCGGTTTCATCCGCAAGCTTCCGACACATCTCGTCGACTCGTTCAAATCGACGCTCGACGAAGTGCGCGACGCCGACCTGCTGCTGCACGTTGTCGACATATCGCATCCCAATTTCGAGGAGCAGATCGAGGTGGTCAACCGCACTCTCGCCGAGGTGTGCGGCTTGGCCGACAAGCCGATGATCATGGTTTTCAACAAGATCGACGCCTTCACCTACAAGCCGAAGGATGCCGACGACCTGACGCCTGCCACCCGCGAGAACCTCTCACTCGACGATCTGAAGCAGACATGGATGAGCCGCACGGGCGAGGACGCCGTGTTTATCTCGGCCCGCAAAGGCATCAACATCGACGAGCTCAAGCGTAAAATATACGAGCGGGCCAAGGCTATACACCTGACCCGCTTCCCGTACAACGATTTCCTGTATCAGGACTACACCGGTCTCGCCGAGGAGACAGAGTGAAACTGACGGCCGCCGCAGGCTGTCACTGTTTCTGATAGTAGCGCACCCAGTCGACGAGCATCTCCACCGGAAGATCCTCGGGGAACACGCGTCCCACCCACTGGCCGCCGAGCTGCATGTCGATCAGCAGATACATAGGGCGATAGAACGGGAACTGACTGGCGCGGTCGGCGCTCTCGATGCGTGGATAGGTGTTGACAGGCACATCGTTGATGAAGAACCTCACGCTGTCGGGATACATCTCCACGGCATATACATTGTAGCCGTCAGGATCAATGCGGCCGGTGCATGAACTTACCGGATTGCCCGTCTGGCCCTTGTTGTAAGTGTAGTCGGAGTGTACGGTCTGATAGGCGATGGAGTCGGAATTGAGGCGTTCCATAATGTCGATCTCGCCACCGTAGGGCCACTCGCTCGTTCCGTAGACCTCTACCGAAGCAGAGGACGTATCGGGGAGCAGCCATATTGCGGGCCATGCGCCGCGGGCGCCCTCAAGCTTCGCGCGTATCTCCAGACGTCCGCCCATAAACGACTTCTTGCCCTTGGTCCATAGTCCGCCTGTGAGATACTCCACCGGTCCGGCCGTGCCGGCGCTGTCAGCGATCCCCTTCAGCACCGCATTGCCGTCGCGCATCTCATACAGCCGGTCGTCGGCCGACATATGAGCCTGCCAGTCGGGCCTCCCTTTGGGTATGCGCGACCATAATGCAGTATCGGCCTGACCGTCGTAATTGAACTCCTCCGACCATACGAGCTTCCATCCCTCGGGATTCTCTTCGGCGACAGCGGTTTTGGCCTTGGTTGCAGCCGATACAGCGAGGGCCATGACCGCTATACCGGGAAGAAGCATACGAGTGAAACGCATATCCTTGAATTTTATGTTTATTTGATACTGTCTGAATGATGCAGTGCCACTTTCGGGCCCCTTGTATTACTTTCAGCCCGTCATTCCGGCACATTTTGCAAATTTACACAATTTGTCTTGCCATACAACAACAAAACCTCGCCCCAAGTTCGCCAATGTGTTAAAAACGGCTTCTGAATACTTCTGGTGACAAAAAATATATTAAATTTGCGGTGCATGCCGCTTGCAGAGGCCCGGTAAGGGTTGACGGGGAGGGATGCGGAGTTAACGCCTTGGCCTACGGCCCGGGCAATTACATAATGATAGCGTTTATTCGGCGCTCTTTCTTGACCGACTGAAACCTGGAAAATTTCATATCACCGTCAGGAATGAGACAACGGTAGATGGCTTATGTGGATATGTGCACTATCCGGCATGATACGCGCGAGCGCGTCGTGCCCGGAAATCACATATTTGCGTGAGGCTTCTGCGTTGTCCGTTCTACGGTGATGGGCAATTCCAGGGCCTCAGTCGGTGGGACGGACATCCGGTGATGGCCCCACGCAATCTTTTTATAATCTAATCATATCGCATCAGGGAGGGGTCAACCTGAAAAAACTATCACATTATCAACCCCTAAAACCAGTGCGAATGAAAAAATTACTACTCTCAGCAGTCATGATGCTCGTCGCCCTGCCGCAGCTGAAAGCCGACGATGGCGACGACTTCACCTTCACCCACGAAGGACAGACCCTCACCTACACCGTCATAAGCGAGGAGGACAAGACCTGCCGTACAAAAGAAGGTAGATACGTCTCAAAACCGGAAGGAGGCGGAAACGAGGCAGGAAACAACGTCAAAGGTGATCTCGTAATCCCGGCTTTTGCCAAGGGATTCAAGGTCGTGGAAATCGGCGGATCCTCCTTCCTGTCAAATGACAATCTGAAATCCGTCATGATTCCGGAAGGAGTCACAGTCATTGGAGACTATGCTTTCAATGGTTGCGGCAACCTGAAATCGGTAATCTTACCAACTGGTCTGATCACAATATCGAGTTACTCTTTCCATCGCTGCGCAGAATTGATCTCACTTGTCATCCCCGAGACCGTAAAGACAATCGGCCGAGGCGCCTTCAGTGGGTCTGGCATAAGATCAGTCATCATACCTAATTCTGTTACAGTGGTTGGATCCGACGTTTTTAGCTATTGTGGTCATCTTCAATCCGCCACTCTTCCGGACTCATTCACAACTATCCCAGATGAGTTCTTCTTTACTTGCGAAAACCTGTCGCATGTTGATCTGCCAGTTTCTCTTACGACTATTGGGTATCACGCATTCGGTTGGTGTAGCAGTCTCAGAACTATTAAATTCGGAAACCGACTCAGGAACATTAAAGAATCTGCATTTTATGGCAGTGGGTTGAAAGAGATCGAGCTTCCGGAAGGTCTTGAAACAATTGGCAATGAAGCATTCAAATACACTAAACTTGAGCAGGTCAACCTTCCGTCATCGCTGGTTTCAATCGGCGACAACTGCTTCCCGCAGCTATGGTCAACCGGATTCAATACTCTTGACAAACTTGAAAGCATAGGCACGAATGCCTTTCAGGGACTCGCCCGATTTAATATCGGCTCGTCAGTCAATGATATCAAAGACCGCGCTTTTGGCGACAATATCAGGATTCTGGAGCTCAACACAACTACACCTCCGGCACTGAAATCGCTGCGAATGGGTTATACCGAGGAGGAAGCCTACAATATATTAGTGCTCGTGCCTGAAAACAGCGACGACGAATACAAGGCCGACCCAAACTGGAATGGCTTCAATATCGTTGAGAACAAGAAAGCCATGCGAACCGTCTACATGTCGGGCGACTATCCTTTGGCTGAAGAGATACGCATGCAGACCGGCGAGATGCCTGGAGCAGTCACCCGCCTGACGGTCAGCGGTCCGCTCGCCGAAGACGACTGGACCATCATCAACCGTAATCTCGTGAGCTGCTATAGCCTCGACCTTTCAGAAGTGACCAATACCGAGATACCGGCCAGAGCCTTCAGGGGCAACACTCATCTGCTTGACATCAAGCTCCCGGAAAACACCAAAACTATTGGCAACGAAGCGTTCAGCAGCTGCATCAACGCCAACATAGCATCGCTTCCCGACGGCGTGGAGTCAATCGGCGACAACGCGTTCTATAACTGCTCCTCCATTCAGCTTGCCGAGCTGCCCACATCCCTCCGCACCATAGGCAACCAGGCTTTCAGCGGGTGCCGCAGCCTGCAGATAAAGGCTCTTCCGGCTGTGGAGGAGATCGGAGCATATAGCTTTAACGGATGTACGCGTCTCATTGACATGGACATTTCGGAAACTACCCTCACCGAGCTTCCATCCAATTGCTTCTATGGATGCACGAAGTTGCGAAACGTGGCACTTCCGCCGACTCTCGTCACCATTGCCGACAACGTATTTGCTGGCACCTCAGTCAACTTCCTCGCTTTCCCGAAGTCGCTGACATCAATCGGCAGCAAATCGTTCAGCGGCACCACCCTCATTGCCGCCGACCTGCCTTCGGGCATCGCAAAAATAAGCGGCGAGGCTTTCGCCTCTTGTGCGAAACTGGTCAACGTCAATATGCCCGGAAAGCTAACGACCATAGGCAACCGGACATTCGCCGGCTGCTCACACATGGCAGGCCTATCCGTCCCGGCCGTGACGCCCCCGACCGTAGGCGAGAACGCATTCCTTCAGGTGCCGACCCGCGACTGCGTGGTGTCGATTCCCGTACAGTCGTTCCGCAGCTATCTCAACGCTCCCGGCTGGGGCGCGTTCACCCAGCTCACCAACTCGCTCACACTGCAGCCCGAGCAGATCGACGAGAACGGCGAGACCGTAGTCACTCCTGAGGGCGAGGAGGACGAAATAGAGATAAGCGCCGTAGAAACCGATACTTACGAGGAAACCGTCGAGTCGATCACAGAGGAGCAGGAACAGGAAGCAGAGGATCGCGTCCGCGACGAAAACTTCTTCGGTACCGATGAAGAAGAGACAGAACCCGAATCGCGAGCCGGACGGCCCGACATCGAGGCTCGCGTGGCCACGGCACGAGCAGAAGCACGCGCCAACACAACAGCAGTCAAGGAGAAGGCTCTCTCTACCTTCGTACGCATAGACAACGGCAGCCAGATGACCGTCGGCGAGAACAACAACGGCTATGTGGTGCGCATCAAGCCCAAGGCCGGAGTCGAAATAATCAAGATTGAATATAACGGCCAGGATATCACCGACCGTCTCGACGGCGAACTGCTGCGCCTGCCGGCCATCAGCTCAAGCGCACGCCTGAAAATCTATCGCACGGGCACGCCCTCGGGCATCAATAACGTAAAACGCGACGAAACCGCCGGCGACGCCCCGCGCGACATCTACAGCATCAACGGAATGCTCATCAAGCGCGCTGCCACCGACGACGATATCGCCAATCTCGCCGCCGGCATCTACATCATCGGCGGCAAGAAGGTGCTCGTCAACTGATCCCTCTTCCAAATACTTCACAGAAAAGCCAGGATTCCGGTCCTGGCTTTTTTATACCACATATTTAGGCTCTGCGTGACAGTGCCACGGAACTACAATCGGAAAAACGAAATGTAACGTTGTGGAAAAACGAAACGTAGTCTATTAAGTCAGTTTGGGAAGTGTTAAAATCAAAACGAAACGTAGTGAAATTTTAACACGCGGCACGACTAATCAACAAAAAAGAAGCACCACCAATGAGGTAATGCTTCTTTTTTTGTGTGGGAAATCCGCTTAATATCCTCCAATAATGAAAGTCGTATCAAGTGTGGCGGCGAGGCGCACAAGGCCGTCAAACGTGGGATTGTCTCTACCTCCCTCGATGCGACTCAGCCTCGAATATGGAATCCCAGTCAGCGCGTCGAGATCTTTAAGCGTCAAACCTTTTGCGAGTCGTGCGGCTTTGACGTCCTCGCCAAGCCTTTTGCGGGCGACAGTCTTAAGCTGTACAGGCGCGTCGTTAAGCAAACGTGGCAACCCATTAACGATAAATCCCGGGGTGTCCGTATCATTTACACGCCAATCCGTGGCCTGAATGCATGCACTGAGATTTTGATTGAGCGCAAATACATCAAAGGATTGCCAATCACGAGGCGTGAATAACCAATCTTTGTCATCTGGTATTACGAGCGGCACGATCATTGATCTGGGCCCTGGATCAGCATAAAGCATAGCAACAACCGTCGTCACGCCTGGTTCCGGGTGTTCCTCGCACATAATTTGGGCAGAAACGATACTTTCATCAAAGTCGGTCAGGCGGTCATATAATTCTTGGTTGGTCATGTATATTGAAAATCAGATTAATTAAACATGGAATTTGCGTCTCTCTCCGCGCGTTTATCCTCGTAGTCCATCCACTCGCAATATTCCTCGATCGCGGATTGCATGACGGTTAACACGTCATTGCCGTGATATTCGAGGGTGGCCGAATAGTGGAGGACGCAGACGTGACGTTCGTCAATGCCGAGGGTGTTGTGGTGTGTAAAGTACTCGCAGCGGACGCGTGGCGCCGGGGCAAATTTATCGGCCTCGAAAAATTCCATTACCGTGGCCGTGCGGGTGTGGATCATTACGTCACGCGAAACGAGACGTTCCGAGTCCCCATCGCCATCGACGGGGCCAAGGAACGACCATTCGGGGAGCTCAAGGGTTGAGATTTGAATGCTCATGCTATAGTGGTTATTGCAGTCGCGTTGATAGGGCGACGCGTCGAGCCGTTTAGAGGCACGGCGCATCACACTGCGTTGTAGAGCATTATATCGGAATAGCCTGACGAGTGGTTGACGCGGGTTGCGATGTCGACGCGGAACGCACTGGCGAACATATTGCCGACGCCAGCATTATGACCGAGCCAGTCGCATAACTCAACGATCGACGACTTGGATGATGTAAAATATATATAGCGCTGCCCAGCAAGCGCCGCGATCACGTCGAGGTAGTCACTCAAGCCCCACGTCATCGTATAGGTGCTTACGTCCGTAGAGAGGTATGGAGGATCTGCCAAAAACACCACATCCGGACGATCCCGATACCGCGCGACGAGCTCGCGGTAGTCGCAGTTCTCGATGATCAAGCCGTCGAGGTAGCCGGAGGCGTCATAAGGCGATGAGACTATATGGTTATATAACGTCTGTTTGGCAAGCTCGTCGTAAGTGGTTGCACGTTTGCCCGGGAAGCAAAGATTAGCGGCGATGGTGATATAATCGACGTATCCGGACGCCTCCTCCTCGGCGATCGTCGCCAGGAGACGCTCCCGCAGCGGCGAGGGGATGCGCTGCGCGTCAGATTTACCCCCCCATTATGCCGCGTAACTTGCTGATTAGCGCATTAGTGCGCGGTATATTGTCGAGGCGCGTGCGGTACCCGTCGAAGTCGTTGTAGATCACGACGGCGTCGGGCCGCTCCCGCTTGACTACGTGCGAGAGCAGACCAGAACCACCGAAAAGATCCACAAACACCCGGGCGTCGCATATCTCGCCCAAGACGCGGCGAAACTCGCCGACGTAGCGCCGCTTTTGTCCCTGAAAAGGGAGCGGCGCGGACTTATAAAATTTGCTCATTTGATTGCTATTTGAAAGGTGTTTGAGTGATGGTTAAACGTTGAGCGAAAACCGGACGCCCTCCTCGCTATCGAGAAGGCGACGCGTCGCCTCGGCATTAGTCTCGTAAATATGCACGTTGCCGAGGTCGAGCGTGATCGAGCGCAGCGGCAGCTCGATCTGGCGCGACATCAGATAAAGATGATACAGGTCTGCAGGGAGACCGAGATTGGCGTCAGAGCTCCGCTGATAGGCGCTCATGACGAGTTCCCCGTCCTCGATCTGGAATTGCACGAGGCTGAGGCATGGTGCCTGACTGGTGATAGCCCCAGTCTCGCCCAGAAACAGGACGTAATTTTTAGAACTACGGTGCTCGTTATTGATGCGGTCAATCAGTGCGGGCAGTTTGGCCATGTAGGTCGGGTAACTGTTGGTCAGAACCTGGCCGCAGTAGTCCCACTACGTAATACCGGCCTCGCGATAGCGCTCGATATCGCATTCGCCAGCCATATATAATGATAACTCTGCCTTGAGCTTTTTACGGGCCACGCTGTGGCCCTCAAAGATCTCCAGAAGATCGCCCGGGGTGAGCGACAGCCGCTCATTGAGGAGATAGATTATATCTCCCTTTTTGTTAGTCTGCCGGCGGCCTGTCTTAAGAATCTTCGCCAACAGTTGATGATACTTATTAACTTCTCTCGTTTTTGTCGTCTTTAATTTATTTGTAACTTTGCCATCTCTGACCACATACACATGCGACATACCGCAGCTCAAGGCATAAGCCCTCGGCCGTGCGGCACGTCGCATTGTTGTTGATACGTGGTGAGATACTATCAACAGGCCGGGGGCTTTATTTTTACCCCCCCCCGGGAGGGCATTCGGGATTACTCTCCGGCGATGCCGAGAGCCTCCTGCAGGTAGACTATGTGGCCTGCCGTCCAGTCGGGGGCGGCGTCGGCAAGGGCGAGCAGCTCCTCCTGCGTCATCGGCTTGGCGACTGTAAGTGTCGCCTCTGCCTCCAGGTTGGGCTGGATGGCCGCCTGAACTGCCTCATTGTACTCGTCGACGAGCGCCTTATATTTAGACTCCTCCTCGTCGGTGCGGGACTCGTTGCCGGCAAGCTCGTCAAATCCCTCCGGTTTTAGCTTTTCGCGCGCCTCTTTAAGAGACTCATCAAACGGCTTGCGTGCCTGCGATATGGCGCAGATCGTGCGCATGAGGGCGGCACGCTGGGCGATGGTCAGTTTGCCGAGCGGCAGACGGTTGAGCTCATCGCTGATATTGAGCAGCTCGTAAGTTTTCATGCGTCACCTCCTTCCTCGCCAGCCTTGACTGCCGCGATAAAATCGTTGATCACATTGAGGGTTGTAGCCTGCTCGGCCGTCGTCGTCATAAAGTTGACGTTGAGGTTGCCGCCAAGATTGAGGTTAAAACTCGCGAGCTGTCTGCCGTCGAGCCCCGACACCACTCCGTTGTCTACGGCCTCCACGGTGCCGCTTGCGCTCATTCTCACGCTTGCCGAGATCCGGTGCGTCTTTGTCTCGTCATGGTCGTTGTTGACCTGATAGGTGGCTGCCACCACCTGCACTTTGTTTTTGATCATAGGTTTATGTTTTTGAGTTGGTTGTTAGTTGCTTAATCTCATTGGCTGCACATTGGGCGTTCCACCATAAAAACTCGTCGCCGTCACCGATATGTCGATTGTCTGGCCGCGTGTCGGGTTTGTATCACTCGGGTAGCTGATAGGCAGAGCGAGCGCGTATTTGGTCAGCCCTTGGCTCTGATCGGCCTTGAACACCCAATAGGTAGGCGTCGAACTGATGGATGTGTTGTTGATCACTGTCAGCGCGCCCGTGCCGAGGCCGTTGACCTTGACCCACTCGCCATTGATCGTGATCGGATCCGCCGAGCCAAACGTCCGCGACAGTGTGATCGTCCCTTTGCCTCCCCATGACGTCTGCGACGACGACGAGGGTTTGGTGATGATAAATCCCAATTGCAGGCAGTAGCGGCTCGCAAAGCTTCCGCGCGTCGGGTTGTTTGGCCCGTCGGTGAGGATGCTCGCCACGAGCTGCGACGATGACGTAGACGGCTGCATACCGTAGGCCGGTACCCATCCGTCGACGTTGTTGAATGCTGCGAGGTTGCAGCCGATAGCTGTGACTGTCGATGATGCGAGCACCCTTTTTGTACCCAAGAATGTCGCCGGATTGTCCGACGGCAGCGGCCAGAACTTGCCGCGCAAAAACGCCTCGCCGCAAGGGCCGAAAGTAGGCTGACTTACCGATGACAGGCAAAGTGCGATCTCGTAAGTGCGTGTCGCGTCTGTCGGCATCTGCGCCAGCAGCTCGACGACGCCGGAGATCTCGCATGTGATTGGCGACGCTGTTGTGATCGCCTTGATCGTGCTGAGGGCCGCGCCTTGCACCCTGATCAACGTGCATAGATATGGATGCTGACCGCCGAAGCCCCAATAGAGATCGCCTACGCATATACTTGCATCGTTGTACGCCGTGAAGTTTGCCGCGCCGCAGATCCACGCCCCGGTGTCCTGCGCATTACCTATATTACTCGACGACGGTTTGCTTGTCGGTGAGCTCGGGTAATGAACGTATAGGCCATAGTCGGCCACGCGCCACGGTGCGTTGGCCCCTCCGGTCGGCCGGTTGTAAGTCCATGCCTTGATGGCAAATGACAAGTCCGTAACTGAGTTTGGCGAACCTCCGGCGAGAGTCGCATACGCGCAGCTTAAACCGTAAGAGTTGAGATAACGCTGCTCGTCTGTCGGACGCGTGATCTGTGCGTGGATCTCCGGCTTGTGTTTGGCGAATTTTTTTGTTTTTGCGCTCATGCACAACCCGCTCGATGACGTTGTGCTCTCGCCGAGGACGCGCCTGACATCATCGGCAAAGTTGATCGAGTCAAGGCTTACTATTACGCCTGCCGTGTTACTCATACCCTCTCCTCCAGTCTCTTTATCCTCTCCTCGTGATCTATTATCTGCGCCTCCAGCACGGCCACGAGGTTGCCGTAGTTGAGGGCGAGCCAATGATCTGCGCCGCCTGTGTCGGTGACGAGCTCCGGATATATGGCCATGACGTCTTGGGCCAAAAAACCGATCGACCGTTTGCCGCCCTTGATATAGGTCTTTGGCTCGATAAATCCGCGGTTGGTCAGCGGGCGGATGTCCGATTTCAGCCGCGCGTCGGAATAGGCCGTGACGTCGCCGCCTGCGAGAATATTTGACGCGCAGTAAAATGATTTGCCGTTAAACACCCGCACCCACGTCGCGTCCTCCATGTATATTCCGCCGCCATACGACTCGTTATACCACCCGCTTGCGCCATACGAGCGAAACCAGTCGCTCGCGGTGATCGAGTTGGGCAGTTTGAGGGTGACGTCGCCCGTGCCGTCAAATGCCACGCCGTCACCTGAACGATAACTGTTGTATGAAGTGACGTAGAGCGTGCGGGCGGTCTGGAGCTTGGTCGCGGAGGCAACATTGCCGTTTACGATGGTGTCATAATCGGCAAAGCGGAGCGATGACTGACCCGTAATTACCCCTGCCGAGGCTCCGGCGACGGCGCGCACGAGATACATCATCTTGACCTCCGGATAGACCGGGATAAACAAGGCTGCGCTCATCCCCCACACGCTATTGAGGTTGCTTTGTCGACAGACGAGTGCGGAGTATGTCTCCGCGTTGATGGTCTCCCAGCCGACATTGATATTTCCACCCATCGCCCATGACCAACCGTCACGCGTATAGAGTCCAACATTATTACCATTACGCTTGAGCCAGTCCTGCCACGTGATACTCTCACCGGGTGACACAAGTGAGTAAAATTTTTGCACATAGTCGTAGCTGTGGCGGCCATCCAGTAAGTCCGCATCCAGTCCGCTTCCGCTGCCGTCGTTGCCCGCGTGCCAGATGGTGTTGCCGTTGTATGTAAATGCACCTGTCGAGGCGATATTGATACCCCCGAGGTAATTCTTGATCTCGATCTCATTGCTGTTGCTCGCTGCGCCGATGCCAAAATGATCTTGATTTTTGTGGATCCAGGAGATGTAACTCTGCTGCGAGTCAGCAGTGCGCATTATACTGATTGATCCGCCATAATGCGCAGGCTTGCCCCCTACAATTATATGCCAATATTGATTGTTGTAAATAGGCCAGGAGTTAAGCACCTCGCTTTGTGTGATACCGACGAGCAGATGCGGCGTGTACAGATCGCCCGTCATCGTATCGCCAGCCTTGTTGACTGCGTTAGTAAAATTGCGAAGTGCGTTACCGTCATACACTCGCATGGCTGTCGAGCTATTACTCTCAAAGCCTACTATATGAGTCGGATTACTGCCCCATAGCCACTCAAGCTTGACATTGCCGTCGTAACACTTGATATAGTTATTTCCATCCACGCTCCCGTCAGCTTTCAGAAACTGCGAGGAGGTGCCACCGTATTTAGCAATCGAACTGACCGTCAAGCCTCGATAGACGTTAAGGTCGGTAGCCCCACCCCAAAGCAGATGCAGATTACCGTAGACATCCATCAGCATCTTCGTATACTCCTGATTCGGGACATGCCACATTATATGCGGACAATTTTCAGGGCCGCTAAAATCGCCGTTAATCGTCGCGCGGCGCGTAAAAAACGTCTCACAAGCCCCAAACGTCTTTTTACCGCTGATCGTCTGCTCCGTGTCGACCGTCACGTAATTGCCCAGCGCAGCCGACGTCACATAGTTATGCTGCTGTAGATAGGCCGCCAGCGACGACTCGTCGAGGCCGCCTCCGCCTTGGCTGTTGACCCACTTACCGAGCGAGGCATCCCACTTGATCACGTCGCCATCCATTGGCGTGCCGAAGAGTACATCCTTGAGGTTGGCGAGAGTTGAGGATCCACCACCGGCGCCACCGGTGATATCGCTGACGCCATAGGCCACAACGTCGCCCACAGACACGAGAGTAGCCTTGGCCTTGATGTACCATTTCTCGTTGCCATCGTCATCGGTGCCGGTGACAATCCGCTCAAACATCGACTCAAAAACGCCGCGATCGAGCTTGCCGGCCACGTCGCCGGCCATATCGATATAGCCGCCGGCGACGTAGGCGGATCCTCCGGCGACCCCGTACTTGCGCGCTCGCCGCTCTGTGGCGGCGACAGCCGATGTCTTGACGTTATATTGTTTTTTAGCCATCAGTTACCTCCGGTTGTAGTTGTTATCTCCAGACCTTCATAGTCATCCGCGCCAAAGCGCACCATCTTGATCTCGCTCTCGTCGGCAGCGAGGTTCTGCCGGTCGGACAGCATGATGTATCGCTCTCCGGGCGCCGAGGCGTCGGTCAGCGCCGGCATGCCCGGCACGAGCTCCGCGGTGCCAGACAGCACCGCACTGCGCGACGCATACTGGCTGTAGGCCGTACCGATCAGCAGCCGCTCCGCGCGGTCTGTCACGCCGGAGCGCTTGAGCTGTCGCACCTGTCGTCCGGACGCAAGAGTCATTATCGCGCGCGACGTCGGCAACGCCCGGTTGCCCGGCGTCCCCACCGAGGTCTCGATCTTGAACTCCTCTTTGGCCGTGCGGATGATATAGGCCGAATCCTCAAGATCGCTCCCCGTAAGATCCTTGCCGCTCGACTTTACGAGCTCGATCTTGGGATTGCGAAGCGCGTACCATCGCAAAAATCCGGTAAAATCGCCCCAGGAGGATGATGACGCCGAAGCATTCGGCAACCATCCCTCGGAGCCTGTAACGATGACGCCAAAACCTTTGCCAACCCACAGCTCCACACTGCCGACACATGGCGGCATCGGGATAAAATACCCGTCGCCGCGCTTTTTCATCGCCTTGGTCGTCGCCTTTGGATCACCTATACTTTGGCGGTTGGTGACCCATCCGCCGATGGGCGATTTGTTATTCCAGTCATCCCAGTCATAGTACTGCAGCCAGCAGATATTTTGATTGATATTGGTGCTGTTAGCCGCCACCCACTGACCCTCGCCGCCGGTATATGAGTAGGAGTTTACAAAACTGTCATTACTGTACAGGTAGGCGATATTGCCGTCGATGTCGCGGCAGACGATCTGCACTGGTATGCGCACCGACGCCGGGATGTCGAGAGCTTTGCCATAGCGCGTGCCGCCGTTGTCTGCCCCCGCATCCTCAAAAGGATTGTAGCGTGTATCGAGCAGCAGATCGAGCGACACCCGCAATTGCGCGCCAGTGTAGACGTCGCCGCTCATCGAGCCGCCGACATAGACCGGCTGATAAGGATCGAGCGACAGGCCGCGGCGCGTCTTGGCGAGCGGGACAAATGTCCCGGACGCGACAGCCGAGGGCCAGTTGTCGCCACCACGATCAATCATGTATTGATAGTCATTGGCGAGCGCCTGCAGCCCCTTGTATTGCCAGGCGATGCCGGCGGTATCAGATCCCGACCACTCCGCATCCATGCGAAACGCCAGAGCGCTGTTACAGATTTCAAGCTGCTTTGGCTGCTCTGCGCCGGTCGCCATCCTGAATCCCGGCAGGCCTATCGCCACGTGATCGCGCTCGCCAGTCATATACAGCGTGCCCGCCTGGCCCTGCAGCACCTCCTCATGATCGAGAGAGCCGTCGCAGCCGTTGGTGTCAGAGTAGGTCGAGAGCAACACCCTGACCTTATTATATGTAGCGTCGACGCTCATCCGGGAGTCGTTGCTGATCCAGTAGATCGGCGAGGTAGCCCAGGAGGCAGCCGCGTTAAGGTCAAAGATCTGCAGCGTGCCGTTGCGCTGCACCAGGCGGAGGGCGAGCGGCTGCAGCACCGCCTCCAGTACCTTGCGGCACGTCATAGGCTCGCCGTCCTCATCGTAAAAGTTAGCGGTGTTGACGTACAGCTCGCCGAGCGTCAGCGGCGACGTCGCGTCGGGCAGATATGTGCTAATGTGCTTGGCCTTTGTCATGCCGGCAACCGCCGTGCATGCCAGGCAGTGGTCGATGATCTCCGCTATGGTGTGACGCCCTGTCATGTCAAAATCGGTGCGGTCAGCGGGTCCGAGATCCGAGGCCGTGATCTCCACGGTATATCCGGAGGAGGTCGAATATGGCTCCTCATACAGCTCGGTATCGAGAGACCCTCGCCAGTAGAGCGTGCCGTCGCGATAGACGTCGACGCGCCAGGCGCCCTCCTTGGTGGTATAGAGGTGTGTAAACTCGCGGTCGCTCTCCGCGATCAGGCGGAGCGTCAGGGCTGACCCCTGTACCGGATCGAGTTTGCCGACCTCGTTCCACTCGATGACCGCGGGCGAGTCAAACTCCACGCTTATCTCCTTGGGGATGTAGTTGCCCTCTCCCCAGAGCTCGATACGATAGAGGGCCGACCGCTCGGGGTGGATTGCCGGACGGTTGTAAAACTCCGTGTAATATGCCAATGTCTTGCTCATCGCGTGCGATCGTTATACTTGTCTACGTTGCGGAGTACGCCGCGCAGGCGACGGCCATCGATCTCAAACTCAACCTTGCCGGAGGTTGCTCCTCCGGCCGGATTGATAAGCGCCTTGAGGCGGTTGAGTGGCGCCACCACCTCCGGGTTGTTTTTTGCGCCGGCGTACTCGCCAAACAGACCGAGCGTAGGGCCGTAGGCCAGGCCACCCTCCGCGAACTTCGGGAGAGCCGCGAATGACGCCAGGACTCCGGCAACCGCGGCGCCAGCCAGGAGCCATCCCACGATCGGGGTCTGGGCGGCGCTGTTTGCGGCATTGGCACCCGCCACCGCCATAATGGCGGGAAGCGCCCGGGAGCAGGCATCGAGCACGCTAGCTCCCCACTGGAGCCATGCTCCGGCACCCTCGCCGGCGAGCTTGGCGACAGATCCGAGCATATCGGCGACCCCGCCGAGCGCCTGCTGCGCCAGACGGGAGGTCGGCACAAGCTCCTTGATCTGGTTTTTCTTTCGCAATGCCTCGGTGTCGACGATCTTGTCTGCGCCCGGCAGCTCGATCTTCGACAGATCCGGAGGTGTGATATTGTATTTGCTCAAGTCGATCTTCGCGCTGCGTCCGGGCATAGCCGGGATTATCTGCTCGGCTCGCAGAGGCTTCGCCTCAAGGCGGATCTCGATAACTTTAAGCTTGCGCTCCAGCGCCTCGATCTCGCGGTTGATCCGGATCTGGCTGCCCGGATCCGGCTCTAACTGCAACTGTGCTTTTTTAATCGATATCGCCTTATTGATGTCGGCCATGGATTGCGGATCCTCCGGCATCTCATAGGCCGCGATTGTGGCCTTGATGGCTTCCTGTTTTTCCTTGAGCTTTGATATCGTCCGGACAATGCGGCGTATTTCGGCCTCCTCTGCGGGGTCGAGTTTTTTAAGCTTATCCTCGTAGTAGGATTACTACTGGTGCGATAAAATCGCGTTAGTTTAGAAATCATCAAATAAAGAGAGTTCTTTGACATTTTGATTTGAA
>CANRCT010000051.1 GCA_947629175.1 uncultured Muribaculaceae bacterium | reverse complement strand
AAGACTCGAACACCGTAAAATCAGCGTTCGAGCCATACTATATTGCGTTATCCCACTTTTATCGGACAGCAATAAAAGAATATAGCCGTTTACGAACGACAGGATGAAATGGACAAAATCATGGGCAAGGACTTCGGCGAAAGACATCTTTCCATGGACGTTAGACTAAAGAAGGAATATAACCAAGGCCTACTCACGAATATGGAAGCCGGTTACGGCACAAGCGACAGATATCTCGGCCGACTGTTCGGACTTTGGTATTCCGATATTGCACGACTATCTCTTTATGGCAATGCAAATAATCTCAGTGACAACCGTAAACCCGGACAGGATACCGGCTTTACCCCAGGCTCCATGCAGTCAGGCGACTTCAAGACATATCAGGGTGGTCTTGACTACTGGGCAAAGATACCCTACAAGAACGTATCTTTTTCCGGAGACATCATGACAACATATCAGACGGTGGCAGACAATCGGAATGTCTTTACCACTAACTTCCTACCGGGAGGTAATACCTATGGGCAGTCCTATACGCGGTCAAAAAACAAATCGTTGTCACTGACAACGGCTCATTCACTTGAGATTCAGAAGTTAAGATGGAACTTAAAAGTTAATCCAATCTTCAAGTATTTGAAAAACAATGACATCTCCAGTCTTTCTTCCGCAGTATTCTCAAAAGAATTGAAGGATATGGGAAAGGATTTCATTGATAACCTCTACAAAGGAGCTTCTTCGGAGGTACTTCACTCAATACTCAACAGAAGCTTGGATGATAATAAAAGGCTTGGACACAGTATGGAGGCGAATATGTCTGTAAGCGGAAAAATCAAGATGCCCAATGACGTTGATGCTATTGCCTACCTTGTCTCAGGGAATTATAATCGTCTTCATTTTGATAGATTCCAAAGATATATTCTCAATTTCGGCAGCACATCAACACCCTCCGACTACTTTGATCGCTATTTCGACAATGCCCCCAATCAGCAATGGTTAGGTAAAGGCGCGATAGGCTATATTTGGGCAATCAGACCGGGGATGTTTCTTGACTCAAGGTATGAATATGAACGCAAATATGCACATGAAGTTTCTGATTTATACCGCTTAGAGAACCTTTATAATTCTGCTCCTGAGGATCGGCCATTAGGTTGGCTACCTTCAAAAATGGAATATGATTCCTCTTTGGATCCCGGCAACAGTTTTGACAGTAGCAGGAAAGAAAATAATCATTCCATTAACTTCAAATGGACATGGTCGCCGGTCGGCAAATTATTTATTTCACTTAATATGCCTATAGTTTACAGGAATCAGTACCTCCACTATGTCCGTGGAAGTATAAATACTTCCTTTTCAAGAAATAAAATATTTATAGGCAATGCGTCTTTTGATTTCAATTATTTGGGAAGAGTCCATCGCTTTTATTTCACATATAACAGGAAAGTTTCTTCACCGGATCTTGTGGATATGGTAGAATTCAAGAACGACCTTGATCCCCTCAATGTGCGTCTCGGTAACCCGGAGTTGAATGACGAAGAGGTTCATAATTTCAGCATTAGATACAGAAAAGATTCTAAAAAATATCAAAGCTATCGACTTTATGCGACATTCTTGCGGAATGCGATTGCATACGGATATGGATATGATTCATCGACCGGTGTAAAAACAGGGAAAATGTATAATGTCAACGGAAATTATATGTTGGGGTTATCACAATTTTTTTCATTTGGCTTCGGTTCAATGGAGCGATTCAGATTTGAGAATACAACGACCCTTGATTATCGTCACAGTGTGGATTTTATCAGCGAGAATACATTGAATCCTCTAAAAAACAAAGTCGGGAATCTGTTGTTTAGTGAAAGTTTAGGGCGTTCTTATACATTTTCGAGAAATAAAATCACTCTAAATGGAGAAGGTCGGCTTAGTCACTTCACAAGCGGACAGGTCAATTTCAAAAATTTCACAGCAAAGGATTTTCGTTACGGAGTTAGAGGCGATTTCTCATTTCCCCTCGGTTTGGGCCTGTCAACTGACCTTACAGTTTACACAAGGCAAGGTTATTCAGATTTGTCGCTCAACAATACCAATTTTGTATGGAATGCTCGGGCAACATATACAATCCTAAAAGGTCAGGTAATATTTATGATTGATGGCTTTGACATACTCCACAATCTGAACAATGTGTTTTATAGTGTGAACGCACAGGCAAGGACTGAAACCTACACTAATGTTCTTCCCCGATATGTGATGTTTCATGTTCAGTTGAAATTCCATAAAGCACCAAAAAGAAATAAATAGAGGAGGTGCTGTCTTTATGGACAGTCTACAATGTTATCCTGTTGCTTTATATTATCGCGGGCTTTCTACTTCGGTCTTTTGTATAATTAGCCCTAAGTCAAAATCTCTCTGATCTATATGTGATGTCGGTGTGCCTCCCGGCTCACGGACATGGCATATAGCCAGGATTATAAAATATTCGGAAGGAAGCGGAGGCAATGCAAGGTAGTGAGGTGTGATGAGCTCCATGCGCCCACACCTCGCTCCGCTTTGCCTCGGCTTCAGCCCGATAGGTTTACCGAAAACATAGTTAACATACTCTTCTTCGTTTTTGTGTTAAATATGACTCGATATAATATGTATAACCAGAGAAAAGAGTTAACTTTGCAAAAAATAGACCATGAAGACAATCGCTTTTATTCCAATAAGAAACGGCAGCAAAGGCATTCCAGGCAAGAATATTCGGCCATTGGGAGGCAAGCAATTGGTATGCTGGACTATAGATACGCTGTTGCTGTTATCAGGTATTGATCAGATTTGGGTTTCAACGGATAGTGAGGAAGCAATTGGCCTGTTAAAATCTCGATACGGTAATAAGATTGGTGTTTTCCATCGTAATCCGAAAAATGCCGGAGATCACTCACCTGTTATTGAGGCTGTAATTGAATTGATCAATGCTCTTCAAGTTCCCGGTGACAGTAAATTTATACTTGCTCAGGCAACTTCTCCGTTTACTACGGTTGAAGATTTTTCTAAGTTGTTAGAATGCATTCATAATGAAGAAGCCGACTCCTATATTTCATGTCAGCGAGTAAAGAAATTCACTTGGTCGGAAGATGGTAAGCCGCTAAACTATGATATGAATACAAAGCCAATGAGGCAGGATTATCCGGGTATATTGTTGGAGACAGGTGCATTTTATGCGTCTTCGGTCAACGCGATACTTCAATCCGGACAGTTATTGTCAGGGCGCATAAAAGTTATTGAAACCGGTTTGGGCACTTCAATTGATATAGACGAGGAGAAAGATTGGATCGATGCCGAACATTATATACAAGACAATGGCTTGCAATGAGCAAAAAGGATTTCTATATTGAATTTTATGATATGGTTGACGAGGTAATCCATGAGTATCTGGACTCTCATGGTCTCCCGTCATATGTCGGCACTATTTTGTTTGAGGTAAGTTACCAATTGAAATCTCGATATAATAACCTGCGTTCTGACGGAATGCCGCTTACGCAGGTTATAGAAATGGTTAAAGAAGCAATCCTTCCCGAATTTGAGATAACCCGGAAATTAATAATGCCGCAGGATTGCATTCCACTTTCAGATGCATTGTCCCATATTGGCAACAGATTGGCTGTATATGTCTATAATACCAGGCAATTAAAGTATCTGATGCCATTCATTGAGACGGTAAATAGACCGTTAGTGTTACTTTGCGAAAAATCAGTTGACATTGAGATGGATATGCCGGAATATGTGGAGGCTATTGATTTGGACTATTCTATTGTCCCTGAGCAAACCGGCAATGTCAATATGTCTGTAAACAGGATGCGTAGCTTCTATATGCTCATGAACTCCATATTCTCAGTACTTAAGGTTGAAGGTGTCGTGCTTTTGGAGGGATGCCACTTTCAAGAGCAGATAATTGGGGAGATTGCGCGAGAGCATCATTTTCCTTCGATTCTTCTTCAACAGGGATGGCCTTCCGTGATGCATACGATGTTCCGGAGGTTTCCATACTCACACTTCATTACATGGGGGGGAGGATTTAACAATTTATGGCGGCAATATAATCCTGCTCCTGAATATTGCGCGGCAGGATATCCATATCCTGTTAAATCAAAGCGAGCCGATGCCATTTCATTCTTTCTTCAGGCACCTCTCTTTATAAGTGATGATGTATATTTTGATATGGTCGTAGACCTTATAGCAGAAACGGCCAAGAAATATGCCAACAGAACAATTTTAATCCGAGAGCATCCGGAGTTCCGCATGAATATATCCCAGAAGAAAAATTTGTCGGAATTTTCTAATGTACGATTTGTGACTGACGTGGCACTTTCAGATGTCTTTGCGTCCTCGTGTGTTGTCGTTTCCCACTTCTCGTCATCTCTTATCGAGGGAATCGCTCATGGATGCATTCCTTTGGTCTTTGACCCGACTACCGCCTCCAGATACACGCCTGATGTGGAGGCTTTGGGCTTGGGATGCATCTCAACGAATTCAGTCGATTTCTTTCGAAAGCTCGATATCATATTGTCAGAAAATAGCACTTATGTCGGCAATATTCAGGTATCTAAACGCCATTGGTATAATGCAGTTGGTTTAGATGCGGCGAAGAGTCAGGCTAAATCTGTTAATCATATCGCGCAACCATTTGTGATGTCAAACCATGCAGGCAAACTCAATCTTGGCTGTGGAAGAAATATCATGCCGGGATGGATTAATGCCGATCTGACAGCTCACGTTCCGGAGGTATTCACTATGGACGCGACTCGTTCTTTCCCTTTCCCGGATAATTCATTTGACTATGTGTTTTCCGAGCACATGTTTGAGCATCTTGACCTTTGCGGGCAACAGAACATGATGCGAGAATGCCATCGTGTTTTGCGTCCCGGAGGTATTTTGAGGCTAGCCATGCCTAACTTTGACTTTTTGATAGATCTTGTCAATAACCCTGATTCAGAAATCAACCGCAGATACTTGGACTGGAGCTATCGGATGTTCATACAGAATAAAGTAGGATATGAGATAGACAGAAATGATTATCCTGTATTTGTAGTGAACAACTTTATGCATGACTGGGGACATAAATTCATCCATAGCACAAATTCATTGAAATCTATGGCTTTATCATGCGGGTTCTGCAACGGAGAAAGATTCCCTATCGGAGCAAGTTCTTATTTGGAACTTCAAGGATGTGAAAGACATCAAAATGAAATTCCTGAATGGGCCAACAATTTAGAGACATTCGTAATGGAGTTTTTGAAATCGAATAATAATTGACCATTGTTTGCATTTACTGAATATGATACAAAGAGATTCCATTCCCCCGATACTCAGAGACATCGCCGATAAGGAGATTTTAACCTCACTGTTCATGGATAACTATTCCCTTATGAATGGACAGATGGGTGTGGCGATATTTTTCGCTTTATTAAGCAAGGTATCAGAAAATCATTGGTATGAGGAATTTGCCGATGAATTATTGGAGAATGTCTGCAATAATCTGTCTAGTCAATTGCCGATTGATTTCGCACATGGATTATGTGGGATAGGCTGGGGAATAGAGTTTCTCAAGTATCGAGGCTTCATTAAAGATGACACGGATGAAATCCTTTCAGAGATTGATGCAGCTGTTATGGAGCGTGATGTCAGGCGCATCAACGATGCAAGTTTAGAGACAGGATTATTGGGTATCCATGCATATGTAACGAGCCGCGTAAATACAACTCGTGTTGATTCTGATTTCAATCCTTTTGATTCGCGCTACATTTCCGAGTTAAATGAAGCGATTGCAAGATTGTCGTCTTCCATACCGGTTTCCGATATAAATTCTGTATGGCACTCATGTGTTGATTCCTTTGATACCAAAGGAGGGCTGTCATGGCAAAGAGGTATTTCAATCATCCAACAACTACAATACTATGAACAGTAAAATCAGTATTCTGATTCCGGCATATAATACAGGCAGATACATCGCTGAATGTATTGAGTCGGTCATAGCACAGACCTATCGCAATTTGGAGATAATCATAGTTGATGACGGTTCGACAGATAATACAAAAGCAATAGCTGAGCGCTATGCGTTGAATGATAGTCGCATCAATGTTGTCGCCATTTCACATGAAGGCGTTTCAACCGCTCGTAATGTGTGTATGTCCCATGCTACCGGCGATTACATCCTGTTTGTCGACAGCGATGATTGGATAGGAGACAATCTGTGCCGGGAGTTAATTGATTTAGCTACGCAAAATTATGCTGACATTGTATTTTCAGCCATGACTGTTATGCCTGAGGAGGGGAATCCGTATCTGTTCGGTGACCGGCCAGGTCTGTTCAAAGATGCCGAAGTGCTGAATGGTAAAGATTGTTTTATCAGGATGGTAGAGATTGGGGATACTTATCCTATGGTCGCTGGCAATTTGTACAAAAAGTGCCTTATAGAAAGAAATAAGCTGTCATTTGACGGACAATATCATGAGGATGAGTACTTCACACCACAATTATTGAAATATGCTCAAAGAGTATGCAATTTAAGAAAATCCTCATACTTCTATCGTCAACGTCAAAACTCCATAATGCATGACGAAAAAAACAAAAAGGAGAGAGCTATAATATTGACAGAACTCGCAGATAATCTGAAATCGTTATTGCTTAAGGATAGTGACTGCCAAGAATACAATCAACGATATTTCCAAGCAGTATATTGTCATGTACAATCCCTTAAGGATAGAGCTAAAAGATTGTATGACGAGCGCATTGTTGAGAATGAAGACCTATTACTAATTTTCATAGAACAATGTATAGGTACGCAATATGGAATAGGAACTTATGTACGAGAACTGGTTTCAGCCACAAAAGATAGTTCCATGGAGGTGATGATTGTAGAATTATGTTCAACGGGGAACCAGAGTCTGACGTTCGGGAGCTTGTATCACCAACCATGTATTAAATTTCCATACAATCATTCTTCTCAAATCGATAATGATATCGTAGGTTGGATTAAATATCAAAAAAGTGTATCCTTTTATCTGGTGAATAAATTTGAAACGTACAATAATGTGATCTGTCATTTCAATATGTTTGGCTATGATGAAATGGCGAAAATTTTACGAAGGAACCTTAATGCTAAAATCGTCTTCACACTTCATTATACCGATTGGAGTTTTAGCCTTTTAGGGAATAAAGAAGATCTTATTCGCCGATTACAATCAGATGATTGTGAAAGCGATCCAATCTGTATTAATTTCAAAAAAGAGGGATCATTTTTGCATGAATGCTGCGATCATATTATTGCAGTAGCCAAACATACAAGCATAATGTTATCAGAATTATATCATATTCCGCAAAGTAAAGTAAGTCTTATATACAATAGCGTCGTTGAGAGAGTAAGATGCGACTTGTCCAAAAATGCCTTAAGGGAAATTTTTGGTTTTCAAGCGACTGATAAGATTATAATATTTGTCGGGAGGATAGAAAAAGGAAAAGGTATCCTTGAATTGATAAGAGCATTCAAGATCGTATACAAGAAAGACAATAACGCGAGGCTACTTATAGTTGGAACCGGCGCATTTTCATCCATTATGGAAGAGGCTAATCCTGTGTGGAGTAGAATAACAATTACAGGTTTTGTGAATAAAGACACACTGTACCAGCTATATAACCTCTCCGATTTGGGCATAGTACCGTCGATTTACGAAGAATTTGGTTATGTAGCCTTGGAAATGGCACTTTCCGGTCTACCAGTTTTGGTTAACGATACGGGCGGCCTACATGAACTTACTGGGATAGTCTCTTTGATTAGACCAATTAAATCTTCTATATTTGATCCCCAGCGTTTTGCTATCGAAATTGTCAATTGTATGAATCATATTGAATCCCCAACTTTTATACAAAGTTCACGTGAGGCACAGATGATGGCCCATAATTTTCAAGAATCAATAAATGCGATATACAATTGCCTGCGAACATGAAGATTATATCAAGTTGATTTGTTCGGACAGAGAATTGATGTTCTATAACATAATCGTATAACATCTTATATTTTTCTCTATATAATATTATTTTTCTTAATTTTGCAAAAAACATTTTCAATGAAGATATTCACACTGATAATAGCCCTCACTTGCGGTCTTGTGATCATGGCACAGGACAAAGTTGTTGTGCCTGTGGTTGATCTGGGGAAAGATTATACTGAAAAAGTGCTCAAATTAAGTGATATCGGTAATGTTAGCTATGTCCCGTTGGAAACATTAGAAGAGAGTCTTATAAAATCCTACAACCATATTGCAATGGATTCTGAAAGGATTGTGATAACCGACCGTTCTCAAAACCAGGTTTTTATCTTTGATAAAAACGGTAAATTCCTAAATAAAATATCTCAATGCGGAGGTGGTCCTAAAGATTACCAAAGGATTACCTTGTCGTGTGTGGATTTTGGCCGCAAATTTGTATACATATGGGACAACACATTGTTGAATAGAATAAAGGTGTACGATTTCGATGGGGCATTCGTTAAACAGATTAATTTGACTGCCGTGCCGTGGCCAGATCAGATGTATGTTTATGATGATTCTCATCTAATCATCCATTGCGATCCAAATAACTTGTCAAAGAAGAAGGTAGGCAATGTGCCATATCTGTTAATAAACACTTCGACCGGAAAGGCCACTCCGTTGAATCTGAAAGTCGATATGCCTATTTCTAGTATGGTGATTAAATACGGTAGTGATGGCTTGGCAAATGCGGCTAATCATATGGATATTTACCCATTAACTAAAAATGGAGGGAAAATCACAGTATCGGATTTTTCGCAACCGATTGTTTTTCAATTGGAAAACGGAAAACTAACTCCAATAATCAAGCGTTCGGGAGTTGGTGATTTCAATGGCGGCAGTAAGCGGATTTCTGCCGTACAGAATGTTTCAGATCGCTACATCTTGTTTCGTTCTTTTGTTATACGCGACGAGAAATCGTCTGGAAAAATCCAAGTTACTGAACCACGTATTACGATGTATGACCGTGCCAATAAGACGATTGTCAAGGTTGATGTTTATAATGAAGACCTGGATGCTCCAGGTGTAATTGAGACATGGAACAATGAGCTTCCTGAAAATACCGCCGTAAGCGTAATCCCCAAGTTCGTATTAGACAAGAGGCATAGCCAAGGTAAACTGTCATATACCGTTGAGAAGTTATACTCTGCTCTAGATGAGGAAGCGAATGATGTGCTAATGATACTCACATTAAATAAATGATTCATGAAACAACTTAAGAAAATCAATTTGGTAGCGATATCAAATTCCGAACTGGAAAAAGCAGCGCAGCGCCTTATTATGGGCGGAAAAGTATGCGAGTGTACTGTGTATTGTAACAGTTCTTGCGGATGTAAATACGCAGGTAGCCAAGAAGGTCCAAATGATTCTTTTTACGGAGGATCAAGTACTGTAGACAACAACAATGCTAATCTCAACGACAATGCCGCAACTACCGTAGGAACCGAGAAGCTTTCAGTTGCTTACGCATAAAAATATAGAAATCCCAAGTAGATAATATCAACTCATTATCTACTTGGGGTTCAGTATGATTGTCAGTGTTCAAGAATTATTTTAAGGATACTGATTCCTGTCTGATAGAATACCTAATAATTATTATATATGGTTAATTCGAGTCTAATACTACATAATATTATTCAATTGCCTCAAATTGTTTTTGAGGTAACTGATGCGTGCAATTTACGTTGTAAGTATTGTGGATATGGTGGATTGTATGAAGGTTATGACAAACGTGAAGACAAATTTATGGCTTTTGAGGTGTCAAAATCCATTTTAGATTACTTATTTAATATTTGGAAATCCAACTGTTCTCGTGGAATCTGTAATCCCGTCACCATAGGCTTTTATGGAGGAGAACCGTTACTAAACATGCCGCTAGTACGTGATATTGTTGATTATGTCGGTCGTCAAGGGGAAATGGGTAAAAAGTTTTTCTTTAATATGACGACCAATGCTATGCTTCTTGATCGCTATGTTGATTATTTAGCAGAACATGAGTTCAGACTTCTGATTAGCCTTGATGGTGATAAGGAGGGACAGGGCTACCGTGTGGATGCTAATGGCAATAATTCTTTTGATAGAGTAATCAGTAATATCAAGTTACTGCAAACCAAGTATCCAGATTATTTTGACAAATTCGTCATGTTCAATTCTGTGCTTCATAATAAAAATAGTGTAGAATTAATATATCATTTTATCCGAAACACCTTTGGTAAAGAACCATCGATATCCCCATTAAATAATTCAGGTGTTAGATATGATAAGATTGATGAGTTTAAGCGGACATACAAAAATATTACAGACAGCATAGAACAAGCATCTGATTGTGAGGCTTTGAAAGCTGAACTTTTTGTAAAGAATCCTGCTACTGCACGATTGCTTGATTATTTATACTATTCATCTGGCAACGTGTACTCTACATACAATTCGCTATTGATTAATCCAAATACCCAGACAAATCACAAAACAGGTACATGCACTCCTTTCTCAAAGAAGATGTTTGTTACTGTTAATGGAAAAATACTTCAATGTGAAAGGATTCATCATAATTACACATTAGGAACCGTAGATGATAAGGGTGTCCACCTCGATTATGATTATATTGCAGAACGGCATAATTTGTTTACAAACAAATTTGTCCAACAATGTAATACTTGTGCGAATAGAAGTTCATGTAAACAATGTGTATATCAGGTAGACGATCTTCTTGAAACGTCAACAAAATGCAAGTATGCCTTATCAATTGAAAAACAGAGACAACTAAATAAGGCTACTCAATTATATTTAAGGAAACACCCGAATCTTTATAACGAATTATTAACTAAAGCAGTAATACGTTAATATGGTTAGACAACGAGTAATTGTATCGCCAGATACATTTATATGGACAAATGGTTCTCATGGCATCGCATATAATTCCTGTACACGTACTGGTTATCGCTTCGAAAATACCATGAGTATATCAGAATATATTGATATAATCCAGCGTCCTGAAAGCCTGTATTCTGCAATTGTCCCTGCATCTGTAGATAAGGAGGCACATACTGACCTTCAATTATTCATTAATCGTCTTGTCAAAGAAGGTATGGCTAAAATAGTAGCGGATAAAGAAGATATTCCGTTGTCTCTTAAACCTATATTAAAGATACAAGACGATGTGTCGTATTATAGATGGTTAAATGGTCAAGGTATTGATGGAGTGGTGATTAATAACCTACATAAGATAGTCGTAAATTTAGGAAGTTGCAATGGTAGCAATTTATTTGCTTGTCAATCTCCTTTTCCTATACATGATGATGTTTCAATTCTCAATGCAATTAAGATCAAGCAATTTATAAAAGATTCAGCGCAGTCCTCTTTTTTATCGGAAATTAATATTATAGGTAATCCTATCGGTAAATTTGATGAAGAGTTTTACGCTGAAATCAAGAGTATTTCACCAATAAGATTCAGTGTGCTTGCCGATGATATGGGTGGAAATTATGATTTGATTCGCAAACTGCAAGAATTCGGTAAATTAGAACTCGTCATCAGGGTGTCAACGACATTGCCCCAAAAAGTTATTTCTTTAATAAATAAATTTCCTGAGACTGACCTGTATTTTATTGTTGAAAATGAGGAAGATATAGACTTGATTCATTCAATCGGGATTGATGGAACGACTATTGGAGAAATACGTATATTGCCTATCTATAACAGCACTAACAAGGCCTTTATCATGGACACATTGGCCATTAATGAAGACGATCTCCTCATAAATGGACCAGATAAGAGAAGTATATTCATCCATGAGTCAATCAATATTTTTGATTTCGGTAAGTTGTATATTATGCCTGACGGAAAGGTACTTTCTAATATGTGCTCTCCAGCTATTGGAACAATAGAGGAAAATCCAAAGGATATTGTTTATCGTGAATTAGATCGAGGAAAATCTTGGCTTAAAACTCGTAATAATTTCAGTTGTGCTAAATGTGTGTTCAGATCACTATGTCCCAGTTTCTCCAATTATGAAAAGTTACTTGGACACCCCTTATGCACAATTTATAATGATATGAATTAATTTCCCAACTTTATAATGAAGCATTTTATTTTATTTATTTTAATCATTTCCGCCTGTTCATGTTCCGGACGGAAAGATAATTCCGAGGCGTCAGCGCAGAACGTTGCGGAGAGTACTCAGATCTCTGATAGTCTTGACATACAGATAAGTACTGTTCCTGACAGTCAGATCCCTTACATAGACCTCTCCAGGGACTATCCGCGTGAGACGCTCGACATAACCGACATCGCCGATATCCGCTATATTCCGCTTGAGACCACTGACGAAAGTCTGCTTTCAAGCGTAACGACATATTTCATAGGTAATAACAGAATTGTAATTCCCGACATACAATCCCAGCAGATTCTGGTTTTTGACGGCGATGGTAAATATTTGAGCAAAATCGCCCGTCAAGGTGGTGGGCCACAAGAATATAGCCAGATCCTCCACTCTTGCGTGGATTTCGAAAATGGATTAGTGTATATTCTGGATTGTTCATATCCACGCAAATTGATTGCTTATGATTATGACGGCAATATGATAAAGTCATTTGCGCTTGAAGGCGATCCCGAAATCCGACAGATGTATCTTTTGAATGCCAACACAATAATAGCCAATTGCAGACCAGGGATCGGCATAGATGAAGAAGCACAGGCGGATTTCCAGCCATATCAGTTCATCAATACCGACAACGGGGAAATCCGTCCTGTTGATCTCGGCTTTTCTGCATCCGAGTCCGCAACAAAGACAAAAAACGGCGAAAATGGAGTGTCCAGAGCTATTTCTATTCCGATTTATCCGATGATGAAAAATGGCAACGAAGTAATTGTATCAGACTATACTCATCCGTTGGTTTACCACGGAACGGGCAATAACATCAAGCCTATGGTGCAAAAGAATGAGTCTGAACGACACGCCGACGGAAATATCATGTTGGCGACAGTCATTGGCCGTTCTGACAGATATGTCATTTTTTATACAGTTGAGAAAATTGATGACGGTAATAATCTTGGTATCGGCAGGCAGCGCAAGATTATATATAACCAGACAGATGGCTCAGCTAAAGAGATCGACTTGAGAAATCCCGATACCGGCAAGGGCATGATGATTGTCGGAGGGCTGGAATTACCCGTAAACACAATGGGGACCGTCATTCCTAATGTCGTTCTGCAGAGATTCAAGGAGAACGGTATTCCGTTAAAAAGAATGCTCAAAGAGATAGCCGACACCATATCTCCTGATGCCAATGACGTTTTGATGCTTATAATACTCAAATAAATTAACAAAATGAAAAGACTAAAAAAAATCAGTCTGTCAGCTCTCGCCAAAGACGAACTTGGCAAGAGAGAGCTTTCGCTTCTGAATGGAGGTGATTGCTTGTGCAGGGCTGTATGCAATGTCACGTGCAGATGCACCTATGTCGCTTCTGTTTCAAGCCTTACTGACGCTATTCAGACTCACCCAGTAACGCTTAACAGTAGCCAAACGTCGGTAGACGAAATCTCACAGCGAAATGCGACAATGACTGGATTAATAGACGTAAATTATAATTAATCCAAGAGTAAAGCCCTAAGGCTCTATGTGACTTAAATCTGCAATATGCTGGTTTATGGTGGAATTCTGAATTAACCTAAAGGAGGCTGTGTCAAATTACACAGCCTCTTTTAATGTGAGTTCGACGAAAATTAAGTGATTGAAAATTTGACGATTAGCGATAAAAGTATTAAATTTATAGTGCTGAATTACAAACCAATACCATTATCGCTATGCTCACCGAAGACAAAATTACTGAAATATTTGGCCGATGAATTCTGCAAGGTTTTTTAGCGCGATGCTCCGTCGCAGAGGACTTTTAGAGACTTGGAAAGACAGAAAGCGTAAGTATCACCGGGATTGCCGTCTGTCACAGGCAGAAGTCATTGTCATCATGATAATGTTCCATAGTTCCAACCACAAGTGTCTCAAACACTTTTATTTGAACGAGATATGTCTGCGATACAGGCATATATTTCCCAAAACCGTATCATACAACAGATTCACGGAACTGGAGAAATCGGTTGTGGTGCAGTTTGTTATCTTCGTGAAGAAATGTCTGTTGGGAAAATGTACCGGTATAAGTTTCGTTGACAGTACACTTCTGCGCGTGTGCCGCAACCAACGTATACACATGCACAAGGTGTTCAAAGGAATAGCGCAACGCGGCAAATGCTCGTTGGGGTGGTTCTACGGATTAAAGTTGCATCTTATATGCAACGACATGGGCGAGATTCTCAGCTTCATGATCGCTCCGGGAGATATTGACGACCGGGAACCTCTGAAAGTGAAGTCGTTTGTCGAGTTCATATACGGCAAACTCGGCGGTGACAAGGGTTATATAGGCAAAGACCTGTTCTGTAAGCTGTTCACTGCCGGAATCCAGTTGATAACCACACTGAAAAACAACATGAAGGGCGGCCTGAGATCAATGTATGACAGAATACTCCTGAGAAAGCGAGCCATTATCGAGATTATAAACGACGAACTCAAAAACATCGCACGGATTGAACATTCGCGTCATCGTTCATTCCCGAATTTCATCGTTAATCTCATTGGTGGGATAGCTGCTTATTGCCTGTTTCCAAAGAAACCTATGATAAATTTTGAATGGGTATGTGATAATCAACTGACACTCTTCTGATTATTTTCATCGAACTCACGTTAATTTATAGTGTGATCTGTTTATTGTGGTCAATAGTAATAGTACTTCGGTAACCTGAAGAGTTTGTTACTGACTCTGATGCCTAGTGCTTAATTCGTGAAAAATCATATGTTAGGATGAATAATGGAGACTGATAATTTGGTTAAGATTCTGACGAAATTTGTTATGAAGTTGCGCATAAGCAGTGCGATAGTACTTAGTAGGTTGGTTACCACTAATTTACTAATAATCTGCGAATTGTGCAACTTCTTCATTTATAAATATTTAGAAATCTAATTCAACCAACGAGTATTCACTTATATATCTGATGTCGTTCAAGCATGCGTTCAAAAAGTGTAGCTTCAGAAGTTATAATGAATATGTTGCCTGTACATAAATGGATTGTATCATTATATATTATATCCGATAACCCAATATCCAATTTAGCCTTATAGCCTTCACCGCATTTATTTCCAAGAGAAATATCATTAATAATACCAGATATGCCACTCTCAGAATAATCGTCAGAGAACAGCGGTGAATATAGTGTTACACCATACCTGCCGTTAGTTTTTGACATATATTTTATTGTCTCGGCTGGCAACGTTACAAATATAATTGCTTTAGCGCCATCCAGAGTACCTTCGAAAGCATACTCTTTAGAGTGCGGCCAAGGTAGATATATGGCGGCGATAATCAGGCCTGCCACTATAATTGCCATTAAAGTCATACCCCACCGAACAATAGCCGATGGTATCCGGTTCATTACGTCCTGAACTTCCTCGCTGCGAAGTTCTACGGCTTTTCCTGTATCATTTTTGTTCTGTTCCATTATTTACTAAGTTCAAGTTGATTCTTGATTAAAGTATAGTATTGACCTTTTAGGTCTATTAATTGATGATGTGTACCTTGCTCAACAATTTGACCATGGTTGAGGACAACGATGTTGTCGGCATCACATACAGTGCTTAGACGATGTGCAACAACAACAACGGTCTTTCCGTTGTAAAACTTGTGCAGATTGGTCATAATATCCCGTTCGTTATTGGCATCAAGAGCGTTTGTTGCCTCGTCAAAGAAAATATAATGCGGATTCTTATATACAACTCTGGCAATCAGCATTCGCTGGCGTTGTCCCTGGCTGATGCCATTGCCTTCCATGCCTATTTTAGTGTTATAGCTTAACGGGAGGGAGTCGATGAAGTCACGAATATTGGCAGTCTCCACTGCTTCAATCATTCGGTCTTCATCGATGTCATCTGTGGCAACGGCTATGTTGTTGGCGATTGTATCAGAGAATATGAAGCCGTCCTGCATCACGGCTCCTGTATTGCTGCGCCATAGGTGAGGATTGATGTCATCAAGAGGGATGTTGCCAACCAGGATCCGTCCCTTGACCGGAGAATAGAATCCAAGCATGAGCTTGACCAACGTGGTCTTGCCACCTCCGCTTGCACCAACAATCGCCGTGACCTTTCCTGCCGGAATACGCAGACTTACATTGTCAAGAACATAGTCACGCTCTGCCCCGTCATAGCTGAACGACACATTGTCGATTATGATGTCACCGCATTTCGGCAACGAATTGACCTTCCCAGTAATGCCTTTCTCTTCATCCTCACGGTTGTGAACCTCGTTCAGTCGTTCAAGGCTGATTTTTGCATCCTGAAGCTGACGGATGAACCCAATAAAGGAATTGACCGGACCATTAAGCGCACCCACGATGTAGGTAAGCGATACCATCATGCCCAAGGTCATAGTTCCCTCGACAACGCATTTGGCGGTGATGAATGAAATAATGATATTTGTTGTCTGATTGAAGAATACCGAGCCTACCTGCTGTACCTGGCCGAGAGCCTGACCTTTGACACTTATCTTGAACAGTTTGACCTGAATCCTCTCCCATTGCCAACGTTTCTGCCGCTCACAGTTGTTGAGTTTTATCTCTTGCATGCCTGTTATCATCTGTATAAGGCTACTCTGCTCTCC
>CANRCT010000050.1 GCA_947629175.1 uncultured Muribaculaceae bacterium | reverse complement strand
CTCACAAAAATAGCCGCCCAAACTCTGGACGGCTATCTTTTTATGGCCTACCTGCCATCGCGGACGGTTGTACGATTATACAATATCGGAAGTGTTAAAGTATTTGCTTCGTTCATACTCCCCATAGTCATATATATTATAGCGAACAGGATGATGAAGTCTTCAATCAGAATAATTCCGGCTATGTTGATTGGGCTTGGCGGAGTCTGCTTTGTCAATTGCTATAACCGGCCTCATGAACTTGTCATCGCATTGCTTTGTGTCGGGATGCTCCTTACAGTTGTCGGTGTCGTCGTGACCTTCCGCGATTCACGTAATATATTGGCTTCCATACTTCTTTTCATTGCGAACGGAATCTTATTGCCGGCCTTAATATTGGGCTATAATCCGTATGCGGTTATAAATGCTGACGACGTCAATCTGATGAAAACTCACTATTCAAAGGATTCCAACGGACTGTATGAATTTAGTGAAAATGGATATTTAGGGGTGCGTGACAGATATGGCATAGTGGTGCCACCGGAATATGACAACCTATATTTCCTTGAAGGGACATCAGACTACATGGTGCTTGCCAAAGGAAACTGCAATTCACCGGACTACCATTTGCAAGTATTTGACTTGTATGCGCGTGAGTTTGTTATTCCGGAAACCGAATACCTTGTGGCAGAAATCAAGAAGATTGATTATCGCAAGTATGCTTTGCTCGATAGGGAGGGTGAGCAAGTCTTTACCCTTTCTCTCGTTCCCGGCCGACATTGTTCCACTAAATACGATACATACTTTTTGTATCGAACTGACTCCCCTTATATAGTCATTTGCAAAGACAAAGAGTATAATGACCCGCGCACGGAGTTTTCATCTAATCTGGAAGAGGCGGAGCGTCAACTAATTGAAATCTACGAACGGCAGGAATTCTGCGATCGGGAATTGATGGATCTTATTCAAACCAATGTCAAGACCCTCCAATACCAGTTCAATAAATTGCAGCAGAAGACAGGAATAACGATAACCACTTCACCCGACAATAAAGTCAGGCTATATTCTTGGGATACCGGCCTCGGGGGAACAAGTCCGGAGTTTCAGACATATATCCAATACGCAACCGGGGATACCGTCTTGGCAAGGACATTATATCCGATTTATGACACCAAATATGTTTTTGCGGACGATATTCGTAAAGACGGACATGAAATCAGTGACGGTTCTTTCTGCGACAAACTATATCAGATTCCTATGAAGGATGGTAAGAACGCCTATATCGTGGTTGCATACAATAGGGACTCAAGCGTTGAGGGAGAACAGGAAAGTATCCTGATTTATGAAAAAGATGGAAGATTGGAGAAACTCCCATTTATTGATAAGCGAGGAGAAAAACAATTCTCGGCCGATGCCTATTATTATATCCCGGACTGGTATTTCACTACTGATGGACTTGGGTGGGATTGGGTAATGAGTTTCGACAACAAAACGAATACCCTATACGTTCCCGAATCCGGAGATATGGTAATGTCAGACCGGTATGAACTTTACAGATTTAATGACGGGAAAATGATATACATAGGCAATGATGCCGGCTATTGGCTTCATCCCTCGTTGAGAAATTTCAAAAGATTGGCAGGCATCTATCAGACTGATACGAAACTGATTCGTATCGACAAACTCAAGGATGACACATTCCGATATGCCGCATGGCCTAAATCCCATCCGATGTCTTCGGAACCTGAATTGATGCTTCAAGATGGAAAAACAGGGATTGTCGAGAATGCCATAGTATTTAGAAATGGCGACTACACATACATCGTTCCTGAATATCGTCGTGGTCAAGGACATGATTTTGACAAAGTGATTGTCAAATACAAAGACAGGGTTATTCTGGAAACCAAAGTTTAACAGGAGGAGATAGATTTCTCTGATATTCAAGCTCTATTTTGTAAAAAGAAAAAATCATGGTAACCTCTAAGGAACTTTACAAAACTCTTTCGGCTGATTTCAAGACTGAAAGAAGATTCTATTTTGCCGAGCGTGGCGAAGGTATGATGCAGGCACGGGAAAAAGATTCCCGCAGAATGTTTCTCGTCAACAACAACACAAAAGAGGCTTGGGAACTTCTCGCGGCAAACGGAAGGTTTTCCTTCTGGGATGCGTCAGCTGTCGAGATAGCCTCCGCTTTCAATCTGCCTTACCGCGCACAGCGTAATGCGGTGGAGCTTATTGCTCCCTATCATTTCGGTGTCAATGGGTTTGAGGATGGAGTGGCATACGTTTCGTGGACTCTTCAGCCGGATGGACGCTACTATGCCGATGAAGATGGATTCGGCATGGAGGATGACGATGAATTCAACTTTTATGCTTTCATAGATACTCAGGCAAATATTCTCATTCCATTTCAGCCGATGGATGAGAGTCTTATGTCCAGTTATCGTAAACAAGCAATCGCCATAGCGCGGAATCGCGAAGAAGTGCCTTATGTTTGCCTTTCTCCGGAAATGACAGTTCCTCTGAGTGAAAACAACAATCTGGAGTCTCATAGGGAGAAGCTTCTCAAAATTATCTATGGGATGATGTACCAGTTCGGTTCTCAAGCCCACAATGCTTACAAACATGAGGAATACAAGGGTCGACTGGGAATTTTTACGGCATTTAATTCCTCTCCGAATCATTATCTGAGCATGACCATTATGGGAAATGCTTCGGAAGATGAAGAAGACAAATACGAGATCACCATAATTACAGCTCTGTATAAAGAAGGTGAGGAACCGTTAGGCTGCGGCTCCAAGATGGGGACTTTCAATGCCGCTGAGATTGAGGATATCATGAGCATTGAAGACAATGCCCAAATGATTCTGGATGATTTCATAGAATCAGTAGAGATGATTTATTCCGGGAATTTACCCAAACAATAAAGAGATGAGGCATCTTTTAACAGCAATTGCAGCCGTCATACTTCTTTCTGTCGTGTTCATTATGTTTGCAAACAGAGATGGCAACTCTATTGATGGCCTGAGCACAGATATGTCTGACTCCATCACAGAAGCAAAATCGCGGTATTATGGCGATACGTTATTTCAATATGACGGTAAAACCGTGATTGCAGACTATTTCACGGAAGAAGACAAGGAAGTCTCTTCACTGTCTACCTGTCTACTCTTGACCTATGCCGACACTGTCGCGGTAGATACATGCCGAGTTATAGGCAATGGGGCGTATGTTGCTGACGGGACATTATTTAAATATGCCGTAGGTATAGACACCATACGATATGACATGCGCTATCTCCCTGATTCTATACAACCTATTTTGGCATTATTGCCGTCAGGTACTGTTGAACACAGTTATACTCGTAGCTTCAAGCTGAATGACTCTTCGTGGAGATGTGACTTTAAATTTCTCGCGTATCTTCCGAAAGGGCATCCTACTTGGCTTAATCAATTCATCGCGACAATAATACGTAATGATATTCAGGGGCTGTATCTTGACAATAAAGGTGCTGACCGTATCCTGAAGGAATATTACTCCATAAAAGCCACTCTGAGAAAAATCGGGGGAATTAATGCTTCCTCCATGTCGCCGGAACAGATAGCCGTGCTTTTTTCCAAGGAACACGAGAGGCTTTACCGCAAAGATTTCACGGAAGAGGATTTCGGGCCGAAATACGACTACATGATGGAGGTTGCTCCTGCATGGGAGAGTAAGAACGGACAATATGTGACCTATCGCTTCTATACCTACTATTACACAATGGGGGCACATGGATTTATGGAGGAATACTATCTGACTTTCGATAATGAAAACGGTTGCATCCTTGGGTATAACGACATCTTTGGGGCAAACGACTTCAAAAAAGTATTGGATTTGCTTGAACAAGAAATTACCGCCCAGAAAAAGGAATTCATGAATTTTGATGGGATATATCCGGCTTCTCTTGAAAAGGACGAACTGGAATCCAATGCGTCTGAGATTCTGAAAGAAGTATATGACGGTGCTTATTATCCTAGACCAGCTCTGACCAATCAAGGTGTCGTGTTCTCATACCAACCATATGAAAAAGGCTCTTTTGCCGAGGGAATCCTCCACTTTGTAATCCCTTATTCCAAACTGGATGTTAAAATAGCTCTGTGATTATCTTCAAATGTTTAGCAGATGTCCCAATCTCTTTCCAAGAGTTACCTATTACAAATGCAAATTTAGTCAAAATCCTGTAAACGAGCACTATTAGGAGCCATATAAATTTATCTACAAGTAAGACGAACACCGACATTGTTTAGCAAACAGTCCCGGTGTTCCTCGTTTTGTCATTGTTTCTCTGCAAGATAGTAGCCATCCCAATCTCTTGGAAAGAGAGTTTGACTGATGGTTGAAATCTTTGCCAAGTGAGCCTTTTTGAGAGACTATAATATGGCAAAGAAACAATCTTCATATAAGGTCAACAAGGAGTTAAAACTTGAAGACATTCTTTTCAGCTGCCGCGATTTGCTTCGTGGCAAGGCTTCTATGGCAGATAAGCGAGACCTGCTGCTTACGCTCGTTTTCCTGCGTTTCATCGGCGAGAAGTTCTCGGCCAAGCGTCAGGAGATTGCCGAGCGTCTTGTAACGGTCGATGGAGTGGCGGAACCGGACCCGATGTTTGAGTTCTTCCTCAATCAATCGAGTTTTTACGATGACTGTTTCTATCTCGCTGAGGAGGTGCGATGGGAGACAATCAAGTCCATGCCGGCATCGGTGGAGCTTGCACTGAATCTCGACAATATCATCAATGCGCTTGAACAGTCGGAACCGACTCTGAAAGGTGCGTTGCCACAGAAGATATTTACCAAGGCTCAACTGGAGCCGAAGGTGCTGAAGTCGGTCATTGATGAAGTTGATAAGATTTCACAGAGTCGATTCCATGAGAAAGACCTTATCGGTCGCGTCTATGAATACTTCTTACAGGCATTCGCTCTGAATGCGGAGAAGGAGGAAGGCGAGTTCTACACTCCGCATAGCATTGTTGAGCTGATTGCCTCACTCATCGAGCCGTATGATGGCACTATCTACGACCCGTGTTGTGGCTCGGGTGGAATGTTCGTTCAGTCAGTCAAGTTCGTAGAGGCTCATGGTGGCAACACCAATGCTGTCAATGTCTATGGTCAGGAACGAGACCCGGATACTTTTCGTCTGGCGAAGATGAACCTTGCCGTGCGAGGCATCAGCCACGACCTCGGCGACCGTCCGGCATCGACATTCCTCAATCCCCACCACGCCGACAAGAAGATGGATTACATCATGGCTAATCCACCGTTTAACCTCAAAAAGTGGCGTAGCGAGGAGGAACTGACTACTGATGTCCGCTGGCAAGGCTATGATGTTCCACCGGTAAGTAATGCCAACTATGCTTGGATTCTCCACATGCTGTCGAAGCTCAATGTCACCAAAGGTATAGCCGGATTCCTGCTTGCCAACGGTGCGCTGTCGGATGATGACACCGTGAACATCCGCAAGAAACTGATTGAAAAAGACAAGGTCGAGGCAATCATCGTGTTGCCCCGAAATATGTTCTATTCTACCGATATATCCGTTACACTCTGGATTCTCAACCAGAATAAGAAAGGCGGTAACTGGCACGGTCGCAAACAGCGCAACCGAGCTGGTGAAATCCTCTTTATGGATCTGCGCACATGGTCGGAAAATATCTATGAGAAAAAGTATGTTCAACTGCTCCCCGAACAGATTGCAAAGGTGGTAGAGGTCTATCAGAACTGGCAGGCAGAAGGCACTGACAGCGAGAAATACGCCGAACCGGAATTTTACCGCTCGGTAAAGGTTGATGAGATTGAGCGTAACGGCTGGAGTCTTGTGCCGAGCCGCTATATCGAATTTGTTGACCGCGACACCAACATTGACTATGAGGCAATAATGAGTGAGGCTTCTCAAAGCGTCGCTGACCTTCTGGCTCGTCAAGAAGCCAACGATACTGCGCTCCGCAACGCATTTGCCACACTTGGATTTAACCTTGAAAAGAAATGATGGAACTGTCGGTTAAATTCTATGAAGGTGCGCCAAAGGTGCCTTTGGGCGAACTTCTTACACTGGCAGAAGAAGTGAATACTTACGGATATGATTACCCATTTTTTGGTGTAAACAAAGATAAGCAATTTGCCCCAACTATAGCAAGTACAGATGGCTTAAACAAGAGAAAATACAAGATTATCAGCAAAGGTCAGTTTGTTTTTAGTGGAATGCAAACTGGGCGAGACGGATGTATTCGATTTGCATTGTTTGAGGGGTATAGTCCTGTTTTGTTATCTCCAGCATACAACATTCTTCAAGTTAAAGACGAAAATAAAGTTCTACCGGAATATATCCATCTATATTTCCTCTCCAGTGAACGAGATCGACTTGGAGCATTTTATAGCGATGCGAGTGTTCGTGCAAATTTGGAATTATATCGATTCTTCCAAATGTTGATTCCTCTGCCTCCGATAGAAGTGCAGCGGGAATATGTAGCAGCGTATAAGTCGCTACAGCAACTTGCCGAACAAAATGAGGCTCTTGCGGAACCGCTACAGAAGGCTTGTAATTCGTATATGGCAAAATTAAAAACTGAATATCCAATTTTTGCCATTGGCGGTTATATAGAAATAAATCAAGAGAAAAATAAAGATGGTCTTGAATTGCCTTTTATGGGTATTGATATTACAAAAAAAATCGTACCCACATCAGCTTCCACAGATGGATTGGACAGGAATAAATATCTTATTGTCCGGAAAGATATGATTGTATTTAGTGGGATGCAAACAGGTAGGGATGTGGCAATTCGTCTTGCAATACACACTGATGAGAAGCCGGTACTTATTTCTTCAGCATATACCACTTTTACAGTCAAAGATCGAGATATTCTACTTCCTGAATTTTTATATCTTAATTTCATTTCATCTGAAATGGATAGAATTGGCTGGTTTTATAGTGATTCAAGTGTGAGGTCTAATCTTGACTGGGATAGATTCTGTGAAATTAAAATTCCCGTTCCTCCTATCGCAGTGCAACGGTCAATCGTTGCGCTATATCATTGCGCCGAGGAAGCGAGGGCTATCGCTCGTGAGGCAAGAGAACAGTTGAAAAAATTGGCACCTGCAATGGTGCAGCGTGCCGCTAATACTCCGGTTGAGGTATGAAGACAGGTAAATTCTATGAATCGGAATATGAGAAAGGATTTTGCGAACTCCTTTCACAAGCCGGCTGGACTTATCAGCATGGTAGCGAACTTGACCGACTGACAACCGAAACCCTCTACGAAAAGGATTTGAGGGAATATCTATCTGGACGCTATCCGCAACTGTCGGAAGTGGAGCAGAACGCGGTGGTAGCCAATCTCCGTAACATTGGCGAAGATACGCTTTACCACACACTGCGCTCGACCTTCATGCTTTATCGTGACGGCTTTGCCTTTAACCGCCTTGATGTCGATGAGCAGATACCTGTCCACTATATCGACTTTGAACATCCCGAAAATAATATCTTTCGGGTTGTAAATCAGTTTGAGGTGGCATACAACGGCGTAGAGAAGGTGCGTATCCCTGACGTGCTTTTGCTTGTCAATGGTATCCCGACCTGTATCATCGAACTAAAGAATCCGACCGACCCGAATGCCACGATGGCTAAGGCTCATGACCAAATACATATCCGCTATCGCCGCGACATTCCCCACCTGATACGCTACACGGCATTGTCGGTAATCAGCGACATGTCAAACACCCGCCTTGGTACTACCTACACTCCATACGAACATTATTACGCTTGGAAGAAAGTCAACAATACCGATGACACCGCCAAAGCGGGATTGCCGGAGTTGCAAACTCTCATTGAGGGTGCGTTTACTCCTGTGCGTTTCCTCCAGCTTCTACGCGACTTCGTATATTTCCCTGACCTTAAAAGAGGTAAGGAGGAGGAAATCGTTTGCCGCTATCCGCAGTTCTTCGCAACCCATGCGCTGTTTCATCATATCCTGAAGCATCAACGTGGCAACGGCGGCGACGGCAAGGGCGGCACATACTTCGGGGCCACCGGATGCGGCAAGACCTACACAATGGTGTTCCTTGCCCGCCACTTGGTGCTGAGGGGTGCAAAGGAATTAGGCTCGCCAACAATCGTCATACTCGTTGACCGTGAGGACTTGCAGACCCAAACCGGCAAGCTCTTTGTCAACTCATCTGACTTTCTCAGCAACGGCGAGGTGAGAGTAATTGACAGCCGTGAGGATCTTGCCAAAGAACTGAGCAGCCGAGGCTCCGGCGGCGTATTCATCTGCACCATTCAGAAGTTCTGCGAGTCAACAGGATTGCTCTCTGAACGCTCCAATATAATCTGTTTCAGCGATGAGGCACACCGCACTCAGAATAATATAGGCTCAAAACTCAAAATCAGGGATGATTTTGATGCCCGCAATAATGCCGATACCGAGCAACTCGCCGGGCCGGAAGGCGCAAATACCAAACTCGGTGCTTTCATCACCCGAGGCTTTGCCGCCTACCTTCGTGACGCTCTGCCCAATGCTACATACGTCGGCTTCACCGGAACGCCTACCGATGACTGCATCCATGTATTCGGTGGCGTTGTTGATAAGTACACCATGCGCGAAGCTGTGCGAGACGGTATCACCGTTGACATCAAGTATATCCCTCGGTTGGCCCGTGTCGCCCTCAATAAGGAACAGGCCGACGCTATCGAGGCATACTATAAACTTTGTGCCGATGAAGGCGCCACTCCTGAAGATATAGCCAAGAGTAAAAAAGCAATGAGCAGCATGAACGAGATATTGGGCAATGATGAGCGCATAGCCCGTGTTGCCCAAGATATTGCCGTTCATTACGAAACATTGTGTGCCGACAAACCGGATGTTATCCAGAAGGCTATGATTGTCTGCTCTGAGCGTGAGATTGCATATAAGATGTATTGTGCGTTGAGGAAAATCCGTCCTGACTGGTTTGTATCTCGCAGAGCAGAGGACGAATTGGCTCTAAATGAGGAAGAACTGCACAAACTCAAAGAATTGCCGATGGTCAATATCGTAGCCACTCGCAATAAGGACGACAAGCCTCAGGAGATGTATGACCTTCTCGGTGACAAACCTTACCGCAAGATGCTCGATGAGCAGTTTAAGGAGGAGAAATCCAACTTCCGAATTGCCATTGTGGTGGATATGTGGATAACCGGTTTTGATGTTCCGTGTCTGTCGGTGCTCTATAACGACAAGCCATTGCAGAAACATACTTTGGTGCAGACCATTTCGCGAGTTAACCGCAAGTATCCCGGCAAGGACTACGGTCTGATTGTCGATTATATCGGCATTCACGACAATATGCAGAAGGCTCTGAAGATGTATGGCGGCGATGAGTTGGGTATCAGCGATGATGAACTTGCATTGGCAAAAGAGGCATTTGACAACGAGCTTCAGATTATCAAGGAACTGATGCACGAGTTCAACGTGGCGGAGTTCTTTACTGCCACGCCGTTCCGCCGACTCTTCGTTTTGCAGGAGGCGGCAGAGTATGTTCTCGGTAAGGTGAGAGTTGAAAAGCCGTCATTCAGGACACTGTTCACAAAGCACGTCAAGCGACTCAAACAAGCATACGACATATGTCACCCTGCGGGTGTCATGTCGGATGATGATACTGCCTGGGCGCAATGCTTTATGGGAATCAGTTCGTATATCAGCAAAATGACTGCCGGGCAGCATGACACCGAAAGCATGAACCGAGCCGTTGCCCGAATGGTGAAGGAGGCAATCTCTGTAACCGGCATTGAAAGTCTTTTCAATGAGGCTGACAACGAAGAGGACATTTTCGATGATGACTTCATCAAGAAACTTGAAGACATCAAAATGCCCAACACCAAGTTCCAGATGCTTGTCAAGATGCTCAAAAAGGCTATCCGTGAATACAAGCATGTGAACAAGGTAGCCGCCAAGAGATTTGAAGAATTGTTACAGGCAACTATTGATGAGTACAACACCCGCGACAACTTCACCTTTACAAACGAGACCGCCACGGATGCCATCAACGAGATACAGCGCACTGTCGATGAGAAGGTCAATTCGCTGTCCGGCAAACTCGTGGATATATTCAATCAGTTGAATGTGGACAAGGCGAAGTTTAAGGATCTTGGCATTTCGTTTGAGGAAAAAGCGTTTTACGACATACTTGTGGAACTGCGCGACAAACACGGCTTTGAGTATGCCGATGAAAAATGCGTTGACCTCTCGCGCAAAGTTAAGGAACTGATTGACGGCACTGCCATCCATGCCGACTGGCTCAATAATAACAACCTGAAAAAGACGTTGGCAAAAGAGTTGATGATGCTCCTCTACCACAACGGCTACCCGCCCCAGTGGAGTGAAGAAATCTTCCACAAAGTCCTCGACCAAGTGGAAAACTTCAGAACCTACAATTAAAATCCGTTCAATTATGATTTATTAACGAGAGGGTGCAAGAATATGGCACCCTCTCGCGTTAATTTTGCGATATGAGCAATAAACCGACTATTCATACATACTTTGATAATCGAGACGGACAAATGATTGCCCGTGAGTCCACATCGTTTTTCAACTGCGAATATGACCCAATCCATAAGGATGTAAGAACAGCATTTTTGTCCGAACAACGCACTGCCGCAAAACGACAGGATGCGATTGATTCTCGAAGAACCTTTCTGTGCGGTTGTTGCAAAAGACCTCTTAAAATTGTCGGTGGTACTGAAAATGGGAAAAAGTGTTTTCACTTTATGCACATTGAGGTTCCTCCTGAGGGAGAATGTGATTACTATGAGAAAGTTCCCTTCTCGAAGGAGGAAATAAAAGCAATGCTTTTTCATGGTCGTACGGAAAGTGTTCAACACAGACAGACAAAAGGTAAAATATCTTCGGCTTTGGTATCAGAGCCTGATATTGTTAATGTTGCAGTTGAAGAGGTTGCTAAACATATAGGTAAATCTTGGAGAAAACCGGATATACGCGCTGACTTTGAAGACAAGACTGTTGTCTTTGAAGTGCAACTTTCTCCAATATTCCACCACGTTATTCTCGAAAGGAACGATGCTTATCGTGATAATGGATGGTATATCTGCTGGATATTTGATGACGTAAATGAAGACCACCCGATAATGCGTGAGCTTGACGCTTGGGTAAATAACAATTATAATCTTTTTGGATTTGATGATGAAGCTAAAGCTGCTACTGAAAAATCCGGAAGATTACACCTAACCGTCAAGTATTACGTTTTTAATATTATTGAGGATGGACTTAATTCAAGATTATGCGGAAAATGGCAAACTGAGACTGTTCAATTCTCAGACCTAACTTTTGATGCTGATCACAGACTGGTATATCTACATGATTCAAATTCTGAAAAACAAGAATGTATAGAGCGTATAGAATGTATCATTTCTGAGTGTAAGAAAGAGATTGAGGAGGCAGAGCGACTTGCACAGCTTGAAATCGAACGTAAAAAGGAAGAAGAGCGTAAGCGTTTGATTGAGGAACAGCGTATCGAAGAAGAGCGGCAAAGGATTCATCAAGAAAAGGAAGATGTAATCAACTTCATATATAAAATTCCGGAATATAATTTCCCATCAGAAATGTTCCGGTTGACTTTAGAGTACCTTGGTCAAATTGACAAGGAGGGAATCATGATATTGCTTTCAAGCATAGAGGCTAATATCAAATACTTTGAGACTGATGCAATAAATAAATGGCTGAAAGTTGTGTGCGAAATAGTAAAACAAAGGGGTGAAGGTGTACAGACTGCAAAATACCTGTGGAATGAGGTAATATATAAGTTTGAGGAGAGTGGAAATAAGATTCTACATCTGTCACTCAAAGACTTTTTCTCAGTTATGGGTATAAGGGATTATAGTCGCGCCCTGAAATTGCTTATGAGACCAATTGATGATGATACCTCCGATTGGTTAAGTTCCATTTCTGCTTCAGATAAAGACTTTGAGTATTATGCACCGCTTATCATACTCAACAGATACTATCGAGCAAACCGACACATTCCGGAGCGAATTGCTAATTTCTTCGCTGATAATACAAGGGAAATTTGGTGTCTTATTTCAGCTCAAATCGGGAAACCATTTGGCTATAAGGATTTACAAAATTTGAAACAAATATCAAATTTAGTTTGGAATAGTTATCCTCATATATCACAATTATTCATATACCTAATTGAAAGGAACGGCCTTGTTCATACTATTTCCGATGTGAAATATAAAAATGGGAAGCCTCAGAAGAGTCAATATCAAAAACTAAAGGAACTTATCGATTCTCAAAAGAATCAGCCGCTAATCGAAGTGACTCTTGAGGATTTAGAAATAATATTTCCTGCTAAAAGGGAGACTAAACATTAACTCGCTATGAAGATAATTAGTTGGAATGTCAACGGGATTCAGTCCCGGTTAGATGCAATTAACCAACTGGTAGAAAAATATCAACCGGAATTGATGTGTTTTCAGAAGGTACGGAAGAAAGGAGCCTTTCTTACGCAGATTCCCGGTTACATGGGCTGGCTCGGAATTATGGAGGACGGTCTATTCGGAGGAGTGAGCACATATATTCGGCATGGTCTTCACTTTGATATAGAAGACCAACGGAATGATATACCCGAATGGTTGTTGGAAACTGGCTGTATCAATGTGTTGAGGTTTGACCGGTACATCCTTGTCAATACATATTTCCCGTATTCTAATACGAGCGATGAGAAGTGGCTCCAGATTAGGAGACAATGGGATTATGAGTTACACGATTATCTGGAGAAACTGTCAAAAGAAAAGCCTTTAATAGTCTGTGGAGACATGAATATTATCGCTACAGACAAAGACGCTTGGGATGGAGTGTCTGTAAAGAATGCCGGGTGCTATTTTCCATGGGAACACAAAAATTTTGATGGAATGATGAATGCTGCCGGACTTGTGGACTCATATCGTATCCTTCACCCGGATGACTCTGATTTCTCATACTTCTACCAGAATAAGCCGGAATATCGGTTATGTAATCAAGGCTTCCGTATAGACTACTTTATGGTTAGCAAAGAAATGATGCTCGATATAAAGCACTCCGAGATTCTCACAGATGTCATAGAGACTACCAATAGCCCAATTCTTCTTGAAATATAACAATTTAATAAAATCCAATATGGCAACCCTTCATCATTATGAATGCACTAACCCTAAATGCAAATTCAGTATCAACACTGAACCCTATGGTCATTATGCTCTCATGTCTGGCCATTACTTGTTGTTCCGCTGTCCACATTGCAAAGAGATAAAATATCTGTCAACTGATGAGATTGCGCAAAGACGTTATAATCTTCGGTGCGATGATTGTTGTGAAGTCTTATATTCGTGGAATCCCGTTGAGGGTAAATGTCCTGAATGTGGTTCAGCCCTGGCAGAGAATACCGATGAGATAATAATGGCAGACTAATTTTATACCGACTCAGGTAGAGTATATAAAGGCAAATACCCAAGGATAATAGGTTACTGTGAGTCTGTCTTGTCAATCTCCGCGAAGCGGAGAAATTCGTGTCCGTTGCGGATGATTCGCTCAAAAAACATCTTTTCAGGTCGCACCCAGAATCCGTGGTTGTCATATAGAGCCTGATACACTACCATTCGAGACCCGGTTTCTGAATCTTTGGCCTTCTGGTAAAGCCTGTATTCGTTGCCTTTGAAATGACGGAAATATCTGTCGCGTGACGGGCGGACATCTTTCAGCATCTGTCTTACGACCGGCGCAAGATCGTTTCTGACGTTGTCAGCGGTCATGGTGTGAGGCCCGTCGAAATCATACGATAATTGAAAATACTTTTCAAACAACGGACGGAACCGGGCAATTTTATCCATACTGCCGAACATACCCCAGACTCTTGTGCGGTTGAATTCATCATAACAATCGAACTGATGACGTTCCATTTCCTCGAATGAGGATATGAGTTCAGGTGTTATTTCAAACTTTTGGACACCGTCTTTTCTCGGAGATTTATAATCGTGTATGCCAATTCGTGGTTTCAGAAATTCCGACATCATGAAAAATGGATTTATGAGGATTGCAGGAACTCCTGTCAACCGTACAAGCTGTTGTGCATAGAATGCTCCACAACTTGACCCGACTATAATATCAAATGCTTCGGAATCACATAATTCAAGAAGCATTTCCATTGCGGCATGAGGATTAAGCGGCAAATCAGGGGACACTATTTCCGCTAAATATTCAAGTTCAGACCCCAGCGTAGTGGCTATCTCACATTCTCCGCTCGATGTAAAACCGTGAAGGAATAGTATCCGGTACTGCGGTTGAGCCTCCATCTTTTTGCGCTCTGCCTCGGAACGTAACTTGGAAATCTGATTGGTAAGCAGTCTTATGTTTTCATCGTCAGCTTCGGGCAAAATATCTTCAGCATTTGACAAATGGTTTTCAAGACTTGCGAAGTCGGATGCCTGCAACGCGCCATAAGCCTCTTCTATATGTTCTATGGCTGTAACAACGAGGTCTCTATATAAGCTGTCTGCCAGTTCTTCAGATGACTGGCCACACAGTTTTAACAGCTCATTTATGCGCTGGCGGAACAATCCGCGTCTATGCACTCCGATAGCCTTGACACCATGCTTCAAATGATGCTCAATTTCATTGCATAATTCAGTCACTTTCTCCTTATCCTTTCTCTCTGCCGCTTCTTTAGCAACGATAAACAAGGATTCTATCAGTTCCATGCTGTGAAGACATTCAACAAAAGAGGGAAGACGGTTTTTATTCTTGCCCCTTTCAGCGTTGTCAAGATATTCCTGTCTCGCATCCGGGTTGCCAACGAGGCTCTTGACAAAACATAGGTCTTCTTCCAATCTGTTTACCTTTTCTCCTCGTTTATCTATAATAGTGCAGTCGATTCCATATTCCGCACTTTTGGCTAAGGTCTCTTCATAGAGTGTTCTAGCATCACTGATAAGGTTCTCTGCATCCTTATAGTCAGTGCGAAGCATGGCATTGATAATCTTTAAGCTCAGATTGTCAATGTCGAGAATCATTCGTTTTATATGGTATCCCTCTGTGGTTGCCGGAAGTTTCTTGCGTTTGGGGAGTATTTCCACCTGTACCACAGACATATCAGCCTGTTTCTTTACTTTTGTCTTTATAGCCTCCCATACCTTTGCATCCCGCTCGTCTCTTTGTCTGGCGAGATCGTCATCGTCGATGCTTGTGACGTGCCAACCACAGCAAAAGGAACAATAGTAACTCCGTGACGGCACCTTGCTGGAATGCGCCGCAATATCCTCGCTGTTGAACTTTATAAAGTTATCAGCTTTGGCTTGCGTAGCAAATAGCATTTTGCTGTGGTGACAACCTATGCAAAAGATTCTATTGTTTTTAGGTTTCATAAAGACCTTGCCTTATCACATTGAAATCAACCGGTAGATGCTGTTGAACTGGCGAAGCATTCCATCGGTATAATACATGGAACCCTCGACATTGGAGCGGCGGGTCTGACCAATGACCACGTTCATAAACATCTCTGCTATCAGGGACGGGGTGACTCCGGACTTAATCTCTCCGTTCTGTATCGACCGTCCTATAACAAGTTCAAGAACCGATATTTGTCTCTCGTTCAGTTCGGTGCATTTATCTCTGAAATCGGGACTGTTTCTAAGTGCGTCAATTTCAAGATTGAGGAAAGTTCCCGCCACATTGCGGACTCCGGCATTCATAAGAGCCAGACATTCCTCCTCCAGCATAGAGACATATTTGAGATAGAAATCCTTGAAGTTGCCTCTGAAATCTTCCGGAACAGAGGACGGCATGACACGTCCGAGATAATACTTGTTGACCGTGGTCTCAAACATTCCAAGTTTTGACTTGTAATGATAGGTTATGGCACCGCGTGTCAGATTAAGTTCGGTCTCAATATCAACAATAGAAGTAGCGTCATAGCCTTTTGTGCCGAACAGTTTAATTCCTGTCAGCAACAAAAGTCTTTGCGATTGCTCTCTTATCTCCTTGTGTGTCATGCTTTTTGATGGTATTGGTTTATTTATGCCTTTTCTGTCTTGTCGTACTTAAAGGCTATATATATGGATGCCACCCATATCAAAGCGACTATCGGAACTATCCATGCACCGGTTGCGACTTTGAAAACCGAAGCGACAATCCAGTACACGAAAAGCCAAAAATCAATGGAGTCGAGAATCTTATATCCTTTCGGGTGCATCGGAACAAGGTGACGTTTGGTCCATATGACATATAAGAACCATACCAACCAGGCAATAAAGACAATAGCCACGGCAGCGATGGCGGCAACGCTGACAAATGCGAGACCGCAATGGTCTCCTTGATTGCAGGTTACAGCGACTCCTGTAGCGGCAATAAGTCCGCAAATCACAGTTATCTGAGCCATTTGAGTCCAGATATTACGGGTTACGTTGGTTCTCTTTATTCGGTTGAGCAGTCCCATATTTCAGTCCCAGTCATTAAGGTTGGCGATAAAGTCGTCAACCGATGATTCATCAAATAGTTCGGGGAGGTCGCCGGTGTTGATGTGGTAGTCGTAATCGACCATCATATCATCAACTGTATTTTCTCCATAGTCTTCAAATTCTTCTTCCATAGATAATCAACAAAATTCTGTAATCAAGTGGCGTATGGCAGACCACGGATGTATGAATATCATTCGTGGGCCGACATATTTCATCACTGCACGTATCTTTTCACGGTTAGCCGTGGAATAACAGTGAATCTCGCATTTACGGCAACTTGACTTGCCGTTGCCTTTGGGGCAATAGTCAAGACGCCTATGGGCATAGTTCAAGAGGTCAAGGCAGTCATCACATAGAATATTGTCATTGTGAGCATGATGCCTATGGCAATAGATGGCAATCATCTGTCTAACCACCAGTTTCTCCCGTTCTATGCGATTCATAAATTATTTCAGTCCGGAAACCTCGTTTTTGAATACGTTTGCGGGTTTGAAAGCCGGAATATTGTGAGCAGGGATAACGAGTGTAGTGTTCTTACTGATGTCGCGGGCGGTCTTCTCGGCTCTCTGTTTCACAACGAATGAACCAAAACCACGGAGATATACATTTTCGCCGTGTGCGAGGCTGTCCTTCACAACGGTCATAAACTGTTCGATAACGGTAACAACCGTAGCCTTGTCGATGCCGGTTGTCTTTGCGATTTCATTCGCTATTTCTGCTTTAGTCATAAATGTTTTCGGTTGGGTGTTTGAGATTCACTATACAAAGTTACTACAAAAAAGTGAAATGCGGAAAGAAATAGTGATAGAATTGAGTTACAAGGGTTTCAGTCGTGCTTC
>CANRCT010000049.1 GCA_947629175.1 uncultured Muribaculaceae bacterium | reverse complement strand
CCCTCACAAAAATAGCCGCCCAAACTCTGGACGGCTATCTTTTTATGGCCTACCTGCCATCGCGGACGGTTGTACGGACGCGACGTGGGTGCGGGTGTTTAACGGCAAATCATTTTACACCGGTGGTGGTTCGATGAGAACAGATCTCAACTTCCAGCGAGGCGGTTACGCCGGCTCCTCGTGGAATAGCGGTTATGGCGCACTAAATGTGGAAATTTACAACAACGATAACCAGACGCCATTGCTTGTAGCCCCAAGAGTTGGAGCTGATTACTCAACCACCGGAGCCAACCGACTCTTCGCAATGGAGCTGCTCAACAGCGGCGCGCAGCTTAATTTCGGCTTCGGAGGAGCGGCGAAGTTTTACTTCTATTCGGGCGGAAATTTCGTAGCGGTTGGAGATTCGGCCGCAGGATCTGATATCCGGCTGAAATCTCATATCGAGCCGCTGGCGAATCGCGGGCTGTTGAAGCCGAAGCGGTTTATGAAGAATGGGCAATGGTGTCTCGGATTCATCGCGCAGGAGGTGTTGCCTGATTATCCGGAGCTGATAAGAGACATGGGCGGCGAGTATCATATGCTGTCACTCTGCTACGGCAATGTGACGGCGGTGCTGGCCACGCAGATCAACGAGCTGTATGATTGGCGCGAGGATCAGCGCAAGATTAACGAGAATTACGATCAACGTATAAAAAGACTGGAGGAGAGGCTATGAGTCATGCAAATGGGATAATCACCGCTAACGGTCAGGTTGAGCTGCTGAACGACCTTATGGCTGTCCTCGGGCTGAATGATACGAGAATCAGCGCGGCGTGCAGGGCGGCGAATATTGCCGAGTGGTCGAAGCGGAAGCCGATCAGGAATGATCAGCCGTTTCTGAACCGGTCATCGGAATGGTGGAAAGGGATGGACGGCAAATGCGGCTTCAGAATCCGGACTAACGTCCTCCTTTCGCAGCTCTTCAATGAGAGCTATTACGACTGGCTGTATCTGAAGCCGAACGGGACGCCTTATTGGTACAGGTGGCTTGACTTTCAGGGATACTGGCATGGGGCGACGTCGCCCATAGGCGGCTTTACGATCCCGTCGAAAATCGGTCAGGGAACCGCGATAACCAACAAGGGGCTTATCCGTGCGCCGCAGCCGGAGGACACGACGTATCAGCTGACGCTGGCGGATATATCGGTAGAGGGCTATCCGATTCAGAATAATGTTCGCTTTGGCATTGCGTGGAGGGCCGAGGGAAGCAGCTCTGTAGCCAAGGCATGGGGACTCGTCGGCGATCCGTTCGGGCAGGTGTTGAGCTTCATTCCGAGCAGACAGGCGAATGGTACGACCAACCATGCCGTGGGGACTGTGATCGAGGTGATGCCGTTCTGGGAGATTTTCCCGTATGGGGCGACTCAGGGCGAGGGGATATATATGCGTATTCCTGGCATTCAGAATCAGAAGTGCACGATCATAACGTCAGGCAGCGCGGGCGATTCGGTACATACGTTTGTGAGCGCGAAAGTGGCGCCGGTATATGATTTTACAACAGGAGGCATTGCCGGAGGTACGCTGACGATCACTGTGAGGATAGACGGTGATACGGTGTGCTCGCAGAACTATGTGAGGGTGTATGGTGTCAACGGCAGTTCGTCGACGCTGCTGCATACGGAGGATTTCGGCCGGACGATGCCGGGGTCGGCGGGCTGGTCGAGGACAATAAGGCTTGGAGCGTCGAAGGCTTATCAATCGTTCCGCGTGGAGTTTTATGTGACGGCCTCATCGGGGGCTATCAACAAGAGCGTGATGGCCATAATGCCCGCAGGGTGGACTGATTGAGAAAGAGACAACTATAGTATAAACCAAACAAAATAAGACTATGAATCTTGACAGAATCAAAATCGCGGGTTCGACTCACCGCGTCAACAATGAGCTCGTGGCAGACAGGCTGTATCATGTGGCGGCGTCTGCGAGGGTAAACACGCTCGGAGAGCTGGAGGGACTTGACGGCGGCAGCGTGACGACGCTTCCGACAATGCTGCCCATGGCGACGTTCAACCGTTCGACGGGCGAAACGCTTCACGTTGACTTCACATGCGCGGCGGATAAGCAGGGTGAGGTGCTGGCCGCGATAAACGGCTTTATAGCTGATCTTGAAGAGAAAGGGGGCGAGGCATGAAGACGAATGAACTTCTCGGCCTGTCTGCCACTCTGCAGAAAATACCTCTGGGCAAACTGACGATCTCGCAGCGTGCTGCGCTGACGCGGACGATCTGCGCGATCTCCCGGGTGCGTAAGCCGTTCGATGATGCGGTGAAGGAGGCGAACGAAAAACTGAAACCGGAGGGGCTCGAAGAACTTCAGCATAAGAAGGATCGCACCGCGGAGGAGGAAAAGCAGCTGAAGGAGCTGATCGCGGAGTATAATCGCGCTGTTCAGGAGACGATTCAGCCGGAGCTCGAAGCGGAGGTGACGCTGACGGTGGCGAAGCCGATGACGCCGGAGGAGCTGCTTGCGCTTGGCGATGCGTCGCCGGAGATGACCGCGGGAGATATAATGTGGATAGCCGAAATGCTCGGCATAAATCTGGAGGGAAATGAAACGGTGTAATCTGATCCTCTGGGTGTGCGTGCTGGCGGCAGCTGCGCTCATCGCATGGGGATTTCTGATGCCGCCTCCGGGTGAGATACATGAGTCGGTGCTGATCGGCGCGGGCGAGCTGCTTCTTTTCGGAGTGTGCGCGGCTGCGGGTTTCCGCGCTGACAGACGCCGTGACGATTATTGATCATGCTTGATATACTGGAGATATTTACAAATGATCGGGTGTCGATCATGCTGTGGAGCGGCCTGATCGCGCTGGCCTCGTTTCTCAACGGGCTGTTTTCGCTACGGCTTTACAGGATCGCGAAGCGGGCCGGGCGCGAAAGCCAGAAGCCGGATATGATCGGGCATCTGCTGGAGTTCGTGATCGTGTGCCTGGTTGTAGTCCTGGCATTCCTCTGCCGGGTAACAGTAGGCACGATCTTGCATGCGCCGGTGTTTTTCACGTCGCTGCTTGTGATCGTGGCGGGGGTGGAGGTGGGCCGGACGCTCAACCGCTATCTGGAGATGCGGGGCATCGGCCGGCGGATCGACCTCGGCAAGGCGATCGACAAGGTGTTAGGCAAGGATAATCTGACCGAAACGGATAAAAGTAATCAGCTATGAAACATTTCTCTTTTCAGGAATTTGAGCGGAGCGATACCGCTTATAAATATGGGATCGACAACCGGCTGCCAGATAATCTGAAGCCGAACGTGGCGGCTCTGGTGGATGCGGTTCTGGATCCGTTGAGGGAGGCATGGGGCGGCCCAATCGATATTAGTTCGGGCTACCGCTGCCCTGCCCTGAACGCAAATCCGGAGATAAATGGCTCCAAGACTTCGCAGCATATGACCGGGCAGGCTGCAGATCTACGCATCTACGTGCGTGACGCTGCCGGAAAGATCGTCAAGGACAAGAACGGCCATGCGATCGTAGATCGCGTTGCCAATCGACGGCTGTTTCAGAAGATCATCGATTTGGATCTGCCGTTTGATCAGCTGATCGACGAGAATAATTTTTCGTGGGTGCATGTAAGCCATCGGGCTGACGGCAAGAACCGGAAGGAGGTAAAGCAGCTATGGAAACGTTGAACAGGATCATCCACGGCGTTACATGGCTTGTCGTCATCGCCATCGCCGCATGGTGCGTCTACATGGGGCTGACGAAAGGAGATCGCCGGCAGCGAGACCTCGACAGACTCCTGAAGCGTGAGACTGTAGTCGATACGGTCGTGGTTTACGACACGGTAGTAGTAGCCATGCCGGAGGCTGTGGCTGTCATCGATCGGCAGGAAGCTCTGAAGACGCTGCCGGTCATTCGGCCGGAGGCGATCGAGCCGGATAGCGTGTGTCAGCTCGACAGTGTGACTGTCGGCGTGCCGATAGAGACAAAAGTATATCAGGATTCCAACTACCGGGCAGTGATCACCGGCGCATGGGCGTCGCTCGACACTCTGGAGATATGGCCGAGAGTGGAGACTGTACGAATCAGAGAGTGGGCGAAGCCGCCTCGATGGTCGGTGAATGTCGGCATGGGTTACGGGTGGGACGGGCGCCGATTTTCGCCTTTTGTCGGACTGACAATCGGTTATAATTTAATTAAGCTTTGATCTGTCGCGACGATGTCAGTCCGAGAGTATGGAGCGCAGCCGGAGACCGGCTGCGCTCTTGGTGTGTCGCGGTGTCTTTTTGTCTGCCTTTCAGGCTGCGTAAATTAGCGGTATCATAACAAATTAGCATGAATACCACTCAATTTGCAGAAGTCGAACTTAAGATTAATGATGAACAGTCGAAAAAGAAGTTCGCCGAGCTTTCACAGAAAGCTGAGGAACTTCGGAAGAAGTTCGCTGACGCTTTTAATGCAGGTGACACGACTGCGATCAGGAAGATCAACACCGAGCTTCAGAAGGTAAACAAGGAGATGGAGGGGATGCAGACGAATGCCTCCAACATCCGTGCTGCGATGAAGAGGCTCGAAGAGGCATCACCCAAGGAGCTGCAAAAGACTATCAAATACATTAATTCGGAACTGAACTCCGGGCGCGTCGCACGCGGCTCGAAAGAATGGGAGATGTACAACGAGCAGCTGCGGCGTTGCCAGGCGGAGCTGAAAAAGGTCAAGGTGACTACAGCCTCGACAGAGGGTGTGATGTCGAAGCTTAACCGGCGATTTAATGAGTGGGGCGCGTCTGTCGCGGCTGCGACGGCTGCCTTTGCGGGTGTGATCCTTTCCGGCAAAAGCGCTGTGGAGGCTTATGCCGAGATGGAGCAGGAAGAGGCGAACGTCAGGAAGTTCACGGGCATGACAGCCGAGGAGGTGGCGAAGCTCAATGAGGAGTTCAAAAAGATGGACACTCGTACTTCTCGGCAGGATCTCAACAAGCTGGCGCAGGAGGCCGGCCGCCTCGGCAAGACATCGCAGGAGGATGTGCTGGGGTTCGTCCGGGCGGCCGATAAGATCAACGTCGCGCTCGATGACCTGGGGGACGGGGCGACGCTGACGCTGTCGAAGCTGACCGGCATATTCGGTGATGAAAAAGTATATGGCACAGAACAGTCACTGCTTAAGGTCGGATCTGTCATAAATGAGCTGTCGCAGAACTGCTCGGCTTCGGCGCCAAATCTGGCCGAGTTCGCGAGCCGAATGGGCGGTGTGGCGTCGCAGGCGAAAATGAGCATACAACAGGTAATGGGTTTTGCAGCCGTGCTTGACACGAATCAGCAGGCAGTAGAATCGTCATCCACTGCCCTGTCACAGGTTATTGTCCGTTTGTATCAGGAGCCGGCTAAATATGCGAAGGTCGCAGGGCTTGACGTCAAGAAGTTCGCGGATCTGATGAAAAAAGATGCGAACTCGGCTCTGATCTTATTTCTTGAAACTCTGGGTAAAGCCGGAGGAATGGATAAACTCTCGCCAATGTTTAAGGATATGGGCGAAACAGGCTCACGTGCCATACAGGCGCTTTCGACTTTGGCTAACAAGATCGAAGACGTTAAATGGCAGCAGGAGAATGCTAATATAGCTTATGAAGAGGGAACTTCGGTGCTCAACGAGTTCGATGTTCAGAATAACACCGTTCAGGCCGGACTGGAGAAAGCCCGGAAAGGCTTTACTGAAATGGCAGTGTCGCTCGGTCAGAAACTGCTTCCGGTGATGCGCTATGCGATCAGTGGCACGTCTATGCTTATGAGAGTCATGAATGTGCTGGTAGACTTTTTCATCGAGCACAAAAAGGCTATCATCGCTCTGACGGCAACACTGGTGACGTACAACACTACGGTATTTGTCACTTCCGGAAGGCTTGCGACGCTTGCAAAAGCGCAGTGGGCAGTCATAACTAATAACCGTCTAATCCGCGGGACTCTGGCGGTGCTGAGCCCGTTGTGGGCTGTTGCGGCTAATGGCGTTCAATTCTTCACAAATGGATTAAAAGTCAATCTTGCGATGAAGAAACGATGGGTTAAGTCGATGACAGCTTTCAAAGCTGTATTCAGCGGACTTAACCCGTGGGTACTCGGGCTGACAGCGTCAGTGGCAGTTTTGGGAGCCGCTTATGTTTTATTATCCCAAAAAACATCTGCAGCCGCCAAGGCGCAGCAGGAGCTGGATGAGATCGAGAAGAATGCGGCGGCAAATGCCGGAGAGCAGAAGGCGAAGCTCGACCTTCTGATCTCGACGGCGGAGGATGAACGCCTTTCGCTCGAGAGCAGGAAGAAAGCCATTGACGAGCTGAATAAAATCGTGCCTGACTATAATGCCTCACTCGATGACACTACCGGAAAATACAAGGCAAATAAAGAGGCTCTTGACAAGTATCTTGAATCCCTTAAAAACAAGTACATGCTTGAAGGCATGGAGGACAAAATAAAGGAACTTGGACGTCAGGCAAGCGATCTTACTGAAGAGCGCGTCAGACTCGAAAAACAGAAACAGAAGGATCCGGAGGGTCAGCGTCGCGCAGATGCCGCGAAACAAGCGGCTCTCTCACAAGGAGGCGGCGGCATGATGGGCGGCGTATCTATGATGTCAGGTACCGATTACGACGCCCAGATTAAGAAAGTCAACAATCAGTTGGATGAGGTGAATGAGCATATCAAACTGATCAACGAGTCATATAAGCAACTTAACAATGAGATCCAAAAGGGAGCGGACGCCCCCCCGGAAATGACTCCGGAGGGGCCGACCGTAGACCCAGAGCCGCAGCAATTGGACGAAAAGGAGCTCAAAAAACTGGAGCAGGAGAGGAAGAAACGCATCATGGCTGCCCTCGATGCGGTGAAGCAGGAGCGTGATCAGGCTGAGGCTGTCAATCTCGCCTCATATTCTGCCGGCGAGAAGAACTACCGCGAATATATCGAGGAGAAGCAGCGGATAGAGGCTGATTATTATGTGAAAGCGAAAGCAGCTCTCGAAAAGGAGGGTCAGGCGGAGAGCGAGGAATATGCCGCTCTCTGCAAAAAACAGGAGGAGGCTCTGGCGAAGCATCTGACCGTGCGTCGCCAGATGAGCGCGGAGGCTCTCGATCAGGAGCATAAGGAGGAGGTCAACAAACTGACTGCGCAGTTTTATGACCGGAATAGCGCCATGTATCAGAATGAGAAAGCCTATCGGGAGGCTCTGCTTCGCGAGGATTTCCGATACATGGAAAAGAAAAAAGATCTTTATGAAAAGGGCTCCAAGGAGCGCGAACAGCTTGAACTGGAGATACAGAATAAACTGGAAGAAGCGAAGCTTGACAAGCAGAAGAAGACTGCCGAGGCTCTGAAGCAGTTCCAGGAGAAATATAATCCGGCCGAGCTTCGGAAGATCCAGATGGAAGCTGAGCTTGCGGTCATCGAGGAGCTACACAAAAAAGCGCTTATCTCGGAGAAAGATTATCAGGAAGCGCTGCGGAAAATCAAAGAGGAGTACCGGCATAAATCCACTGATGATTTTTATAAGGCGGCCAATGAATACGATGCTTTCGTTTATGACCTGTATACGAAGATCAACGACGTTGTCGTTTCGCTGAAAAAGAATGGCAAGCTGAATCTTGATGACTGGACGAAAATTGCGGCAGCCGCAACACAGGCTGTCGGGGCTGTTTTCTCGCAATATTCGTCCTATATGAATGCCGAACGAGACATCGAGCTGGCCAAGATCGAAGAGCGCTACGATAAGGAGATCGAGGCGGCCGGAAACAACACCAAGAAGCGCGAGAAACTCGAGGCCGAGAAAGAAAAGGAGGTTGCCAAGGTCAAAAACAAATACAACAAGAAAGCCATGGGCATGGAGATCGCGCAGGCAATTGCCCAGACGGCGACAAATGCCCTTGGGGCTTTTGGCGCGATGGTGAAGATTCCGGTGGTCGGGCCGGCTCTGGCCGCGGCTGCAGCTGCCATGGCGACAGCTGCCGGCATGATTCAGATTGCGACGATTAAGAAGCAGCACCAGGCGGAGTCTTCAGGGTACTACTCCGGTGGCTTCACGAAGCGGTCGCATGACAATCGCGAGGAGGCGGGCGTGGTACACGCCAACGAGTTCGTCGCAAATCATCAGGCGGTGGCGAATCCTGCGGTGTCGCCGGTACTGCATCTGCTCGATCGGGCGCAGAGGAGCAACACCGTTGCCCGTCTGACCCGCGAGGACGTGAGCAATGCTCTCGGACAGGGTGCCGGGGTGAGCGCGAGAGGGGTGCTCTCGGCGCATGTTCCGGTTGCCTCGGCTGCAGCCGGCGGTGAGTCGACGGAGCGCATGACGGCCGTCATCGAGCGGACGGCGTCGACTCTCGATCGCCTAAATGACCGCATAACGGAGGGCATCGAAAGCTATGTGATAATGGATGGAGAGCAGGGGCTCGACAATCAATACCGCAGATTTCAGAAACTTAAGAATAGTCCGAAAAGATGATACAGCTATTTCTCAATGGCAAGCCTGTGCAGGTTAAGAGCTCGACGAAGATCAAGCTCACGGTCGAGAATTCTTTTTACCGGTCAGGATCAGAATACACATATGAGGTGGAGTTGCCGCTGCAACTCGATGACAACCGGAATTTCTTCGGTGCCATGGGGCGTCTAGACGTGGCGAAACGCTCCGGGAAATATGAGGCGCGTCTGTTATACAATAACAGGACTGTGCTCGACGGCTCGGCGGTGATCACACAGATCACCGACCACAGCGTGAAGCTGCAGCTTCTTGGCCGTATGGCCACGCAGAACAACAGCGACAAGGAGGACAGCGTCTATATCGATGAGCTTGATCTCGGAAATTTCGCGGCGGATCTCGATCCGGCGAATTTCGGAAAGTCGGCCACGGGGCCGGCGTTCGCATACGGACGCCCGGGAGGAAATACCGGAGTTGTTTCGGGCGTGGCGTCATGGGCAACGAATCCGAACACTCCGATCCAGTTTTATCCGTGCCGGAATACGAGCGTCGACGCGGTGGCGAACGACTGGGCAGTGGAGGTCAATTCTGCCGGAACTGCCCTCGACATCTCATGGGTGCCTTGCAAATGGAGAGAGGCGGAAAGCGGCCAGGATCTGAAGGATTATGCCGGAAGAATCATGGCGCCGCAGCCGACGTTGTGGTTTCTCCTGAAGAAGATAGCGGCTGCCATCGGCAGCTCTCTCGATGATGCTGACAATATATTCAAAAATGATCCATTCCTGGCGAGGATATTCCTTCCGTTCGCCGGAGGCTATTCGCAGTATAATGTGAATCTTCCGCACTGGACTATCGGCGAGTTCTGGAAGGAGCTGCAGAACGCTTTCGGCGTAGTGGTAGACAGTGCGGCAGGCGGAGGAATGCGCGTCCGGAGCCGGACGAGTTTTTACAAGACAACAACAAAAGTTGTGGCGATCGAGCGGCTGCTCGATGAATATACGGTTGAAACCGAAGATGACAACGAGGCTGATATCTCGGTTAGCAATGTGGGCTTTTCTGAGTCAGAGTTCAACCCTGTGGACTGCCTCGATGAGGCTGTCAGAGGGTCTGCGAAAATCGACAGAAGCTTCGATGACGTTGCGGCGATCATCGCTCACATGAGCGCTATGTCATCGGCTGCAGCCACTGCCTGGCGGAATGCCAGGCGTGACACGATTTTCGAGTGTAAGGATGGGCGGCATTATGTGTTTTTCGCTGACAATGACGGGACTCCTGCATTCCGGCGCGTCGATATGTATGCGCCGCGAGTTGTGAAAGAGAAAAGTACTGACGTAGACGTTGAGCTGAAGTTCGTGCCGTGCGCTCTGGCGCAGCACGAGTTCCGGGCATTCAAGAATATCTCCGGGGGGCGCCATCCGGGCGCGGCCGCCTATGATCCGGCGGCGACGTTTACGGGCTGGATGATTGAGCATCCTGACAGGACGGATACGCTCGACACTGCGGCGAACTCGGAGGCGGACATTGTCTTGGAGGAATTGATCATGGGCGATGGTTCTGTGTCGACGGATGAGGAGAAAAAGCCTGATCTCATATATATGGCGCTGACTCCGCTCGCATGGAATCAGATCAATGTGACCGTCGAGGGTGTCGAAAGGCCGGTGTTGTGGCCGCGGCCGAGCATGGCGTGGGGCGATCGCCGTCTCGATGGGACTTATGACAAGCTCGATGATGGAATGAGCCTGTCGCTGAACAAGGCGGCAGGCGAAACGAATCTTTATACAACGACAATCGGAAGCGATGAGGCGCAGGAGGTCGTGATCGACACGACACTCCGCTACTGTATAAAATTCGTTGATACCAAGGTGCAGGAGGTTGATTCTATTTTTTTGCTGCACAATCAGAAGTATGTGTGCGAGAAAATAGAATGCGATCTGCCGACAAATGGCGGTGATATGCTGATCACCGGATACTTCTACAGGATTACTTTATAGTACTCCTTTGAAGTTGATGGCCTCGTCATGGACGGGGACGTCGCGCCCCTGCAGGTATCGGTTGGTGGTCGAAATGTCGGCGTGTCGGGCCTGATCGCGGGCGACGACTATTCCGGCGGCGTTGGCCAGATCGCGTATGCCGGAATCCTTGAGCGAATAGAACTGGTAGCAATCGGCCCATCCGAGGGTGTTGCGGAGTTTCCCCCAGACACGGGGAAAGAGATTCTTGTCGGAAAGTTTTGCAGATGGGCGGAGATTTGAGCCGAAGATGTACATTTCTCCGGGATAGTTGAAGAGTCCGAGGTCGAGCATGAGCGTGATGATCTCGCGGTTTATTGCGACATTCGTTGAACGGCCGTTCTTTGAGATCTGGCAGTTTATGTAGATCTTCATTTCCTTGAGGTTGATGTCGTTGATCTTTAGCTGACGTAGTTCGCCCGGACGAATGAATGTATAATATTCGAGACGGCAGGCGAGGAGGAGCCATCTGTCATGCTCTGACAGATAGTCATTGAGTCGTTTCAGCATTGACTGTGTCAATGGCTGACGTTTTTTAGATGTTTCTTTCAGGGTTTTGACAGAGTCGACCGGATTTGTTTTCAAGATATTCCTATCTACAAAAAAAGCACACAGGCCCGACAAAAAACCGCGGTAGTTGTTGCGCGTTCTCGCGGAGACGTGCTGCTTGAGATAAAGATGGTCAAGATATTTGACAATCAGAGCAGTAGTAATATGCCTAACGTCTGTTGGCACGGGCTTCAGGGTTGCGAGATAATTGCGGAAGAGGTGAAGGAAACTAATGTTAGTTGAAACGGAACGCTCTTTTAATTGTAGCTTGATGTGATTTTCATAGAGTTCGAACACTGTTTTCAGTGGGTAAGAGGTCTCTTTTTCTATGGAAATTTGCCATGGATTCCATCCTGATCTCAATAAATTGAGTAACGTCGAGATCATTTCGGTGGCTTGCTCACGACGGAGTTTTTTAGACTGGATCCGGTTAAGGTTATATTTTTTTCGGCGGAATTTGTTCGTCGCCGGGTCGATGGCATAGAAGTCGACGTACCAGATTTTGCCGGTATGGAGGCGCGGGTACGTATAGCCGAGGCTATGGGATAATGGAAGTGTTTTTAACGCGTCGAGAGACAACATTTTTTTGAACATTTCTTGCGGAAATGTCCTGTGAAACAATCGTGTACGGGATTATTTCGTCCCGTTATCGTCCCGGTTTAACGGCGAATCCCTTTAAGCGGCTGGCTTAAAGGGATTTATGACGATTTTGTGGCGGGGACAGGACTCGAACCTGTGACCTTTGGGTTATGAGCCCAACGAGCTACCACTGCTCCACCCCGCGATGTTGTTGTTTTGTGAGTGCAAAGGTAGACACTTTTATTGCATCCTCCAAATATTTGAGAGTTATTTTACTGTTAACATTTGTCAATTCTCTCTCGTTCAACAATCTAAACCCCTGGATTTTATTTTCGCTATCAGTTATTGCCCGAAATCGAGGATTATTGCATATTTTTGCATCGGAAATCCACTATATTCAGCCAGATGAACAGTCTAACAAGATTCACCCTCTATACAGCGTTATCGTTTATCACTGCCGGCGCTTTTACCGGTTGCTTTACCGGAATCGAAAGCACACCCAAAATCACCGTTGACGAAAAAGACCGTCACGCCACTGAAAATGAAAGCGGAAACAGCTTGCTGTCAGACATCAAAGGTGAGCCGATAGAAAAATGGAAACCGGGAAAACGGCTTTATGTCACCGACAACAAAGCTCTCATGCTGTTTGGCGAAGAGACGCAATCAGGCTCCCTACAAGGCGAATATATCATATTTGACGGCATGGAACGCTCTCTGACCATTACAGGCCAGGAGGTGGCTGAATTCCGCTTCCACACCGCCGACGGACGCCGTATGCGGTACAGAAGCGGCCACTCGCCTGAAGAGATCAGCCGCCTGGGATCAGTAAATATTCCTCTGACTATCGAGGAATCAATAGTGGAAGAGGTCAGGAAACGGATCAACGGGGCCACTTATTATATTATGACGTCGCTATGGTATGACCTCAACGAGCAGTCGCTTTACGGCAGGAAATTCATCCCGGTGAAAATCATCGACGTCAAGGAGGGCAATACGGTGTATCCTGTAAGACTGCTGCTCGACGACGGCGACGGCAACCACTTCCAGCTATTCATGTCAGTCGGCGACTCCCGGAAAGCCCCGCGGAGCTTTCAGTCACTTTTCTCATCCACCGACCCCCGTCTGAAATATCCCGATATAACCGATACCGTGTGGAACAACATCGTCAATGGCCGGGTATCTGTCGACATGACCCGCGACCAGTGCCGCCTGGCCATCGGTTCACCGGCCGAAGTGAAACGGCGTTCCGATCACAACTATCTCATCGAGATATGGACATATGAGAACGGTCACTATCTGATGTTCAAGGACGGCATTCTGACGGGATACAGATGAGCGACTGGCGACTGACATTTCTGGGCACGGGGACATCGACCGGCGTACCGCAGATCGGCTGCAACTGCGAAGTATGCCGGTCGACCGATCCACGCGACAACCGGCTGCGCACGTCGGCCCTTCTGGAAACAGATACACACAATCTGCTCATCGACTGCGGCCCTGATTTCCGTCAGCAGATACTCCGCTGCGGTTCGCCGCGTATCGACGCCGTAGCGATAACCCATAGCCATTACGATCATACAGGAGGCATCGACGACCTGCGACCCTATGCCTACGGCGAGCAACCGCTGCCGATACACTGCAGCGACGACGTAGCCCGCGACCTGACCACGAGGCTCCCCTATTGCTTCGGACTATTTGATTATCCCGGAGTGCCCCGGCTGCAGACCGTCACGTTCAGGCCCTACGTGCCGTTTCGCTCGGGTCCTCTGGAAATCATGCCGCTCGCCATCGACCACGGACGCCTGATGATACACGGGTTCCGCATCGGACAGCTCACCTACATCACCGACTGCCATACGATGCCCTCGGCCACCCTCGAAGCGATCCGCGGAACGGAAACTCTTGTGTTAAACGCTCTGCGTCCGCAACCCCATCCCACCCATATGAACCTACAGCAGGCTATCGACGTTATAAATGCAGTAAGACCACGGAAAGCATTCCTGATCCACATGAGCCATCATTTCGGGCTGCACGCCGCAGTGGCTCCCACCCTTCCGGAGGGGATCGAGATCGCTTACGACGGCCTTCAGACGACCATAACTCAAACCTGCATATAACTATGAAAGTAACCTATCTGGACAACAGCGGATTCGCCATAGAGCTCGACAAGGCGATCCTTGTGTTCGACTACAGTAACGATCCATCCCACGCTCTGCATAAGATTCTGGACCGCAATCCTCTTCTCCCCGTGATTTTCCTCGTCAGCCACCGTAATGAAGGCCATTTCAACACCGGCATATATGAGATGGCTCAGAATCATAAGCGCTACTACGTGATGTCAAACGACGTCCCGGCCCGCGACATTCCCTCGACACTCGACGTAGCCGGGATGAGCGCCGGCGACATTGTCGACACATTGCCCGACGGCATCACCGTCAAGGCATATCCGAGCACCGACAAAGGGGTAAGCTTCCTGGTAACCACCAAATATGGCATGAAGATATTCCACGGAGGCGATCTCAGCACGCTGTGGATACACCATGGCCATAAGGATGAGGCCAAAGAGGAGCACGAGACCAAACTGGAGTTTGAGAAAGCGCTCAACCGCATAGCCTCCGAAAACCCGAGCGTGACCGTAGCGATGATAGCTGTCGATCCGAGAGCCGGCGAAGGATATACCGACGCTGCAAGCCGGTTCATGGAAAAAGTGGAGGTAAGCCACTTCTTCCCCATGCACTTCGAGGGACGCCACGATGAAGCCTGCAACTTCGTCTATGTGCCAAGCGCCACAACCCGCACCTATTGCCTGAAATCGCCCGGCGAATCAGCTATGATCGAATGATCCAGTAGAGGAATAAGTTTTTCGGCCGGACTCCGCAAACGGGAATCCGGCCGATTTTCATATATCATTGATCATGCCTTGCCAAAGACATTCCGATAAAGAAGAACGGACGGAATGTCATCCGACATTCCGTCCGCAAATGTGATAATATTGCTCTCTTCAATTACTATAGTCTGCAATAAATGTTTCTTCTGTGATTGGAGGTATATAGATTGCTATATCTTATTATCTAAGCGATAGGCTTGATGTTTCATTAAGTTTACGCTGCAAAATTACAGGCAGGATATCACACTGCGATTACTATAGAGTTACAATATGGTTACATTGCGATTTTCAGCCAATATTTAACATTTCCGGGCGCCATCCATTTATTTTCGTATGTAATACCGCCGGCATATAAAAAAGTCATAATTTTGCAAAACGAATTTTCATTTACCAGACCCGACGCAAATGTCAAATATCCCTACCTCCGCTATTCGGTCAGACCTCATAAGATTAGTGATTGTAGCCGCAACGGTGACACTCATATCTGTTTCGGCTATAGCCGACAGCATCGCGGCACGTCCGACTGATGATATCATGAACCGTCAGTATATCGGACTGCCGCAGGAAAAAGTATACCTGCATTTCGACAACAGCAGCTATTACCATGGCGACAAAATTTGGTTCAAGGCTTACGTGGTGTTTGCGCCATCCAACGGCCCGACGCCGCTCAGCCAGACTCTTTACGTGGAGCTGCTCAATCCCGGCGGGAAGATCATTGAGAAGAAGACGCTGCGGATCGACGAAGGCCAATGTCACGGCGATTTCACTCTCAATCAGTTGCCCTTCTATTCCGGATTCTACGAAGTCAGGGCATACACGCAATACATGATGAATTTCGGCGACGATGTGGCGTTCTCACGGGCATTTCCGATTTTCGACCGTCCGAAAAAGGCAGGAGACTACACTGACAGGCGGATAATGCACAACAGTGAAGCTCGTTACGGCACATCACGCCCTGGGGTCAGCCAGCCAAAGAGACTCGACCTGCGCTTCTATCCCGAAGGTGGCGACATTATCGCCGGAATCCCGTGCCGAATAGCCTTCGAAGCGCTCGGCCCCGACGGATCCGTCAGCGACTGGGAGGGTATAGTCAGAGACAGAAGGTCAGATGCCGTCATGGCGCATATGACGCCCACATCCGACAGCAGAGGCGCATTCACCCTGCTGGCTGCCGAGGGCCGATCATATCAGGCCGAAGTCAAGCATGACGGCAAAACCTATACATTCGATCTGCCGCCAGCAAAAGACGACGGAATCGGCCTCAGCATTGACAACACCACCTCTCCCGATACGGCTACTGTGACAATACGACGGCGCTATGACGGCAATACACCGACAATAGGCTTGATTCTCAGCTCACGAGGATACATATACTATTCGGGGGAGATCTCGCTTGATTCGACAGCGGTGTTGAAAATCGACAAGTGTCGGATACCTACCGGCGTATCGACCATCACACTGACTGATGCCGAGGGCCATACGGTTGCCGACAGAATGTTTTTTGCCGACAACGTAGATTATGCCACAATCGCCGTCGAAAGCGACAGCACGTCATATCAGCCGATGGGAAAAGTCGGCCTGCAGCTGACGGCAACCGATCGCCATGGAAATCCGGTAGCCACCACCCTCTCGGTCTCTGTCACCGACGCCGACAATGCTGTGGAAAGCCATTCCGATATTCTTTCGGGGCTGCTGCTTATGTCGGATATAAAAGGATATGTTGCCAATCCGGCAAGATTCTTCTCCCCTGCCAATCCCGACCGGCATGAACAGCTCGACCTGCTGATGATGACGCAGGGATGGCGACGCTACAAATGGCCAGAACCCGGGGAGAAAACCGAGTCCGACATCAGATATCTTCCGGAGAAAGGAATCGGGATCGAGGGCGAAGTCGTATCATTTGTCAGAAAGAAGCCCAAGCCGGGAGTAAAACTCACGGCTGCACTGCTCGAACGAGCAAAATACGAAGGCGACACCACGCGTATGTCGATGGTCAGAACTTTCGAATCAGACAGCTGCGGACGCTTTGCTTTTGACTGCGACATCACCGGCACATGGGATCTGATCATGTGGTCGGAGGAGGATGGCAAAAAGAAAGACCACCGCATCATTTTCGACCGGAAACCCTCGCCAAAACCGAGAGCCTACCGTCCGGAAGAGCAGCAGATAGAGTTTGCAGAAAAAAGCATTCCCGACAAAGCGCAAGCAGGAGACAGTCATGCCGAAAGTGATGATCCGGCCGAATATCAGGCGAGATCAACAACCCCCGACGGAGAGAGGCTCCTCAGTCTCGACGAAGTTGTAGTCAAGGGGAAACGGACTTCAAGAGCAGCCGACATACTGCGCAACCGCTCAAAGTCGGTGGCGTATTACGACATGGCCGAAGAGCTCGACGCCATAGCCGACAACGGCAAATATATAGGGCAGAGCCTTATAGCCGCTCTGCTCGAAATGAATCCCAATTTCAGACGGCAGATAAAGCCATCGGGAGAGGAGGTAATTCTCTATAAAGGGAAAGAGACGCTGTTTGTCATCAACTACAGGCGATCATTTCTCTCCGACTCCGTCCGCTACCGCAATCTGTATCTCGAATCGATAAAATCGATCTATATCAACGAAGAAAATTCTATCAAGCTCAAATATGCCGATCCGATACTGACGATGAAGGATATCGACCGCTACGGATGCGTGGTGTTCATCGAGACCGATCCCGCCATGCCCTTACCTCCCGGCAAAGGCACACGGCGGACAGTGATCAATGGGTATGCTGAACCGGCTGATTTCTATCATCCCGACTACTCCGTCATGCCTGAGAAGAATGACCACCGGCGCACCCTGTACTGGAACCCCGACCTCGCTACCGATGCCGACGGCAAAGCGCGAATAGAATTCTACAACAATCAGACCTGCCGAAAAATGGCAGTCGACGCCCAGGGCATCTCGGCCGAGGGCGTCATCGCGACCTCCTCAGTGCCATAATCCGGCTCTCTCATTCTGCCGGCACCACGCACCGGCCCGGAATATCAACTTTTTTTATTTATTGCTGTCCGATAAAAGTGGGATAACGCAATATAGTATGGCTCGAACGCTGATTTTACGGTGTTCGAGTCTT
>CANRCT010000048.1 GCA_947629175.1 uncultured Muribaculaceae bacterium | reverse complement strand
CCTCAGCAGCAGGAGCTATATCGACTGGTCTCTGAGTGGGTAACTCGCGATTTGGGTAACGCATGACGAAAACAGGACCGCCGTTGCAAATCTCGAATATTACATCGCCTATTTTGATGTATTCGGTTTCTTTTGCGTTGGCCTTCGTTAATGTCCAACTTGTTGTTTTCTCTTCCCACTGGTCGTTGTCCTGATTCTTATACAGGATCTTGTCGCCGGAATTTTTGTTATATTTTAGTATCTTTGTCAATGGACTTGATTCGTAGTATTCCACATCAATTGAAGTTATACGGAAAACTATGCTGTTCTGATAAGCAGCTGTTGTCGGTCTGCTCGTTGCTGACGCGCCAGAAGTGGCTTCCGTAGTCAGGGGGATAGGGTAATAATAGTAACTAGAAGTACCGGATTTGGTATGGAACATTCCATCATAACCGTTCACTTTGAGGTAAATGCCATCATCGCTGCCGAAAAGTTCATTAGAAGTGAGCACGATGTCGGCTTTGCCGTTGTTGTCGACAAATTGCATGGTGGATTTGGTTCCGGTCTGGGTGTTTTTATTGCTTCCTAATTTGTCTATGACTCTCAAATTGGTAGTCATTTTATAGGCGTTGAACGATTGAGCCCCCGTTGTAGTCGCATGTGTGGTTTTGATTCCTGTATGGATAGTTACTTTTGAAATGCGTTTTCCGGGTACACTGAATTTAATATCAATTCCCGGATAAACATTAAAAAGACCTTCATCTTCGGTTATAAGTTTTGTAGTATACAACCATCCTTGTCTCGGAAGGGAGGTCAGCGACCAGTAACTTTTATATGAGGTAGTGGAAGGAATAGCGGCGTTGCTGTAGTCCATTTCCATCTGGAAATCATTCCAATTGAGCTGGCCTTGAGCGTTGCTGTTTATATTACTTGCGTCCCATGCCGTGACTGCTGTTGGTTTAGTTTTAGATTCATTGGGAATATAGACAGCTTTTAAGGTTGTTATTGATGTGTTGTTGGCGTTGGTGGCGGTTCCCGGAATGGCCTTGATTTGTTTTGAATACATGAATTCAGGATTGTCAGTCCCGCTGAATGTCACCGTCTTTGTCTTGATCTCCGGTTCCTGGGCTTGGGCGGGGTGCGGCGAGAGGCCACACAGGGCCGCGGCCCCGAGTAGGGTGAGTAGAAGTCGTTTCATAATCACGTTCCTGTTTTTTTAGTTAAGTATATAGATTGAATAGAAAAATCGTCCCTGTATGGCCCCTGTCGGTCAAAAATCACAAGTAAAATTAAGAAATGGTGACAGCTAATTATCCTTTTGGCTGAATTTTTTAACAGAATTGTAAAAACGCGTAGGGATAATGGCTACAAAATCGTCGACCTGTAGTCGACAAATCCGCAATGAGTCAGCGGAAGCCGGCGTGGCCGGATACAGCAGGGGCCGCGGCGCACGGATGCGCTGCGGCCCCTGTAGGGTATGGTCCGGTCAACTGACCGGCGGTATGTATCAGGCCTTGACGGCTGCGTTGGTGTTCTTGCCTTTGCGGCGCTCGGTGAGGTAGGCCACGGGCGATGCCACGAAGATGGTGGCGCACGTGCCGATGATCACGCCGAATATCATCGCGAAGGTGAACGAGCGGATGGCGTCGCCGCCGAGGATGAATATGCAGAGGAGCACGAGCAGCGTGGAGGCCGACGTCATGAGCGTACGTCCGAGAGTGGAGTTGATCGAGCGGTTGATGTTGGTGAAGAAGTCCTGCTTGGGATAGAGGCTTACGTTTTCACGCACGCGGTCGAACACCACCACCGTGTCGTTGATCTGGTAGCCGATCACCGTCAGTATGGCGGCTATGAACGACTGGTCGATCTCCATGGCGAAGGGGAACACTCCGTAGAAGAGCGAGTAGAAGCCGATGATGGTGAAGGCGGTGAACGCCACGGCTGCCAGAGCGCCGACGGAGAAGGCGATGTTGTGGAAGCGGATGAGGATGTAGAGGAACATCGCTGCCAGCGAGAGGAGCACGGCTATGACGGCGTCGGCGCGCATGTCGTTGGCCACGGTCGGGCCCACTTTCTGCGAGCTGATGATGCCGGTTTCCTCGTTGGTGGTGGAGAAGTCGTGGAGGCTCATGCCGCCGATCTCGCTCTGGAGTCCGTTGTAGAGGATCTCGGTGATCTGGTTGTCGACGTCGGGGTCGTCGCTGTCGATAAGGTAGTTGGTCGAAATGCGCACCTTGGTGTTGTCATCGATGGTGATCACCGAAACCTGGGCTCCGTTGAAGAGGGGAGCGAGCTGTGCCTGAAGCTCGTGGGTCTTCACGGGATGGTCGAACTGAACCACGTAGTTGCGTCCGCCCGAGAAGTCGATGCCCTGGCTGAGGCCGCGCACGAAGAAGGAGCAGACGATCACCACGATGATGACTCCGCAGGTGATGAAGCTTGCGCGGCGGGTGCCCAGGAAGTTGAAGTGGGCGCCGCTGAACATGTTCTTCGACAGCGGTGTGGTGAATGTCAGACGCTGGAATGCGCGCGCTTTCTCGCCGATGATGAAGACGAGGCGTGTCAGATATACGGCGGTGAAGAACGAGCAGATGATGCCGATGATCAGCGTGGTGGCGAATCCCTTGATGGGGCCTGTGCCGTAGAGGAGCAGGATGAGGCCTGTGATCACCGACGTCAGGTTGGAGTCGAAGATGGCCGAGAATGCGTTGCTGTAGCCGTCGGCTATGGCCAGGCGCACGCTCTTGCCGGCGCGGAGCTCCTCCTTGGTGCGCTCGAAGATGAGCACGTTGGCGTCGACCGCCATGCCCAGGGCGAGCACTATACCGGCTATGCCCGAGAGGGTCAGCACGGCCTGGAAGGATGCGAGGATGCCGAAGGTGAAGAAGAGGTTGAACACCAGGCCAAGGTTGGCGATCAGGCCGGGGATCACTCCGTAGATGGCCATCATGAAGATCATCAGCAGCACGAGGGCCACGATGAACGACATGAAGCCGTCCTCGATGGCTTTCTGGCCGAGCGACGGGCCGATGACGGTGTCGGAGATGATGTCGACCTTTGCGGCCATCTTGCCGCTCTTGAGCACGTTGGCAAGGTCTTTGGCCTCATCGGTGGTGAAGTTGCCGGTGATCAACGAGCGTCCGCCCTCGATGACGTTGTTGACGCGGGGAGCGGAGTATACCTGTCCGTCGAGCACGATGGCCACCTGCTTCTCGATGTTGGCGGCGGTGATGCGGGCCCACTGGCGGGCTGCGTCGGGCTTCATGTTCATCGACACGTAGTTGCCGCCCTGCATCTGGTCAAACTCGCTGGTGGCGGAGGTGACCACGTCGCCGCTCAGAGCGGGGCGGCCGTTGGCCGTCTTGAGGGCCACGAGAGTGTAGAGATCCACGCGGCGGGTAGCGCCGGTGGCGGTGTCGGTGGCTTCCATCGTCTCGGGCTTCACCTCCCATGCGAGCTTCACGTTGGAGGGGAGCAGGCGGCGTGCGGCCGGCGATGCGATGATGGAGTCGATGGCGGCGCGGTTGGCTGCCACGGCGGTGCCCACCATTATGGGATTGTAGGGGTTGGCGGTGTGGACGAAGTAGTCGAGCAGTCCGCGGCCGTCGCCTGTGGAGTCGGCGCGTCCGAGAGCGGTGAGTTCCATGAGCGAGCCCTGGAATTCGCTGGCGGGGAGGGTCTCGTAGAATTCGAGGTTGGCCGACGATTTGAGCAGCTCCTTGACGCGGTCGTGTTCCTTGACGCCCGGCAGTTCGAGCAGTATCTGTCCGTCCTTCTCAAGCTCTTGGATGTTGGGGGCTACGACGCCGAACTGGTCGATACGGTTGCGGAGCACGTTGGTCGACGAGCTGACGCGGTCCTTCACCTCCTGCTTGAGGGCTGCCTCGGCTGCCTCGGGGCTGTCGCCGCGCTTCACCTGATCCTTGAACACTACGGAGAGGTCGCCCTGTGGGTCGAGCTTATGGTACTGCTGGCAGAAGATGCTTACGTAGTCGTTGCTGCGGGTGGCCTTGACCACTGAGTCGGTCATCTCGATGGCGGTCTCGAAGTAGGGATTGCCGTCGGCGTTGGCCATGGAGCGCAGGATGTCGGGCACCGATACCTGGAGGGTGACGTTCATGCCCCCCTTGAGGTCGAGGCCGAGGCCCACGCCCAGTTTCTGCACTTCGGCGAAGGTGTAGCCGAGATAGACTTTCTCTCTGGAAATCGAATCGATATAGCTCTTATAGGCCATTCGGTAATTGTCGGAATTGACGCCTGCGCTGCCTGCCACGGTGGTCGCATAAGCCTCGGCCTTCTCTTCGTGGTGGTTGGTCACCAGAGTGAAGGAGATGTAGAAGAGGCAAATGAGCACCAGGAAGATGGCGATGACACCGGCCACGACGCTTCCTAATTTTCCTTTGCTTTGCATTGTGATAATAAGTATGGATTAATGTTAATTTTTAATGTTCAAGCGTTTCAGCTTGCAAAGATACTATTTCTTTTTCAATTAGCCCTCCTCTCGGGCGCTGATTTTCGGCTCCCGCGCCCTAAATGGAGGCGTGGAGTGGGTGTCGGAAGTCGCGAAAAGGATGGCAGCGGGCCGAAATCCTATGAAATCGGCTCGCCGCCATGGTGTGTGTCGCTGCGGGAGCGCCATGTCAGGGCGTCCGGCGGTGGTGCGGTGTCAAGCCAGCTGCGAGGCTATGAATTCGCGCATTTCGGGCGTATGGGCCTCCACGCTCTGCAGGAGCTTGAACTGGTTGCGGGTGCGCACAAGGTTGTGGTCGGGATACTTGATCTTATAATATGTGTCGCCGTTGATGTAGTCGGTGAGGAAGCGCACTGCCTGCATGTAAGGGAAGAGGGCGGCGGCATAGGGAAGGTTTTCGATCTCCACGGGGGTGAGGAATCCGCGCGCCGACGACAGGTAGCCTTCGGTGAAGGCGCGGAAGATGTCCATGTTGAACTCCACGCGGTCGATGTCGGGATCGTCCTCGGCCAGGGTGTTGGCGGCGGTGCGGAGGAAGTCGCCGTAGTCGCTGAATATGTAGCTCGGCATTACGGTGTCGAGGTCGATGACGCAGAGTATGTTGCCCTGATGGTCAAACATCATGTTGTTGACCTTCGTGTCGCAGTGGCATATGCGCTTCGGGAGCTTGCCTTCGCGGTGGAGCTGCTCGGCGCGGCACATCGAGTCGGCCCGCTTCTCCAGCTCGTCGAGCAGCGGCTTCACCTCGGCCACGCGGCCTTCGGGATCGGCTTCCACGGCGTCGTGGAGCTGCTTGAGGCGGAACTCCATGTTGTGGAAGTCGGGTATGCTCTCCTTGAGCTCCTTGTCGATGTCGACGAGCATGGCCTGGAAGTGGCCGAACGCTTTGCCGGCGTTGCGCGACGAGTCGGGATTGACGGCTTCGAATGTCTCGGCGTCGGGTATGAACACCATCATGCGCCAGTAGTATTCGCCGTCGAAGAAATAATATTTGCCGTCAGCCGTGTTGGGGATGAATGTCAGCACCTTGCGGTCTATGTCGTCTTCGCCCGCTTTTTCGAGCTTGGCGCGTATGTGGCCGGTGACGGCGGCGATGTTGTCCATCAGCACGTCGACATCGGTGAATATCTGGTGGTTGATGCGCTGGAGCACGTAGTCGGAAGCGTCAGGCTCTTCTGTCCTGACGATATAGGTGTCGTTGATGAGTCCGTTGCCGAGCGGTTTCACGGAGCTTACCGTACCTTTCACGGCGAAATGCTTCACGATGGTCTTGAGAAGTCTTTCCATGAGATTCGAAGGGTTGTTGTTCGGGTGAATGATGTTGGATTATTTCCGCAAAGTTAACGAAAAATTCCAATACCCGCGATCGATTCGTATATTTTATGGGCTGGATGACCCTGTAATGTGCGGAAAATGTTCTATCTTTGTGAAATAATACGAAATAAGACTGCACATCATGGCAAGACCGATAGCTGAAACCCCGATATTGACCGGCGATGATGCCCGTCGTTTCGACCGCCGCCGCCTTGAAGTGGAGAATCTCTCCAAAGAGCAGCGCGCCGAGAACACACGTAAACTCCTCGAAGCCGTAAAGAAAGCTAAAACCTATATCACTGTCTGTGTCTGATGAAGCTTGTCAGACTTTCTGCGGAGACAGATCTTTCAGGTTTTGACTGCGGTGACGAGGATCTGAATGATTTTCTTGTCGAGGATGCCAAAGGCTTTCTCGACAAGCGTATTGCCACGTCGTTTATACTTGAGGATGATGGCCGGATTGTGGCCTATTTCTGTTTATTGAACGATAAGATCAGCCGTCAGGAAGTCACAAACAGTCAGTGGAAAAAGATCAAGGACAGTTTCCCTGATCGGAAGCGGTTCGGCAGTTATCCAGCAATCAAAATAGGTAGATTCGCTGTCTCAACCGTTTACAGGGGGCGTAATATCGGCAGCGATCTTCTTAATATACTCAAGGGTATGCTGAATGATAATGCTGGCTATTCGGCATTCCGTTATATCACGGTCGATGCATATCTTTCAGCGGTAGGTTTTTATCAAAAGAATGGCTTTAGTCTTCTCACGGAGAAAACGGCAAATGACCATACCCGGCTGATGTTTTTCGACATGATGGTGCTGGCATGAGAATGTTTTATGATACTTATAGTTGACGATGACAAATCGGTCAGGCTCTCGCTGAGCCTGCTGCTGCGCAGCGCCGGGCATGAGACCGCCACTGCCGCGTCGCCCGACGAGGCCCTTGAGGCTTTGCGGGCCTCGAAGCCCGATCTGGCGGTGATGGATATGAACTTTTCCACTTCGATCACCTCGGGGCAGGAGGGGCTGGAATTGCTGCGGCGGTTCAAGGTGCTTGCGCCGGATGTGCCCGTGATACTGATCACGGCGTGGGGCAGCATCGATCTGGCTGTGGAAGGGATGCGTCTGGGAGCATTCGACTTCGTGACGAAGCCCTGGCAGCCCCCGGTCATGCTCCGGCGCGTGGCCACAGCCCTGGAGCTTACGCGGAACCGTCGCCCGGCCGAGGGCGAGCTTCGGCGCGAGGGGATCGTGGGCTGCAGTCGGGGTCTTGAGGAGGTGCTCCGCATTGTGGAGCGCGTGGCCCCGACGGAGGCACCGGTGCTGATCCTCGGCGAGAACGGTACCGGCAAGGAACTGATAGCCCGGGCTATCCATGCCAACAGCCGCCGGGCCTCCGGCCCGTTTGTGACGGTGAATCTCGGCGGCATATCGCGGTCGCTCTTCGAGAGCGAGATGTTCGGCCACGTAAAGGGCGCGTTCACCGGTGCTGTCAGTTCGCGCAAGGGGCGCTTCGAGCTTGCCGACGGAGGCACCATCTTTCTCGACGAGATAGGCGAGCTCGACGCGGCGTCGCAGGTGAAGCTGCTGCGCGTGCTGCAGGAACATACTTTCGAGGCACTCGGCGACAGCACCACCCGCCGCACCGATGTGCGCGTGGTGTGCGCCACCAATGCCGACCTGCAGCGCATGGTGGCGGAGGGCACGTTCCGCGAGGATCTTTTCTACCGGATAAATCTCATCACTCTCCGGCTGCCCGCGCTCCGGCAGCGTCTCGACGACATACCGCTGCTCGCCGACTGGTTCGCGCAGCAGTATGCCGCCCGCACATCCACGCGCCCGCGCCGTCTGACCGACGCCGCCTGCCGGTGGCTCCAGACGCAGCCTTTCCCCGGCAACATCCGCCAGCTGCGCAACATGGTGGAGCGTGCCATCATAGTGAGCGACGCTCCTGAAATAGATGTCGACACATTCGCCGGACTGGCTCCCGATGAATCCGCATTGTCGTCGGAAACGGGCGCATCCCCGCGTCTCGGCGACATGGAGCGGACCGCCGTGGCCGAGGCCATAGCGGCTGCGGGGGGCAACCTGTCGCTTGCGGCGGCCTCGCTCGGTCTCTCGCGGCAGGCGCTCTACCGCCGGATGGAAAAATACGGACTCAAATGAAAGCATCCTGGATATTCACGGTACTGACGTTTACGGTGCTGACTATCGACGCCGTGTGGCTCTGGCCTATCTTCGGATCGGAGGAGATGACCGCGACATCGGCCGCCCTATGGTGGCGGGTCGGGCTGGCTGCCGCTCCGCTCGGGCTGCTCGCCGCTCTTTATTACAGCTTGGTAAAACCTGTCAATGCCGTGGTCAACGGCATGGATCTGCTCCGCGGGCAGGATTTCAGCACTCGTCTTGCCCACGTGGGGCAGCGCGATGCCGATACGCTCGTCGGGGTGTTAAATTCGATGATGGACCGCCTGAAGGCCGAGCGTCTTCGCGTCATGGAGCAGAACAACTTCCTCAAGCAGCTTATCGAAGTGTCGCCGATGGGGGTGGCCATACTCGATTTCGACGGCCGCGTCATCGAGATGAACCGTTCGATGGCAGAGGCCCTCGGATTCGGGCGTCCGGCCGAGGCCGTGTGCCGCAGTTTCGAGGAGATGTCGTCGCCGCTGGCCCATGCCATAGCCGGGGTGGAGCAGGGATCCACCGATACGCTGCGCATGGGCGACTCCAACGTGCTGCGCTGCTCCAAGCTGTGGTTTATGGACAATGGCTTCCGCCGCACGTTCGTGCTGCTTGAGGAGCTGACCGACGAGGTGATGCGCGCCGAGCGCGAGGCTTACGGCAAGGTGATACGCATCATATCCCATGAGGTCAACAATACTCTTACCGGCGTCAATTCGATACTCGGACTTGTGAGCGGGATGCCCGCGGTGAGCTCCGACAGCATGATGGCCGAGGCCGTGGAGAGCTGTCAGGAGCGTTGCACCGGTCTGGGCAAGTTCATCAGTTCATATGCCGAAGTGGTCAAGATACCGGAGGCGCGTCTGCAGCCCGTTGATCTGGCCGAGACGCTGCGCTCCATGTGGCGTTTTCTCGAAGGAATGGCTCCCGCCGGACTGGAGATGGAGCTCCGGTGCGACGGCCCGCTGCCGGTGATGGCCGACGCCGTGCTTCTGGAGCAGGTGATGGTCAATGTGGTGAAAAACGCCATAGAGAGCATCGGGTCGCGTCAGGGGGGCAGGGTGACTGTCAGCGCCTGCGGGCATCCGGTAAGAGTGGAGGTGGCCGACAACGGCGCAGGAGTGAGCCGCGAGGTGTCGCGGCGCCTGTTCACTCCTTTCTTCTCCACCAAGCCCGGGGGGCGCGGGTTGGGACTGATGTTCGTATCGGATATTCTCGAAAAGCACCGGTGCCGCTTCTCGCTGCGCACCGATCCCGACGGCGCGCTTACGCGCTTCAGTGTGGAGTTTCCCCGCTGATCTTTTTCTTGCCCGCGAGCATGCCGCAGGCCGCGTCGATGTCCTCGCCGCGCGAGGCGCGTATGGTGGCGGTGATGCCGAGCGCGTTCAGACGGTCGCGGAAAGCGGTCATGACAGCCTCCGACGGCGCTGTCTCATCATATCCCGGCACCGGATGGAAACGTATCAGGTTGACCCGCGCGTCGGTGCCGCGAAGCAGCCGGGCCAGTGCCTCGGCATGGCGCAGATCGTCGTTTTTGCCGCGCATCATGGTGTATTCCACCGACAGCCGCCGTTGATGGGCGAAGTCGTGTCCGCGAAGCAGCTCTATCACATCGGCCACCGGATAGGCGCGCTCCACGGGCATCATCGCCGCTCTCTCGGCAGCGAAAGGGGAGTGGACGCTCAGAGCCATGTGCACCTTTGTGCGGTCGAGCAGCTGACGTATCCCTTCGGGGCGCCCTACCGTCGAAACGGTGATGCGCTTCGGGCTCCATGCCAGTCCCCATGGTGCCGTCAGTATGTCGATGGCGCGGATCACGGCCTCAAGGTTGTCGGTCGGCTCGCCCATGCCCATGAACACCACGTTGGTCAGCTCGGCCGACTCGTCGACCGAGAGTATCTGGTTGATGATCTGCGCGGCCGACAGATTGCCGTGGAAGCCCTGCCGCCCGGTCATGCAGAAAGCGCAGTTCATGCGGCATCCCGCCTGCGAGCTGACGCAGAGCGTCGCCCGGTCGCGGTCGGGGATCATCACCGCCTCCACGTCGCGGTCGGCGGCGCCGCGGAAGAGATACTTCACCGTCCCGTCGGCCGACGCCACCCGCTTCAGGGGTTCTTCGCGGCCTGTGCAGTAGCGCTGGGCCAGCACGGCCCGCGCCCGTTTCGAGAGATTTGTCATCCCGTCTATGTCCGTCACGCGTTTCTGATAGAGCCAGTCGGCCATCTGTCGGGCGGCATAGCGCGGCATCCCGCAGTCCTGGGCGACGGTTTCCAGTTCGGCGGGGTTCATTCCTATGAGGGGGATCAAGGGTTCCATGACGCGAAGTTAAGTATTTTTTCTAATACGGATTGGCAGTTAGAAGTGTTAAAATGTCATTGTTTGGGGCAAAACTGTTGACAAATGGGGTAATGATGATGGTTCGTCTAAAAAAATGTAATGATTTGTTGCTTGAATGCTGACTTTTGTTTGTAACTTTGCAATGCCTGACACCAAGGAAGAGACACATCGCTATTTTCTTATATCTTTACCACCACTTCACCTCCCACATAAAGATATTGACGGTATCTGCGATTTAGCTGTCCGTTCCCGACAAGTTTGCTTCAGGCAGACACAGTGTCGGGATTTTTTGGATCGAGATTGTTAGACAACGTTATATATACTTGAATTTTGGTTATGAGGGAGGTGCGTTACTGCGAAGTAGCGCACTTTTCGTGTGTACCCCCCCCGATGAGTTTGCTGCCATGACGGGGATGGTTCTCCGCGAAAAGTCATATTCAAATGATTGGGAAATGATTGCAGCCCGTAGGAAGAGCGTATCGAAATGCCGACAGATTATTCGCCGATAAAGAGGCTGATTATTTGCAGTATTCAAAATATTGTTGCAATTTTGCAGACGCAGACCGCATCGCAGAGGCCCGGTCACGGGCAATGCGGGTGGGATGCGACAACAGCGGAGCAGACAGCTCCGCAACGACATAAATAGGAAGCGTTTACTCGACGCTCTTTCTTGACGGTCAGAAATCTGGTAAATTTCTATATACACCCACAACTATGTTGATTATCAGCAATATCTACAGATTGCAGTGTACTAATAGTGTACTTTGAGGGAAGCGGGCGAAAATCATAGGCAAAGGAATTTGAGATATTTGTCATCCGTTATAGATTTTTAACTGTGCCGATTTGCGCCCATTACCATATAGGAAGGGCGGTTGGCATCGTAGTTCGAGCCTGATTTACATCTTTGTTTTTTAAAATTTGGTTTTTGTCCTCACCTTGCGTCTACAACACTATCCTAATCTCTACAATTTTTATTCCTATCCGATATCTTAAATTTTTAAGTCAATTCTTTTGTGCCTTCAGGAATAATATGTAACTTTGCAAATAACATCAAGAAATTGAACCATGGAAACTGATTCAGAAATAGCGATTGAGCGCATTAATAGGCTAAAAATAGTCTTGGCGGAGCAGAATCGCAAAGGCAAGTGGCTCGCAGAACAATTGGGCAAGAACGAGGCCACTATATCTCGTTGGTGTTCAAACTCGGCACAACCGTCTTTGGAGATGCTTGTCAAGATTGCATCTGTTCTTAATGTCAACACTAAGGATTTGCTCATGTAACTATGGAAACCCCTTTACAACAATACATCGACACAGTAAACCAAATATATTCTACTGGAGAAACTACAGAACATAGTTTCAGGGGAGCCTTTGCATCATTATGTGAGGACATTTTAAACAAATCATCTAATAATGAAGAACATTATACCGTAGTCAATGAACCGTCACGTAAAGAATATGGTGCGCCTGATTATGAAATCGTCAAAGGGGATATTGTTGTTGGTTTTATTGAAGCAAAGAATATTGGAGATACAGATTTAAGAGGTAAACGATCTACTGGCAACAAGAAACAATTTGATAGGTATAAAAATGCTGTTTCTGTGATAGCGTTTACCGATTATCTGAATATAATACTTTACATTAACGGTGAAGAAGTCCTGTCCTCATGTATTGGAATAGTTAATGGCTCGCAAATTGTATATAATAATGATTGCGAACAAATTTCAAATTTTATAAAAATCATATCAAGGCTTGGAAATGCAGAACCCCAACCCATCCGAAGTGCAAAAGTATTAGCTGACAAAATGGCTCAAAAAGCCAAATTAATAGCCAATATACTACATAATGCGATGAGTAGAGACCCGCAAAAGCAATCTGACGATGATAAAGATTTATGGGGGAAGCTTAATACATTCAAGCAATATCTTGTTCATGATATGACAGACAAGCAGTTCGTGGATTTTTATGCTCAGACTGTTTTATACGGACTATTTGTCGCAAGAATATATGACAATACCCCGGAATCGTTCTCATTGCCAGAAGCAGCAGAACAAATCCCAGGTAGTAATCCATTTTTGAGGAGAATATTCCGTGATTTGGCACTTGCACACCCTCATCCGTTTGTAAAAGGGATATTGGAAGACCTTGTAATTCTTTTCAAGGTTACCAATATGAACAAAGTTTTAAGGATATATAGAAAGGATCCTTTAGTTCATTTTTATGAGGATTTTCTTGAAGCATATAATCCGAAAATTCGTGAAGATTACGGAGTATGGTATACCCCGGTCGAAGTCGTCAAGTTTATTGTCGATTCTGTTGATTCAATCTTGAATGATGATTTTAACATCGTAGGTGGTATAGCCAATAATGATAAACTCGAAAATGGCAAACATAAGGTTCAGATTCTTGACCCTGCAACAGGAACAGGCACATTCCTCGCCGCTGCAGCAGAAAAGATATATGAGAATTACCGAGGACAGGAAGGCATTTGGGTCGATGATGTTATCCATAACATCATTCCAAGATTAAACGGATTTGAATATTTGGTTGCGCCATATACTATGGCACATCTGAAACTTGCCACTGCTCTTAAAATTGAGGATATCCCCGACCGATTAAATATCTTCCTGACTAACTCTTTGGAAGAAGACCATCCAGAAACTCAATTCGAATTTGCAAGATACATCACAGATGAATCCAATGCGGCAAGCATAATTAAGCGTGAAACGCCTATTATGGTAATAATGGGGAATCCGCCTTATAATGAAAAATCTGCAAATACTGGCAAGTGGATTATGAATCTTATGGCGGATTATAAACAGGAGCCTGGAATGGCAAGGATTGAGAAACGGACCAAACGTGGGCTTGTCAAGTATAAGAATACTCTTGAAGAAAAGAATGCTAAGGGGATAAACAATGATTACTGCAAATTCATCCGTTTAGGACATAATTTCGTAACACGAAATCAAGAAGGTGTCCTTGCATATATATGTGGCAATACATTTACAAAGACAAATATATTCAGAGGAATGAGATATCAGCTTCTTCAAGACTTTGATGATATCTATATTCTGAATCTTCATGGGTCGTCTAAATTTGATGAGAACAGTAAAGATATTGACGATGAAAACATCTTTAATATAATGGTTGGCGTAAGCATCAATATCTTTGTGAAACGCAAGGACTCACAGCATATTGGCTTAGCGACGGTTCATTATAAAGATATATTCGGAACGCGCAGACAAAAACTTGATTTTCTTTCATCACATCAACTTCAGGACATTGATTTTGAAACAATCAGTCCCGAAGCTCCATTCTATGAATTTGGCCCTAAGATAGAAAATTACGATGAATTGAAAGAACAGTATGAGCAGGGTTTCAAACTGGATTTATTGATGCCTAAAAAGACTCAAGGGTTAAAAACAGGTAATGATAAAACATTGATTTTACAAGATGAAACTTCCCTAAAAATACTAATTGAGGATTTGATTTCTGACAAAACAGACTCCTTCCTTTGTGAAAAATATTATTTTAAGGATGCCGAAAAGATAAGTGATATTCGTCGAGCGTTAAAGAACAATCTAAATCGACAAAAATACATCACGAAGATATGTTACCGTCCCTTCGATGAAAAATGGACATATCTTCATTCCGATTTAGTACAACGTCCTCGACCTCTCATTCAATCGTCTATACTTGGGAAAAAGAATCTGACGCTTTGTATCGGAAAACAGGGTACTGCGATAGGTAATAACGAATGGTCTCTTGTTTGGATTTCATCGTTACCAACTGATATGAATGTCAATCCCCGTGGTGGTGCTTACCTATTCCCTCAATTTGTGTATGAAGAAGGATATGCAAATCCCACTTTCAACTTTGCTTATGATATAATCGAAAAGTTTGAAGAAAAGATTGGGCTTAAATTGCAATCAGAAGATTCAGAAAGCAGAGAAAACGGCGGATTTCTTGGCAGAGATGTAATTGATTATATTTACGCAGTCCTTCATTCTTCTAAATATCGCAGCAAGTATCATCAATTTTTGCAAAATGACTTCCCGGTTATTCCATATCCCAACGATGCAGAATATTTCTTCAAGATATCCGAGTTGGGGGCGCAACTACGTTCACTCCATCTCCTTGAAAATATATCTTTATCTGATTTTATAACGCAATATCCCGTTAGCGAAGGTTCAAATTTGGTAACTACTCGGAGATATGAGGCAATAGATTCAGATAATGGGCGAGTATGGATTAATGACACACGATATTTCGATAATGTACCGTTAACCGCATGGAAACTTTTTGTTTCGGGTTATCAATCATTGGATAAATGGTTGAAAGACCGTATTGGGTTAACCTTATCTGGAGATGACATACGCCATTTCCAAATGATGGTAGTAGCTCTAACCAAGACGGCTGAGATAAAGAGCCAAATTGATGAGTGCATATCCGTGTAATGAATTATCAACGACTTTAACGATTGAATTTATGGCAAGGATAAAGAAAGGGCAGCATTGGGGTGGTGATTGGACAGAAGAAAAGCTTGCCGCTTTTAGCAAGTATGTCAACGCCTATCTTACAATAATGAATAAATATCGTGATAAATACAACTGGCGTTTAATTTATTTCGATGGATTTGCAGGGAGTGGTTCTTCAGAACATGCTCCTGATACCGTATTGGAGGATGACAATATATTATTACACGAATTAGAAAGTGCCAATTTATATAATCCTGCACAAGCGGAATTATATAAAGGTGCTGCCGAGCGTGTATTGGATATTAATCAGCGTGGTTTTGATATTTATTATTTTGTAGATAAAAATCAAGACTCTAAACTTGCATTAGAGCATAGATTAGCACCATATGCCTCGACCCATAACCTTCAATTTAGGTGTAATGATGCCAATAAGATGTTATCTAAAATGGCGGAACACCTTAAAACGCCAAAGGGGACAAAAGATAAATCATTAGTTTTATTAGATCCATTTGGCAGGCAAATAAATTGGGATAGCATTGCTAACTTTAAAGATACTAAAGGAGTTGATTTTTGGATTCTTGTTCCGACTGGTGTTATCGTAAATAGATTATTAGATAAGAAGGGTGAATTGCGTCATATTGGTAGATTAAAGGATTTCTTTGGATTGGAAGAAACTGAAATCCGAAACTACTTCTACACTAAAAAGCACGAATGCACCCTATTTGGAGAGGAAGATATTATTGTCAAAGTAAATGAACCGATAGCTAAAATTGCAAGTTTATATTTAGAACGACTAAAGACAATATTTGAATTTGTAATTCCTAAGCCTCTGATTCTATATAACACAATGAATGTTCCTATATATCATTTCGTGTTTGCATCGAATAATTCAACCGCGGTAAAGATTGCAAAAGATATAATTGGCAAATAAAATGAGGAGCACTAAAATAGAATGGACAGATAAAACTTGGAATCCTATCACGGGTTGTTCCAAGAAGTCAACAGGTTGTCTACATTGCTATGCTGAAGTTATGGCTCGTCGCTTAAAAGCGATGGGACAAGAAAAATATGCAAATGGCTTTACTGTTACACTCCATGAACGATGTTTGAATGAACCTTTGACATGGAGAGGAAACCATAATATCTTTGTATGTTCAATGAGTGACATTTTCCACGAGGATGTGCCATTCGACTTTGTGGATAGAATGTTCGACATTATTAGAAGCACACCTCAACATCGCTATCAGATACTTACAAAAAGAGCAGAACGAATGGCGGAATATTTCGAGAAGCGTTCTATTCCAGACAATGTATGGCTCGGGGTGACAGTAGAGGCTAAATCCTCTCGTTTCAGAATTGAGTTGTTACGCAATTTACCTGCATCCGTAAAGTTCCTTTCATGTGAACCTTTGGTAGAAGATCTTGGAAATATTGACCTAACGGGAATAGATTGGGTTATTGTTGGCGGTGAAAGCGGACCGCAGGCCAGACCTATGCAGGAATCTTGGGCGTTAAATATAATGAAGCAAGTTGAAAAACAAGGCGCTCGGTTTTTCTTCAAACAATGGGGAACTTGGGGCGCCGATGGTATCAAGCGCAATAAGCACGCCAATGGGAAACTCCTCAAAGGCGAAATTATTCAAGAGATGCCAGTCTAATATTATATCTCAATGATGAAGACCAATCATAATTTTGCCGATTATACGGTGACATTAGCCGGATTAATGGATAACAGGGTTAAATTTGCTAATAATATTCGCAAAGGGATTGATTTGGCAAAGAATATCTCTTGTTTACTTCAGTTGAAGGATACCCTTCTTTATATTCAAAGGTGTATATTTTGGGAATGTCTGTCGCAAGGATATTGTTCTGAATCTAATCAGAGTACTTTGCAACAGATAAATGAGGAAATAAGTAATTGCAATAGTGAACTTAATAATCAAATTCACAAGGCTGTCACGGATAAAATTATGGAGGAATTCACCGAGTTTGCTAAACGACAATTGGATAATGGATATTTATAGTCTGATAATTCTTTAAAAATAATATTGATTACGTTATGGCAAAGGCAGACAATAAACCGTCATTTGTGAAACGCGATACCATTATTGCTGGCAAGGAGTATGCACAGCTTTTAGTTACGTTGAAAGAGCGTTTTCGTAAATCGCAGATAAAGGCAGCGGTTAAGGTCAACACTTCCATGCTGGAATATTACTGGTCTATGGGTCGGGATATTTCAACGCTTCATGAAGCTGCCAAATGGGGCACCGCGTTCTTTGACTGCCTAAGCCTTGACCTCAAGACGGCGTTTCCCGGTCAGACAGGTTTCTCCGTTACTAATATTAAGTACGCCAAACGCTGGTATGAATTTTATAATCAAGAGGATGTAATTCGTCAACAAGTTGTTGACGAATTTGAGATGCCTACAGATTTTGGCCTGATTCCTTGGGGACATCATATAGACATCTTTACCCGCAGCAAGTCCGTTGAGGAAGCTCTTTTCTATATTGAAGAAACCATACAGAATAGTTGGAGCAGGGCTGAACTTGGGATAGAAATTGATAACAACCTTTATGAGAAACAGGGGCACGCCATTACCAATTTTGATGAGAAGTTGCCCGCTCCATATAGCGGACTCGCAAAGGCGATATTGAAAAGTCCGTATGATTTCAGATTCATAGACAAGAAAATCACGACCGAAAAGCAGTTGGAGGATGAACTTGCAGCCAACATCACCCGATTCCTTCTTGAATTGGGTCAGGGGTTTGCATATGTCGGCCGTCAGATGGAATTGAAGATGCCGGGAGGCCAGACATTCATTCCCGATATGATTTTTTTACCATACAAGGCTTAAATCATATATTGTTTGTGAACTTAAGGTCGTGCCGTTTATTCCTGACTTCGCAGGAAAACTGAATTTCTATGTTTCAGCAGTTGATGAACTGATGAAGCAATCTGATGATAACCCGACAATAGGATTGCTTATCTGCAAGTCGAAAGATGATACAGTTGTCGAATGGTCATTCCGAGGCATGAATCAGCCGATTGGAGTTGCCGAATATCAGCTTAAGGAATTCATTTCCGAGAAAGCAGTGGAAAAACCGGAGCAGACTGGGACAGTGCGCCGGAGCAGACTGGGACACTTTTGATGCGGCAAAGTTAATGATTT
>CANRCT010000047.1 GCA_947629175.1 uncultured Muribaculaceae bacterium | reverse complement strand
CCAATGATTTCAAAGATCTCTTGTATTATGGTGTCGCCCAAAGGGCGTCTTAAACTAAATTTTTAACGAACTATTGTACAAATTAAGTGTATATTATTTTGTACATTCGCCATGAATTAGTATTTTTGCAAAGCGATTGTCAGTTCTTACAAGCTCTGTCTGCCAGCCTGCAGCGACTTTTGGCGGCATGAAGTCAGGAATGGCTTGAACAGAATCTGACATACCCGTTGACTTGTAATCGATCCGAAACATCATGCATATACCCGCTCTCACAATATGCCTTGTCTTTGCAGCTTCATTTGGGACAATGCTTGCTGCAGGCCCCGACGCGCAGGCATCTGCGGGAGCGAGTGCTATCACCGCGAGGATCGGTGAGCCGTCAATGTCGGCGGAAAATGGCATTCTGACGATAAAAGCCTCCCCTGACACGGCTGAAACTTTCCATGTCTACGGCATTACCGGACAGCTCGTAAAAAGAGTCGATGTCAAAGCTGGCGATTCCACGCAGCTGGAGCTTAAACGCGGACTCTATATCGTCAAATGCTCGCGATGGGCACGTAAGATCATGATGAAATAACTATCGGCTTATGGGTGCCAGACGATTTTCCATAATAACAGTGAGTTATAATGCCGCAGGGGCGATCGGACGTACTGCGCGCAGTGTCATCGGCCAGGATTTTCGTGATTTTGAATACCTTGTGGTCGACGGTGCGTCGAGCGACGGCACCCCTCAGGAGGCGCTCGAAGCGACGAAAGGGAGCGACGACATAGATGTAAATATCGTAAGCGAGCCCGACAATGGACTTTATGACGCCATGAACAAAGGCATTGACAGGGCTGCCGGCGACTATCTGATCTTTCTCAACGCAGGAGATACATTCCACTCTTCCGACACGCTTTCGATACTTGACAAGGCAATTGAAGACAACGATTTCCCCGGAATCGTCTACGGTCAGACCGACATAGTAGACTCTGCCGGCCGACGGCTTGCCGACAGGCATCTGAAAGCGCCCGAGCAGCTGACACTCGACAGTTTCTCTCACGGTATGCTCGTGTGCCATCAGGCATTTGTCGTTCTTTCCAAGATTGTATCGCCGTTTGACACATCCTACAGGTTTTCGGCCGATTATGAATGGTGTATACGTTGTCTGCAGCATTCCCGCAGAAATGTATATGTCGATCGTACGCTTGTGGATTATCTTGCCGAAGGGATGACCACTGCCAACCGCAAGGCGTCGCTGATAGAGCGTTTCCGTATCATGAGCCGCTACTATGGATTGCCGACGGCCGTGCTCCGTCACCTGCAGTTCATCCCACGGTTCATCCGCCGCAACAGACTCGAAAAACAATTATTCAATCATAACACAAATAAGCAATGAAGTATTATCTCGCTAATAACGGACAGAAAGAGGGGCCATTCACCCCTGAGGAACTGGCGTCGAGAGGTATCACTCCTTCTTCGCTCGTATGGTGCGAAGGGATGACGGAATGGACACAGGCCGGACAGGTTCCCGAACTGAACGCATACGTACTCGGAGGGGCTCAGGCTCCCTCGACTCTTCCCAACGGCGGTTTCACCAACTGTCAGCAGCAGCCCGGACAGGCTCCGTTCGCTCCCCAGACACCGTTCGCTCCCCAGACAGGCAACGGCATATGCCCGAAGACGTGGCTGGTAGAGTCTATTCTTGTCACGCTCTTCTGCTGCCTGCCGTTTGGCATCGTAGGCATAATAAAGGCATCACAGGTGGAAAGCCAGTTCAGAGTAGGGAACTATACCGGCGCCCAGCAGTCGTCGGCCGATGCAGGCAAATGGACCAAAATCGGTTTCTTTGCAGGTCTCGGCATCGGCCTCCTTTATACTCTTTTAATGATCGTAGGCGTTGTCGGCAATATTTAACACTACTTTCTACGTAGAGCGTCAGATATCCGACCGATTCCTATCGTGGTTAAAACTTACATACATTCCCGAAGCATTGTCTTCGGGAATGTATGTCGGCGCCATGCTGATGCGTCTCAGCGAGACTCCGGATCCCGCTGCTGAGGCATATGCTCTCCACTTGCGGACCGACGATGTCGCCGGAGGGCGCAAATGGATAGAAACTCAGGGATGTGATTTATTAGGGCATCTGGCTTCCGAACTGGAACCTGAACGTGTGCTGTATTTCACCACCCCTATGGAGGAGATAGAAATATGACAGCTGTAGCCGCTGACGTGAGCAGGCTTTCACTCAAAGAGTGGGACCGTATAATAATAGGCATAGACCCGGGCACCAATGTCATGGGCTACGGAATACTTGGCGTCAAATCAAAAAAGCCGGCAATGATAGCGCTTGGCGTCATCGAGCTCAGCAAATTCGAGAGTCATTATCTGCGACTGCGCCGTATTTATGACAGAGTATTGTCGCTTGTAGATCAATATCTACCTGACGAGATGGCGATCGAAGCTCCATTTTTTGGCAAAAACGTACAATCGATGCTAAAACTCGGGCGTGCCCAGGGAGTGGCTATGGCTGCCGCCCTGTCGCGCGACGTGCCTATAACCGAATACGAGCCTCGAAAAATCAAGATGGCTATAACCGGCAACGGCGCCGCATCGAAGGAGCAAGTCAGAGAAATGTTGCGCCGTATCCTTGTGATACCTGAAGCGAATCTGTTGCCGCAGCTTGATTCTACGGATGCACTTGGAGCGGCACTTTGTCACTTCTATGAATCACAGCGGCCGTCGACATCTTCCGGTCCCCGCACATGGAAGGAATTCCTTGCCAAGCATCCCGACCGCGTAAAATAGCCGGCATCACAAACTGCAACATCCGCGGGCTTTTTTTTAAGGCTTCCGGTCTCTTTGTATAAAAGAAAAACGCCATAATGAAATCGTGAAACGATTTGATTACGAGTGTCTTATCTGGCGGAGTGAGGGGGATTCGAACCCCCGAAACGCTTTTGGCGTTTACACGCTTTCCAGGCGTGCCTCTTCAACCACTCGAGCATCACTCCATCGGGTCGGTTGAACTTTGTGGGTGCAAAGTTAGAGTTTTTTAGCGAATAAAACAAACATTTCTTTGCGTTTCTACCGTCCGATCTCTAATACGATCAATTAATCAGTTGATATGCAAGTTGTTGTCATGGCAATGGTATGCTTGTCTTTCTCATTATCATCTATGGGGCATATTCAGTCAGCCATATGGATCAGCGCTCTGAACCTATCCACTGTATCTTTGTCGCCCGAATATTTTCCATGATCCTCGCTCAGCTTGCATGTCTGACAGTAAAACGGCCATGATTCTGTAATTTTCACGGATGTGAGCTTGATTACGATATTCATCGGTTTTACGTCCTTGAAATCATTAGTAAAATGTGTCCCTATCCCATATGACGGCTGACACTTTCCTTCTGCATAATGCTGAAGCGCTATTGCCGTGTCAACGTCAAGCGCATTACTGAAAACGACCTGTTTTGACCGCGGGTCGATATGAAGCGAACGATATTTTTCGATGATCTTGTCAAGCTGCTCATAATTGTCGCCGCTGTCAACCCTGAGACCCTTGAACATGTTGGCATAATCCTCCGAAAAATTCAGGCTGAAGATCCTCCATCCGTAAGTATCGTAAAGAAATGTGCCGAGCGCTCCCCTGTAGGTATGACTCCATATACGCATGGCCAAATGGTTTGCCATCTGCGGTCCGTACATTCCTGCTATGGCGCAGACGAGTTCATGGGCCATCGTTCCTACAGGTATAAGATCGTATTTCATGGCAAGATAGACATTGCTTGTTCCGACAAACCGCCCTTTTTCTGCGGAGGCTCGTCTTCGGCTTTCGGCGAGAGAGGCCACGGCAATATCCTGGGCCTTCGACGATGCGCGCCGGCGAGTGCCGAAATCGCTGAACATGCATCCGGCTTCAATGAGACGCCGGCCTTTTTCCAATGTTCGTCGGGTAAAATCCCCGTAATCAAACGCCTCGGCTTGGCCGGTCATGATATAGAAGAGTTCCGACACTATGGCAAGCACCTTTACCTCCAGCAGTATTGTGCTGCTCCAGCTGCCCTCGAATGTAATATCAAGCCGCCCCTGATCATCCTGATTTACGGCTACCATATCCGCGTCATATCTGAATCCCTTGAGATAGCTGTAGAACCAGTCGGGAATATATCTGCACCGACGTTTCATATAGTCGATCTCATCGTCGGAAATTACTACCGACTGAAGCGCACGGATCTGCCGGCGTAATTCGTCGGCAAACCCGGGAGGATATACTGTATCGTTACGGTCGGTGAAGCGATATCTGACCTGGGTGCGCGGAAAATTGTCGATCACCGCCACACACATAGTCAGTTTATAGAGATCGTCGTCAGTGAAGTGAGTGATTATCTGATGCATGGGTAGTTGAGATTAAAACGTCGCGGCGTTGATCTCATATAGGATCACCGTCCGTAATCTACAACGCTCAGATATAGCTGACAGTTTGCTCCAGCGGCTTGCGTGAGAAGTGATTGGGAAGAGGGCCGGCATCGGGAGCGGCATATCCCAGGTCGAGCAGCATCAGAATCTCTTCGTTTTCCGGCAATGACAGTTTAGCATGAAGATCTTCAGGATTGAAGCAGTTGACCCAGCAGGAATCCACTCCACCGTCGGCGGCTGCAAGCATCAGATGGGTAGCTACTATGGATGCATCCTCTATGCCTGAATCACGTGAACTTCCTGGATAAGTGTATACATTGGTTTTGTCAAACGCGACTATCAGCACTACAGGAGCGCCATACCGGCATGGAGTCACTGAGTCGACTGCTGCCAGCGCTTCTGCTGACCGCGCCACATATATATGCTGTTCCTGAAGATTCTTGGCAGTAGGCGCCAGTCGTGCCGTATCCAATATCGAGTGAAGAGTGGAGTCATCCACCATTTTATCTGAATATCGTTTGCACGAAAAGCGTGCTCCAACCAGTTTCTTGAATTCCATTATTGTATCCTTTTAGTTTGAAAGACCTTACACACGCGGCGTGGACGAAAGCATCGGATCGATCAACGGGAATATACCCGGAGATGCCGTAACTACCGATATATTCCGGTCGGTGCGGAAAAAACGGTGGCGAGCTCCGGCCTCATCAGCTATAAGCAGAGCAGCGCTGACGTCCCATAAATGCAGATTAAGCTCCCAGTGGGCATCAAGAAAACCGGCTGCCACATAACAGATCTCAGTGGCTGCCGATCCCAGCCTTCTCAATCCCCTGACAAGCGGCATGATGCGTTCTACGTTGTCGAGATTGTTGTCGGGGGTCGAATCTTTGTCGACAGGGAAACCTGTTGCAACCACTGCCCTGCTCAGTCTGTCGTTGTCAGATGGTTTTATCGGTCGGCCGTTAAGAAAAGCTCCCTGTCCTTTCACTGCATGAAACATCTCATTGAGGTATGGCGCGAATACTACACCGGCAACAGTCTCGCCGTTGTGCTCTACTCCTACCGAGACTGCAAATACAGGAAGTCCGGATCCGAAATTTGTCGTTCCGTCAAGCGGGTCTATGACCCACCGCCATTCACTTCCCTCATTGGTCGAGCCGCTTTCTTCCGAAAGAATGGAGTGTGTGGGATACACCTCTTTTATATGACTCATGAGCAGTGCTTCGCAGGCTTTGTCGGCCACAGTCACAATGTCGCTGTCGTTGAGCTTTGTATGGACGTCGAGATCGTCGCCCCTGAAATACTTGAGCTGTAATGCTCCCGCCTCTCTCGCCCAGCTCATGGCATTGAGGGCGATTTCATCAGTCAGATTATCCATAGCGTCGAAATTCATTCTATGGGCACCTGTCGGCGGAACTCTTCCTTGAACGATATCAGTGTTTCGGTACGCCCGGCGCCGATCGTCTGGAAACTCTCACGGATTATCTGCAGCATATGTGCGTTGTTGCGCGCATAAAGTTTCACTAATAGGTCGTATTTGCCGGTAGTATAATGGCACTCCACTACCTCAGGGATCTGCCGGAGCTGCTCTACTACTGTTTCATAATTGGACGGTTCGTTGAGAAAAAATCCGACATATGCGCATGTTTCATATCCCATAGCCGCCGGATTGATAAGAGATTCGAATCCGTTTATCACTCCCGAAGCCGTCAGTTTCTGAATACGCTGGTGCACAGCCGCTCCCGACACGTTGCACTCCCTCGCTATCTCAAGAAAGGGCACTCGTGCATTTTCGGTCAGCATCTCGAGAATTTTCCGGTCGAGACTGTCATATTGTTGTCGTCCCATAAACGTTTTGTCAATTGCGGTGCAAATGTAGGCAAAAATTATCAGTCGGCCAACCATCGCTGTTTGTTAATTGTTGTAATGGCAGGTTTCAACTATCATATTATGACTAATCGTATTCTGAGCCTTCTGATATTGTTATCATCCGCTGCAATGGCCTATGCCGTTCAGCCGTCGGATTCTCTTCCATCCGGAAAGCATCAGGCTGTAGGCCTTGTGCTTAGCGGCGGAGGAGCCAAAGGGATAGCCCACATTGCCGTGATAAAGGCGCTCGAAGAGAACAATATTCCCATCGACTATATTACGGGCACATCAATGGGGGCTGTAGTCGGGGGGCTGTATGCCGCAGGATATACACCCGATGAGATGATGGCTCTGATAAAGTCAAAAGGATTTGTCGACTGGTCGACAGGAAAGATAAATCCCTCGCACATATATTATTTCGACCGTGAACCGTCCTCCCCGGCCATGGTGAGGATCAATCTCGGGTCAGATGTCAACGGACGCCCTATGTCGGTGCTTCCCACATCGCTTATCAATCCTTTGCCGATGAATTTCGCCTTCATGGATCTTTTTGCAGCATATACGGCTCAGTGCGGAGGCGATTTCGACAAACTGTTTGTACCCCTGCGGACAGTGACCTCCGATGTATATCAGAAACGCAAGATAGTCCTCTCCCACGGATCACTCGGCGACGCCATCAGGGCTTCGATGAGCTTCCCTCTCGTTTTCCGTCCGATAGAGATTGACTCCGTGCTTGTATACGATGGAGGAATCTACGACAATTATCCCTTCAATGTGATGCGCACCGACTTCGCGCCGGATATAATGATAGGGTCGAACGTCTCAGGCCCCGACACCAAACCTCAGCGCAACAATGTCCTGCAGCAGCTCGAAGACATGATCATCCAGAATAATGACTATACCATGCCGGCTGAGTGGGGAGTAAGCATCGACGTGCCCGTGCGCATGTTCGGCGTGCTCGATTTCGATAAGGCAGATACGATCTATGCTATCGGCTACCGCACGGCGATGGCCATGATGGACTCGATAAAGACGCGCGTCACCACCCGTATCCCTTCGGAAGTGCGTGAGCTCAGACGCATGTCGTTCAAAGCCGCCACTCCATATGTGCGCTTCGATTCCGTAAGTGTAAAAGGGGGCACACCGCGACAGAATGAGTTTATACGATATCTGTTCACATATCGTAGTCCCGACACTTTCGGTATTGCGAGGGCGCGCGATTCCTATTATCGCGCCATCACGCCCGGCAAACTCGAGAATCTTGTACCTGAAGCTGTGTATAATGATTCGACAGGATTATTCGCATTGAATCTGAAAGCCGACGTTAAGAATAATTTTCAGGTAGCAGCCGGAGGCTACGTCTCAACCTCCACTGCCTCCATGCTCTACTTTTCAGGAGGATACAACACTCTCGACTTCAACTCACTTTCCACAAAAGCAAGCGTATGGCTCGGACAAAGCTATCAGGCAGCCCTGCTGGATGCCCGTTTCAGCCTCCTCACACGCATTCCATCCGCTTTGAGGCTGCAGGCAGTGGCCTCGCGACAGAAATTCCACGAAAGCGATGAACTGTTTTTTGAAGACAATATCCCGACATTTGTGACGGATACTGAAATTTTCGGTCGTATCAGTTACATTCTGTCAGCCGGCCGTCCGGCCAGACTGGAAGCGGGAATCGGCGCAGGTCTTATCAAAAACCGTTTTTATCCCACCGCGCGCTATGATTATAAGGCAAATCTCCGCGATCATACCTATCGCCGCCTGCTGGAGGCCAGGATAAGCTATGAGTACAATACTCTCGACAATGTCAATTTCCCGACATCCGGCTCACATTTCAATATGAAATTTTTAGGGGCGACAGGCCGATATCATTTCAAGCCGTCATCGGATGGCGAACTACGCGCCGATATAAGAAAAAAACTGACGTTCGGACAGGCAGAGATCAAGGCACTGCATTTCTTTCAGCTTGGCCGTAAGGCCGCTTTGGGAGCAGAGTTCGATGCCCTGTTATCAACACGCAAACTGCAGTCGAGCTATGGAGCCACGCTGGTGATGGCGCCGTCGTATTATCCGACGCCTTCGTCATACAACGCCTTCAACCCGGCTTTCCGTGCCAATTCGTTCCTGACTGCCTCGTTAGTGCCCATCTGGAAGATGAGTTCGACCGCCCAGCTGCGAGGGACTATATGCACTTTCATGCCTTACAGGCGCATACTGGAAAATCCCGACGGTACAGCCAGATACGGACGACGGTTCGGCACCGCCCATTTCTTCGGAGAAACAGCTGTCGCCCTCACTCTTCCATTTGCCACACTCAGCGCCTATGCCAATTATTGCTCCTACCCCGCACGCAACTGGAATTTCGGCATCTCGTTGGGTCTCTTTGTTCTCGCTCCCCGGTTCATACGATGAAATTTTAGTAACTTTGCCGAAAAATTCAATTTCCTCATGATTGAGATTATCGGCATACTTGCTGCCGGCGTTATAGCCGGCAGATTTTTACGCATGTACTCATGGCCGGCAAAATTTGCCGGACTGGTAACAGTCACAGTCTGTGCGCTGATATTTGTCCTCGGCTATTCGGTCGGAGCCGGTACGACGTCAGGCACTGATATGCTGCCAGTCGTCGGCGAGGCCGTATGCCTGACACTTCTTGGCCTGGCAGGCAGTTTTGCAGGTGTATGGTTTTTGAAACGTTTTCTCATGAAAAAGTCTTGATCATGAAGGGAAATATCATAGTATTGCTCTGCTTTGTTGCCGGATGGACAGCTGGGAATCTGGCTGGAGTGATCGACGGCATGCATTCTCTCTCTGTCTGGCTTTTATATCTTCTGATGTTTCAGGTAGGGCTGGGAATCGGATTAAACCCTGATTTAGGGAAAATGCTGCGTTCGCTCCGCATGACGGATATACTGCTGCCTGTCGTCACCATGGCGGGGACACTGCTTTTCACTGCCGCCGGATCGTTTCTGATCAGCCGCTGGAGTATGGCCGAATGTCTGGCAGTCAACAGTGCATGCGGTTATTATTCACTGTCATCAATTCTTGTCTCACAGCTCAAGGAACCGACTCTCGGAGTAGCTCTTGCCACTCAGCTCGGCACAGTAGCGCTTCTGGCAAACATATTCCGCGAACTGGCCGCTCTCATCGGAGCTCCCCTCATCTGTCGTTTTCTTGGCCCGGAATCGGAGATTTCTGCCGCCGGCGTGACCTCGGTAGATGTATGTCTGCCGGCCATACGTAAATGGTGCGGCCCATCTTATGTCCCGTCGGCAATCATTCATGGGGTGCTGATCGACATTTCAACTCCTTTTTTCATATCCTTCTTCTGCTCGCTGTGACGGGGCGGGATGTTTTATCAAACGCAATCGCCACTTTCTCTAATATCATATTGATATAAGTGGAAAACGCCCCTTTTTCATCCGGTCGTTGTATTATCTCGCGTTTTTGTCGTAAATTTGCGGTAAGAATGACCTGAAAGTGACACAGACGATAAAAAACATAGCCATAATCGGTTCTACCGGTTCGATCGGCACTCAGACTCTCGACATAGTCCGACAATATCCTGATCGTTTCAAAGTGAACGTGCTCGCGGCGGGTTCACGCGTCAAGGAGCTTATAGAGCAGGCCCGTATCCATAGGCCGGCTGTTGCCATCATAGCGGATGCTGACAAGTACGCTGCTCTTCACGATGCTCTGTCACCGCTCGGAATAGAGACCGCAGCCGGAAGCGCCGCAATCGCCGATGCCATGGAGCGTGACGATTTCTCTACGGTCGTCACTGCTACTGTAGGATACAGCGGTCTGGAGCCTACAATAAGGGCGATACGAGCCGGCAAAGATATCGCGCTGGCCAACAAGGAAACCCTGGTGGTGGCAGGCGAGCTTATAGACAGTCAGCTGAAAAAATCTTCAAGCCAAGTGCTTCCTGTAGATTCAGAGCATTCGGCCATATATCAGTGTCTGGTCGGCGAGGATCCGTTGACCGTCGACCGGCTCATCATCACGGCTTCGGGCGGTCCGTTCAGAAATCATACCAAGGCTCAGCTTGCCGGCGTCACAGTGGCTGACGCTCTCCGACATCCCAACTGGAGCATGGGCAACAAGATCACCATCGATTCAGCCACGATGATGAACAAAGCGTTCGAGATCATTGAAGCGAGGTGGCTTTTCGGTATCGGTGCCGACAGGATCGAGCCTGTGGTGCATCCACAGAGCATTGTCCACTCCATGGTACAGTTCTGCGACGGTGCTGTCAAAGCGCAGCTCGGCATTCCCGACATGCATCTTCCGATAAGGTATGCGCTGGGCGACGCCACCCGCATCGTCAGCCATGAACGACGCCTTACGATCGAAGATTATGCCGACCTCACATTCTACAGGCCCGACATGTCGAAATTCCCATGTCTCGGACTGGCATATTCAGCTATGGAACAGGGCGGCTCCGCTGCATGTACAATCAATGCTGCCAATGAAGTCGCTGTAGCTGCTTTTCTCGATGGCCGCATCGGTTTCACCGACATCTATCATATAATCGAGCGGACACGTTTAGTCACTACGTTTGTAAGCCAACCCGACTACGATGACTATGTTGCAGTCAACAGCGAGGCTCGGGCCAAGGCTGCTGAGATCATAAAATCACTTTGAACACACTATATTATCTCACCACATGGAATCATTTCTCATAAAAGCGGCTCAACTCATTGTAGCCTTGGCCTTTCTGGTCATCATTCATGAGTTCGGCCACTATATTTTCGCACGGGCGTTCGGCATAAAGGTAGAAAAATTCTATCTTTTCTTCAATCCTTGGTTTTCGCTCGTCAAATGGCGTCCGCGCAAGAAGCAGGCGCGCCTTGATAAAAACGGTAATGAAAAAGCCTCATGGCGCGATACCGAATACGGCATAGGCTGGCTTCCGCTCGGAGGATACGTAAAAATTGCCGGAATGATCGACGAATCGATGGATAAGGAACAGATGGCCCAGCCTGAAAAGCCATGGGAATTCCGATCAAAGCCGGCCTATCAGCGTCTGCTTGTGATGCTTGGCGGAGTGATGTTCAACTTCATACTTGCAATAATCATTTATGCAGGCATCGCCTGGCACTGGGGATCGGCCTACATACCTCTACAGGATGCATATGAAGGGATGGACTACGTGGAGGAGGCTCAGGCTATCGGATTCAGAAACGGAGATATCCCGCTGAAAGCCGACGGAAAGGATATCGACTCTTCCAAAGGCGATTTCGCATACGTCATAGCTTCAGCTCATAGTGTGGAAGTGCTCCGCAATCACACTGATACCGTCAGCATTGCAATACCCGACAACTTCATACTTGCCATCAACGAACGTGGCGGATTCATGTCGTTCCGCGTGCCGGCTTTTGTCGGGCGCCTTCAGGGAGGAGGCCCGGCTGCCGAGGCCGGCATAATGGAAGGCGACCGTATCATCGCCGTTGACTCTACTGAAACTCCGGCCTTCACCGAACTCGTACCGGCATTGCTTGCGAAAGCCGGGCAATCTGCTGTGATAACGCTTGATCGTGACGGCAAGCGACTGGAAGTGACAGCCACGCCGACCGAGGGAGGAAAACTCGGATTTCAGCTCAAACCGATCACTGAAGTCTATCCAACCGTAAGGCAGCATTTCGGGCTGCTCCAGTCCTTCCCCAAGGGATGGGAAAACGGCACAGGCACTATGGCCAACTATGTCAGCTCCATGAAGTATGTCTTCACGTCGGAAGGTGCCCAGAGCCTCGGGGGATTCGGTGCGATAGGCAATCTGTTTCCCGACAAATGGGACTGGTATGGCTTCTGGCAGATCACGGCTTTCCTCTCAGTCGCTCTGGCATTCATGAACATAATCCCTATCCCCGGCCTTGATGGCGGCCATGTCATGTTTCTGCTTTACGAAATCATCACCCGGCGCAAGCCCAATGAAAAAGTGATGGAGTATGCCCAGTATGCAGGTATGATATTCCTGTTGCTTCTTCTTGTTTATGCCAACGGAAACGATATTTTCAGAGCTCTCAAATAACTATAAGTTTTTTATGACCGATTACAAGATAATCAGACTGCGCAAAGGTAAGGAGGAGTCTTTGCTACGCTTTCATCCCTGGGTGTTCTCGGGGGCAATCGACTCACTGCCCGACGGGCTTGAGGAAGGAGAGACCGTCAAAGTGATTGCTCACGACGGGACTACTCTCGGCACCGGACATTTTCAGATCGGCTCGATTGCAGTCAGAATGTTGTCATCGTCCGACGAAACGATAGATGAAGCGTTTTATACGCTCCGCCTCCGGCAGGCATGGATGATGCGTAAGGCTATCGGAGTCATACGGCCCGGCACCGATGCGTATCGGCTTGTACACGGAGAAGGGGATTTCCTTCCCGGACTGGTTGTCGATGTCTACGGTCCCACAGCAGTAGTGCAGGCCCACTCCCCCGGCATGCATTTCGCCCGCGATATCATAGCCCGTGCTCTGGTCGGACTCCCCGGCGCAGGCATATCAAACGTATATTACAAATCGGAGACTACCCTGCCCTACAAAGCACGGCTTGATCCGCAAAATGACTATATAATCGGCTCCTATTCAGGAGATGTAGCCTGCGAGAACGGTCTGAAATTCCATGTCGACTGGCTGAAAGGACAGAAGACAGGTTTTTTCGTCGACCAGCGCGACAACCGGGCTCTCCTCGAGAATTACAGCCGTGGCCGACGTGTGCTTAACATGTTTTGTTACACAGGCGGCTTTTCAGTCTATGCGATGCGCGGAGGAGCCGTAAGCGTTGACTCGGTCGACAGTTCGGCCAAGGCTGTCACACTGACAGATGCCAACATAGAACTGAATTTCCCCGGCGACGGCCGTCATCATTCGCATGCCGAGGATGCCTTCAGGTTTCTGGCCGATATGGCGCCTGACGCTTTTGATCTTATCGTGCTCGATCCTCCGGCATTTGCCAAACACCGCAGCGCGATACGCAATGCGTTGCGCGGATATCAGCGGCTGAATGCCAAGGCGTTCTCGAAGATCGCTCCCGGAGGAATATTGTTCACCTTTTCATGTTCGCAGGCCATTACCCGCGAACAGTTCCGTCTGGCCGTATTCTCCGCGGCGGCCGAGAGCCGCCGGAAAGTGAGGATCCTCCATCAGCTCACACAGCCGGCGGATCATCCCGTCAACATATATCATCCCGAAGGAGAGTATCTCAAGGGGCTGATACTGTATGTCGAATGACAGCCGGCAGACATCAGCAAGATTTTACGCCAATCAAGTATATCATTCAATGGACAAATTCAAAACCGCGACCCTGGCCATGATGCTGGCCACATGCTCGCCCGCAACACCTGTTATGGCAGAAGATTTCAACTATGTAGTCGACCGTTTCGCCGACATAGAGGTGCTTCGTTATAAAGTGCCTGAATTCGAATCGCTCCCGCTCCGGCAGAAACTACTCATCTATCATCTGACGGAAGCGGCTCTCACCGGACGTGACATTCTCTGGGATCAGAACAACCGCCTGAATCTTCCCCTTCGCCAGCTGCTTGAAAACATCTACAGTTCGTATAGCGGCGACCGGAATTCAGAAGATTTCAAAGCGTTCGAGACATACGTCAAGCAGGTATGGTTTGCCAACGGAAATCATCATCATTATTCAATGGATAAATTCAAGCCGGCCTTCAGCCGCAGTTTTCTGGAGGAGCAGACGTCAGCTCTTCCAGCTGACAGGCAGCCGTCGGCATCGGTGAAGGATGAATTGTTCAGATATGTGTTTGATCCTGCTTTCATGCCTAAGAAAGTCAATCAGGAAGCCGGTCAGGACTTGATCCTGACGTCGGCTGTCAATCTCTATGAAGGTGTTACCCAAAAAGAGGTCGAACAGTATTATGAGGCCCGAAAAGACTCGACTGATGCCACACCGGTGATGCATGGTCTCAACACCCGTGTCGTCAAAGATACCGACGGCAAAATAGTAGAGCAGACTTATAAAGTCGGAGGGCTTTACTCCGAAGCCATATCGCGCATCGTCGATCACCTGACCCAAGCCCGGGAGTATGCCGAAAATCCGCATCAGGCAACTGTGATAGACAAACTGATATCCTATTATCGTTCGGGTGATCTTAAGGAATTCGACGAATACTCCATACTCTGGGTGGGCGACACCGATTCGAGAGTGGATTTCATCAACGGATTTATTGAAAGCTACGACGATCCTCTCGGCATGACTGGAGCGTGGGAGTCAATAGTCAATTTCAAGAATCTCGACGCCTCTCGCCGGACGGAGATCATAGGCTCTAATGCGCAATGGTTTGAGGATCACTCCCCTGTCGACCAACGCTTCCGCAAAGACAAGGTGCAGGGTGTGACAGCAAAGGTCATAACGGCAGCAATACTGGCAGGCGACGCCTACCCGGCCACACCGATAGGAATCAATCTTCCTAACTCCAACTGGATTCGCGCCAGCCACGGGTCGAAATCTGTGACTATAGAGAATATAACCCAGGCATATGACGCTGCTTCACACGGCAATGGATTCAACGACGAATTCGTGCCCGACACGATGGTAAGAAACCTCATGGACCGTTATCTCTTTATCACCGACAATCTGCATACTGATCTGCATGAATGTCTGGGCCACGGTTCGGGACGTCTCCTGCCAGGCGTAGATCCCGATGCCCTGAAGGCTCACGGATCCACGCTCGAAGAGGCACGCGCCGATCTCTTCGCCCTTTATTATCTTGCCGATCCGAAACTTGTAGAGCTCGGCCTCATTGACAGTCCCGACGCTTATAAAGCCAATTATTACCATTATCTTCTCAATGGCCTGATGACACAGCTTATGCGTATCGAGCCGGGCAAAGATGTAGAGGAAGCACACATGCGCAACCGTAAGCTGATAAGCGAGTGGGTGCTGGCACATGGAAAGGACGACGGAATCGTGACGCTTGACAAAGTCAACGGCAAGACCGTGCTGTCAATCAATGATTACGAGGCCGTGCGCAGACTGTTCGGACAATTGCTCGGCGAAGTGCAGCGCATTAAGAGCGAGGGTGACTATGCCGCCGGCGAGGCTCTGGTGGAGAAATATGCCGTGAAAGTCGATCCGATGCTTCATAAGGAAATTCTTGACCGGTACGCTCATCTGTCGATAGCCCCCTACAAGGGATTTGTCAATCCTCAATATGAGATCAAGCGCGATGAGGCCGGCAATCCTACAGATGTCATCGTCGGCTATTCTGAAGATTATCCTCAGCAGATGCTTCGATATTCCCGACAGTATTCGACTCTCTGAACATTACCGTCGCCTCATGAATAAAAAAAATTGGTTTGTCATCCCGACAAACCAATTTTTTTAACCTTAAATCTAATACCATGAAAAAACACAGTGCAAATATAGTAATTATACAATCATAACAATATGGCTTCGGTGTAGTTCGGTAATTCATTCGATTTAATATACATTAACATTGCGGATGCGTATATAATTTGTAATTTTACGTCACCGGAATTAAGAATACACCATCTACATTACCATTTCATACGATGAACAACAGAATACTGGTGATTGACGACGAAGAGTCGTTGTGCGAGATACTCAAATTCAACCTCGAAAAAGAGGGTTATGAAGTCAATTGCGCCTACAGCGCAGAGGAAGCTCTGACACTTGATCTTACGGCCTACTCTCTTATGATAGTGGACATAATGATGGAGCGTCTGAGCGGATTTGATTTTGCAAAGCGTGTCCGAAACAATTCTTCTACAGAGACGATCCCCATAATATTCTGTTCGGCTCTCAATGGCGAGGATGACACGGTGATGGGTCTCAATATCGGAGCTGACGACTATATTACAAAACCTTTTGTCATCAGTGAGGTTCTCGCACGTGTGCGTGCTGTATTGCGCCGGAGTCAGGTCAACCGTCAGTGGACGATGTCTGCTCCCAAAAGCATTTATGAGCCCGACATCACTTTCAATGGACTGCGCATAGACAGAAACGAAAAACTATGCTATCTCAACAATCAGGAAATAAACCTGACGAAGACGGAATTCGATATACTTCTCTTTCTCATATCCCACCGCAACCGCATTCATTCCCGCGAAGAGATCATCCGCAATGTCTGGTCAAACGATGTAGTCGTGACAAACCGCACCATCGACACAAACATCGCCCGACTGAGAAAAAAAATCGGAAGCTACGGCGACAACATTGTGACACGTCTCGGTTTCGGATATGGCTTCAAAGAGACAGTTTAGTTATCGCTGGCGACTTTTCATACCCATGGTGGTGCTGATGTGGACAGGAATGCTCGTCCTGCTGTATCAGCAATACAAACATGAGTCTGCCATACGTACTGAACAGATCAGCAAAGAGTTGAAGTTTATCAACAGCCGGATAATCAATGCCTATAAAAACGACATCGACATGCGGCCGTTCATGAACTTCATCAACGACTATTTCTCCAATTCCATGTACGACGGTATATCGGTATGTGTCTACGATAAGGAAGGGCGACTGATATACAATGCAGGCGACACACCGATAATACAGGATTTTTCTGAAGCGGCCGAGCGGGCTGAATTCCGTGAGGCCGAAGCTACGGGCGAAGGTTCGAGTGAGTATCAGGAAGATGACCAGATGTTCTATTCCGCAGCCTTGAAGAGCAATGACGGCCAGATTTACGTGCAGACTACCGTCCCATACACGATGACGATAGGAGAAGCTATCAAAGCCAACACAAACGTGTGGATCATACTGGTAATATTTCTGGCCATGGGAGGTATCTGTTATTTTTCGACACGCTTTCTGACCAAAAACATCGGACTTCTCCGGGATTTCGCCACCAAAGCGGCCGACAACCTTGAGACAGTTGATGAGACCGATTTCCCTCACGACGAGCTTGGCGATATTTCACGCAAGATCGTAAAACTTTACCGCGACAAGGCCGATGCCGTCAAAAAAAGCGAACGGGAACATAAGATCGCCCTGCATGCTGTGGAAGAAAAAGCGCGCATCAAACGCCAGCTCACCAACAATATCAATCATGAACTGAAGACCCCTGTCGGTGTCATAAAAGGTTATCTTGACACAATCGCCGACAATCCGGATATGGATGCTCCTACTCGTCAGAGATTCATCACGAGGGCTCAGGAAAACGTTGAGAGATTATGCAGTCTGCTTGTCGATGTGTCCACAATGACACGTCTGGAAGAAGGCAGCAGCAATATTCCTGTAAGTGAAATCGACTTCCACGATCTTGTGTTCACTATAGAAAACGATCTTTTGGCCTCGGGAATAGCCGGCGACATGAAATTTCACTACAATCTGCCTCTTGAGTGCATGATAAAGGGCAATGCCACGCTGTTGTCAGGCATGATATCCAACCTGATCAAGAATGCGGCCATTCATTCCCACGGCACTGAAATGGGGCTTGACCTCGTAGTGGAATCCGAACGATACTATACTTTCAGATTTTACGACAACGGCACGGGAGTTGATCCTCAACATCTGCCCCACCTGTTCGAACGCTTTTACCGCATTGATGCCGGCCGCTCGCGTAAAGCCGGAGGCACCGGCCTCGGACTCCCGATTGTCAAAAACACGATTGAAGCCTTGGGCGGTAGTATTTCCGTACATAATGGGCCCCAGGGAGGACTGGAGTTTCTGTTCACTCTTGAAAAGTGGAGAGGCTGATCCTGATAACTACTTAAATGTGGTTACAGCTATCTGCAAATAATGAGAGTCCCGATTGTGTTTTTGATGAAAGATTAAATCAGAACTGTAAGACCTCAGTAAGCCATTCCAAAACGATATCGGATGGATAGTGTGCTCCAATATATAAACAGCCCCTTTACCCTATTCACCTGATTGAAAGCCTTTAAGAGACACAGCTTTTCCCCTGTCACCTGTCGCCTTTTAATTGCAATATGAATTATCCTTCCTTTTTCCGTATATAACATATAAAGAGTTGTCGGATTTTGTGGTAGTCATAATTTTGTATTGCTTCAGTTTATGTATGCCATGCATATGACCCTCTGTTTCTAAGATACAGAGTCAATTGATTTCCCTGCATTGACGTCAGTGGAAAAGGCGCGCGTGATTGACCGGCTCAATCCGAAATCCCGGTGCATAGATTTTTGGGAAAGTGTTAAATTTGCAGGATGAAAACTACAGATGCAATATGGATGTGCCTTCCCGA
>CANRCT010000046.1 GCA_947629175.1 uncultured Muribaculaceae bacterium | reverse complement strand
AGCTGCCCAAACTCTGGACGGCTATCTTTTTATGGCCTACCTGCCATCGCGGACGGTTGTACGCACATGAGGCCTTTGCGCCAGTCGAGTCTGACGATATAGAGAGCGAGCGCCACATATAAGGGTATCCATGCGAAGCGATTGGTCACAACCCACATTATCTGGTCAAGCCATGGAGTGTTCAGGCCGTTTACGGCCAGCAACATGTCGGCGTCGAATTGCTTCAAAGCCCCCCGCAATTGTCGTGAAGAAGAGATCGAGTGTCACTGTGTTTGGAATTATTCGCTACAAAAGTAGTCAATAATTCCTTATTATTCCTGTTTCTGCGAGAATTTAACCTTTTTGTACCATTTTTGAAACAAAAAACTTATGGATTCGTGACACCATAGACCTCGCGGTGGAGAGTCAGGCGTATATGGCTGAAAGAGGGAACGCGGACTCCGTCGGGCGCCCAAGCCATTATTTTCATAGGCAGTGACGCGCCTCCGGGGCGGTAGGGCGGCTGAATGTAAGCGTCGGGCAGCATGGCGAACCCGCAGCGGGTGTAGAAACCCACACGTCGGGTGGTGAGTTCATCCTCCGGCATCTCTACCTCAAGCACTACCGGCCGACGGTCGGACGCCAGCAGGGTTTCGAGGGCGCGTGCGCCGTAACGGTGACAGCGCATCTCCGGAAGTATGGCGAAATGCTCCACGTAGCGGAAGTCGTCGAAGTCCCAGACGGTGATAAAGCCTACAGGGGCTGCTCCGTCCGACAGCAGGATCACGTTGAAACGGCCGTCGTGGTCGGCAAGATGGCGGAATGCATCGAGCGGTCGGCGCTCATCTTCTGGAAATGCCTCAGTGAGCAGCCGTTCGACGAGGCTGAAATCACCGGTATCAGATGTCGTTATGATTTTTGTATCCATCGAGAGCAAAGGTAGTAAAATATTCGGGTGTATTGTGCGTTTTCAATGTATGCGAAAGTTAATTAAGCTTATATATGCCGCAATAGCCTTTTTGTGGGTGCTTACGCCGGCCTCCTGTATATCCGATGATCTCTCGTCGTCGCCTGCAGATCGGCCCGAGTTTTCGGCAGAATCACTGGACTTCGGCCAGGTATGGGCCGGTGAGTGGTCCCCGGCTGTGGCTGTGACGGTCTATAACCGTGGCAGCAAGGTGATGCGCATCACCGATGTGGCGTTAAGCGGAGTGAGCGGCGCCGATGTGCGGCTCAATGTCGACGGTTTCTCCGGCCAGACATTTCATGACGTGGATATCCGCCCGGGCGATTCGATTGCGGTTCTGGCCGACGCTTTTCCCGAGGGGAAAGAGATCAGTGGAAGCATCGTTTTCACCGTCAACGGAGCCGTGACCTCGCTTCCGATTGCCGGAGAGGCGCTTGAACCGCTGACGCTGCGCGATGTGGCCGTTACGGCCGATACGCGCATCGAGGCCGGCTCGTTGGTGAGAATCTTCGGATGTCTCGACGTCCGGGCCGGCGCGACACTTGTGGTGGAAGAGGGTGCGACCCTCTGTTTTCACGACGGAGCGTCGCTCCGGGTTGGTGGAAAACTGATAGTGCAGGGCACTTCCGGGCGGCAGGTAAAACTATGCGGCGACCGACTCGGCAACGTCGTCACCACCATCCCGTTTGACCTCATTCCCGGTCAGTGGGAAGGCATTGTAGCTGATGGCGGAGATATAGAGATGACGTGCGCCGATCTGCTCAATCCGGTCACCGGACTGTCGTGCGGCGGGGGAGCGCAGGCGAGGTTCGACAACTGCCGGCTGACGAACGCTTCACGCCGTGTAGTCGATGCCTCAGCGTCGGATCTGATGGCGGTGGGATGCGAGTTCTCATCCTCGCCCGAAGGAGTGGTGACGCTCAGTGGGGGTACGGCCGACCTAAGTCGGTGCACGCTGGCCGACAACTACCTGTTCGCCTCGTCGACGGGAGCTTTGCTGCAACTGGAAGACGGAGCTGTGGCGAGTGTCAGCGAGTCGATTTTCTACGGTGTGTGCCCGGATCTCATTCCGTCGGCACCGGCCGGCTCGTCGTTCGTTCGCTGCACGTTCAGAAGCAACGGTTCTGACGATGCAATTTTCGCAGGCTGTCTGTGGGGGTGTGATCCGCTTTTCGATATCGACGCTGAAACTTACAGCTACGACTACCGATTGAGGGAGGGGAGTCCCGCTGAAGCCATCGTATGCCCGGTTCGTACTGACCGCTACGGAGTCAGCGGCACTTTCCCGGGAGCATACAACCGATGATCCTTTCCGCTATCAGAAGTCGCTGAACGACAGCGGCAGCAGCGAGCTGACGGAGGGGAGCAGGTATATCTCGGCGGGGGAGTCGAGAATGACCCGTACAGGGTGTCCAGCAAGCTTTTCATATTCCAGAAGCGCCTGGCGGCATGCCCCGCAGGGAGGAGTAGGCTGCGGCGTAGGCTTGCCGTCGGTGCCCACAGCAGATATCGCTATGGCTTCGAATGAGGCTTCGGGATGTGATGAGTGGGCGTAATATGCGGCCGTGCGCTCGGCGCACATTCCCAAAGGATATGCCGCATTCTCCTGATTGGAGCCCTCTATGACTGTGCCGTCCGACAGGCGTATGGCCGCCCCGACATGAAAATGGCTGTAGGGCGCGTAAGCGCGCGAGGTGGCTCTGCGCGCGGCGTCGACGAGCTCCCGGTCGGAAGCGGGAAGCTCGTCGTATGATGCGCGCCGGCGCTCCACGATGATGGGATCGTCGGTCATAGCTTCAGCGATTTGAGCCGTTCGCCCCCTTCGGGATCATCGGCGATAGAGCGATAGTAGCGGTCGTCGTATCCGGGGAAGAGCGGATAGACCGGCATGCCGTCGGCGGTGCGCTCAAACTGGCCGTCTTTCTCGCGTTTCACATTGCCGTCGAGATATTTCACCAGCAGATAGTCGCCGAGCTGCTTGTAGCGTATCGTATAGTCGCGGGCCCACTTTGCGGTGTGACCGGTCAATGTGGCCGAAGCCTGCGCATCAGGCATTGAAGCGACCGCCTGACGCATGGCGGCGACCTCCGAGGCTATGGAGTCCTCGATCTCGTTCTGCACGCGGCGGATGTCGGGAATCATCTGCGAATATCGGTTGTAGGCCTGGTTGGCTACGTAATTGTTGACCCAGAAAGCGGCGTCCCACGAGATGTTGTACATGTCGCCGTTGCCTACGGCGAATTCATGTGGCACGTCGGTCACGCTGTTGTAGACCGGCACATAGACGCATGTATTGGCGTCATCGACACCGAACCACAGTATGCCGCGCATCGCCGCCGGAGCCTTCGAGTCCATCTGGCTGACGAAGGAAAAGCCTGTCTGCTGTGTGGCGATGGCGCGCTCATGGGTGTATTCGGTGCTGTCCACCTCATAGGTCAGCGGACGCCAGCGGTAGGGCACCTTGTAGGGGCCGGCTCCGACGTCGAGCGTCATGTCCATGGGCGTGCCTTCGAAATGGTCGCGCATCATGGCCTGCATCTGGCGTACGTCGACCTTCTGCTGCGGTCTGATCCACAGGGGGAGCGGATCGCCCTGGCCGCGGAGCACCCAGTCGAGATAGGGAGCAGCTTCGGCGGGATTGAAACGGTTGTAGAACGACCATACGCGTCCGTCGCACCCGCGGAGGGCGCCGCCGTCGGTCACGGCATATGCGCGCGAGAAGCTGAAGTCCTCGTCCTTGCCGTCGAAATATCCCTGGCTGCGGGCGAAGCTGATGACGTCGGGCGAATATAGCGTCTCCGGATCGTCAAGCGGGAACTGATGGATGCGCGAGTGGTTGGCATGGCCCGATATGCAGTCGTCGGGCACGCGGCGAGCCACCCATACGGCTCCTTTGTCAGCCTTGCCTTTTCCGATCATCTCCATGATCCATGCCTCGTCGGCGTCGGCTATCGAGAATGACTCGCCCTCGGAGGCGTAGCCGTAGGTGCCGACCAGATCGGTCATGACCTTAAGCGCCTCGCGTGCGGTTCGCGCCCGCTGCAGGGTGATGTAGATGAGCGATCCGTAGTCGATAAGTCCGGTTCCGGCGAGCTCGTGGCGTCCGCCCCAGGTGCTTTCGGAGATGGTGAGTCCGTGCTCGTTCATGTTGCCGAGCGTACGGTATGTATGCGCCGCCTCGGGGATCTCGCCGAGGTGTCGGCCGGTATCCCATTCGGTCACCTGCCGCATGGAGCCGGGCGCGTGGTCAGCGGCCGGCTGATGGTAAAGCTCGCCGTAAAGAGTATGGCTGTCGGCGGCGTATGTGATCATGACACTGCCGTCGGCAGTGGCTTTCTTGCCCGCGATGAGGCTGGTGCAGGCGTCGGCTGCCGGCAATCCGATGGCTGCCGCAGCGATTAATGCAAGTAGTTTTCGATTGTTTATCATCTGATGGTTGTTTATGTGCGTAATGATGTCATGGAGCCTCGCGGACGGTCATACCCGGAGACTGTAGACGGTAGATCTTTCATACCGGGGGAAAATCTCGATATGTGGCATGGATATCCTTCCTGCCGCAATGTCGGGATGCCGGAGCAGTGAGCCGGTGATGGTTTCAAGAGCTTTGTCGGGCGTATTGTTGTCCTCGCTCAGATGGCAAAGAAACACGTTCCTGAGATTGCCGCTCGCGATCGACGAAAGGAACGAGGCCGTGACCTGGTTGTCGAGGTGACCGTCGTCGGCTTCGATTCTCGCTTTCAGATAGGCCGGGTATCGGCCGTTCCGAAGCATTTCGGCGTCGTAGTTGGCCTCTATTATGATATGGTTGGCGCGACGCATGTAATGGTCGACGCGTTCGGTTATCGATCCTAAATCAGTGGCTACTGCTACGTTCTGCGATCCGGATTCAAGAAAGAAACCGGCATTGTCGGAGCCGTCGTGGCTGACGTTGAAGGCCGTGATGCGGAATCCGGCAAGTTCAAACGGAAACTCCTTGTAGACCGGCCGGTGATAGTCGCTGAGGCGGCGTGAGATGTTATGGCGGCGCAATATGCCGTTGAGTGTGCGCGGTGTGCAGTATACTCCCATCCATGAGTGCTTTCTGACGAGAGAATAGACGTAGCGTATGTGGTCGCTGTGATCGTGGGTGATCAGTATGCCCTTGATGTCTTCAATCGAAAGTCCTATCGTTTCCAGCCCTTTTGTGACGGTCGGCACGTCGACTCCTGCGTCGATAAGTATCCCTCCGCTGCGTGTGCCGAGGTAGGAGCAGTTGCCGCTGCTGCCGCTTCCGAAGCTTACGAGAAGCAGCGAGCCGCGCTCTACGGGGTAATCCCTGATAGGTTCGTCAATCGGATTGAGACGTTGGGGTTGCGATGTGGCGCGCCGTTCGGATTCCTGCACCACGAAGTCGACTATGGAAGGGTGTACCGGCAGTTCGTCGCCGAAAATTCCACCGCCGGAGGTAAGCGGATCAGCTATGTCGAATAATCCTGGCTGTCGCAGCGGACTTGGCTGGAATCTGTTTTTTCTGGGCATCGGTCTGTGTGTTCTGTAAAGGTTTCTCAGTTTTGCCTGAAAAGCAGGAATATCGACGGTATCCTGTCTATATCGGCAGGCTCGGAAGCCCACCGGGCAAGAGATTTTGTAATGATCCTCTGTCGCTGTCCGGTGATGTCGGTGGCCACGCACAGCAGCATGTCGGCCGGAAGCGTGGTGATGAGTTCGCGTATCAGGCGGTTGTTGCGGTAGGGGGTCTCGATGAATATCTGTGTCTGACGTTCACGGTCAATACGGCGCTGCATTTCCTTCAGACGCGCTGCGCGTGCCTGCGGTTCGACAGGAAGATATCCGGCGAATGCGAAGGTCTGGCCATTGAATCCTGACGCCATGAGGGCGAGCAATATGCTCGACGGCCCTACGAGCGGACACACCCGGTAGCCGCGCCGCTGCGCTTCGGCCACCGCTTCAGAGCCCGGGTCGGCCACGGCCGGACATCCCGCCTCTGAAACAACAGCCATGTCCTCCCCGCGTTCCATCAGCGCGAGCATAGCTGCGACATCGGCGCTGCGCGTATGCTCGTCGAGCACATCGAAAGTCAGCGAGTCGATATCAATAGATCTGTCGCAACGTTTCAGGAAGCGACGTGCCGAACGGATATTCTCCACAATGAAATGGCGCACCGAGCGGGCTATCTCGATATTGACCGGCGGCATCACTTCGGCTGGATCTACGTCGGACAGTGGTACCGGCAGAAGATACAGTGTGGGCTGACGGTAGGTGGATCCGGCTTCGCTGCCGGCGCATGCTGATGGTGTGGACGATGAATTCATTATTGCAAAGTTACTAATTTTTGCGCAAACAGTCAGCGTTTCTTAATCTAAAGCCATTGTAAATTTCACGGAAGCGGCTTATTTCATGCATTGGTGAAAAATGTGTAACTTTGCAGCCGATATGTTGAAAAGATTTTTGACAGCATTGGCGGCGGCGGCCATATTTGTTACTCCGCAAGCCAGAGAAACAGGCCCGGTTTCGGCACTGATGCCTATGCCGGCGAGTGTGGTATCGACGAAAGGCGCGGCTCTCAGGGCTGTGGCATCGCCGCAGACAGTGTCGTCTCTTCCGTCGCGACATAGACTGCTTGACCTTTACGGCGATATCATGACGAAGCATTTCGGCGAAGGCATGGGCGTGAAAACTCGACTGGAAGTCGATCCTTCGATGTCGGGTAAGGAACATTACCGGCTGGAGGTCAGTTCGTCAGGCCTGCATCTGACCGGAGCGTCGGAAGAGGCTCTGTTTCGGGGAATGCAGACTCTCGACCAGCTGCTCTGGGGTGATGTCGCTTCGACGGCCCGCGGCGAGATAGCTCCGGTAGTGATCGATGACTCTCCGGCTTTTCCGCGCCGGGCGCTTATGCTCGATCCTGCCCGGCATTTTATCCCCGTAAAGGATGTGAAGCGTTTCATCGATATAATGGCACGCTATAAATTTAATGTGCTTCAGCTACACCTTACTGATGATGAAGGGTGGAGAGTGGAGATCGCCGACCATCCGGAACTGACGGCCGGATCGGATCAATATTATACGGAATCGGATATCAGGGAGATAGTAGGCTATGCTGCCGACCGGTATATAGAGATCGTCCCGGAGACCGATATCCCAGGCCATACGAGGGCGCTGCTGTCGGCACATCCTGAACTTGGATGCCATATAGCCGACAGTGCGGCTCTTGCTGCAACTCCGGGAGCCGGAGTGATGACATGCGCGGCCAATGATTCCGTTTATGCCCTGTATGATGATATAATAGGCTGTATAGCCTCCATGTTTCCATCGCCATACATTCATCTCGGTGGCGACGAAGCCGCGATAGAGCGAAACTGGGCTTTGTGCGGCGATTGCCGCCGCATGATGTCGGAACGCGGATACACCGAGGCCGCTTCTCTTATGAACGACTTCTTCGGCAGGATGCTCTCGTCGGTGAGATCTCGCGGCAAGAAAGCCATACTCTGGTGTGAGCTCGACAATATATATATGCCGGCTGAAAAGTATCTGATGGACTATCCGTCCGATGTGACACTCGTCACATGGCGAAACGGACTGACTCCAAAGTGCGTGGAGCTGACGGCGGCTCATGGCAACCCGCTCATCATGGCCCCGGGTGAACATGCTTATCTCGATTATCCTCAGATGAAGGGTGATCTTCCGGAGCACAACAACTGGGGAATGCCTGTCACCACGCTGCAACGGTCGTACTCGATAGATATGCCGGCCAACGGCAATGTGGAGGGTGTCATGGGCACGCTCTGGGGAGAGGCGATCGCCGATGTCGACAGAGCGTTTTATATGGCCTATCCTCGCGCATTGGCGCTGGCGGAGGCCGGATGGACACTGCCCGAACGCCGTTCATGGGACTCTTTCCGCAGCCGCCTTCCGGGAGCTCTGAGTCAGCTGATGCAGCTTGGGGTGTCGTTCAGAGTGCCCTATGAAGTGTTTGGCGATTAAGCTGTCTTGACTGAAATGATAGATCAAAAACTGTTTCTGTTGCCCGGTTCGATGCTATGCTACGTGTTTCTGGCTGTAGCTCTGATCGCGGCAGTATATGTGCTTGTCGTGACGATGCCCCGTCTTAACCGCATCATCAGGGCCGGTATTCTTAACCGGGAGTCTGACGGCAGCGATGTGTCGGTGCAGGGCAATCCTCCGGTGACTGTCGTGGTCACTTCTCACAGCGACACGCGTCATCTGAAACAGCTGCTGACCGATATTCTTTCGCAGGACTATGATGCTCCATATGAGGTAGTGGTGGTCAATGACGACAGTCATTCACATGCCGATGACATCGTGCGCGAACTGCAGCTTGTCCACAGCAATCTTTTCATCACATTCCTGCCTGACGGCACACGTAGTCTCAGCCGGCGCAAGCTTGCGGTCACCCTTGGAGTCAAGGCGGCCCATTATGACTGCCTGCTGCTGACTGTAGGCAACTGTGCCGTACAGTCGCCCCTGTGGCTGAAAACCATGGCCCGGCATTTTTCCGACCCGTCGGTAGAGGTGGTGATAGGATATGCCCGTCTGTGCGGGAATGACGGAAATTTCGATAGCGGACGCGGACGAAGATTTCGCACCTTTGACCGCATGCGTTCTGCGCTTGTATGGTTGATCGCCGCGTTGGGAGGACACCCTGTAAGGGGCACTGCCTGCAATCTTGCCTACCGCAGGTCGTTGTTTTTTGATCATAAGGGATTTTCATCGGCCCTGCATCTCAATTATGGCGACGACGATCTGTTTGTCAGCGAGATTGCTACGTCCGACAACTGCGTGGCGGAAATCTCGCCCGATGCGGTGGTGTGCCGTCGCGAGTCCGACACCGCATATGCCCACCGTACGGAGAGTATCCGGCGTGAATTCACTTCGTCGATGTTGCGCCGCGCTCCTTTCAGGCTCATGGGGAGCGTCAGCGTGGCCATGTGGGTGTGGCTTCTGGCCTCCCTGGCATCCATAGCCGAGGGCTTCCCGTCCATTGTGCCTCCATGCGTGGCTTTGCTGATCGGAGCCGGGCTGACGGTGACGCTTTCGCTCCGTTGGCGTAAGGCGTGTCTGGCGCTCGAAGGGCGGCCGCAGGGCGGTTCAGTGGTGTTTTGTCTGCTGCTGCAGCCGTTGCGCACGGTCAGGCGGCGGATTGCTGCGCGCCGCAGGCGTCGGAGCAACTTCACGTGGGGCTGAACTTGGTAAGACACCCCTTAATGAGGTAGAAAAGTGATGTTTATTGCAAAAAATCATGCGATTTGTTGCATGGGAATGAAAAAAAAGTGCGATATTTGCACTTGCAAGCTTGAAGACAAGCTTATGCTTGCCGGCAAACAGTTGCTTATCAATGTATTATCAAATAAATATAGAATTATGACAAAAGCCGACATCGTTAGCGAGATCTCGAAAACCACAGGTATCGACAAAGCCAGCGTTCTCGAGACAGTAGAGAAGTTCATGGAAGTTGTGAAAGAGAACCTGGCTCATGGCGACAACGTCTACCTCCGTGGCTTCGGCAGCTTCATCGTGAAGACCCGTTCGGAGAAGACCGCACGCAACATCTCCAAGAACACAACAATCATCATCCCCGAGCACAAGATCCCGGCTTTCAAGCCCGCCAAAGTGTTCATGGAAGATGTCAAGAACGCTAAGTGATACAGCCTGTCAACATCACTGAGACAACAATCTACAACCAACTTAAATATCGCATAAAATGCCAAGCGGAAAGAAAAGAAAAGGCCACAAGATGGCCACTCACAAGCGCAAGAAACGTCTGAAGAAGAACCGTCACAAGAAGAAGTGAGTCACACCAGCTGCGCGCTACCATAGCAGGCAGCCGGCTACTCATCGATTCTTCCGCTTCTACCAGACGGCGCGGAAATCGAACAGCGAAGGACAAACTTCTCCGGGTCCGGTTCGGCGGGTCCAGAAAGTTTGCCCTTTGTTTTTTATTTCACCGGAGGATTAAAGCAGACCTCCGGAATTTCACAGTATAATATCAAGAAAATGAAAAGCGAACTCATTGTCGACGTGCAGCCTAAAGAAGTGTCGATCGCACTGCTTGAGGATTCAAGGCTTGTCTCGCTCCAGAAGGAATCGAGAAATATCGCCTATGCAGTCGGCGACATCTACCTGGCCAAGGTGAAAAAACTGATGCCGGGTCTGAATGCCGCCTTCGTCAACGTCGGGTATGAGAAAGACGCTTTCCTCCATTACCTTGATCTTGGCTCAAGTTTCGCAAGCTACTCCGCATTTCTCAAGCAGGCTCTTGATGACAGGAAGCACGTTCCTTCGCTTCCTAAGATGAAGCTCAAGCCCGATATCGACAAGCACGGTGTGATCACAGATCTGCTTCAGCCCGGTCAGGAACTCATGGTGCAGATCGTCAAGGAGCCTATCTCCTCCAAGGGCCCGCGTCTCACCACTGAAATCACTCTCACCGGTCGATATATGGTGCTGATACCATTTGGCGACAAAATATCGGTATCGCAGAAAATCAAGACCTCAGAAGAGAAGATAAGGCTTCGCCAGCTCATAGAGAGCATCAGGCCGAAGAATTTCTCCATAATCATACGCACCTCGGCCGAAGGCAAGCGCGTGGCAGAGCTCAACCATGAGCTCCGCACCCTCCTGCAATGCTGGGAGGATACAGTGGCCCGCGCGCAGTGTGCCACGGCCCCGTCGCTGATTTTCGAAGAGGAGAGTCGTATAGTCGGAGTGCTCCGCGACATCTTCAATCCCGACTTCGAGAGCATCCATGTCAATGATCCCGACGTATTTTCGCAGATTTCGAAATATGTCAATCTTATAGCGCCCGACCGCAGTTCGATAGTGCAGCTCTACCAGAAGCCCGAACCGATCTTCGATCATTTCGGTATCACCCGACAGATCAAATCGTCGTTTGGCAAGACGGTGTCGTTCAAGAGCGGCGCATACATCATCATAGAGCATACTGAGGCTTTGCACGTGATCGACGTCAACTCGGGCAACCGCTCAAAGGCTGCTGCCGATCAGGAGACAAACGCACTCGAAGTAAATCTCAGGGCTGCCGACGAGATAGCCCGACAGCTTCGTCTGCGCGACATGGGCGGCATTATCGTCATTGATTTCATAGATATGGCCAAAGCCGAACACCGCCAGACGCTCTACGAGCACATGCGGGAAATAATGGCGACCGACCGTGCGCGTCACAACATACTGCCGCTCTCCAAGTTCGGACTCATGCAGATCACGCGCCAGCGTGTACGCCCGGCCCTTGACATCACCACTACAGAAGAGTGTCCGTCATGTTTCGGAAAGGGAAAGGTGCAGCCTTCGCTGCTTTTTACCGATCTGCTCCGCGAAAAGATTGATTATCTCGTCGGAGAGCTCAATCAGACCGGATTCACAATGTATGTCCATCCGTTTGTCGACGCCTACCTTAAAAAAGGGCTGATATCGACATTCCGGCGCTGGCGTATGGAGACTGGAAAGAAATTCAGCGTGCGTCCCGACCAGAGTCTGGCGTATCTCCAGTACAGGGTGCTTGACGCCAAGGGCAACGAAATAGATCTTAAAGAGGAGAAAGATATAGATTCGTCGGCTACAAAATCCAAAAACAAAGCCAAAAACAGAGGTAATGAGGAGTGAGCGTCGATACAGATACTGACCTCATCCCGTATACTGAATGATCACCGGCGGAGCAGTTCCATCAGGAATGGCTCCGCCGGATTCATTAGGCTGAAAAAATATGCTCTTGAGCATTTTTCTGATGCATAAATTGAAGAAAAATGTGCATTTGTTTGGTTAACGAACCGATTTCAGCTAATTTTGCGAAACTTGCATGCAGAGTGCAAAAAAGGATTTTATCTGAAGCGCAATACGCGCGTGATTCACATAGAAACGTACTACAATGGAACATCAGCATTTCAGCCATAGGCTGCGCAGCGATGCCAGCACGTCGGGCCGACGTATGGCCGGCGCAAGAGCTTTATGGCGTGCCAATGGCATGAAAGAGGAGATGATAGGGCGTCCGGTCATAGCTGTGGTCAATTCATTCACACAGTTTGTGCCGGGCCACACCCATCTTCACGAAATTGGTCAGACCGTAAAGCAGGAGATAGAAAAGCTCGGATGCTTCGCGGCTGAATTCAATACCATCGCCATCGACGACGGAATAGCCATGGGCCACGACGGAATGCTTTACTCGTTGCCCTCGCGCGATCTGATAGCCGACTCGGTTGAATACATGGTCAACTCCCACAAGGCCGACGCCATGGTGTGCATCTCCAACTGCGACAAAGTGACACCGGGCATGCTCATGGCTGCGATGAGGCTGAATATTCCGGCGATTTTCGTAAGCGGAGGTCCGATGGAGGCCGGTGAATCGGGTGGAAAGGCTGTGGATCTGATTGACATAATGATAGATTCGGCCGACCTGACGGTCAGCGATGAGGCTGTGGCCGATCTCGAACGTAACGGATGTCCCACTTGCGGCAGCTGTTCCGGCATGTTCACAGCCAACTCCATGAATTCGCTCAACGAAGCGATCGGCCTTGCACTGCCGGGCAACGGCACCGTACTCGCCACGCATATCAACCGCCGGCAGCTTTTCAAGGATGCGGCCCGGCAGATAGTTGACAACACATACCGTTATTACCGCGACGGTGACGAGTCGGTATTGCCGCGCAATATTGCCACCCGGCAGGCGATGCTCAACGCCATGACGCTCGATATTGCCATGGGAGGCTCCACCAATACGGTGCTTCATCTGCTTGCTGTGGCCAACGAGGCCGGAGCCGATTTCACTATCGCCGACATCGACGCACTGTCGCGACGCACCCCGGTGCTATGCAAAGTGGCTCCTAATTCCCGCTATCACATCGAGGATGTCAACCGCGCGGGGGGTATCCTGTCGATAATGGGAGAGCTTGCCAAAGGGGGACTTGTGGATACGTCTGTGAAGCGTGTCGACAGGCTTACCCTTGGCGAGGCGATCGATCAGTGGGCTATCGGGGGCCGACATTACACCGACCGCGCCGACGAACTGTGGAGAAGCGCTCCCGGTCGCAGACGCACCACTGAGCTCGGATCACAGATGACCTATTATTCCGATCTCGATACCGACCGGACAGCCGGGTGCATACGCGATATGGAGCATGCCTACGTGAAGGATGGCGGTCTGGCAGTCCTCCGCGGCAATATCGCCCTCGACGGCTGCGTAGTCAAGACTGCGGGAGTGGACGAGAGCATATTCCGTTTCAGCGGGCCTGCAAAGGTGTTCCATTCTCAGGAAGAGGCTGTCGAAGGGATCCTTCGAGATCAGGTGAAAGCCGGCGACGTGGTGGTCATCGTCTACGAAGGCCCCAAGGGTGGCCCGGGTATGCAGGAGATGCTTTACCCGACGAGCTATATCAAGAGTAAGCATCTCGGCAAGCTTTGCGCCCTCGTCACCGACGGCCGTTTCTCCGGAGGCACCTCAGGCCTTTCGATCGGCCATGTGTCGCCTGAAGCGGCGGCCGGCGGCGCCATCGGTCTGGTGCGCGACGGCGACATCATCACCATCGACATACCCGCCCGCAGCATATCCGTAGAGTTGACGGATCAGGAGCTTGCAGAGCGCCGGCGCCAGGAAGAAAGCCATGGCAAGGAGGCATTCACTCCTCGCGGACGAGACCGCCATGTATCCAAAGCCCTTAAAGCTTATGCGGCCGCTGTCACATCGGCCGATAAAGGAGGAGTAAGACAAATCGACTGAATATGGAAAAGAAAATCACTGGCGCGGAAGCGCTCATAAAATCTCTCATAGCCGAAGGTGTCGACCGCGTGTTCGGATACCCCGGCGGAGCTATCATACCGGTCTATGACAAACTCTACGACTATACCGACAGTCTGACGCATGTGCTCGTGCGTCATGAGCAGGGAGCCATCCATGCCGCCCAGGGATACGCAAGGGTGTCGGGACGCACAGGCGTGGTCATCGTCACTTCAGGGCCGGCAGCAACCAACGTCATGACCGGACTCAGCGACGCCATGATGGATTCCACTCCTCTGGTGGTGATCACCGGACAGGTCTATGCCTCGCTGCTCGGATCGGATGCCTTTCAGGAAACCGACGTAGTAGGCATCACACAGCCGATCACCAAATGGGCCATTCAGGTGCGCAAGGCGGAGGATATTCCGTCGGTTGTAGCGCGTGCGTTCCATATAGCCAACACCGGCCGTCCGGGTCCGGTGGTGATAGATATCGCCAAGAACGCGCAGACCGATATGGTCGACGACAAGCCATATCACAAGTGCAGTTATATCAGGTCATACATCCCGATGCCCGATATCCCTGAAGCAGATCTGCGGCGTGCGGCCGATATCATCAACGCTGCCGAGCGCCCTATGCTGATATCGGGCCACGGCGTCATGATATCAGGAGCCGAGAATGCTTTGCTGGAGATGGCAGAGAAAGCCGACATACCTGTAGCCACTACGCTGCTCGGACTGTCGACGATACCGTCAGCCCACAGGCTCAACAAGGGGTTGGTGGGGATGCATGGCAATATCGGACCGAACTGGAATACCAACCGTGCAGATGTAATAGTCGCTGTAGGTATGAGGTTTGATGACCGGGTGACCGGCGATGTAAGGCGTTATGCCCCTCAGGCACGAATAGTGCATATCGACATCGACGCATCTGAATTCAACAAGAACATCCCGGCTGTCGCCACTATTCATGGCGATGCCCGTCATGCTCTCGAAGGATTGCTGCCCATGATCCGGCCCAAGCGTCATGACAAATGGCTCGCCTCGTTCGACCGCTGCGAACACATAGAGTATGAGCAGGTGGAGCGTCTGGCGCTGGGCGAAGGCGCGCCGTCCGACGGCCCTCTCTGCATGGGCGAGGTGGCGCGGAAAGTCTCTGAGGCGGCAGGTCCCGACGGAGTGCTTGTCACCGATGTCGGTCAGAATCAGCTGCTTTCAGCCCGTTATTTCAATTATTGCAAGCCCAGGAGCATCATCACCTCGGGCGGCCTCGGCACGATGGGATTCGGACTGCCGGCGGCTATCGGTGCCAAGATGGCGGCTCCTGAAAGGCCGGTATGCATATTCTGCGGCGACGGCGGGTTCCAGATGACCATGCAGGAACTGGGTACGATAATGCAGTATGGCACAGCCGTAAAGATAATCATTCTCAACAATGATTATCTCGGCAATGTGCGTCAGTGGCAGGCGATGTTCTATGACAACCGTTTCTCCCAGACCCCTATGGTCAATCCCGATTTCATAGCCATAGCCCGCGCCTATGGTATCGAGGCGGAGAATGTAGAGCGTCGCGACGAGCTTGAGCCGGCGATCCGCCGCATGATGGATTGCACCGGCCCCTATCTGCTCAACGTGAGGGTCGACGAGCGTGACATGGTTTTCCCGATGACTCCGGGAGGAGAGGCCGTCGACTACATACTGCTTGACGAGAACACGGTCTATTCCGACAAAGATAACCAGTGATATTTCCACAAGAGACAGAAGCTATTCATGACTATGGAAGAAAAAACGCTATTCACCGTGGCTGTCTTTGCCGAGAACCACGTGGGACTGATGAACCAGCTTTCGATAATACTCACCCGCCGGTGCATAAATATGGAGAGCATCAGCGCCAGCCGGTGCTCCATACCCGATGTCAGCAAGGTCACGTTCACCTGCTACAGCGACCGTCCGACCATGGACAAGATCGTCAAGCAGATCGAGCGGCGCATCGACGTGCTCCGTGCTTTCCTGTACACCGACGACGATCTCGTCTATCAGGAGGTGGCGCTTTACAAAGTGCCTACTGCCAGGCTGCTTGACGAGGAGCATCTTGAGGAGATCATAAGATGCCACGGGGCGCGTATTCTCGAGATCACACGCGACAATACAATCATAGAGAAAACAGGCCACAGCGACGAGACAGAGGCACTCTTCGAGGAACTGAAACGCTACGATATCCGTCAGTTCGTGCGTTCGGGAAGAGTCGCGATCACGAAATCGCCGGTAGAACATGTCGACCGTTTCCTCCGCGAGCAGGAGGATCGGCGTATGCGCGTCAACGAGATATGAGCGAGGCAGTGGAGTTGTCGACAGAACTTACAGTCGGTTTTTCGATGACGGCAGCCGGCGCTTCGGCGCAGGGCACTCTGCCTCTCGCCACTCTCGTGGCCGACGTCATACAGGTGGCCACTGACCACGCCAATGCTCTCGGAGTAGGTTATTCCCGACTTATTCAGGATGGCAATTCATGGGTTCTCAGTCGTCTGACCATTGAGATTGACCGTCTGCCGCGCATTCATGAGGATTATAGTCTCACCACGTGGATAGAAGGGTTTAACCGCCATTTTTCCGAACGTAATTTTGAGATCCGGGCTTCCGGCGCTACGATAGGGCATGTGCGCACCGTATGGGTTGCTATAAATATCGCTTCGCGCCGTCCGGCCGATCTTTCAGGTATTGCGCATCTGGAGAGTACTGTCAGCAGCCGGCGTTGCCCCATACATCCACAGGGGCGTATTCCGGTGCCGGAGGGCGGCGATGCGACTGAATACGCTGTGACGTTCCGGGCTTCAGACATAGATTTCAACCGCCACGTCACCACGACGCGCTATGTAGAGCTTGCGCTCGACGCTCTTCCGCTTGACCTTTACGACAGGGCTGTCACACGACGCTTCGAGATAGCGTTCCGTCATGAAGCCCGGTGGGGAGAAGCGGCGGTAGTGAGAACGGCCCCGGCAGCAGGCGAAGGTATCGATTACCTGACGAGCGTGGAGCTTGCCGACGGGTCGCAGCTTTGTGCCGTCCGCCATAGTCTGAGACCGGCTACGGAGACCGAAAAAGTCTCCTGAAATAATAAATAACAATCAAAATGTGTCGGAATTGCGATAATTTGTAATAACTTTGCATCCGAAACATATAAAAGTATCATTAAAACATAAGATATGGCAAAATTGAATTTCGGCGGTGTTGAAGAGACCGTCGTGACACGCGAGGAATTCCCTCTTGAAAAGGCCCGCGAGATACTTAAGGACGAGACGATCGCCGTGATCGGATATGGCGTGCAGGGCCCCGGTCAGAGCATGAATCTCCGCGACAACGGTTTTAACGTCATCGTGGGCCAGCGTCAGGGCAAGACCTATGACAAGGCTGTCGCCGACGGATGGGTTCCCGGCCAGACACTCTTCTCCATCGAGGAGGCATGTCAGAAGGGCACTATCATAATGTGTCTGCTCAGCGATGCCGCCGTAATGTCGGTATGGCCCAAGATCAAGCAGTATATGACAGCCGGCAAGGCGCTCTATTTCTCCCACGGCTTCGCCATCACCTGGAACGACCGCACCGGTGTGGTTCCCCCCAAGGATATCGACGTGATCATGGTAGCTCCCAAAGGCTCAGGCACATCGCTCCGCACGATGTTTCTCGAAGGCCGCGGGCTCAACTCCAGCTTCGCTATCTATCAGGACTATACCGGCCACGCCCTGGAGCGTACGCTCGCTCTCGGCATAGGCATCGGTTCGGGATATCTGTTCGAGACCACTTTCCAGCGTGAGGCTACCTCCGACCTCACCGGTGAGCGTGGATCGCTTATGGGCGCTATTCAGGGTCTGCTTCTCGCTCAGTACGAAGTTCTCCGTGAGAACGGTCATACTCCTTCGGAGGCATTCAACGAAACCGTGGAGGAGCTGACACAGAGCCTCATGCCTCTCTTTGCGAAGAACGGCATGGACTGGATGTATGCTAACTGTTCCACTACCGCCCAGCGCGGCGCGCTCGACTGGATGGGTCCGTTCCACGATGCCATCAAGCCCGTAGTGCAGCGCCTGTACGAAAGCGTGAAGAGCGGCCATGAGGCACAGATTTCAATTGATTCAAACTCCAAGCCCGACTATCGTGAGAAGCTTGAGAAAGAACTCAAGGATCTCCGCGAGAGCGAGATGTGGCAGGCCGCCGTGACCGTACGCTCACTCCGCCCCGAAAACAACTGATCCTGCCGGTCTGCCGGACCGACAGTATGAAATGCCCTGCCGGAAGCGTTAGATTCGTTCCGACAGGGCTTTTTTGCAGGCTTTTTTATAATGGCTCGAATTTATTGTAAAGTTGAAATATTAATGCTATTTTTGCAAAAACACATCTAAAAACCGGTCACTAAACATGAAAAAGATTCTCTTCCTCGCACTTCTCATGCTTCTTCCCGTGCTTCAGTCGTGCAGCGACAAAAACGGCGCCTGAAAAGCATATCCCGCCGGCAATCATTGGAAATAAGAGATTGCGGCGGGATTTCTGTTGCCGACATGGCCCGGAATTATGTTCGGAATGATAATTCATGGTCTGACCTGCATTTTTTTGCCCCTATTTTTAGATTTATTAAACAAAATGACGTCATAAGCATTTATATTATTGAAATGTTGATCCATCAGTGATAATAAAAACACATAATTAGGGATACTCAGGAAATAGTTAACTGATTGTTTGGCAGAGTGATAGATTATTTGTAACTTTACAAATAACCCCCG
>CANRCT010000045.1 GCA_947629175.1 uncultured Muribaculaceae bacterium | reverse complement strand
TCAAATCCGCGCCTCCACACGGCAATCACAATCCATTTTCGGATTGTGAAAGCGGGCCTTTAACTGAATATCCCTATTTTATAATTGATTCTTTGAGAGTTAGCTTACATCACATTCTCTTTTGAAGAGAGAATGGCTAACAAGAATCTCAATAAGGCTAAGGAAGCCAAGAAAGATGAGTTTTACACTCAGCTTGAAGACATAAATAATGAGCTGCGTCATTACCGCGAACACTTCCGTGGTAAGACTGTGCTATGCAACTGCGATGACCCTCGTGTCAGCAACTTTTTCAAATACTTTGCCTACAACTTCGAGTTTCTCGGTTTGAAGAAACTGATTGCTACCTGCTATAAAAGTCAGGATGTCAATCTCTTCTCCGAGGGAACAAGCGAACAGGCCGTGTACCTCGTATATGAGGGCGATAAAAATGGGAACAACATTCCCGATGATGAAGAGATTGATGTTTTACCACTTAAAGGAGATGGAGATTTTCGTTCTCCTGAGTGTATTGAATTTTTGAAAGAGGCAGATATTGTCGTTACAAATCCTCCGTTTTCATTGTTCAGGGAATATGTGGCTCAACTCATCAAGTACAATAAAAAATTTTTGATTATTGGTCATCAGAACGCCATTAAATACAAGGAGATATTTCCTCTGATAAAGGAGAACAAACTTTGGTTGGGATACGGTTTCAAAGGTGGAGCAGGTCATTTTATATCGCAATATGAGGATAAAGCCACTGCTGGAAACCACAAGGAGGGTATGATAAGAGTTTCGGGTGTAACTTGGTTTACTAATATGGAAATCAAGAAACGGCATGAAGATATAATTCTATATAAAAAATATTCCCCCGAAGAATATCCTAAGTATGCCAACTATGATGCAATTGATGTGTCAAAGACGGCAGAGATTCCTTGCGATTATTTTGGGAAGATGGGAGTGCCGATAACTTTCATGGACAAATATAATCCTGAACAATTTGAGATAATCGGAATTGCCGAAGGAGATTCTGGCAAGGAACTTGGATTAGCTCCATTTGACAGAAAACTTAAAGAATTGAATAAGAGCCTTCGCGATGGTCAACTCTTCTATATGGTAAATGGCTATCCTCAAAAGCCTTTTACAAGAATCATCATCCGCCGAAAGAAATAAACCATGAACATTGAACCGAAAAGAATAAAGATCGCCGACCTTATTTCCGGCTATTCCAATGACCCGGATACCGGTGTGAAGGGGTATGGTGGCAAACTGGATATTCGCCCTCCGTATCAAAGGGAGTTCCGCTATGATGTGAAGCAACAACAAGCGGTTGTTGATACCATTCTCAAAGGCTTCCCGCTGAACATCATGTACTGGAGTGTTGGAGAGGATGGCAATTATGAAATGATTGACGGCCAACAGCGAACACTCTCAATCTGTGAGTTCCGCACTCATGGCTTCAATATAGAAGATCCCGACCGTGGAACGCTCTATTTCTCTACGCTTACCAAGGATGAGCAAGAGAAATTTCTGAACTATGAACTGACCGTCTATTTCTGCGAGGGTACTGACAAGGAAAAACTTGATTGGTTCAGAGTAATCAATATTGCCGGAGAGAAACTTCTCGATCAGGAGTTGCTCAATGCCGTTTATACTGGTCCGTTTGTTTCGGATGCACGTCGCCACTTCTCCAAGAACGGTTGTCCGGCGTATAAGCTCGGTGCGGATTTTCTGAACGGCAATGCAATCGAGCAAGCTTATCTATTCACAATTCTCAAATGGGCGGCTCGCCATGATGGAATTGCAAAGATAGATGAGTATATGGCTCTTCATCAGTTCGACCCCAATGCCAATAAACTTTGGGCATACTTCGTGGCTATTATTACTTGGATACGCTCAACATTCCCGAAATATCGCCGCGAGATGAAAGGTCTGGACTGGGGAGCGATGTATGATGAATTTCATGAAAACACATACGATAGCGACGCTCTTGAAAAGCAGATACATGACCTGATGGAAGATGACGAGATAATGAAGAAAGCCGGTATTTACCGTTATGTGCTGAGTGGCGACTTGCGGGACCTCTCATTCCGCACATTCGACAAGAAGCAGAAGCGCGAGGCTTACGAGCGTCAGAAAGGTATCTGTGTTCACTGCGGTAAGCATTTTGAATTGGAGGAAATGGAGGCAGACCATATCACTCCTTGGAAAGAAGGAGGCACAACAGTTGCCGAGAATTGCCAGATGCTCTGCCGCAACTGCAACCGCATCAAAGGAGCAAAGTAACTGATTTATTCAAAGCCTAATTCTACACGCATTTTCTTTGTCAGACCCTTTGCAGTCTGATTATATGCGTGGTGAATTATATTTTTCTCTATATCAAGAGGGATACTACTATTGAAGTCTATGGAAATCCAATGTCGTTTGTTCATGTGAAAACCCGGACGAATGCTTGAATACCGGTCTTGCAGGTCAAGAGAGAAATCCGGATCCACTTTTAGATTATAGAATTGCCAATGACCTGACAATTCCAAAAGGCAAAAGATTTTACCGCCTATTCTCAGAGCAAGCACATCTGGACCGAACGTCATATCTTCGGTAACGTGAGGTAAGGAGAGAGCAAACTCTCTTATTTCCTCGATATTCATCAGTCCCAGTCGTTGAGGTTGGCGATAAAGTTGTCAACCGATGATTCATCGAATAGTTCGGGAAGGTCGCCGGTGTTGATGTGATAGTCGTAATCGACCATCATATCATCAAGGGCATTTTCTCCGTAGTCATTGTACTCATCTTCCATAATATCATTTAGTATCAGTAGATTGTTCACCAGACTCCTGCGCAGCTTTTCGCCGGGTGTCTTTCGCTTTCTTCTTTGCTTCCTTTTTCGCTGCGTCATCTTGAAGCTGCTGTTTCAGAGATTTTACGATTCCCGGTTTCTCACGCTTAAATCGCTTTTCATAGAGATTCTCGATGTGTTGTGGCAGCGGTGTCTTCCACGGCTCCTGTTTGTGGTTGTCAATCTTGCGGAGTGAATCCGGTTTAAAGCCGAGTTCACGCGCCATCTGCACTTGCACATCAGAAAGATGGTGACGTATCTGCGCCACCATCCATTCCTCTATTATAGTGCGTTTTGATGCCATTACTTGGCAACTTCCTCTTTGAAGCAGTTGGCGGGTTTGAACGCCGGTATGTTGTGAGCCGGGATAACGATAGTGGTGTTCTTACTGATGTTGCGGGCTGTCTTCTCGGCCCTCTGCTTCACGATAAAACTTCCGAATCCACGGAGATATACGTTTTCGCCGTGTGCGAGACTGTCCTTCACAACGGTCATGAACTGTTCGATAACGGTAACAACCGCAGCCTTGTCAATTCCGGTTGTCTTTGCGATTTCATTCGCTATTTCTGCCTTTGTCATATTTTATGTAGCCCTTTGAATTTGATAAGTTTTAGATTGCAAAATTAGCGGAAATAACTGAATTTCGGAACGAATTACCTGCACAATGCCGCCTTCGGGCGGCCGAAATTTTTTGGCAAAATGAGGGTGACGGAGGTTTGATGCTCCGCCACCTTCATCGCTGATATGGCATTGGCTATGCTCTTTTCCTTTCTGCAATCATCTTCTTGTTGGCGTTGATGATACCTGCTATCTGCTCGGTGTACTCGCATATTCCGTTGGCGAATGCCCTGCATTGGATTATGTGGTAGTCGTCAAGCGAGATTTCTATGGTGGCTATCTGCTTGTTGCCGATGTAGGCGGTGAGGGTTAGTGTACTTTCTTTGAGAAAATATTTGGCTGTACCACAACAAATAGATTGACTTTCACCGATTTTATAGTAATCGTCGATGGTGTCGATTGAATGGATTTCAATCTCTCCGTCAGTCAATGCCATTCCGAAATAGCGGGATTTGAGTTCCTCGAACTTTGCTTTGTCCTCAATGGCTTGCTGACGCTCTTTCTCTCTCTGCTCCTTGATGCGCTGGCGGTTGAGCTTTGCCACATATATATCGTGGGAGGTTTTGAGGTCTTGGGGTGCTATCAGCGAGGGAGAATTGAGGTCTCTGCCCATACGTTCCAACATCTTGATGTAGTCAAACCACATTCCCACATCCTTGAATTTGTATCCGTTGCGCTTTGCTATCTTGATGGTGTTCCAATGCTTGTCAACGTCTGCCGGGTGGTGGCAGAGGTGACGGAGCAACTCTATCTCGTTGGATTTCATCAGTGTCTCGGCTTTCGGATTGGAGAGTAACTGCTGAAAGAGTGTCACGGGGTGGATATGATACGTTGAGTTTTTGAACCCGTTGCGCTTGATTGTGTCAGTGACCTTGATGCGTGGATATACCCATTCATCTGCTATACGCCAGAATGCCTCGTTGTCACGCCTTATCTCGAATGGAGAGCAAAAGGCGAAGGTGTCAAAGTAGTAACCGCCCAATGTACGTTGCAGTCCAATGACAGTTTTCCTGCCCTGCGGGTCTATCCAGTATTGACCGATTTCAAGATAGGCTGGCTTCGCTTTCGCTCCCTTGCGCATTTCGGATAGCAACATCCACATCCTGACCACCTGATAATCTTCCTTCGTGGTGATTACCACAAAGTAGGATTTCTGCTTGATGACACGTTCCTTTGTATCCTTGATTTCAAGTTGTGTGCCACACTCGGGGCAGAAACATCTTCCGTCACGGGTCTCGATAAACTCTGCACCGCAATCCATACAAGTGCATTTACCGCCTTTGAGCCTGTAAGCGAAATGCTCGTGGGTATTTCTGAACGCCCATTCCATCTGGGGAGTGGTGAGCGGGCGTAGTTGCCCACTCAGTTCCACTAACCTTGATTGTATTTTGTTCTTCGGTCTCATCGTCTTTCAGTTTTAGAGTTCATCAAATAGATTGGGGATTGAGTCAATCTCTGCTCCGGCTTTGGGAGCGTTGGCGGTAGGCTTGGGTTGAACCTTCGGCTGAGATTGTCTGCGGAGTTCTCGGAGTTGTTCCTGCTTGAACTGCTCCATAGCCTGCTCTTTGAGCGTGGCTTTGTCTTCCTCGGTAAGTTCCGGCTTGTATACCACTATGTTGCAGTTGATAGGAGTTCCGCCATCCTCGATGCTGTCCTCGTCATAGAAATGCAGGAGGATTGATAGCACGGTTTGGTCATCTACGACACACATCCCGCTTTTCTGTATCTCGTGGCAGAGATAGTTGATAGCACTTTCAAGTGATTTCTTCGGATTGGCAAGTTTGATAGCCAATGCGGGTTCAGCGATTATACGCTCTTGGAGCATCTGCTGCATTGCTGCGATTGCAGCGTTGTTGGATTTCATAGTAGCCATATCAGTTGAGTTTTATAAAGTGAGTAACCAATAGATTATCATTAGGGCAGACACAAGGCTGATAACCCAGCCTACGCCTCGGAATATCGGTCGGATAAACACCCACAACACCAATCCGAGTATTGCACCGATTATCCCCACCAGCCAAAGGAGAACCCTTTTTATGCGGTTGAGACTGGAGATGGATGCTCTGCCTCGTCTGTTTGATATGTTGTTGTTCGTTTTCATCGTGCGACATTTTTTTTATGCGTTTATCGACTATTGAAGTTTTGCTTGCTCGTTGACACGGTAGCGTGCGGAGGCAAAGAAGGGCTGTTCTCCCTTTGGCTTAAAAATACGAGCCGTAGGTCTGGAGATTTTTCAGCCAAAAGGCAAAAGAATAGCCCTGCTCCGCACGTTTATAAATCCGAGCAAGCAACACTTCCTGAGTTGATATTACCGCATAATCTGGAGCTAAGACTCCGTGACGGTGAAAACGAATGACAGCATATTCTTTGCTTTGGCAAAGCGCTAAAACGATTAGGCACTGAAAATTCTCTGAAAATGACTAATTTTGTAATATGGATACAACATATATCGAAACTGAAAGACTGATATTGCGTTCGTGGAGAGTGACCGACAGGGCTGTCTTCGCCGAAATAAACAGCAATAATAAAGTCATGAAATACTTTCCAAAACCATTATCTATTGAAGAATCAAATGGTTTTGTTGACAGGATCAATTCTGAATTTGAGGAAACTGGCTTCGGATTATATGCTGTTGAGATTAAGGAAACAGGTGAATTTATTGGTTATGTAGGGTTCCATCGCTTCGCTTTCGACGTTCCTTTTTCACCGGGGTGGGAAATAGGCTGGCGAATATCAGATAAATTCTGGAATAAAGGATATGCTACGGAAGCGGCGATGGCGTGTATAAAGTATGCACAGGAGAAAAAATTATGCAATAGACTATACTCCTTTACTGCCGTACCTAATATTGCGTCAGAAAATGTCATGAAGCGCATAGGAATGTCTTTTGAAGGGCTGTTCATGCACCCGGCATTAGCCGAAGGTCATTGGTTGAAAGAACACAAATTGTACTCTTTAGATTTATAATGGCACTGACCTGTCCCGGAAAGGCGAGTCTGTGATATGCCGACAACGCAGGAAGGCGACATATCACTGTCTCGGCTCGTGGACTGCTGTCAAGCGGTAAGTGAGGGAGCGTTCGTAAAAATCCTTATGCAGCAACGGCGAGAAAGAACACGGATGAACGGCATATAGTCTCAGAGGTAGAAGCAGCGTCCCCGATGCTTACCTCGGAGGCGTTGCCGGTTATCGGTGTTCCGCCGGTGCCCATAGGCGCGATGCGGTCGGGAGGTGTCAGTGGCTCGTCCACCGTCACCTTTTGACGGCATCCCGCCGCCAACCATGAAGACCGCTCCCTCTCTTACCGCTTTCGCGGTGATTGTTCTATTCGATTGCATGTATCAAGACCATATTATGCAACAGTGGTTACAGTAACAGCTGTTACACTAACGTACAATTATAAAATGAAAGAACAAGAGATCAGTCGCAATAAAGCATTATTTCAGTTAAAAACGCGCTCCACACGTTTGGATAAATAAAATATTTGTCGTAACTTTGCGCAAATAATGTAATCATACGACAAACAATGATTCTTAGAGCCACATTTGAAAACATATACTCTTTCAAGGAAGAGACTTCAATCAGTTTCGTTGCCGGGAAAGGAACGGTTCATCCTGCTCATGTAAGCAGAGCGCAGAAACGTGACGATATATCGGCATTGAAAATCGGTGTGATTTACGGTGCAAATGCCTCGGGCAAGAGCAATGTAATCAAAGCAGTTGCTTTGCTCCAGCAGATTGCAACGGGAAGATTTCCTGCCGGAGATTTCGAGCCTTTCAAACTTGTAAAACCGATTAATCCTGTCTCAAAGATTGAAATTGAGTTCAAGACCGGGGGGCGGTATTTCGCTTACGGCATGGAGTTCTCTATAAATGGCATCAAGGAGGAATGGCTTTATGAGATTAACAGCCGCAGCGACAAACTGATATTCACACGAAAATCCAATCAGGATGGAAACGAGTTTGAGTTCGGCGACATTCATGGCGATTCATCAGTGGCTCAGTTTGTAAAATTCCTTGGTGAAGGCACTCCGGCTAAAAAGAGTTTCCTTTCGGAATACATCGAGCGCAACGGAAAAGGAATGTGTGCGATAAAGACTGCCTATTTATGGTTTGCCTCGGGTCTGCGCATAATTTTTCCGGGCACACGGTTCCGTGGCATATCGTTCAATGCGGAACAGGATGAGGATTTCCATGAGGCTACACGTCGCCTACTCCAATATTTCAACACTGGCATTGTGGATATTCGGCGTTTCCCTGTCCGGTCAAAAGAGGAGACCAACCTACCCGACCGTCTGCTTGACAAAATCATAAGTAGCTCAACTCCGGGACGTACTGCTCTGGTGGCGGCTCCTGAAAGTAACGAATGCTTCTTCTTTGATTTCAAAGAGGACGGCACATACACTATATACAAGCAGAAGGCGGTACATCGTAATGATGCTGACGACGAGGTCGTTTTTGAAATGGACGAGGAATCTGACGGCTCAATCAGGCTTCTTGATTTCATCCCTATGCTTATCGACTTGGGGCAGAGTGAAGTGGACTATATGATTGATGAGCTTGACCGCAGTATGCACCCCCTGTTGTCGCAAAAACTAATAGAGTGCTATCTCCACGAACTTTCATCGGAAAGAGATACCCAGCTTATAATATCCACCCATGAGTGCAATCTTCTCAATCTTGACATGATTCGCTCCGATGAGGTCTGGTTTGTAGAGAAAGACAAGGACGGAGCATCCCGCCTTGTGTCTTTGGCAGAGTATAAGCCCCGCGAGAATGTGCAGAAAGGATATTTGCAGGGCAGATACAGTGCCATACCGTTCTTCGCACCGATTGAAACCCTAAACTGGCAGAAACATGAGAAAGCGTAAGGATTTTGTACGTCTCGAAGGTGTGCGTTCCGCACGCCTTGTCGTGATTGCCAGCGAGGGTCGCTGCACTGAGTCGATATATTTTTCGGCTGTAAAAGATAAACTTCGCGCCCCAAATGTTCATGTCGAGATATTGGCCCGAGATTCCAATGAGTCATCGCCCGAAAGCGTTCACGCCCAGATAGCAGACTTCATGCGGCAGTACAACATAGAGGATGATGATGAACTATGGCTTGTCATAGATCGTGACCGCTGGCATGAGCGTATGCTCTCGCAGGTGGCCCAACTATGTGCGCAGAATCCACATCTGAATTTCTGCATGAGCAATCCCTGTTTTGAGTTGTGGCTACTGCTACATCTTGAAGATATAAGGGAGTATGATGAGGAGACCTCAAATGAGCTTGCCATGAACAGGAAGAATAAAGCCGGGGTGACTTGGCTGAAGAAACGTATGCGAGACCTTCTTGGTTCCTATTCTGAATCGAGCTATGACGCAGTACGTCTTCTGCCACATGCACCGAAAGCAATGTCCATAGCACGGGAACTTGATGAAAATCCTTCCGATAGGTGGCCTCAAAACGTTGGCTCGCGTGTTTACCTACTCATGGAAAGCATTACAGGAAATAGTCTGAAATAAGCTATGGGACATTATTGCTGGAAGTGCGGTCAGTATCTCGCCAATGAGAAATTCTCGGGCAAAGGTCACGCTCGCCATATCTGCAAGAAGTGTATGGCGGAGGAACGTGCCCACCGTCGTCAGATACTGAAAGAAAAGCGGGAGCGTGGCGAAATGCCGGAATTGAAATTGAAGCCGGTGTCTCAGGAGGTCATAGACTATGTTGAGAATAACATAATCCCCCGCTATGCCGCCTTCGACAAGGCGCATCAGGAGAGCCATGTCCGCATGGTAATTGAGCAGAGCATAAAACTCGCCGAACATAATCCGGCAATGAATTCCGATATGGTCTACATCATAGCGGCATTTCATGATCTCGGTCTAGTCAACGGCAGAGAGAACCATCACAAGGACTCCCGCACGATACTCGAAGCGGACGAGTTTGTCAAGTCGCACTTTACCCGCAAGCAGATTGTGACTATGGGTCGTGCCGTTGAAGACCACCGGGCATCGAATCAGAAGAAGCCTCGCAACGGTTACGGAATGATTGTTGCCGAAGCCGACCGCTTCATCGAGGCAGACACGATAATCCGAAGAACCATTCAATACGGTCTTGCAAATTATCCCAAACTCGACAAAGCCGGACACTATCAACGGACAATCGAACACCTCAACGAGAAGTACGGCCCGAAGGGTTATCTAAAAATCTGGATACCGTGGAGCGACAACGCCAGGAACCTGAAGAAACTTCATGTGCTGCTCACCGACAAGAAGAAACTTGTAGAGATATTCAACCGCATTTTCGATGATGAAGACGAGTAGAGACAGGCCTCCCCGGAGGTCTGTTTTCATGCCCGGTTTCACCTTCCGATACACTTGCCTGACCCGGTCGAATCAATCAGTAGCCGACATCCTCAGACGCATCTTCTTCACTTTCCATCGTAGAAAGTAACAGGCGCACACGGATGATAGCTAAATACCTAATATTCAATGCCATTATTGTAGCTATGGCATTTCGGTCAAGACTTCTGTCGGGCTTACTTTTTGCGGTACAAATTCGGTGGTTGAAAAATTTACAGTTACTTGAAATTCTTTTCTCGTATTTTAACACTCTATGTCGTGGAAAATCATTAACTTTGCACTTGTGCAAAATGTACGAAAGAGAGGTCTGTTTCCTTAGATGAAGTCAGCTGGGAAGCCCCAAATCATCAAAAATCAGAAGTGAGACCGACCTTTGTATTATAAAAGCTCAAGTAGCACGCTATCAATACTATAAGGATAGTGCATCGGCAAGTGATACAAAGAAAAGAAAAGCATAAAAAGAGAAAATATAAATCTGTAAAGTGCGAAAAATCAATGATTTTATAAGAATTTGCATTTTCTCTTTTTCTCCATACTTTCTGCCTGTTTTCATATTTTTTTCGTAATTTTGTCCCCAGATTGTCCCCCGAAAGGGATGCAAGGGACAAAAATCTGTCCCCCGAAGACAATGAATCACATCTCTCATTAAAATAGGAACAGGCTATGACTAAGAAAACAACAATCCAGAAAGAACCCGTAAAACTACGGGAAAAGAAGTTGGCAAACGGTAACGTGAGCTTGTATCTCGACATCTACAGAAATGGGAAACGTCAGAAAGAGTATTTGAAACTTTATCTGATCGATGCCACTACTCCACTGGAGCGTGAGCAGAACAGACAGACATTGGCAACCGCTCAGGCTATAAAATCCAAACGCCTCATTGAAATGCAGAACGGAGAGTATTCTTTCACTCGCCAATTCAAAGAAGATACTCCTTTTTTGGAATACTATCGGAAGATGGTTGAAGAAAGACACAAGAATCCTGAATCTGACGGAAACTGGGGTAACTGGAGAAGCTGCTTGCGTTATCTCGAAATCTATTGTGATGAGAAAACCACATTCAAAGATATTACTCCAGAGTTTATAAACGGCTTCAAGGATTTCTTGAACAATGTGGAAAAAGACACTCACAAGCGTACCGGTCCACGTAGGGAAAGGGATGTGTTTCAAGGCTTGTCCCAAAACTCAAAAGTCTCTTATTTCAATAAGCTCCGCGCCTGTATCAACCAGGCTTACGATGAAAGAATCATACCTGTAAATCCTTTGCGTGGAATCGAGGGATTCAAAGCCGCAGAAGTAAAGCGTGACTATCTGACCTTGGAAGAGGTAAAACAGTTGGCTGCTACTCCTTGCCGCTATCCTATTCTAAAAAGAGCTTTCCTCTTTTCATGCCTGACCGGACTTCGTAAAAGCGATATTCAGAAACTCACATGGAGCGAGGTCCAAAAATTTGGAGATTACACGAGAATCGTCTTCAAACAAAAGAAGACTGGCGGACAAGAGTATCTTGACATTTCCTCACAGGCAGAAAAATACCTCGGTGAAAGAGGCAACCCGGAAGATCCCGTCTTTACAGGATTTACATACGGAGCTTGGACTTCATTGGAATTACAGCGTTGGAGCATGGCTGCCAATATCAATAAGAATCTGACCTTCCACTGCGGGAGACATACCTTCGCTGTGCTTATGCTTGACTTGGGCGCGGATATCTACACAGTATCAAAACTATTAGGGCATAAAGAACTGGCGACCACACAAATTTATGCAAAGGTGCTTGACAAAAACAAGCAGAATGCCGTATCATTGATTCCGGACATTGATTAAATCCCGTGTTTATGATAAGGCAAGAAACCGTTATAAAGATAACGAAAATTACCCGAATCGTCGGTGAAATGAAAAGTCAATTGGATTTGGATGATGAAATCGAATTTGAAGCACTTGACTCTTCGTGGATGAATATCGGGAAATGGGCGAATGAGATTTATCAATATATGGAACAAGCCCCCTCTCCTCTTTTGGCAAACCTTATAACAAATAACGAATTTACCGTCCCGGTCGTAAACTATGTACAAAGTCACAGACAGGAAATTGATTCTGCATACGTCAAGATAATTGACTGTTATGCGAACAATATGCAAGCGTTGCTGTCACTTTGCGAAAGGCAAGAAGAAGAGGTGAAAGGCGAATATAAAGATTTGATTGAGCCTTTAGCCAATGAACAGGTGACTACATTATTACAAAGAGCCATACGCGCAGGTCTTTTGGATGAACACTATCAGCCGATGCCGCAAACGAAGCCGCTGCAACTGAAAGTGATAGCCTATGCTGTATCTACCATCTGCAAACTTCCCAGCACCTACATCCTTTTTGAAAAGCAATGGAAAAGGGAAAATGGAAAGCGATTCAGCACTTGGCGTGTTCCGAGATACAATACGGGACTTTACGAAACGACCAAAGCCCTCTACCCGGAAGTTGACTTTACTGAATTTGAGCCAACGCATCAGACAGAGACATTCTACACACCACAGAGTGAAAAAGATATAGCAGTGCTGTATCGAGATTTAGTGAAATACGGATACATCGCACCTGACACTGGCTTGAAAACATTTGTCGGCATTTTCAATAAAAAGACATTCAGCAAGCCGGTAGAATGGATTAAAACGCAACGGCAGTTGTCCTTTTTCGTATATCAGGCATTTTACAAATTCAACAAGAAGGATTTGTGGGTAAAAGGAGAATGTTGTTTCAGCATAAACGGACACACTCCGCACAAAGCTTGTTTTGTATCAGGTTACAGTTGGATTAAGCGAGCCGGATGGTTGGATAGGTATGATGTTAGATTAAAGGCTATCTGTGATAAGTTCAACCACATTGAAAATACGTTCAATGAAGAAACTTCTGATGAACGGCTTATTCATACGAGCAAAGTTGTATTTTACAGTCCGAATAGCGAAGATGAGATACATTCCATGTTCTCTGCCCTACTTGACGGTGGATATATCTCCTCCGACACCACATTTGCCGCATTCAAAGGTATTTTCGATGAAACGGTATTTGAACATCCTATAGTATGGATGAAAACACAGACTTCACTTATGTACTTTGTACATTTGGCCTTTAAGCAACACAATCCCTATGATGTATGGGTAAAGTGCGTAAACTGTTTCCGCTTGCAACGTGATAAAGTACCTAACAGAGAAAGTATGGATAGTAATTTTCGTTTTATAGTCAAAAAAGGATTGATTGACACATACGATATTCAACTAAAAACCATTGCAGATAACTATCTTAGCACTCAAAACAAAAACGCCATCAACGCAAAGGTGGCAAACAACAATACTTAAAATAATGTTTTATGTCAAAGAAATTATCTTTGCACCTCTCTCTTTTTGAAAAGAGCGATGCGAGGTTTCCAATGGACTCCTGCGCAGACCGGTAAAGAAGGGCTATTCCGGTTGGTTGAGCAAGCCCATAAGTCTTACAAAGACGAAGTCACCACACAGCAAAAAAGTTACAGGCGATACGTGCTTGACTTTACCCATTCACATCGGTTTCACGATGCGAATGATGCCTGGAGCAAGAATGAACATCTAAAGAATTACCACACGGTAATAGAGCTTCTGGGGAAGCATGAAATTTTGATTCGCAAACATTTCGACCATGACCTATTGGACGAAAATGGGATCATAAAACTTCTGAACGAATTTTACGCCATTGATCTGTCGGAATCCACTACCGAGTCCGACAACAGCAGTCCGGGGAATCCTATTCAGACCAATCAGAATACCAACATCAAACCTTTACTTGACAGACATACTCTGGACCTCATTGTGCAGCTTGCCAATGAGGTCTGTTTGTTTAAGGAAGTTTTGGATGCAGACAATGTTGCCATTTGTTATGCGGCAGACACATTGCAGACTGTGACTTCAAGAAACAACAGCAAATTGGTTTTATTGTTGGACAAACTGGCTTCACACGATGTGATAACCTATAACTGGCAATCGGTAATTGCCCAAAAACATCTTGTCATCAGTTCTTCAAGGAAGAAATTACTGACCCAACACGATATGTCATCAACCCTCAATCGGATAAAAGACACCACTCCCAACGCCATAGATAAGCAGTTTTTGGCAATCATAGACAAGTATATCACTCTAATCAAAAACAGAGAAGTATAACAAAGGAATCACTACTGTCCACTAAAAATGGACGGGGTTAAAAATTAAATAAATTCGGTTCACTTGAATCACAGAGAACATTGACATTTTTGAAATTCGATTTGTCGAAGAGATCGCGCAGATGGGTCTTGTCGGTCAACGATATTCCAAGTATCTGAAGGACTTCGTAGATGCTGCGTTCCAGTTTCATATCGTGCTGCACTATCGCCACAAGGCAATAAGTGATTATGGCACAATAGATTTGGATGCGGACTGCATTCTCGGACGTACCCCAGAACTTCTTGATTCGCAGGTGCTGTTTGATCCATTTGAAGAACAGCTCCACGCTCCATCGGTTGCGGTAAAGCTCGGCGATTGTCTCGGCTGAAGCCGTCAGATTGTTGGTCAGGAAGATGTATCTGGTACCGTCCTCAGGGTCGATGCAGACTACCTTCCGGAGCTTTTCGGGATAATCCTTGACGCTTTTATAAACCGTGAAGAAGCCGATAGAGTCGGAGACAACGCTCGGAGGAAGTCTACGTTTCCACGTCTCGGGCCTGAATCGGACATTGGTTTTCGCTCTGACGACGAAGAATGCTCCGATGCGGTGGATGGTATACAGATTGCCGAAATCGTTGTAGCCACGGTCGAAGATGTAATGCGGCCCGGCTTCGTAAGGTATCTCAGGCATCGCCTTTGTATCATGCACCTTAGCCGAAGTAATATGCACGAAAGCAGGCACTTGCGCTTCTACATCATAGAGGGTGTGCATCTTGATGCCGCCCTTGTGCTTACGGAATTTAGCCCACTCGAACACCGACAGACATAGATCTATGGTTGTGGAATCGAAAGCGTAGACATGGCCGTCAAGCTCGAAAATTTTCTGAATCCTACGTTTGCGAGCTTCCGCTATCATGAAAAAGGCGAACTCCTCGAAGATGCGGTAATCCCGCTGCTCGTTGGTCTTGCTAAGATTGCTCCGAGTCACGGACTTCCCGATTCCGAGATGGTAGAGCTTTCCGGCATGGGCCTCCATGGCAACGATGAGATCTCGAAGGCTCTCGCGGTTTGATAGCTGCCCGAACATCAGTGTAAGTAGTTGATTCCAACAAGTATAACTCTTTACATACTTGTCGCCGTCATATTTCTTTACAATACGCAGGAACTTGAAGTTGTCAAGAAAGCCGACTAATTGGGCGAAAACATATTTGTCCTTATTCATAACAGTCTGATTCAGACTGCAAAAGTAATTTCAAATCGTTGCGCCTCAAAATCTCTTATAACAGATTGAATTTCAATAATTTCAAAGTACTCTTATGATTTTTTAGTGGACACTAATGCAAAGGAATAACAAATTGTTGAGAGTTGTATTGAGAATTGTGTTGATACTCAACAATCTCAACATAATCAAGCGAATATACTCATCTACCTTTGCCCTCCGTAATCGATTACTCACGGAGGGCATACCTCCCATTGTCAAATTTAACAGCATCAATCAATGAGACATCGAGTATATTGGGAAAGTGCACTAGAAGCTACTGGAACACTTTTGATGTACAAATGTGGTGTCTTTTTCTCATATTGACTTGATTTCAAAATATTGCCTGGTATAGTATTATGCAGGTATATTCATATTGTAAGCATTAACTGAAGTGCACTTTTAGGAGGGAAGGGGAGGACAGTCAGGTTCGCTCTTTCCAATTGGAATTTCCTCGCTTATCAAGTATGGTAAAAAGCATGGGAAATGCGATGCTCTTATTGGTTAATCTGAGCATAAGGATATTTATGTTGACCTCGCTTTCCAGTTGATGCAGTCATGCCTAAGGCTGAGTCCTGTCATTACGGCAGAAGCGCAAATATTACTTTGGTGATTAGGTCAAGTTTGAGATCATATTCGGTAAGAAACCTATGCATGAGCCACAAATTTGAGTCACGCTCTACTGCTATAGGCTTCGTTGATGCAATAATGTGAAAGCTGATGACACAAAGAGCGTGAATAACAACCTCAAGCAATTTCCTGAATCTCCGCACTGATATATCCTTTGTCACCCAGCATCATACAGTCATGATATTTCCATCTCACATCATTGAGATAATGTATGTCATGAACATTTGCGGATGTCATTTCATAAGAATGTATAACGCCACCTATTCCACAGACTGCGTGAAGTTTATAGTCGTAGTAATGCAAGCCTTGCGATACACAGTATCCCCAATCCGGAGCGTCTTCGATATAGCCCCGTCCTAAGCACAGCGTTTCGCTCTGGCGTTTTGGCACACTTTTACATGTTTGGAGCCTATACAGAATACATCCTCGTCCCCATCAATAGAAATTGCCACATCTTTTCGTATTTCTTCTGCAAGAGCGGCCGTACGCTTCCGTTAGGTATTAAACTGTCTGCGGCTTATCAGGTTAGGCAAATCCTCCTTACACTCATTGTGCAGACGATGAAAGAGCAGATTTTCACTGTCGAAACCGAAAACCTCGGTTGTTATGCCAAGAGCCACGACTTCGAGGTCGGAGAATTTGGAAACAACCCCACATCGAGGGACATTTCCGAATGCGTTGACTGAAGAATGCATTGACACGATTTCCAGCGAATTTTTGCATATACCGAGAATTCTTACGAAATTTGTTATGAAGTTGCGCATAAGCAGAGTAATAGTAGTTAACGGTGTGGTTGGCATTGATTTGTTGATAATCTGCAATTTGTGCAACTTTTTTCATTATAAATTATAAATCTTTCAAAAATTTAATTCAACCAACGAGTTATTATTGTTGTCCTATAAAAAAAATATATTAAATTTGCATTATGAACTGAGCTCTACGAGCTATGTGGAACTCACTTCAGATACTCCAAATTAAACACGACCAAACAATTGTACTCAAAAAACATTTAATCACCAATAAATCATTAATATATGAGCAGAATTCATCTTGCAATGCTTGCATTGTTTTGTTGTGCGATTATTTCGTGCAATAGAGATAATACCGCCGGGACAGCTTCAGTTCCGGATATTAATCTCACGAAAAACATCAGCACCGATAGTTCAAACGGCTTGGATGTCAACAATCTTACCCAAACACAACTTAGCGGAGACTCGTCTGCGGCATTCTTTCAGAATGCGTCAATCATCGATGTTGCCGGTGACACCATAATCCTCCTCGAAAATACTCTGACCACATCGCGTCTGATAATGTTTAATCTTCAAGATGGCAATTATCTGGGGCAGGTGGCTCATCAAGGACAAGGTCCCGGTGAATACCGTAGGATTATAGGAGCGTTTGTCAACGACAGCAATGCTACAGTGCTTATTCCGAATTTCGATACGCCATCAGTTTACAATTACTCGCTTGCCGATGATTCTCTTTTGTCGACTATTGAGCGCGAACCGGTCATGACAATGATGCCCCCCATCGGCGGCGTGGAATCATGCATCAACGTAGCAGTACCTACGCCTGACAATCTCACCATTATCCAGTACAACTACGCTTATGAACGGATAGATTCCATTGAAATTCCTGGATTCCGCGGAGGCAACTTTAACATGGTATGGGATAATGCCGGTAATAACGGCGTGTTTATGATAGCTGATACATTATATACACTCGTCCCCGGTGAATTACGCAAGTTAGCCATTCTTTCAAGAGGCGACAAATCACTCACCCCTGAAAAAGATGAAGAAATCACCAAGGCCGTAATGATGAGCGGTGAAGATGAAATTGAACTTCTCAAGCCCTATATACTTGTGCGCAACATACAGTATACTGATGGAAAAATACTGATAACTACTATGACCGATGGCGCAAAACATTCTGACTTGTATAATCTATCAGATGGTGAGATGCTTTATCGCTCATCATATGACCGACTTTCAATACCCAACATGATGATAGTAAGAGACCAGTCCGGTAAATCTATAAAAATAGAGCGTTTGTTCGCTAAGAATGGTAGATGGTATGGACTACTCAGTGAAGATGATAACACAACACCTGATGATAACAACATTATAATCAGCTTTGAAATCTAAGTAGCTTAAAGGATCTACTAAGTGAATTGAATATATAAAAGCCTTTAGGAGTGTATGCTTAAATGGAATCTGAATTTTGTTGAAAAGCATGTGAATCTAACTTTAATATAACGAACAATTCTTAGCCAATATAAGGGACTGACTCCATAGCAGAGTTGGTCCTTTTAGTTTGTTTTTTTATTTGCGTTTTTAAGACAATTGTTACGGCCAGAATAATTTACAATGCAACATGGCGATGCGACGTTACAATCAAAATACAATCCTCAAAAGGTAAATTCTATCCTTACTGGTACAATGGACTTGTCTCCCACAAAATTCCGGCTATATTTTGGTGTATATCTGCTATCGCGGATTGTTGTACTGTAAGATTAGAACTGGTTAGAGTAGACCAAAAAGCTCTTTGTGAATTCATGGAGATTTCGTAAATTCATAGTGTTCAATTATAAGATTTACAACAAATCACCAATATGATTACTAAAGGGAAAACTACTGAAATGTTCTGTCTTGCCTATGATTTCTGCAAGTATTTTTCAGCCGAACTTAGAAAACGTCAACTCAGCGATGGCAAGGCTCACCGAAATATCCCGGATGACTTTCAGATGCCGAAATGATAACAGTATTGATTATCTTTCATTCCAGTGGTTTCCGATGTTTCAAGCATTTCAACACTCTGTATGTATGCAAACACATCATCCACTTGTTCCCAAATCAAGTGTCATACAACCGATTTGTAGAACGCGGATGAGAGTACCACTCCCTATTACGTTACGGTCGTTATAAAAATAAAAGATGTGCTACTAGGATCCGACACTGGTATTGCCAATGCAGATTCAATGCCGCTGATGGTATGTAATCATCAACGTATTCTAATACGCGAGACATTCAAAGGATTAGCGGAGCGTGGAAAGTGCACTATGAGATGGTTCCTCGGATTCAAGTTACATTTGACAAAAAACGACCGAGGGGAGATACTCAATTTCGTGTTTATACCGGGAAATGTGGTCGATTGAGAGTCTCTTTATTCAGAGTCTTTTATCAAGAAGTTGAAAGGTAAACTTTGTTGTGAAAAGGATATAATGGTAAGCAGCTCTTTGATTCCTGTTCATTAACGGTATCCAGTTAGTCACTAAAGTGAGGAGTATTATGAAAAACTCGCTCATGACGGTTGCAGATATGATTATGCTTTGAAAGAGAGCCATTTTTTGAGTCCGTTAACGATGAACTTAAGAATATCGCAAAGATAGAACACTCACGGCATAGATGTTGAAACTTAAAGTAGGGATATTCAGTAAATGGCGTAAAATTGAGGTTGTGAAATGGGCCGAGGATGCGATATATGCCCCGATACAGACCACCGATGATAAAAATCGCAGCCTCAGATGAGCGAAATCAGAAAATCTGAGACGCAAAGGCATGATGAAGTGCTCCGATAGCATCGGAGAATCAAAATCCGGCTCAATTTTTATGCTCTCTTTTCCTGCTGTCGTTTCTCTTTCTCTTCGTACAACCGTCCGCGATGGCAGGTAGGCCATAAAAAGATAGCCGTCCAGAGTTTGGGCGGCTATTTTTGTGAGG
>CANRCT010000044.1 GCA_947629175.1 uncultured Muribaculaceae bacterium | reverse complement strand
AAAGGGCTGACTCCTGCAATAGGTGCCAGCCCTTATTTCGTACCTGTCTCAAAAAGTTTTATCGGACAGCAATAAATCTTAAACCTCAGAGCTTGATCTCATAGTCTTCGATCTCCGCTACGAGCGGCAGCCCGTCGACATTCTCCTTTATGCCGATCTCCTCGGGCGCGGGAGGGATGAAGCGGCCCTTGACCCCCTTGATGGATATGCCGTCGTCGGTGAGCGTCACTATGGCCCAGAGGGGGCGGTCATACATCATCGAGTATTTCATCAGGCTGTAGCGGTCGTTGATCTCCTTGGGAAACCGGCGTTCGGTCTGGGTCTCCTTACCGATCCATACGTAGGAGGCGCTGTTGATCTGCGAGTAGTTGATGCCGTTGATCTCGCGGTTGTAGTTGCTGTGGTCGTGGCCGCTGAATGCGAGCACCACCTTGCGGCGTCCGGCGCGGCGATTCTCCTCTTCGAGCGCCCGGCGCACCTCTTCGCCGTTTTTCAGGCGGTAGTCGAGGCTCTGGTGGGAGAAAAGTATGCACCGCTTGTCGGTCGAGGCCAGATCGCGGCGGAGCCATTCGAGCTGCTCCGGATCCATCCAGTCGACCGACTTGCCGTAGTAGTCTCCGCGGGTGTATGGATGGATGTTGCCCTCTTTGTCGGCCCAGTTGTTGCCGTCGAGCACGATGAAGTGCCAGTCGCCGCGGTCAAACGAGTAGTATCGGCCCGGCATGCCGATGCCGCCGGCATACTGATCCTTGGTGTAGCGGTCGCAGTCGTGGTTGCCGATGGTGTGGTAGCGGTAGGAGGGGAACGAGTCCCATGCGTCGCGGTAGGGGGCCGACGCGCTGTCGAGGCGGGCGAAGTCGCCGAGCTCTATGATGAAGTCGACGCCGCGTGCGCGGGCCGTGTCGACGAAGGCGCGGACGCGCTCCAGTCCGCCCGGCACGTCGGGCGCGTGGAAGTCCGACGCGATGGCAAATGTCAGCGGCTCCGACGCGCCGGCGCCCGTGATGGCGCCGGCGGCGAGCAGCAGTGTTGCAAGAGTTTTTCTGATGTTCATTTCAGATATTTTGATGTGATGAATGGAGTGGGATGGTTATTTGAGCGCATACTGGCCACCTTCGGCCGACCAGTTGACGTTCTGGTACATGTTGGAGTTCTCGATCTCGCGGGTGGGCGACGCGGCCGTGATGTCGCCGTAGCCTATGGGAGAGAGGTAGTAGGCCTCGGTCCAGGTGTATCCGGAGCGCATCTCGTTGGTCTCGGCGAGGCTGACGGAGCATGGACGCAGATATTTGCCCTGCTCGGGGCCTGAGGTGAGCGACTTGGCCGAGCCGTCGTAGATAAACGACGGATTGTCGTAGACGGGATCCTGATAGAGCTCGTCCCAGAAGTTCACTCCCTCGGGTATGTAGTTGGAGGTCATCATCCGGTCGAACGACCGCCAGCGTATCAGGTCGGCGAAGCGGAGCCCCTCGTTGAAGGTCTCGGTCATGCGCTCGCGGCGCACGTTGAAGAGCAGGGGCGACACGGGGCTCTCGCCCGAGTAGACGCTGAGCTGCCGCTCCTTGCTCAGGTCTGTGGCTGCCACGGTCCTGCGGAAGTCGGGGTCGACTCCGGCGCGCGTGCGCAGCGCCTGCCAGTAGGAATCGGCTGTCGCGTCGACGTCGCCGGTCAGCTCGGCGCACGCCTCGATATAGTTGAGCATCGCCTCGGCGGTGCGCAGCGCGGGGCAGGCGTTGAAGGTCTTCACTCCCTCGTAGCTCTGCGAGTGGTCGTAGGTGGCGTATTTGCGGCAGGAGTAGCCGGTGCGGTTGCGCTCGGAGGCCACGGTGCCGCTGATGTGGGGCGCGCCGAAGAGGCATCCATCGGGGTCGGAGCTCTTGGGGTTGGCGGGGTCGGAGTGCTGCCGGGTGCTCTCCCCGAAGAGGAATAGCTGCAGGCGGTAGTCGCGGTCGGTCTTCACCTTGTCGACGGTCGAGTCGCCGCGGTAGAGCGGGCTGGCGTAGAAAGGCAGTCCGTCGGTCATGAGGAAGCCTTCGGCCCAGGCACGGGTCATGCCGTCGTTGCAGCCGCCGCTTGCCGTGATGTAGTAGCCGGCGGAGTGCTGCACATTGAGCTGACGGCTGTATTCCACCCAGAGTATCACCTCTTCGACGTCGGCGAGTGATGCCTGCGAATACATTTCGAAGTAGGGGTTCCAGCCGCTCGTCTGTCCGTAGGCAGGTTCTGTCACTTTGTTGTTGGGCGTCAGCTGCGTGCTCCCCACGGCCTCTTTGGCGGCGGCCATGCATTCGGTGAGGAAGAAGTTGATCTCGCCGTCGATGTCGAAGGTCTTGCCATGATTGTAAGCCATGGCGGCTCCGGGCCAGTTGGCGTCGCCGGGCACGCGTCCTGATCCGCGGTGGTATTTCTCGAAGGTGCCTTCAAACAGGGCCACGCGCGATTTCACCAGCTGCGCCGCCTGCCGGCTTATGCGCTGTCCGTTGAAGCGCGACCGGTCGAGAAGCAGTGTGGATGCCTTGTCGAGCTGCGAAAGGATATACCGGGCTACTTCATTACGCGGGTTGCGCACGCTCGCCTCTATGAGTTTCTCGTCGTCGGGGGTGAGCACTTCCTCGGTGATGGCGCAGCCGCCGTAGGTGGCGAGCAGCCTGTAGTAGTTGAGGGCACGGAAGAAGTAAGCTTCGCCGAGATAGTGCGATGCCAGTTCGAGATTGCCGCTCACCATGTCGTCGGCGATATTTTTCTCCGCGATCTGGATGAAATGGTTCCAGACACGGATGTTGCCGTACAGTCCCTGTAGCGCCTTGCCCGATGGTGTCTGCCAATGTTTTTTTGCAAACCATGTAGTGCTTCCCGATCCGCTGATGTATATGTCGGTATTGGCATCGGAGCCTCCCAGACCACTGTTCCAGCTGCCCTGTCCGTGATACATCGCGCCGCTGAATGGTGCCTGAAGATGCGACAGGAAATAGTTGTTGACGTAGTTGGCGAGCTGTTCGTCGCTCTGATAGTAGTCGTCGGGGGTGATTTGTGTGATCGGGCCCATGTCGAGCTTGTCGTCGCACGATACTGTCGCCACAGCCATGGCCAGTGCGGCCATCGCGCCTATTGTCTTATGTATGCTGAATGCTTTCATGAGTTGTTATGATTAAAAGTTGAGACTTGCACCGACCGCCCATGTGCGTGTCAGCGGATATAGTTTGCCGGCTCCGTAGTCGCCGCCGAGAGCTTCGGGGTCGAATACTTTCGACATTTTGGAGCATGTGAACAGATTGTCGACGCTCACGTAGATGCGGCAGTTCTGCAGACCTATCTTGCCTATGACAGGGCGCGGAAGCGAGTAGCCGAGCTGTATGTTCTTGCACCGTATGTAGGATGCGTCCTGAAGGTAGCGTGTCTGGCGCTGTTTGTTCTTGGTGTTGGAGAAGTAGGGGATAGGATAGTAGGCGTTGGGGCGTTCGGGGCTCCAGTAGTCGAGGTGTTCCTTGAACACGCAGCTTTGCCACAGTCCGCCCGATGCTCCCCAGAAGTAGGGTTCGTCGCCAAACCAGTAGTCGCGCTTCATCACACCCTGGAAGAAGGCTGAGAAGTCGATCCCTTTCCATTCGGCGCCGAGGTTGATGCCGAAGCGGTAGCGCGGAGTGCTGTTGCCGATCACTTTCAGATCGCCGTGGTCGTTGAGGGTGGAGTTGCCGGCGGTCACTTTGCCGTCGCCGTCAAGATCGCGGTACATGATGTCGCCGGCGCGCCAGTTTGAGCCCCAGTTGGGCTTGTTGTTCTCAAGCCATGCGTTCATGTCGTCGTCGCTCTGGGCTATGCCTTCGGTGACGTAGCCCCATATTTCGCCAAGCTGTTTGCCATTGTAGTAGGAGTTTATGCCCTGTTCGCCGAATTCGCCGTTGTAGGGGTAGTTGAGTATCTTGGTGCGCGAGTCGGAGATGTTGAATCGTGCGTTGTAGTTCACATTGCCTATGCGGTCGTTCCATCTGATCTCCAGCTCCCAGCCGTTGGTGCGCAGGTCGCAGTTATTGGCTTTGGGCGCGTCGGCGCCGAGTATGTAGCTGAGCACCGGTGCCGGGCCTATCATGTCCTCGGTTTTGCGGCTGAACCAGTTGAATTCGCCTGTCAGGCGGTTGTTAAGCGCTCCGAAGTCGAGGCCGACGTTGAGAGTCGACACTTTTTCCCATGTCAGGGCATTGTTGATGATACCCGGAAGCGATGCTGTGTTCTGCCTCTTGCCTCCTATGATAAGAGCCGAGTTTTCAACTCCGACTCCCTGCTGCTGATAGAAGGGATACCAGTCCCAGAACGATGAGTAGGCCGAGCTGGTGTTGCCGAGTTTGCCCCATGACAGGCGCGGCTTGAGGGTGTTGACGTGAGTGGCGAGGCTTTGGAAGAAGTTTTCGCGGGCGATGTTCCATCCGATCGAGAACGACGGGAACCAGGCCCAGCGGCGCGAGCCTACGAAGCGCGACGAGCCGTCGTAGCGCAGGTTGGCCTCGATGAGATAGCGACCGTCGTAGTCGTAGTTGAGTCGGCCGAAATATCCGGCGGTGGAGCGGTGGTTGAACGAGTCGGAGGCTTTGAAGTCCTCGGTCGACTGCGAGATGAACGGTTTGTTGCTGGAGTTGAGCGAGTAGCCCGAGCCCGACAGGCCGTCGACGGCGTAGCTCTCATAGTTGAGTCCGACGAGCACCTTCCCGTTGTGACGTCCCCACGAACGGGTGTAGTCGGTGAAGATATTGGTCGACCAGTAGTTGGTGTGAGAGCGGCTCTGGCTGGCCCACGAGCGTTCGGTCGGTTCAGTCGGAGTGTTGTCCATATACCAGGATATGATGGGCAGATGCCAGCTGCGGCTCATGGAGTGGTTGATGCGGTTGGCTCCGTCGACGACTATGTTCCAACCTTCGAGCGGAGTGAAGGTGAAGCGTATCTGCTGCGACACCATATCGCCTTTTGAACGGGAGCGGCCACCCTCCACTATATTCTGTATCTCGGTGTTGAAGGTATAGTGTCCGTTGGGGTCTTTGACAGGCATCTGTGGCCAGCGGCGTGCGATGGCGTGGTAGAAGAGGCCGTTCATCTGTTCGGGCTGATCGTAGTCGGTGCGGTTCCACTTGAGATTGTAGTCGACGCGAGCCCACTTGGCAAGCTCGGCGCCTATCTTCGCGTTGGTGGTCAGACGCCGGAAATTGTCGGGACGGTAGCGCATGAGACCCTCCTGATAGAGGTAGCTGCCCGATATGAGCCAGTTGACTTTTTCGGTGCCTCCCGACAGGCTTATGTTGTGTTGTGTCTGCGGCGCGTTGTCGCGATAGAACACGTCAAACCAGCGGGTGTCGGCGAAGGCGGTCTGGTAGCGCGACCAGTGGCAGTTGACGCCCTCGACCACGCCATAGTATTCGCTCTGCGTGGGATCGGTATATTCGCCGTTGCGGAATTTGCGCATGCGTTCCATGGTGATGTCGTCGAATACATAGCCGCCGTCCTGGTTGAGCTGGGCTTCGTTGAAGAATCCGGCCCATTCAAGTGAGTTGGTGAACTGTGGCAGCGATGTTGCCGAGGAGAAGCGTACGTCGCCGGAGTAGCTGACATTGATGCGCCCCTTGCTGCCGTTCTTGGTGGTGACGAGCACTACGCCGAAGGCCGCACGCGCGCCATATATCGAGGATGCGGCAGCGTCTTTAAGCACCGACACGCTCTCGATGTCCTGCGGGTTTAGGGTGTTGATATCACCCTCGATGCCGTCGATGAGGATAAGGGGCGAGGCTACCGATCCGTCGCCTATTGTGCCCGTACCGCGCACGTTCATCGACATGGTGGCGTTGAGCTGTCCGCCGCTGTTGGTGGTGCTGAGGTTGAGGCCAGGGATGGCTCCCTGCAGGGCCTGTGAGGCATTGGCTACCGGACGGGCTGAGAATACTTTGTCGTCGACCATCGATACGGCGCCGGTGACGTTTACTTTTTTCTGAATGCCGTATCCGACTACAACAACCTCGTCGAGTGATTCGCCGGCTACATTCATCTTCACTACGGCATTGTCGGTGGCATCAATTTTTTCGGGACGCATGCCTACACAGCTCACGAGCAGTTGAGTCACACCCTCTGGCACGTTGATCGAGAAGTGCCCGTCGATATCGGTAGCGGTGGCCACGCTTTCGTTGCCGATGCACTTCACCGTGGCGCCCGGTATGGGGTCGCCGAGGTCGTCCTCTACGGTGCCGCTGATACGTCGGGTCCCTTTGAGGGAACTGTCGGTCTTGCTGTCGCTTTTCTTTGTAATGGCGATCAGTTTAGGCGACAGTATTTTGTACTCCAGCCCGGTGTCTTTCAGAACGCCGGCGAGCACTGTGGACACCGTGGCCTTTTTGTAATGGGCGCTGACGCTGCTGACGTGGCTGACATCGTTGTTGGCATAGGAAAACCGGTAGGAGGTCTGCCGTTCGATTTGCTTCAGCACTTCGGTCAGTGGCGCTTTGTTGATGTCAAGGTTGATCTCCTGACTGCTTTTCTGCGCAAATGCAAGCAGTGGCGTGAGCATTGTCAATGCCAGAATGGCCGCCAACCGTCGCAATTGATGTGATCGATTCATGATTGGTACAGTGGTTTAGGTTAAAAATCGTCGTTATAGACGAAAATAGCCTAAAAGAGTACCGACGATTTTATATGTTGTACAGCATATTTTTGCCGTTGTGTCATTTTTCAGCCTGATACGGAAGGTCGAAACCGTAGACGTAGCGCAGAACGTCGAGCGTCAGTCCGAGGTCATTCCATGGGAGGGTGCCGGTGAACCTCTGGTTGATATGATCCGTGATTGCAGGCGAGAGCTTGATGTCGTAGGCTTTTTCGATCTCTGTCACGAGAGAGTCAGGCGAAATATTGTTGAATGAGAGCTCGTCGGTAGCCCAGTCAGCTTTAAGTACGTTGCTCGTCGGAAGTATGGTGATTGAACCGTCGTGGCGGTCTATGGTGGCGGTGTTCCCCGGGGTGAGACTGACGCTCTGTTTCGCCGAGGTAAGTGTGACCGAACCGCTGTCGAGGATGACTTCGGCGTAAGTGGAGCCTGAGCGTGATACGATGGAGAACTCTGTGCCATGCACTGTCACGTCGAGACCGGGCGATTTGACAATAAATTTTTTGACCGAGTCTTTGGCTACCTTGAAATAGGCCTGTCCGTCGAGATTGACAATGCGTTCGCCGGAGTGGCCGAAGCTGCTTTCGAAACTGAGTCGGGAATTGCCCCGCAGATTCACTGCTGTACCATCGGGAAGCGATATCTCTGCTTTGTCGAGCGGCTTTGTCGACATGGCCACCAGTCCTGATCCGCTGTTGATGCCGATCCAGAGATAAACCACCAGGCCAAGCAGGCACGGTATCATCACCGCCGCGACAGCAGCCCAGATGTGAAGTATTTTAGATCTGCCTGCTTGAATCGGGCCTGCTGTTTCTTCTTCAGTTGGGGACTCCTTCTCCCTGAAGTCATTGTCGGAGTCAATAGTCGAGTATATTCGCGATCTCAGGCGCTCCAGATCATCCATCGACGGGGAGGCGCATTCTGTGGCCGCCTCGTCGATAGCCGGGATCAATGACTCATCCGGAGCCGTATCGAGTATTTCTCGAAGACGGGTCAGTTCGTCTGTGGTCAGAGAGCCTTCACGCAGCCGTTTCAGTAGGTCTGCCAGGGCGGCGTTGTCGTGTATGCCGGTCGATTCAGTCATGTGTTTTTGGCTTTTTGGTTATGGCCTGTTGACGCTTCAATTAAAGAAAACAGTATCTTCAGATATGGAGACGTAATTCTGACTCAAAAGTACCATTAAAAGTGGTAGATATTTTTTCAAAACATCACGCAGGGTATGGCACCCCGATGTCAGGGCATTCTTTATAGTCTGCTGGCTGAGGCCAAGCTTGTCGGCGGTTTCGCATATGTCCAGACCTTGGATGCGGACGAGATTTATGGCCTCGCGCTGCGTGGAGGGCAGCGCGGCAATAGCTGCCATCACTTCACGCCGGAATTCTTCTGCCTCTACAGGGGTCGAGAGGCCGGAGTCGGTCAGCATGGCGTCGTTGAGCTCGCAATGTAGCTCTGTGACGATGGATGCAGCGCGTCGGCGGTAGTAGTCGACAATGGCGTGTCGGGCGGCGGTGTAGAGATAGCTTTTTACCGCGCGGCTGTCTCTGATGGCGTCGCGCGCCTGCCATAGACCTACGAAGCAGTCGTGGGCGATCTCCTCGGCGTCCATCTCTGAAGCGGTGCGGCAGCGGCAATAGTGCAGCAGCGCGTCGGCGTAGGCGTCGTAGATGACCGTGAAGTCGCGGCGGGAGAGCGGCGCTCCGGCAGGGGCTGTGATGGCAGTGGAGTCCAAAGCGATGGCTGGTGATTAAGGATGCGGCAAAGTTACTAAAAAATCTTAACAGTGATGCGGGGGGCGCCCCGAAAAAAGGGATGCCCGGAAATAAAAGTCCCGCCGTGGGCGTGATGCCACGGCGGGGCTTGTGATTGATCAGGGCGGGTGCGGCCCGGCGTCAGCTGATGGCGTCGATGAGGCGGCCACGGCCCGCGATGGTGAACTCCCGGCAGCAGGCCGGCACGAGCAGGCTCTCGCCGCGCCGCAGCGAGGCGGCGTGGCCGCCGGCGTCGCTGACCGTCAGCTCGCCTTCGATGCATGTCAGGGCCGAGAAGGAGTCGACCACGGGGCGGAACGTGTGCTCGCCGTCGATCGTCAGCTCGTAGACGCTGAAATGATCGCATACCACGAGCTCGCGTATGCCGTTGCCGAGATCCACCGGCGTGGAGGTGTAGGAGGGATAGACCTTATAATCGATCGCCTCCTTGGCCTCATCGACGTGGAGCTGGCGGGGCTTTCCGGTCTTTGCGTCGAGGCGGCCGTAGTCGTAGATGCGGTAGGTGACGTCCGACGTCTCCTGCACCTCGACCAGCAGATTGCCCGCGCCGATGGCGTGGATGCGTCCGGCGGGGAGGAAGAACACGTCGCCCGGATGCGACACGTGATGGGCCACGACGTCGAGCAGCGTATTGTCGGCCACTCGGGCGGCATACTCGTCGGGGGTGATCTCACGGGAGAGGCCGCTGACTATGGCGGCGTCGGGCTCGGTGTCGACGATATACCACATCTCGGTCTTGCCGAGCGAGCCGTGGCGGCGTCGGGCGAGGTCGTCGTCGGGATGCACCTGCAGCGAGAGGTCGCCGGCGGCGTCGATGATCTTGATGAGGAGCGGGAAGGTGGAGCCGAAGCGCTCATAGTTCTTCTGGCCCACGAGCGCGGCTCCGTACTTCTCGATCATCTGGCGGAGGGTCAGGCCCGCGTCGGGGCCGTCGGCCACCACCGACTCATTGCCGGGCACGCCCGATATCTCCCAGCTCTCGCCGATGCGGGTCTGGTCGGTGACGATCCCCTTGAAGGGGGCTATCTTCTCGCCTCCCCACACTACGCTTTTCAGTATGGGCCTGAACTTGAGGAGCTGAATGCTGTCGGTATCCATAGGTGTCGGGTCGGATTACTTGTCGAGATGCTCGTAGTGGAGGGTGAGCGTGGGCTGGTCGCACACCTCGGCGGGGCCGAAATACTGTATCGGGCCGGGGAACACATACTGGGTGTTGATGGCCCAGTCGTCGCGCTTGGCGGCGAAGCGGCGGAAGGGGGTGCCGTCGAGCCTTACGAGGGCTTTCTGTATGACGGGCTTCATCTCGCCGTGGCGGCGCTCCATGTTAAACATCATGGTGATCGGAATGCCTCCGGCGAGCCACTGCACGGAGGGCTTCGTCAGGTTGCGCAGGCTCGACATGTAGCCGGTGACGCCCGCATTGATGAGGCAGGCGGCGTTGTAGCCCAGCGCGTAGCAGTAGTCGGCGTCGAAGTTGGAGGGGGCGGCGCAGCGTCCCTCGTAGCCGAAGAAGTGGTGGAGTGCCGAGAACTTGCCGTCATAGGCGCCCTCGGCCTTCATCTGGGCGAGGCGGCGTCCCACCATCTCGGAGAGGAGCTTCTCGGTCTCGATGAGCGACACCTGCACGTTGCCGTGGGGGTCGCGGTCGAGCGTCAGCTGGCGCGCAACTCCTTCGGGGAGCGAGAGGTATGTGGCGGCATTGTCCTTTGAGAGGTTGGCCGAGAGGAATTCGCGCTGCTCGGCAGCGGTCTTCGAAGTGAAGTCGGGGGTGCGGGCCAGGAGATCGTTAAGCTCGGCGATGAGGCTCTTCATGGCGGGGATGAACTCGATGAGGCCCTCGGGGATGAGGACGGTGCCGAAGTTATTACCCTGCTTGGCGCGTGCGGCCACTACATCGGCTATGGAATTGACCACATCCTGCAGCGTCAGGTTCTTGGCCTCGACCTCCTCGGATACGATGCATACGTTGGGCTGCGTCTGCAGGGCGCATTCGAGGGCTATATGCGAGGCCGAGCGGCCCATGAGCTTGATGAAGTGCCAGTATTTCTTGGCCGAGAAGCAGTCGCGCTGTATGTTGCCGATAAGCTCGGAGTAGATCTTCGTGGCGGTGTCGAAACCGAACGATGCCTCGATGACCTCGTTCTTGAGGTCGCCGTCGATGGTCTTGGGGCAGCCGATCACCTGCACTCCGGCGCCGATGCTCTTGTAGTACTCGGCGAGCACGGCCGCGTTGGTGTTGGAGTCGTCGCCGCCGATGATCACGAGAGCCTTTATGCCGAGCTCCTTGAGGATCTCAAGGCCCTTGTCGAACTGCTCTTTTTTCTCAAGCTTGGTGCGTCCCGATCCGATGATGTCGAAGCCGCCGGTGTTGCGGTATTCGTCGATGATGTCGGCGGTGAGCTCCACATAGTTGTGGTCGACCAGACCGCCCGGGCCCATGAGGAAGCCGTAGAGGCGGCTCTCCTTGTTGATCTTCTTGATGCCGTCGAAAAGACCGCAGATGACGTTGTGGCCGCCGGGGGCCTGACCGCCCGAGAGGATCACTCCTACGTTGACCGGCTTGCCGGGCGCGGGCGACGGGTTCTTCTCGAAGCGGAGCTCGGGCATGCCGTATGTGTTGGGGAAGAGTTTCTTGATTTCGTCCTGATCGGCCACCGACTGCGTGGGCTCACCCTCCACGGCCATGACTGCGCCGGTCAGAGTGACGGGCAGCTTGGGTTGATAAGCCGCGCGGGCTATCTGCAATGCACTTTTCTTCATTTCGTATATGAGATTACTGGTTTAGTTTATGGATGATTGACATTTTCAATGCGCAAATATCGCAATTTTTTTTCAGAATAGTCCATAAAGGGCCATTGTTTTTCGCCGCGACTGTTAAAAAAGCGATATTCGGCGGCCGAAGCGCCCCGCCGATGCCATGCATGGCCGTGCGGAGGCACAAGGTGTTGGAAAAAATTATTATCTTTGCGACGTCTTGAATAAAATGAAACCGTCGACCCTACATAACATGCGCTGGCTTCTGGCCGCCGCTGCCGCTCTGGCGCTGGCGGCATGCGCCAGCATGGGCAGGCCCCAGGGAGGCCCGCGCGACACCGATCCCCCGGTGTTTATAAGCAGCAATCCCGCCCCGGGGCAGACCGATGTCGGCCGCACGAGGATCTCGATCGTATTCGACGAAAATGTGCAGGTGTCCGACCCGATGACCAAAGTGGTCATCTCGCCCGCGCAGCGCACCACCCCCATAGTCATGGCCGCGGGACACCGCATCAACGTGGAACTCCGCGACACCCTGCTGCCCAACACCACCTACACCGTCGACTTCGCCGACGCTATATCGGATCTCAACGAAGGCAATCCGATCGACGGATTCTCATTCGCCTTCTCCACCGGCCCCGTCATCGATTCGCTGCAGATCTCGGGCATGGTGCTCAGTGCCGAGAATCTGGAGCCCGCGCAGGGAATGCTCGTGGGAGCCTACGCCAACCTCTCGGACACAGCCATCACCACCTTGCCGTTTGACCGCATCACCAAGACCAATCAGCTCGGACAGTTCACTATACGCAATCTCGCGCCGGGATCGTACCGCGTGTACGCCGTCAACGACAACAACCGCGACTACCACTGGGATCGCTCGGAGGACGTCGCCTTTCTCTCGGAGGTCATAGTGCCGAGCGTCAGCGAAGGGATGGTGAGCGACACTCTCGAAGCCGCCGACGGCTCAGACTCCATAGTGATCCATCCGGCCAGCATCTATGCGCCCGACGACGTGCTGCTCACATGGTTCAATGAAAAATACAAGCCGCAGTATCTGGTGAAGAATGAGCGACCCGACCGTCATCTCATAGAGCTTGAGATGGGGGCACCGGCAGCCTCGTTGCCGGAGATGACTGTGATCAACGGGCCGCGGGCCGGCCGCAGTCTGATGGATATGGCGGTGGTCAACAGCTCGGCCACGCTCGACACCATACAGCTATGGCTGACCGATTCCGCGCTCATCATGCAGGACACGATCGCCTTGAGAACCACTTACCTGCGCACCGACACCCTCGACCAGCTATCGCCCCAGACCGACACGCTCCAGCTGATGGTCAGAGGGCTACGCCAGAGGCTAAAGCGGGAGGAACAGGAGCGCAAGAAGCAGCAGAAGGAGTGGGAAGAGCGGCGCAAGCGCGGCGAAGAGGTGGATACGACACCGAAACCCGTATTCGTCACCACGCGTATCGACGGCTCCTCGGTGTTCGACGTGTTCCAGCCTATCGGCCTGACGTTCTCGCAGCCCTTGAAAAGCCTCGACATGCAGGCAGTGCATCTGCTGGTGAAAGACAACGACACCACATGGATAGAGGTGGAGCCACCGATGCTGGCGAAAGCCGGGGAATACCGCCCCATGCACTATGTCGCATCGTATGAATGGGAGCCGGGAGCCACCTACAAGCTCACTGTCGACTCGCTCGGCGCCATGGGTATCTATGACCAGGGCAACGCGCCGTTCAGCCAGACCTTCAGCGTCAGAAAGGAAAGCGACTACTCCACGATCACATTCAACATCGCGGGGCTCGACTCCGTGGCGGCCGTGGTGGAGCTGCTCTCGGCGTCGGATATGCCTGTCAAACGCAAGCCGGTGGAGGGAGGCAAGGCGGTGTTTGACCATACGCTGCCGAATACGTATTATGCGCGGCTGTTCATAGACCGAAACGGTAACGGACTCTACGACGGCGGATCGCTGACCGAAGGCGTTCAGCCCGAGGAGGTGTACTATTACCCGAAGAAGATACCCTTGAAGCAGCGCTGGGACGTCGTGCAGAACTGGAATGTCTACGAGCTTCCTCTCGATGCCCAGAAGCCGCTTGAAATAAAGAAAAACAAGCCGAAGCCCAAGCCCGGTGAAATTCCCGAGAAAGATGATGACGACGAGGATGAGTATGACGACTATGATCCCGCCAACGGATTCGGCAACGGCATGAACCAGAGTCTCGGAGGCCGGCGGAACAACGGGTTGAGAAACAACCGTGTGCGCCGCAACAATGACCGAAACGCATATTGATGAAGCCATGACCGATCAGCGCATGCATATAGCATCACCCCACGAGATATTGCCGGAGCCGACGCTGAGCCGTCTGCCCTGGTATCTGGCCTACGTCAGCCTGCTGAAGATGAGAAGGGTGGCCTACGTCAGTTCAACGGCCATAGCCAGGGGGATACATCTCGATGCCTCGATGGTGGCAAAGGACCTGTCGTTTGTCAACGTCCGCGGCAAGACGCGCATAGGCTATGAGGTGATGGAGCTGGAGCGGGAGCTGAGAAGCTTTCTGGGCTTCGACCGGGAGCATAATGCCGTCATGGCCGGCGTGGGATCGCTCGGCGCCGCGCTTATCGCCGATTCGGGCCTGCAGCGCTATGGCCTCGATATAGTGGCAGGATTCGATGTGGAGCAGACCATCATCGGCACCATCATATCCGGAGTGCCTGTGTTTGACATCACTCAGGCAGCGGAAGTGTGCGCCGACATGCATGCCGATATCGGAGTGATAGCAGTACCGGTCGAGCAGGCGCAGGCTGTAGCCGAGACGCTCATAGAGGCCGGCGTAAGCGCCTTGTGGAACTTCACGCCGTGCCGTTTGCTGGCTCCCGACGACATCGTGATACAGAATACGTCGATCTACGCCCACCTGGCCGTGATGTACAATCGGATGAATGCAAAGAAGACTGATATAAAGCGATGAAGGCTATTGCTTTATGGCGCCGTCAGGAAGAGCCGGCCGAGGGCGCCACACGTATGCGGCTGATCGCCGACTCGGCCATTGTGGGTGCGGGGCGGCCGCTTTTTCTGCCGGATTTCGCTCCGTCGTGGAGCGGGAGGATCGGAGTGGCATGCAGAATCTCGCGTCTGGGCAAGGACATCGCTCCACGCTTCGCCGACCGGTATGCCGACGCTTACTGTCTGTGCCTGCACCTGATACCACATGGCGTTGATGCCGCTGACGCAAGGGGAGGACTGTTTGACAATTGTCTGGCTCTCGGGCCATGGCGTAAGTTGCCCGACAGCGGCACGGTCGAGGTGGCAGGCGGCGATTTCAGAGGGTCGCTCGATCTCGGTGATGTCGACTTCCGTGGAGCCATAGCGGCTGTCAGCAGATATGCGACGCTCAAGACGGGTGATATCATTGTGGCTGCTTTCATTCATGATGCAGCCGATGTAAGGGCCGGCGACGATATACGCGTGTGTGTCGACGGAGAAGAGGCGTTGGCCACGAGAGTAAGATGAACGGGGCTTATGCCACACAATAAAACGCCCGGGAAAGAGTTATCATTAATATGAATCACTCGCATTTCATAACGGCGGTATCGCTCGCTTCTATACTTTCGGTCGTGCCTGTGGCCGCTCAGGACAAGAATGACTTCAATCCGGTGCAGACGGGCGTCAACTCCCTGAGCATCGCCCCGGATGCCCGCGGAGCGTCGATGGGCGATCTTGGCGCGGCAACTGAACCGGATGCCAATTCACAGTTCTGGAACCCGTCGAAATACGCTTTTGCCTACAGTCGGGCCGGTTTTTCGGTGAGCTACACTCCTTGGCTGCGCAAGATAGTCGATGATATTTTTCTGGCGAATCTGTCGGGCTACTGGAAGATAGGCGAATCCGACAATCAGGCCGTCAGCGCGTCGCTACGGTATTTTTCGCTCGGCGAGGTGACCACCGGCTCGGAGGCCATCGGTTCCGCTCAGACGCTGAATCCATATGAAATGTCGGTCGACGTGGGGTATTCGCGCAAGCTTTCAGAGAAATTCTCGATGGGAGTGGTGTTGAGATACATATATTCCGACCTCGGTTTCTCGTCGTCATATTCCGGAGATATGTCGACAGGAGCGTCGGCCTTCTCGGCTGACATATCGGGATATTATACGACTTATCCGGTCATAGGGCGCAATGAGTGCCAGTGGTCGTGGGGATGGGACATATCCAATATAGGCACAAAGGTGTCGTATGATCACGGCAATGATCCGGCATTTCTGCCTACAAATCTCCGTCTCGGCACAGCATTCACCTTCCCTCTGGCCGATTATCACAATCTGACTCTGGGACTCGACCTCAACAAGCTTCTGGTGCCGACGCGTCCGCGCGAGGCCGATTATGACACATCTACACCCGACGGACAGCGGGAGTATCTCGACGCTCTGGAGCGTTGGGAAAACATGTCGTCGATCACGGGCATATTCAAGTCGTTTTCTGACGCGCCCGGCGGATTCAGCGAGGAGCTGAAGGAGATCAACTGGTCGCTCGGAGCTGAATATGTCTACAATCAGCAGTTTTTTCTGCGCGCTGGATATTTTCACGAACATGCCATGAAAGGCAACCGTCAGTATTTCGGCATGGGAGCCGGATTCTCGTTCAACGTGCTGAAGATCGATGCCTCATACATGATTGCCACTGCGCAGACCTCGCCTCTCGACCAGACACTGCGTTTCACTCTTACATTTGACATGGACGGTCTGCGCGAACTTTTCGGACGCGGCCGCTGATAATTGATATGATCATGCAACAGTTACCTGATATACGAAGCGGTCTCGGCTATGACGTACATGCGTTCGCCGACGGACGCGCGCTGATACTCTGCGGGGTAGAAATATCGCATACACAAGGTCTTCTCGGCCACAGCGACGCTGATGTGGCGCTCCATGCGCTTGCCGACGCTCTCCTCGGGGCAGCAGCCATGCGCGACATAGGCTATCATTTCCCCGACACAGATCCACGTTTTGCGGGCGCCGATTCGCGTAAGCTTCTGCGTCATGTGGTGGACCTCGTGGCCGGCGAGGGTTATTCGATATCCAATGCCGATATCACCATTGTGGCGCAGGCACCGAAACTGGCGCCCCATATAGAGCAGATGCGCGCCAATGTGGCGTCGGATCTGGGCGTCGGGGTCGACAGGGTGTCGGTCAAGGCTACTACTACCGAGCGCCTTGGCTTCACGGGCCGCAAGGAGGGGATTGCCGCTATAGCTACCGCGCTGATAATGCGCTGACTGAATCGGCCTGTAGCGGACGGATGATAGGCTCAGGGCTCTGTGGAGGCTTTGGCCGACAAACAATTTCGGCTCTGCTGACGTTTTTAAGGAAAATTCGTCTTTGATACTACAGATGATTCGAACTCTCGCATTTATGATGTGCCTGCTGGCGGCAACGCTTATGCTGTTGGCCGAGGGTGAATGTGTCGATGCGTCGGAATGCTGTTCCGAGCCGGAGACGCAGGAGATGGTCATCGTTTTGTCGGACGAAACGACGGATGTCGCAAAGCCGGAAGAATCGTGCCGGAGGTGCGTCATAGCGGAGCATCGTGTCGTTGCCGCTCCGGTGGTGAAGGCTGCCGCCGTCGTCAGGCCGGCAAGAATACGCCATTGCGTGTTCAGGGAATAATCGGATATGGAGCCTTCAGGCTCCCGTAGCCGGTCTATTTATCTCCGTCAATATATGGCGGGGTTATGTCTTACAAATAATTATTCCCATGACACTTATATTATTGTATCTTATAGGGGCTCTGATGCTCTCGTTTCTGTGTTCGGTCCTTGAAACCGTGCTTCTTTCCACTCCCGTATCCTTCATAGCAATGAAAGAGGAGCAGGGGGTGAAGACGGCGTCGCTGATGATGAAATATAAAACAAATGTTGACCGCCCTGTCGCAGCCATTCTGACACTCAATACCGTCGCTCATACAATTGGAGCGGCTGGAGTCGGATCGGAGTCGGTCAAGGTGTTCGGCGAAGCCTATTTCGGCATAATTTCGGCGATTCTCACTCTGCTGATTCTGGTACTGTCGGAGATCATTCCAAAAACCATCGGCGCTTCATACTGGCGCACTCTCGCCATGCCGTCGGCCAGGATTATCCGTGTGCTTATCGCGGTGACATATCCGCTTGTCTGGCTGTCGGAACTGCTGACGCGATGCTTCTCGCCCCGCATTCAGCCTCTGACTGTCAGCCGCGAGGAGGTGGCAGCTATGGTCAGCGTCGGCACAGATGAGGGGGTAATAGAATTGGCTGAGAAAAACATGATACAGAATTTTCTGAAACTGTCGGATATCGCCGCGCGGGAGATCATGACGCCGTTTGTGGTGGTGGAGGCGGTGAGCGGATCGACCACTCTGCGTCAGTTTTACGAAAAATCTCAGCTCTCGCCTTTCTCTAGAATTCCGGTCTATGATACTCAAAGGGAGTTTGTGACAGGGTACGTAAGGAGGACCGATGTGCTCGATCTGCTCGCTGAAGACAGATTTGATGTGCATGTAGGAGATATCGCCCGTCCGGTATTGTTTTTCTCGGAGACAGCCAGTGTGTCGGATATCTGGCAGCGGATGCTTGAACGCAAAGAGCATATATCGGTCGTTACTGACGAATATGGCTGCATGCGGGGTATCGTCACGATGGAGGACGTTATCGAGACAATGCTTGGCGTGGAGATCGTCGATGAATGCGATACGACTGAGGATCTTCAGGCGATGGCCCGCAAAAAATATGGTCCAATGGCCCCAGCGCAGCGATGAAAACCGACTCTGCTGCTGTTTGCTGCCAGTGTTTTCCGGTAGCTGTTTGCAGTCAGTGTTTTCCGTCGCTGTTTGCTGCCAGTGTCTCCCGTCGCTGTTTGCTGCCAGCATCTCCTGTCGCTATTTCTGGTATTGTTTCCTGTCGCTATTTGCTGCCAGTATCTCCCGTCGCTATTTGTTGGTATTGTTTCCTGTCGCTATTTGCTGCCAGTATCTCCCGTCGCTGTTTGCTATATCAATGTTACCTGCCACCATTTGCACTACAGTTAGCGCAAGTTTTTCAATGGTTTACTGATGTTTACACCTCTGAAGAATCGGTGTATGCCCCCGTATGCTCCCTTTATGCCTCCATTTTGCGGACCTTTTGCACGAATATTTCCAGAAAAGTGTCGGAAAGTTTGGTCAATTCAAATATTCTTCCTACCTTTGCATCGCAAAACGGAAGAAACCGTTTAGCAAATGGTTCAAGGTGCCATAGCTCAGTTGGTAGAGCAAAGGACTGAAAATCCTTGTGTCCCCGGTTCGATTCCTGGTGGCACCACTGGTTAAAAGCCTGAAAATCAGAGAGTTAAGTCAAAAACTTAGCTCTCTTTTTCTTTCTCTAGTGGTGTAAAAACATATCTGAAACACGCTTTGTTTTCTACAATGTTTTACCCAACATGACAACAGTAGAGGTGGTTTGCTATAAATACAAGCCATTGAGAAACGGAGAGTTACCCCTTAAGATAAGGGTGACCAAAGACCGAAAAGTAAGATATGTAAGCCTCGGTGTTTCTACCAAGCCTGAGCATTGGGACTTCAAGAAGAATCAGCCTAAACCAGACTGCCCCAATAGGGAGCATATAGAAAAGCTCATAGCGAACAGGATTAGTGAAATTAAGGCTGAAATAGTGGAGCTAAAGGCAGAAGATAAGGAGTTTACCGCCACTACTCTTGTTCAGTCTATCTCCAAAGGGAGTAAGACCTCCACAGTATCTGACATCTTTCTAGAGCATATTGAATTTCTAAGGGAGATGAAAAGGACAGGCTATCTGCTGTCAATCAGACAGACTTACAACTCCATGCTTAAATTCTCAGGCTCTTTAGACATCCCCTTTAGTGGGATAGAGTGCGGGTGGTTAAAGAGATATGAAATATGGCTCAGAAAACAAGGCATGTCTGAAAACACTATTGGCATAAGGTTCAGAAACCTCCGCATGATATATAATATAGCCATAGAAAAAGGTTTGGTAAAGAAAGAACTTTATCCTTTTGACAGCTATAAGGTATCTAAATTGCATGCTGACACGGCCAAAAGAGCTATCACTAAAGAAGATATATTAGCAGTACTGAACTATCCTTTGGATAAGGCAGATTTCTATACAAAGCTTGCAGTTCATCTATTTTCTTTTTCCTACTTCATGGGAGGTATTAATTTCGGCCCAAGCCGACTTTCCGGTGCATTTGTTAAAACAGGGAAAACAGAGTGTTAAAATTTAGGAGTATAGCTTGACGAGCCGGAATATGAAGAAATCACGGTCTCTTACTCCCCGCATCTGCGAACGGAATATTTTGACTTTTGAATTGAAAGCTTCAGCAGAGGCGTTGGTGGAGCGTCGTCTGAAGTAATTGAGTATTGTGGGAGCGTGGTTCTTGAATGTCTTGATCACGGAACGGAAGTTACTGTTGGACAGAGCAGACACCTTTTCATACCACTCATTCATTTTACCCATGGCTTTTGTCGGAGAAATTTTGGAGTTGAATATGCGGCGCAGTTCCATAGCGAGTTGGTATGCGGCTTTCAATATCGGATAGTGCTTGAACAGAATGTTTGCGCGATGTCG
>CANRCT010000043.1 GCA_947629175.1 uncultured Muribaculaceae bacterium | reverse complement strand
TTGACGCTGAGGAGGTCGCGGAAGTGGCGGTCGGTCTCGGAGAGGCCGGCGGAGGGGAGCGAGTCGAGCAGGCGCAGCGCCGCGTGCGGGTCGGTGGCCGTCAGTGCGTCGGCGCGCAGCAGGTCGGGGTTGCGGCTGATGCGCGAGCATCCTGCGGAGGCAAGAAGCGATATGATGAGTATGATCGGTATTCTGGGCATTTCAGATGGCATTATTCTGCAAAGTTAGGTATTTCGTGACATTGTGCAAACTTTGCGGCACAAATAGAGGCGCCGTGGCAAAACCTTGAGCTTTGACACAGCGCCTTAATCGTATGCGGATGGAGGATTACTCTTTTGCTTCGCCCTCAGGCATCAGCCAGCGGTCGAGCCAGCGGAAGAATACGCGCTGCCAGAGCACGGAATTCTGCGGCTTGAGGATCCAGTGGTTTTCGTCGGGGAATATGAGCATTTCGGCCGGTATGCCGCGGAGCTTGGCGGCGTTGAATGCCATCATGCCTTGCGAGGCGAGGATGCGGAAGTCGTATTCGCCGTGGGTGACGAGTATCGGGGCGTCCCATTTGTCGACGAAACGGTGTGGAGAGTTGGCAAACGAACGTTGGGCGGCGGCGTTGCTCTTGTCCCAGAACGGGCCTCCGAGATCCCAGTTGGCAAACCACATTTCCTCGGTCTCGAGATACTGGGCGTCGGTGTTGAATATGCCTGCGTGGGCCACGAAAGCGGCGAAGCGGCCGTCATGGTTGCCGGCAAGCCAATATACGGAGAAGCCTCCGTAGCTTGCGCCCACGGCGCCGATGCGCTTGGCGTCGATGTATGATTCGCGCTTCATGTCGTCGACAGCGCTGAGATAGTCCTTCATGTTCTGGCCGCCGTAGTCTTTGGAGATCTGGGCGTTCCATTCGGTGCCGAAGCCGGGCAGACCGCGGCGGTTGGGAGCGATGACGATATAGCCGTGGGCCGCCATGAGGGCGAGGTTCCACCGGTAGCTGAAGAACTGGCTGACGGCCGACTGCGGGCCGCCCTGACAGTAGAGCAGTGCGGGATAGGTCTTGGTGGAGTCGAAATCAGCCGGATAGAGCACCCAGGTGGTCATGAGCTTTCCGTCGGTAGTCGGCACCATGCGCTTCACGACCTTGGGCATGTCGACCGATGCGAGCAGGGCGGTGTTGACGCTCGTCAGACGCTTGATGTCGCTGCCGCTGCTGACAGCATAGATCTCGTTGGGCTCAACCATGGAGTGGCGCATCGTCAGCAGGGTGCCGTCGGCGAGGGGAGAGAGCGACTCGTAGTCATACTGTCCCTCGGCCACCACCTTCACCTCGCGGGTATCGACTGAGATGCTGAACACCGGGGTGACGCCGTCCTTCGGAGCGATGAAGTAGATCGACCGCGAGTCGAGGTTCCAGGCTATGGCGTCGGCCGTATAGTCCCAGTCTACGGTGAGATCGGTCTTGGCGCCGGTGGCAAGATCGAGAGTGAATATGCGGTTTTTGTCCGACTCGTATCCGTCGTGCTCCATGCTGAGCCATGCGAGGGTTTTGCCGTCGGGGCTGAATGCAGGCTGGGTGTCGTAGCCCATCATGCCTTCGGTCAGATTGACGGTAGAGGCGCTTTCAAGATCGTAGAGATAGAGGTCGGAGTTGGTCGAGAGGGCATATTCCATGCCGGTCTTCTTGCGCGATACGTAGACGAGTTTCTTGCCGTCGGGGCTCCACGCAAACGATTCGATGCCGCCGAACGGTTTCATCGGGGCCTCGTAGGGTTCGCCTTCCATGATGTCGGTGACGTCGGTCAGCTTGTCGCCGTCAAACTTGGCGACGAAGGGATGTGGCACCTCGGCAACCCACTCGTCCCAGTGCTTGTACATCAGATCGTCGATAATGCGTCCGGTGGCCATGGGGAGGTCGGGATATACATCTTTGGCCGTGCGGGCATATTTCACGTTGGCGATCATCACCACCCGGCTGCCGTCGGGCGAGAAGAGAAAGCCGCCGATGCCCCCCTCGACGGAACTGACGGCCTTGCGGCCGCTGCCGTCGGCGTTCATCACCCAGAGCTGGGGCGCGCCCTCCACGGGGCTCATGAAGGCGATACGCTCGCCGCCGTCGATCCATACGGCGCCGTTCTCAGATTCGGGAGTCGCGGTCAGACGCATTGCCTCCGATCCGTCGGCGTTCATCACGTAGAGATCGAGATTGCTCTTGTTGTCCTCCACGCTTTCGTAGCTGACTCCGTAGAGCACCTTCTTTCCGTCGGGCGATACGTTCGGGGCCGACACGCGGCCGAAGGCTTCGAGCACTTCGGTGGTGTAGGCGCGGCTCTCGGGCCTGAAATCCGACTTGTCAATCACTTTGCGGCCGTCGGTCGAGGGATTCTGACTGCAGCCTGCAAGAAGTGCCGTTGCCATAATTGCAATGATTGGTTGTTTCATAAAAAGTTATTTTTTTCTTGGATATAATTGTTCTATCAGGTCGGGGCGATGGATGCGCCGCAGGGAGTCGATGATCTCGCGCCGGTAGGTATGGTCATACCAGAAGAAATAACGGCGCTGTGCCAGCTTTTCGTCGCGGGTGCGGGCGCAGCTGACCGGTTTTCCGGTGTAGGGGTGCACGCCCGAATAGTAGATCTCCGTGCTGACGGTCATCGGCGTGGGCGTGAAGTCCTGCACCTGCTCGAGATGGAAGTCGAGCTCCTTTGTCTTCACGGCGAGCTCGGCCATGTCGGCCTCGGTGCATCCGGGATGGCTCGATATGAAGTAGGGTATCAGCTGCTGGCGCAGCCCGCACCGGCGGTTGGTCGCGTCGAATATGCGCTTGAAGGCGTGGAATTGCTCGAACGGCGGCTTTCTCATCACTTCAAGCACGCGCGGCTCGGTATGCTCCGGCGCCACTTTCAGGCGCCCCGACACGTGGCGCTCTATCAGTTCCTCGTTATAGCGGCGGTTGGTCGCGTCGGTCAGCTTGTCGCCGGTAGGATGCATCGAGAGATCGTAGCGCACGCCGCTTCCGATGAATGATTTCTTGACGCCGGGCAGGCGGTCGACGGCCCGGTAGATTTCGAGAAGCGGCCCGTGGTCGGTGTTGAGATTCGGACATGGAGCCGGATGCAGGCACGATGGGCGCAGGCATCTGGCGCAGACCGACTGGTCGCGGCCGCGCATGCCGTACATGTTGGCCGACGGACCGCCCAGATCGCTTATGTAGCCCTTGAAATCGGGCATCCGGGTGACGGCCTCTGCCTCGCGGAGTATCGACTCCTTGCTGCGTGAGGCTATGAATTTGCCCTGATGGGCCGAGATGGTGCAGAAAGCGCATCCGCCGAAGCATCCGCGGTGCATGTTGATCGAGTGGCGTATCATCTCGTAGGCAGGGATGGTTTTCCCCTTGTAGCGCGGATGGGGGAGGCGGGTATACGGCAGGTCGAACGATGCGTCGATCTCCGCGGTGGTCATCGGCGGATACATCGGATTGACGCGTACGGCTCTGTCGCCGTAGCGCTGCCATATGGTCGCGCCATGCATGCGGTTGCTCTGCTGCTCGATATGCTTGAAGTTGGCCGACTGCGCCTTCCGGTCGGCGAGGCACTCCTCCCAGCTGTGGAGTATGATGTTGTCGGCGTCGGGCTGGGGCATGTCGGCCGCGGCGACTGTCAGCGCCGTCTGGGGCAGATCGGTCAGCTCTGATATATTGCGCCCGGAGTCGAGTGCGCGGGCTATCTCTACGGTCGTCTTCTCGCCCATGCCGTAGACGAGAAGGTCGGCCTTGGCGTCGAGCAGTATCGAGGGGCGCAGCCGGTCCTGCCAGTAGTCGTAGTGCGACAGCCGGCGAAGTGAGCCTTCGATTCCTCCGAGCACTATGGGTACGTCGGGCCACAGCTGGCGCAGTATCTCAGTGTAGACGATGCTGGGATAGTCGGGCCGGGCTCCGTGGCGTCCGCCGGGCGTGTATGCGTCGTCGCTGCGCAGACGTCGGTTAGCCGTGTAATGGTTGACCATCGAGTCCATGGCGCCTGGCGACACTCCGAAGAAGAGCCGCGGGCGTCCGAGCTTCCTGAAATCGCGCAGATCGTCGCGCCAGTTGGGTTGCGGCACGATCGCCACCCGATAGCCCTCGTGCTCGAGAACGCGTCCGATCACAGCGGCGCCAAATGACGGATGATCCACATAGGCATCACCTGAAAAGATGATCACGTCGGCTTCGTCCCAGCCGCGCAGTTTCATATCTTTAGCCGAAGTAGGCAGGAATCTCCTCAAGTCATAGGCAGGGTCAGTCATCAGGCGGTCTCCTCTTTTTGTTTCAATAATTCCTCCATCTTGAGCACTTCGTCGCGCAGACGCGCCGCCTCGATGAATTCCATGCGTTTGGCAGCGTCGACCATCTCAACGCGTTTGCGGGTGATGGAACGCTGCAGCTCTTCGCATGTCATGTAGGGGATCACGGGATCGGCGGCGATGTCGACACGGGTGGTGTATTCGCTCTCGTAGGTGACCTTCGGAGCCTGGCCGTCGCGCCGCGAGCTTTTGGCTGCCGGCTTGCCCGATCGCGGCGATGCATGAGCCGCTGCGATATCCTCCTCGCCGGTATCGACTCCGATGATGCGGTTGCGGGCCTTCACGATGGCCTGAGGCGTGATGCCGTGCTCCTCGTTGTAGGCGAGCTGTATCTGGCGGCGGCGGTCGGTCTCGTCGATGGTGAGCTGCATGCTTTCGGTGATTTTGTCAGCATACATTATGACGCGGCCTCCGAGATTTCGGGCAGCGCGGCCCACGGTCTGCGTCAGCGAGCGGTGGGAGCGGAGGAATCCCTCCTTGTCGGCATCGAGGATGGCCACGAGCGACACCTCCGGCAGGTCGAGGCCCTCGCGGAGGAGGTTCACCCCGATAAGCACGTCGTAGACGCCGGCCCGCAGGTCGTCAAGTATTCTTATGCGGTCGAGAGTGTCGACATCGCTGTGTATGTATGCGGTCTTGACCTTGAGTTTCGTCAGGTAGTCGTTGAGTTCCTCGGCCATGCGTTTGGTAAGCGTTGTCACGAGCACTCTCTCATGCCGCTCGATGCGCAGCTGTATCTCTTCCATAAGGTCGTCGATCTGGTTGAGCGACGGTCTTACCTCTATGATCGGGTCGAGCAGACCCGTGGGGCGTATCAGCTGCTCCACGACCACGCCTTCGCTCTTTTCAAGCTCGTAGTCGGCCGGAGTGGCACTGACGTAGACCACCTGCTTCGTAAGCGATTCGAATTCCTCGAACTTCAGCGGTCGGTTGTCGAGGGCTGCAGGCAGACGGAAGCCGTATTCCACAAGATTCATCTTACGCGACACGTCGCCGCCATACATCGCGCGGATCTGCGGCACAGTCACGTGGCTCTCGTCGATTATCGTCAGAAAATTGTCGGGGAAATAGTCGAGAAGACAGAAAGGGCGCATCCCGGGCTGCCGGCCGTCGAAATAGCGGCTGTAGTTCTCGATGCCGGGGCAGTGGCCTACCTCGCGCATCATCTCCACGTCGTAGGTCACGCGCTCGTAGAGCCTCTTGGCTTCAAGTTCGCGGGCCTCGCGGTTGAAGAATCCCACCTGTTCACCCAGATCAAGCTCTATCTGGGCTATGCCGCTTGCCATCCGCTGGGGTGAGGTCACGAATATGTTGGCGGGGAAGATTCTGAAAGAGTCGTGTTTGCCAAGAATCACGTTGTCGCGCGGATAATAGCTCGAAACCGATTCGATCTCATCGCCCCAGAAGGTGACGCGCACCACAATCTCCTCATATGCAAGGTATATGTCGACCGTATCGCCCTTGACCCTGAAATTGCCGCGTCCGAGCTCCATTTCATTACGGCTGTAGAGAGCGCCTACAAGCTCGCGCAGAAACGCGTTGCGTGTCACCTTGCGGCCGCGGTAGGCCTCGATGACGTTGCTGTTGAAATCCTCGGGATTGCCCATGCCGTAGATGCATGAGACCGAGCTGACCACGATGACGTCCTGGCGCCCCGAGAGCAGGGCGGAGGTAGTGGCGAGTCGCAATTTGTCGATCTCGTCGTTGATCATCAGGTCTTTCTCAATGTATTTGTCGACCGACGGTATGTAGGCTTCCGGCTGGTAGTAGTCGTAGTAGGATACGAAATATTCCACGGCGTTTTCCGGAAAGAAATTTTTCATCTCTCCGTAAAGCTGTGCCGCGAGAGTCTTGTTGTGGCTGAGTATCAGAGTAGGGCGCTTCACCTCTTTGATGACGTTGGCCATGGTGAATGTCTTGCCCGATCCGGTGACGCCGAGAAGCGTCTGAGCGGGCAGCCCCTGGTTGATACCCTCCACAAGCTGACTGATGGCACGCGGCTGGTCGCCGGTCGGGCTGTATTCCGATGAGAGTTTGAAATCCATAATCTGCAAAGTTACTCATTTTTTTGCTCTGAAACGGGCCATATCGCTTCATTAATTGTTTAACTTTGCAAATAACCATTTTTTAGAATCAAACAGATATAATCATGCTACAGAAAGGTGACAGAATACCCTCCGTTCTCGGCATCGGCCCCGACGGAGCTGAGGTGAAGGCTTCCGATTTCACGGGAAAGCCGCTCGTGATCTATTTCTATCCCAAGGACAACACTCCGGGATGTACTGCCGAGGCGTGCTCGCTCCGCGATTCATATCCCGAACTGACAGACAGGGGATATACTCTTATCGGCATAAGCAAGGACTCGGTGGAGAGCCATCATAAGTTCGCCGACAAATATTCACTTCCTTTCCTGCTTCTGAGCGATCCCACGACCGAGGTCAATCAGGCGTTCGGCGTGTGGCAGAAAAAGAAAATGGCCGGACGCGAATACATGGGCACCGTCCGCACCACCTTCATCACCGATGCCGACCATGTGATCACAGATGTGATCACCAAGGTGGATACGAAGAAGGCTGCCGCACAGCTGCTGCCTCTGCTCTGATACCGGATGCCGGCCACGCTGAAATGAAAACGGCGGCGAGATGGGTTCATCCCTTCTCGCCGCCGTTATGGTTATCATCTGCCGGTCACTTGCCTGATTGCTTGCTGTAAGTGAGTTTTACTTTGGCCTTTTCGAGGTCAAGTTTCACCATGGCCGGTTTAGTCACGTAAGGAGAAATATTTGTGATGTAAGTCGTGCCCGAAGAATAGTAACTGGATGATGTCGTTTCCGTCTCGACGTTCACCGGTGTGATGATGAATGTCCAGTCGTCAGGCGTCACCGCACTTTTGGCGAGCATGTCGAGGATATACTGGCGCATCTCGCTGAAAGTATAGCTCTTGCTGGCGCTGCTGTAGGTGGCCATGAAAGATGTCTTCGAGTCTGCGATCTTGTTTTTCTCAAAAAACTCTTTCTTTTTGTTTTTGAGCACCATGAGCACCTGCTGCGGAACTTCGATGCCATAGTCGTTTGTTATCTCCTCGGCCGGTATCTCGCAGCTCACGTTGTTGAGCACCGAAAGGCTCCCTGAACCTCTGCGGAAGCTCGACATGACTGCTTCGAGAGGGAATTCAAGCGCAATCTCCGTTCCGGCAGGAGCCACCAGCATATTGTCGCCATTGGCTATCATGCCTCTGATCTCAGGGCTTATCGTTAGGTCTATATTGTTGTTGGTGATGACCTCCGGAGTGACAGCCATATATGAGCGGATAAGCTGGTAGACGGAGTCTTTTTCAACATCATTGACTGTAACCTTCGCTGTTTTACGGTAATAAACGTTGACACGTGTCTCCGATATGTTCATCACGCGTCCGGAGCCGAAAGTGTTCCTCACATATATGCCGGGAAACCATGCCGTGAATGCGGCAGGAGTGGCGAAGTCTTCCGGCACTTGTTGGAAATGGGTGAAAAGATCTGTGGCGAATGATTTCGGGAGATCGACCATGACTGAACGGAACGACTGTTCGTTGATGGAATCGTTCCACATGGCATTGGCGGTATAGATGGTCTGGCCGAGTCGGTCGGAAGTAGAGTAATACCCTTCCGGCGAGAAATCGCTGTAGATCGGCGAAGGAAGGGCCTTGTTGAGGCGGAATACCTCAAGTCCCATAGGTACTATCGAGTCGCCGGTGAAGTCGTTGGTGGTCATGAACAGGATCAGTTTGCACGAATCCACATCGTCGACCGTCACTCCCTCGGTGTCTATATTCATTGATGGCATGAACTGGCATACGAAATCAGATTCGATCGAACCGTATTCCTTGGCGTCGAGTCGTCCGAGAAGCTGGGTGAGCGTGCGGCTCTGTACTACCGGATTGTCGATCGTAGTGCCTGTGACACTGAAAGAAGAGTCGACCACTATCTCAGATGTCATGACATCGTCAACGAGCGATGAGCCGATCGTAGTGGAGTCGTCGTTGCATGAAGAGAGAACCAGAAGCGAGCCGAGAGCCGTAATTATTAGCGGGCGTTTCATAGTCAGGTGGAAAAGGGGAAATCAGTTTTTATCTGAAAGTTTTGTGTCGCCATCTTTTTTAGCGAGGAGCGACTGGTAAAAATCATGGTATGCTGCAGTAGTGGATTCCTCGCCGTCGGGGCCGGGATATTCAAGCACAGGCTTGCCGCTCTTGCGGGCGTAATCAAGCAGTTCGGCAGGGATATCGGGCGTGGTCACTACAACGGCATCGCTGTGGTCAATGCCGAGCTTGTTGATGCTCAGCCAGTCGAAATCACCTGTGCCGAGAGACTGAAGGCAATCGTCGGTAAATCCGGCGAGTTTCAGTTTTTCAAGGAAACGGCTGTCGAGCATGCCCTCGAAAGATTCGGGGCGCAGGGAGTAGACAACCACCGACTTCGACAGTCCCGGGTCATCCTGATAGAGATGGCGTATGTAGAGTGGAGCGAGAGCCGCTATCCATCCGGTGCAATGTATCACGGTCGGATCCCAGCGCAATTTGCGCACAGTCTCTATGACACCCCTCACAAAAAACATCGAGCGCTCATCGTTGTCTTCAGGCGACGACACGGTCTCAAGTATTTTTGTTCCCGGCCCTTCGAAATAATCGTCGTTGTCAATAAAATAGACCTGCATGCGGGTGGGTTGCAGAGTGGCGACCTTGATTATCAGAGGATGGTCATTGTCATCAATAGATATATTCATCCCCGAGAGCCTTATCACCTCATGAAGCTGATTGCGGCGTTCATTGATACTTCCGTATTTAGGCATGAACGTCCTCACTTCATAGCCATGGCTCTGAATGTCCTGCGGCAGGTTGCGGCCGAACAAAGAGAGTGGCGTCGAAGGAAGATAGGGATTGATCTCCTGCGAGATGTAAAGTATTTTTTGATGATTCATTTCATATAGGGAATGATCCATATTAGGCGATTCCGCCTGCAAAGTTAGCTATTTTTTTTGAATTACGCCACTTTTTAGTCTTTGGCGCTCCTGTGATCCGGCTGACGGCCCTCGACAGACGTTTCGCCATGTAGAGTTTTTTTGTTAACTTTGTGGTCAATTTCAACCAAATGTTTTTCATGATATGAATCGTCTGTTAATTATAGTATTCGGGCTATGGGCTTCGATAACTGCGCTGGCACAGGCGCCTGAGGGCCCGGTGCGCTGGCAGGTCACGGTCAGAATGACCACATCTACAGAGGGGACTGCGGTATTCAAGGCGCGTCTGCAGCCCGGATGGCATCTTTACGGAATGCAACTGCCTGAAGGAGGGCCAAAGCCTACGGTAATTGATATGTCGGCAAGCAAGGGCGTGAAGTTTATTTCGCCTCTGAAAGCCGACAGGGAGCCGCTTAAAGTCCATGACAAGATGTTCGGCATAGATCTTACCTGGTGGGATTCCGACATAGTCATTCGCCGCAAATTCACTGTCACAGATCCTGCCGATGCAAGGATCGCCGGCAAGATCACGTTTATGGGGTGTAATGACCAGACCTGTTCGCCCCCATCTGTTTTTGAATTCAATAAACCCGTGCCCAAGAAGTCATGAAAAGATTATTGTTGACGGCAGCGATATTGCTGTCGGCGCTTGCCTCAACGCTGAGCGCACAGATGCTGAATCCTATAAAATGGACTGTTAGCGCAGAAATGACGTCGTCCTCTGAAGGAGTGATCAGTTACACGGCTTCTATCGAGCCGGGATGGCATCTGTATGGAACATCGCTTCCTGACGGAGGGCCTAAGGCCACTGCGGTGAGTTATACACGCCTCGAAGGCATGGAGCTTATCGGTGAACTCACCCCCTCGCAGCCGCCTGTCGAGAAGATGGATCTGACTTTCAATCTCAATCTTAACTGGTGGGAACAGGACGTGACTATGAGCCAGCGGTTCCGCCTGAAAGATGGTAGCAAAGGATACGCAGTTGAGGGTGAGATCACATTTCAGGGATGCAATGACGGCAGCTGCATTCCCCCTACAAGAGAGCCGTTTGAACTGATAAGCGAGGGTTTTGTGCCGGCGCCGGCTGACGCGGCTCCTGTCAGCGCAGATGTTGTGGCGTCAGCGGTCAAGCCGAGTTCGCAGTCGGAGGCCGACTGGTGGAAACCTGTAGTGTTTCCCGATACGGGTGAGACTACGAGCCAGAACATTGCCGACTCGTCATGGTGGTATATTTTCATCTGGGGATTCATCGGCGGACTCGTCGCTCTGCTGACGCCGTGTGTATGGCCGATGATACCGCTGACCGTTAGCTTTTTCCTCAAGAAAAACAACAACAGGGCCAAGTCGATACGCGACGCTCTCATCTACGGTGGAGGCATCATAGTGATCTATCTCGGTCTGGGGCTCGCCATAACAATGATTTTCGGCGCAAGCAAGCTTAACGATCTGGCCACCAATGCGGTGTTTAATCTGGCTTTCTTCCTGCTGCTGCTGGTATTCGCCATCTCCTTCTTCGGAGCGTTTGACATCAAACTCCCTTCGCGCTGGAGCAACGGAGTCGACAGCAAGGCTGAACGCACTACCGGACTTATAAGCATATTCTTCATGGCCTTCACGCTCGTGCTGGTATCGTTCTCCTGCACCGGGCCGATTATCGGCACACTGCTCGTCGAGGCCGCTTCGGTAGGCAATATCGCAGGGCCGGCGGTTGGTATGGGTGCGTTCGCGCTGGCCCTGGCGATACCGTTCACTCTCTTCGCCATATTCCCCTCGTGGCTCAAGGAGATGCCGCGTTCGGGCGGCTGGCTCAACTCCGTGAAGGTAGTGCTTGGCTTCCTCGAACTTGCCCTGTCGCTCAAATTTCTCTCTGTCGCCGACTTGGCTTATGGCTGGGGAATACTTGACCGCGAGGTGTTCGTGTCGCTCTGGGTCGTGATCTTCATCCTGCTCGGCATGTATCTGCTCGGCAAACTGCAGTTCTCGCATGATTCGCCGACCGATTACGTCAGCATACCGCGCTTTTTCATGGCTCTCGTGTCGCTGAGTTTCGCTGTATATCTGATACCGGGCCTATGGGGCGCGCCGCTTAAGAGCGTCAGCGCTTTCGTGCCGCCTCTCTACACTCAGGATTTCAATCTATATGCTGGCGGTGATTTCCGTGAATTCCACGATTACGACGAGGGCATGAGATACGCGGCTGAAAACGGCCGTCCGGTGCTGATCGATTTCTCGGGCTACGGATGCGTCAACTGCCGCAAGATGGAGGGCGCCGTGTTTGACACTGAAGTGATCTCGGGTATAATACGCGACAATTTCGTGCTGATCAAGCTCATGGTCGACGACAAGACAGATCTTGCCACTCCGATGACAGTCACCGAGAACGGCCGCGAGGTGCGTCTGACCACTGTAGGCGATAAATGGAGCTATCTGCAGCGCAGCAAGTTCGCCGCCAACAGCCAGCCTTACTACGTGATGCTCGATAATGCGGGCAATGTAGTGGAGCAGCCATATTATTACGATGAAAACGTTGAGAAATTCGGCGAATGGCTTGAAAGCGGCATAAAGAATTATTCTGATGGAAAATAAGTCAACCCAACTTAAAGCCGAGGCGATCGGGCGCGTCATAGATACGCTCGACCGTCTGCGGGTGGAGTGTCCCTGGGACCGCAAGCAGACCAACACTTCTCTCCGGTCAAATACGATCGAGGAGGTCTACGAGCTTTGTCAGGCTCTGATGGACGACAACATTGCCGATATCCGCAAGGAGCTCGGCGATGTGTTGCTCCATATCCTTTTCTACGCGAAGATAGCGGAAGAGAAGGGACAGTTTGATATGGCCGATGTCGCCGACTCTCTCAACGAGAAACTCATATACCGTCATCCCCATGTTTTCGGTCAGACCCGCGTCAGCGATGCCGCCCAGGTGTCGGAAAACTGGGAGAAGCTTAAACTTCATGAGAAGGGCGGCAACAGAAGCGTGCTCGCGGGAGTGCCGCAGGCGTTGCCGGCTCTGATCAAGGCTTACCGCGTGCAGGAGAAAGCGGCCAATGTCGGTTTTGACTGGCCCGACAGTCAGGGTTGCTGGGACAAAGTGAGCGAGGAACTCGCTGAGTTGCGCGAGGAGACAGTTAGCGGCGACAAGGAGGCTATCGAAAAGGAGCTTGGCGACGTGATGTTCAGCATCGTCAATCTCGCCCGCAAGCTTGGCGTGAATCCGGAAAATGCTCTTGAGCTGACCAACCGCAAGTTCATAGCCCGATTCAATCATATAGAGCAGGCTGCAAAGGGCGCCGGAAGATCGATCGACTCGATGACTCTGGAGGAAATGGATGCCCTCTGGAACGAAGCCAAGGCAGAGGAATGATGAGACGATCTCTGATATCATTGTTATTGATCCTCGCAGCTGTAGGCGTCGCGCTGGCAAGGGAAGTCCGTGATGTGCGCCGATGCTCGTCGACATCTACGGGACAGCTTACGCTTCTGGCTGACAGTATTGATTTCCGCGCCGACCTGACCCGGCTTTATGGTCAGCTACAGGGAAGGCCGCATACATCCGACCGTATCGACCGTGTGTTCATATCGGTCGGCGGCAAGGAAAAGGATGCTACGGATATCGACGGAGTCGATTTCCGCCGCTGGTTTCAGTGGGAGGACGACGGGCTTATCCCCTTGGAGATTGATCTTCCGCCCATGAAGCCGGCCGCTGCCGTGAGAGTTTACGCTGTAAGCCCGCACGGAGTGGCCACGTGGATCATAAAAGTAGGCAAATCTACACGAAAGTGAAAGTATGCATTACCGAGAAACCGAGCGTGGCCCGCGATATAGCGGCCATACTCGGGGCTAACGATCGCCGCGACGGATATTTCGAGGGCAACGGATATCGTGTCACGTGGACTATAGGTCATCTGTGCTGTCTGAAAGAACCTCATGATTACACGGAGGGCTGGCGGCGCTGGGCTCTGTCGGTGCTCCCTATGCTGCCGGCGCGGTTCGGCATAAAACTTCTTCCGGAGCAGCGATATCATCAGCAGTTCGACGTAATAGACTCGCTGGTCAGAGATGCCGATGAGGTGATCAACTGCGGCGATGCGGGTCAGGAGGGGGAGCTTATACAGCGGTGGGTGATGCAGAAGGCCGGCGTCAAATGTCCGGTAAAGCGTCTGTGGATATCGTCGCTGACCGACGATGCCATCCGCGAGGGGTTCAGCAAACTTCGTCCGTCGGCCGATTTCGACAATCTGTATTACGCGGGTCTGTCGCGTGCCATCGGCGACTGGATCCTCGGAATGAACGCCACGCGTCTCTATTCGCTGAAATATTCCAGCCCGGGCAAGGTGCTTTCGATCGGAAGAGTGCAGACTCCTACGCTCGCGCTTATCGTGACTCGTCATCGCGAGATACTCAACTTCAGGCCAGAAGATTATTGGGAACTTCATACGATTTACCGCACGGCCAATTTCAGTTCGCTTCATGGCAAATTCTCTTCCGAGGCCGAAGCGCAGGCTGCCGTGGCAGCCATCGAGGGGCGCCCTCTGACCGTGACCGACATCAAGGAGAAAGCCGGACGCGAAGCGCCCCCAAGACTGTTTGACCTGACGTCGCTGCAGGTCGAGACCAACAAGCGCTGGGGATGGTCGGCCGACGAGACCCTGACGCTGATCCAGTCACTATACGAGAAAAAAGTGACCACATATCCGCGTGTCGACACCACATATCTCAGCGATGACATTTATCCAAAGGTACCCGACATACTGCGGCGCATGACGCCGTATGCTTCACTCACGGCTCGTCCGCTCGCGGGCAAGCTGCCGAAAAGCAAGAAGGTGTTTGACAACTCAAAGGTGACAGATCACCATGCGATTATTCCGACCGGAGAATCACCCTCGGTGCTCGTTGGCAACGAACGCAAGCTTTATCACCTGATAGCTCTGCGGTTTATCTCCGCATTCTATCCCGACTGTACTTTCTCTACCACTACAGTCACTGCCGATATTGACGGTCAGGGATTCAAGGCCACCGGAAAGGTGATCACTTCGCCCGGATGGCGCGAGGTCTATGCCGGGAAGGGTGATGCGGAGCCGGCTCCCGATTCGGACAATTCCGATGAGTCGAAAGTGCTTCCGCCTTTCACTCTCGGCGAAAGCGGTCCGCATGAGCCGCTGTTGCAGAAAAAGACCACTCAGCCTCCTAAACAGTATACCGAGGGCACTCTGCTCCGGGCTATGGAATCGGCCGGCAAGACTGTCGACGACGAGGCGCTGCGCGAGGCTATGAAGGAGAACGGCATAGGCCGTCCGTCGACTCGCGCGGCAATTATCGAGACACTTTTCAAGCGGGGGTACATAACGCGTCAGCGAAAAAATATCATCCCCACCCAAGCCGGACTTGATCTGATCGATACCATCAACGAGCCTCTGATCAAGAGCGCGCAGCTTACGGGGATATGGGAGAATAAGCTCCGGCGGATAGAGCGCGGCGATTATTCGGCGCGCGAGTTTATCGACGAGCTGAAGGCTATGATCAGCGAGATCGTAGGCAACGTGATGCGCGACAATTCGCAGCGCAGGATACTCGTGGCCGACGGGCCGGCTGACGGCAAAAAGGATGCGAAAGAGCAGGATTCTCCGGCTGAAAAAGCGCCGCGCAAGCGTGCTCCGGCCATAAAGTCGCTTGAGGCGATAGTGTGTCCGGAGTGCGGCAAGGGCCATATATTGAAAGGGCGCGCGGCATACGGCTGCAGCCGGTATGCCGAAGGCTGTGGCCTGCGGCTTGGCTTTGACAGCTATCCTGCTGATCTGACTCCGGCCAAACTCAATCAACTGATAAAAAAACGGTTTAAGAAATGAGCGAAGAATTATTTCCGATCGTCGACGAGCAGGGCGTAGTCATTGGCTCTGCAACCCGCCGCGACTGTCATTCAGGATCCATGAAGCTTCATCCCGTAGTGCATCTACATGTCATTGACGGCGACGGACGCATTTTGCTGCAACGTCGGTCGGACGACAAGGACATTCAGCCCGGACGGTGGGATACTGCGGTAGGGGGCCATGTGGATTACGGTGAGGATGTCCACGATGCTCTTATGCGTGAGGCCCGTGAGGAGCTTGGCATCGATGCTTCCAAGGCTGTGGCCGTGACGCATTATGTGTTTCAGTCGCAGAGGGAGCGTGAGTATGTCAACACCTTCTTTCTGCGTGTCGACGCTGCGACGTTTCATGCCGATCCTGATCCGGTAGAGATTTCCGAGGTGCGTTTCTGGACGGTCGAAGAGATCCGCGCGGCTATCGGCACAGGCCGGCTGACACCCAATTTTGAAATGGAGTTTCAGCGGCTGCTTCCACAATTTCTATAATATGGGCCGCGCATGAGTTTTAATGATATACTTCAGCTGATTGCAGTAGCGGCAATCGTAGTGATATGCGTGTTATGGGCCTTCCGCCGTTACCGTAAAGGATCCGGATCATGTTGTGATTCGGACTCAGAATGCAGTTCGGGTTGCAGCGGTTGCCCGCTTGCCGACAAATGCGGGAAAAAAGAGTGAGCTTACGTCGGATATGCTTTCAGGGATAGAATTCCAGATGCGACGATCCGGAATTGCCGTTTCTGACCACACGTATCTGGGTGGTGATGCGCTCGCTCATCGTGTCGGTATGGCTTATCACGCCCACCTTTTTGCCTCTTGAGCTTTGCAGGCGCGCCAGGGCGTCGATCACGGTAGCCAGCGAATCGGGATCGAGTGTGCCGAAGCCTTCGTCGATAAATAGATTGGACAGCGATACCCCGCGCGACGACAGGGCCGAAAGGCCGAGCGCGAGCCCGAGGCTCACAATGAATGTCTCGCCTCCCGAGAGTGAGGTGGTGTCGCGGATATCGTCAGCCCGGTCATGGTCAATCACTCGGATGCCGAGCGAATCCTTCACCTGAAGCAGTTCATAGCGACGGTTGAAGCGGCGAATCTCCTCGTTGGCATGCGTTATGAGGAATCCGAGAGTGTAGGTCTGCGCTATCTTCCGGAGTGTCTTGCCGTCGCCTCCTATGGCTTCGGTGATCTGCGTCCAGTCGGCAGCTGTCTCTCTGGCTGACCGCAGATCATCGGCCATTGATCCCATACGTAGGCGCGCCTGCTGACATGACTGCATCCTGAGCCGGCAGCGGTCGAGTTCTTCCGTAGTGTATGCAGCGAGCTGCGCGAAACGTTCTTTCAACCCTTCCTCTTCGTTTTCGGGCTTTGCGGTTTCATGCTTCTGTCTGTCATTGCGCTTCTCAGCGAGAGTGGCCGCAGCGGCCGCCAGCTGTTGATAGACTCGGGCGATATGCCTGCGCATTTCCTCCCAGTCATCGTCCCACTGACTTATTTCGGCAACTGTCACTCGGTCGATGTCGGCGGCGCCCTCATTCCTGACCTTCGCTGTGGCTATGGCTTCATCAAGCATCTTGTCGGCGACGGAGAGGGCATCGCGTTCAGATTCAATCAGCTGGCGCGTCTGTGCAAGCTTCCCTTTTGTCAGTTCAAGCGCAGACCGGCAGCTGTTCAATGTATCAGTAAGTCTTTTGGTTTCCTCTTTTGCATCACTGACAGCTTTATTAAGCGCCTTGTCAAGCGTCGACGGGTCAGTGCCGCCGGTTTCCTCGCGCAGTCGGCTCTCTTTTGACGCAATTTCTGCCATGGCTTTTTCAATTTCAGCCATAGCGGCACTATTCTGTGCGGTTTTCTCCTCCAACGCCTTGTGGAGCGAATCGGAAAGGCCTTTTTCAGTCTGCAGGAGGGTATTCAGGCGATTACATTCATTCTCCGCTTTGACTGTTCTGGCATCGGCATCGGCTTTATGTGCGAGAAGGGTGCGGGCGATGAGATCTTTGTCGGCCTGAAGCTTGTCGACCTCGCTACGTACATGGTTGTAGGCGTTGAGTTCGGCATTGGCTTCCTCGAGTTTTCTTGCATAGTCGCCGCGCAGGAGGTCGAGCGCCGCCGCTTTGTCGGGCCATGCGGGATATCCCGATGCAATGAGATCCCATTGCCCCTGCAGTTCACTGAGGCTTCTCTGGTTTTCGGCCATCCCTTTAGCGAGCTGAACGAGTTCACCCTCTCTATGGTTTGATTCGTTGTTGAGCAGGTCGAATTGTTTTTTCAGCGTATCAAGTTTTTTTACTCTGGCGTCAAGTTCGGCCGACAGGTGGTCTACAACGGGTGTCAGCGTGCCTGAGTCGGCATAGGGATGATGAGTCGAGCCGCATAGCGGACACGCTTTCCCCTCGCGCAGTCGTGACCGCTGGAGCTGGAGATCCGCGCTTCTGAGGGTCGTGATATCTTCACGCAGTGTAGCGATGGTATTTTCCGATAGTTCGATTTCCGGTTTTATACCGTTCAGCTGTGAGGCTATGGCATTTCGTCGGTCAGTCAGTCCTTCATGTCGGCGCTTATACTCATGCAACGTCGCGGAGCTCTTCTCATGACGGTCGCGGTTGGCGATGGCTTCATTCAGGTGACTGATGTCAGACCGGATTGATCCGACCGCTGCCTGCAGTTCGATGACATCGGTCGCCAGGAGTTTTTTGGACGCTTTTTTCAGCTGCGATTCAGATGCTTCCAACCGTTTTTCAAGTCGCGCGGTCTCATCGGCAACTGAAGCCATGAGCGCTTTTTTCGCAGTCTCGGCCGCCTCCAGATCTACGATATGCCTGGCAATCGAAGAGATATTCTTTTTTAGCGCTTTCTCTGCCGACTCAACGGCTGACTGTGTCCCTTCAGCGAATTGCTGCCGTTCGCGCAGATTGCTGCGGCTTATTGTAAGTTCGCCGGTGATGATTCTCGCCCGGTTGATCCGGGGCGCCCATTCGGCGATATTTTTTTCGGCGAGAGCAATCTTTTCATTTGCTGCCGCCACGGCGCTTTCGGCGGCGCTGACTCTTTTCTCGCCCTCTACGATCTCGTCGGCAAGTCTGGAGGTTGATGCGGTCGCCTCGGCGATGCGCTGCCTGTGGATGAGGATCTCGCGGTAGCGTCCGACTGCTTCGACCGTGAGATCGTGTATGTGCAGCCGATCTGCCTGCGGCTCGACGCTTTTAAGAGCCTTTTCAGCGTCCTCTACAGCCGATGCAAGTCGGATGAGATCGTTGTCGATATTTCTGGCAGTATCGTACCATTCGAGCTGTTTCCTGACGGTCTCTTTTTCACGGGCGTTGGAGTCGGCTTCCTCTTTAAGTCGTGTTATTGTCAGCTGAAGAGTTTCAAATTCGTCGTCAGAGAGATCCTGGGAAGCATATGCCGACAGCCGCGCGTTTATCTCGTCGAGTGCGGCGACAGCCGCTTTTTTGCGCATGGCTATCTCTTCGGCTATGCGTCCGTAAAGCGTGTCGCATCCGATCAGCTTTTCAAGCAGTGTATAGCGTTCCTCCTCTTTCGCGGAAAGAAAGCTGGCAAATGACCCTTGCGCGAGTACAACCGTGCGCAGGAACTGGTCGTAGTCAAGACCGATTATAGCCGGCAGTGTATTGCAGTCGGCGATCTCTTCGGTCATAGTGCCGTCAGAGCCGGCGGTTATGCGGTAGAGGGCGCGCTGTGCCTGTTCGTATCTGACACGGTTTTTGCGCACCGACCATTCGGCGCGGTAAAGCGTCCCGTCGTTGGCCATGAATGTCAGGCGGCTGTAGGCTTCTTTTTTGCCGCGGGTCAGTATGTTGCGGCTGTCGGTCGGGGCGAGGCGTGCGTTTTCATCCTTGCTCTTGCTGCCATATATCTCTATCGACTGATTACGGTCGTTTTTCGCGCGTGGATAGCGTGGAGTGCGGTTGAAAAGGGCAAGGCAGATGGCGTCGAGTATGGTCGATTTGCCGCTTCCTGTCGGGCCGACAATGCTGAATAACGTGCTGCCTCCGAGCGGGCCTTTCTCGAATTCTATCACTTCGCCTTCCTGACGGTCGAGCGACGCAAGATTTTTGATTTCAAGTCTTATGAATTTCATCGGTCGGTAAAGGTTTTGGCCTCTTTTGTGATTTTATTAAGCAATTCGCGCTGGTGCTCTGAAAGGGGAGCGCCGTGACGGAGGACGAAGGCTTTTGACAACACCGTCATCGGATCAAGATTGAGGATGTCGTCGACAGTGGTCAGGCTGACGTTGCCGCTGTCGGTCTCCATTTCTACTGCAGGCATGATCTTCTGGATTTTGCACAGCACGGCGTTGCGGGTCTTGAGCCGCTCTTCGAGCAGCGTGATGTCGTCGGCGCCGATCTTTCCGTGGGTCACCCGGAGAGCGACGTACACGGCATCCGTGTCGGGCGTGTCTCCGGCCAACGGAGGCAGCCGTTCGTCAATCATCCTGCACAGTCTGCCGACGGTCAGATCCGAGGGCTCATCCTCGTCGGGAATGACTGCAAGAGGATGTCTGGGGATATAACGCAGCTGTCTGACATCCTGTAGACCGTCGCCCATGACGCTGACAAGATCGACGCCATGAGTATATGCTTTCTCGGCAAACGACATGGGCATGACGCTTCCGCTGTAGCGGGCCCAGTCGGTGTCGCGGACAGGCTGCCGCTTGTGGATATGCCCGCACGTCAGGTAATCGGGATGATCGGCAAGGTCGCGGAGAGTCACCTGCTCGGCGCCACCCACCACAATGCGTTCGCTTGCGTCATCCCGGGCTATTTCCGCTCCGGTAGCATAGAGATGGGCCATCATGATGGTGCGTCGTTCAGGATATCGGTCACGGGCCCGGACAAGGAGTCCGTGGATGAAATTTCCCACCGCTTCCGAATAATTCTCTCCGCTTATGGCATCGCTGCGCAGATAGGGGACCGCGAGCACTACAGCTTTGGTTCCGTCGGTTCCGTCGACGGGGATCATGAGATCATCGTAGTCGATTGAGCGGTCGGTCGTTCCGTCGGGTCCGGTGTATCTTGTATGTCTGACATTGCCCCTGATCTCTACCTGCAGGCAGCTCAGAAGCGGCCGCGGAGCCTCAAGCCGCTGGGCGGAGTCGTGATTGCCGGCGGTGATGATTACTCTGACAGGCCTGCGAAGGGCTGACAGCCGGGCAAGAAAACCGTAATAGGCTTTCTGCGCGGCAGCCGACGGATTGCCGCTGTCGAAAACGTCGCCGGCTATCAGCAGAGCGTCGGGACAATGCTCTTCAATCTGACTGATCATCCAGTCGAGAAAATGACGTTGCTCTTCCAGACGGTCGATGCCGTGGAAGAGATTGCCGAGATGCCAGTCGCCTGTGCAGATTAGTTTCATGATCAACTTTTTGGTGAGAATCCTAAAGCCGCATGCGGAGGCAATGTGCTTCTGACTCCGCTTGCCGTCACCAAAAGTAATAAAAAATATTGCTGTCCGATAAAACTTTTTGAGACAGGTACGAAATAAGGGCTGGCACCTATTGCAGGAGTCAGCCCTTTAT
>CANRCT010000042.1 GCA_947629175.1 uncultured Muribaculaceae bacterium | reverse complement strand
AATATTCCGATGATATATTATTATAAGCGCAGGATGCACGACGGCTGGATCAATATCATCAATCCGTTCCGTGGCACAATCGTTCTGGGTACACCCGGCTCCGGCAAATCGTTCGGAATCATAGACCCGTTCATCCGGCAGCACTCGAAAAAGGGGTTTGCCATGATGGTATATGATTACAAGTTCCCGACGCTTGCCAAGACCCTTTTCTATCAGTATTGCAAGAATTTACATTACGGCAGACTGCCGCAGGGCTGTGGATTCCGCATTGTGAATTTTACAGATGTGGAGTATTCAAACCGGATAAACCCGATACAGCGCAAATACATACCGGACCTCGCGGCGGCATCGGAAACGGCGGCCACGCTTCTTGCCTCGCTCAACAAGGGTGGCGGAGAGAAGAAAGGCGGCTCGGAGGCGTTCTTCACCAACTCGGCCGAGAACTTCCTTGCGGCAATCATCTATTTCTTTGTCAATTTCCACCCGACGGGGTTCCTCAAAGGGAAGAAGCTGAAACGCTTTATCTCCCATGAGGGGAAGAAACTTGAAATAGTGATACGCAACTGGGACGACTACAACGCCATAGATGACAAAGGCGCGGTAATACTTGACTTCGTGGACTGCAACGGCAACGATGTATCGACCGACGAGGACAGGATGTTTGTAGAACTCGAAGGTTTCTCATACATAGACCGCCTCGGCAAGCTGATTCTTATAGACCGCAGCTGGTATGAGGACGATGCCGGCAACGAGGTCGTGCCGGACACTATAACCGGGGAATATTCGGATATGCCGCATGTGTTGTCGTTCCTCGGACGCAAGTATTCGGAGGTGTTCGACATTCTGATGATGGACGACAAGATAGCCTCGCTGATGGCTCCCTTCAAGTCAGCTTACGAGAACAAGGCCAACGACCAGCTGGAAGGCATGGTAGGCACATTGCGTGTAAACGCGGCGCGTCTTGTGTCACCTGAGGCCTACTGGGTGTTTACCGGTGACGATTTCGACCTCAAGATTTCAGACCCTGCCGCCCCGAGCTATCTCGTGATTGCCAACGACCCGGAGAAGGAGCAGGTCATAGGCTCTCTGAACGCTCTTGTGCTGAACCGTCTTATAACGCGTGTCAACTCAAAGGGGAATATCCCTGTGAGCATTATCGTCGATGAGCTGCCGACGCTTTATTTTCACAAAATCGACCGACTGATAGGGACTGCTCGCAGTAATAAGGTCGCTGTTACCCTTGGCTTTCAAGAGCTTCCGCAGCTGGAGGCTGACTACGGCAAAGTGGGTATGCAAAAAATCATCACTACCTGCGGCAATATATTCATGGGCGCGGCACGAAACAAGGAAACCCTCGAATGGGCGCAGAATGACGTGTTCGGCAAGGCGAAGCAGACTTCAACCTCGATAACGATAAACGACTCAAAGGTATCGACCTCCATATCCGAGAAAATGGATTACCTCGTTCCGGCGGCCAAGATAGCTGACATGGCTACCGGCTGGCTCGCGGGACAGGCGGCGCGTGACTTCACGGCAACCGACAAGAGCATGCTCTCGCATTTCGACATCGAGCAGTCGGAGGAGTTCAAGACCACCAAGTATTTCTGCAAGACCAATTTCGACATGGAGCGTATCAAAGAGGAGGAATCGCACTATGTCGAGCTTCCGAAAATCTATACTTTCGCCGACGAGCGCGAGAAGGAGATTATGCTGAACCGCAATTTCAAGCGTGTCAACCGGGAGGTGGAGGATATGGTAAAGGAACTTCTCGGGATACAGTAACATCCATTCTCACAATACAGTTGCCTATGAATAACACCGCCACATTCAACATACCTCTTTCCCTCAGGGCGAGTGGCAGCGCGTTGAAGATTATAGCCGTCCTCTCGATGGTGGCCGACCACTGCGCATATTTCCTGATGGGGCCGGACGCGCCGTTTTACGGCGTGTTCCGCTCCTTTGGGCGTATCGCGTTCCCGGTGTTCGCTTTCCTTGTGGCGGAAGGATTCGCCAACAGCCGCAACAGGTTGAGATATTTCCTGATTCTCGTACTTTTCGGAATTATGAGTGAGCTGCCCTGGCATATGCTTAACGGGGCCGATGGCTCGCATAATGTAATGTTCACTCTCTCGCTGGGAGTGGCGGCTCTGGGGGTGTTCGACCGGCTGTGTGAACACGGACCGCTCTCTTTCATCGTAGTGCTGGCTGTCGCGGCTTTGGCATGGTGGCTCGGTACCGATTATGACTGGCGCGGCGTGCTGATGATTTTTCTGTTCTATATTCTCCGGCACGGCACCATGCGTCCGTGGCTGGAACGTTCATCGACACATTTCCCATCACAGGCACTCCTGCAGATCATCTTCACATTTCCGCTTATGGCACACTACGGCATAGCCGGAGCCATGCTTGCCTCCGCCGTTATCTTCCTATATGACGGCACACGGGGATTTATCCGGGGCAGCACAGCCAAGTATGCTTTCTATGCGATTTATCCCGTACATCTGCTGCTCATTGCAGTATGTTCTTAATTATGACAGCCGTCAGGAGAAAGACCTGGCGGCTGTCTTGTGGGGTATCCTGTGGGGTAACTTGCGGGGTACCCTTATAAAAAAGGTACGAGCCCAACCCATGGAGCTGGACTCGATTTAATCTTGTTTATAGTGCAGTTGGCAGCATCGGGGCCATCCAAATACACTTTTTCTTTTGCAAAGGTAACAAGACTTTTCTAATCCAACAAATTATCAGTGCCTTTTTCTTCGCAATTTAACTATTTTTGATTTAATCACATCTATCCCACGCCTGACCGCACTCTTTTTCGGGACAATGATACCTGTCTGGCTTTCGACGATTGGCTGCATCGAGGGTGTTTTTTGATAAAGCAGGTCTGTCGCTTTATATATTTCATGCCACATATCGTTAGCCCGGTTCACCGAAACCTGCCTTAACAGGTAATCCACAACACGCATTGCCCCCTTGAAGGTCTGGTTGTCATTCCCATTGAAATAAGCACAGGCTTCGCCGGTCCTGATGCCCGAGGATAATGTCATTCCGAAAAGAAGATTGCCATGAGCGCATGCGTTACGGACTTCCCTTAATGCTGTCAGATAGCTTTTGAATGTTTCGATAGCCAATTCTTTGAAATGCGAGCTTATCAGTCTTTTATCCCTGTCCCAGACAAGATTGTCATAAAGGACTTCAAGATTACCGAGCGTCATAAACTCCATCGTTTTCCATGCGGGAGCGAATTGACCGGTATATTTGGAATGATGTCGCTGTATGGGTAGTTTGTTCTTTATTGAGCGGTACGCCTCACCCGGGAATTTCCGAATGAAATTAGCGGAAACGACATTGGGGTCCACAAACCATGTCGGATTTGCCTTATACTTGTTGGATAGCTCATATACTATTGTCGTGCGGATAGCGACTTCTATTCTCGAAAGATATTTGTTCAGGATATTTCTAAGATCTATATCAAAATAATATAAAGCCACCACATCCTCTATACGGGTACCATGCTCGACATTATGCTGCCGCCGATAATCCAGATGTGGATAAGTTTTCTCAAAAGGATACAGATAGAACCCCAGCCGATAGTATCCGATGTCCGCCAGATACTCCCTTGCCTTGGCTTCATCGGAAATTACCACACCATGTCTGCGGAGTATCGCTATCTGCTCCTCATGGGTCGTAGCCCTTTTGTTATATGGTATTTTTCTTCTTGCCATTCAAAAATGTTAATTCAACTACAAAATTACTAGGGTGTTCAGTTTCATGTTCCAAAATTAACTCGCTTTATTGAGAGTCCTGGAGCGAAGTGCCACCCGGTTTTCGGACAGATTCTCCTTGGCCCAGAGATCTATGTCCTTAAGTTTAACATTGGCCAAGCGTACTTTGAAATATTGTTTTTCAGCGACAGAATAGTCAATCGTTTTTGGATATAATGGCAGCATAAGTACCAGAGATGTAATCCCATACAGTTTGTTGGGAGATTTCTTCGCCTTGTAGATGCCGAAGTCAGATTCTATGATATCCGAGGATATGTGCCGGATTTCATTTTTGTCAGCAATAAGTCCTGCCTGCGACTTGAAGTAGTCCAGCATTTCAAGACCGACGGATGCGCGTCTGTTGTTGGCATTGCCGATGACGTTACGGATTATGTAATCCTGACACAGCGCGTTGACGCGTTTCCCGAATCCCTGGTTCTTACACAGATCCTCCAGATGCCCGATGGCGTCTGTGCAGACATGCAGCTCGCGGACAAAACCCCTGTAATCAAGAATGAAGGAATAGGCATCCTTCATGCCGTCGTCGAGATTGTCATAACAGTCGATGAGCTTATCAGCCCACTCGACCCAATCGCGCAGATTCATGAATCTCGATATAGCTCTCATGTTAGGCGGCAGCAGCCACGCCTTTTCCGTAAGGTGATACTGAAGTCTGATCTTGCCGAGTTTCTCGGTAAGCGACTTGAATTCAGCGTCCTCTCCATAGACATGCTTCATGCAGTTGCCGAGCGTGTGGCTGATGTCAAGATGATGGCATATCCCTGCGTCCCGGAAGCCTCCCACAAGATTATGGGCACCATCGGAGACACCGTATGCCGGAGCCGCGCCGACAGATTCTGAAACCGTGTCAAGCGAAGACTTTATGTCTCCTCGTTTGAAACATTCTCCGACCCTCATGTCGAGCACTGCGACATCCTTGTGTCCAAGAGGACGTCCATCGTGGTCTGCCTTGAAGCCCAGCACAAGCAGGAGTTTCTCCTTGTTGATTGTGATGCTTTCATCCACAACCACTCCATATTTCTGACTCACGGGGGTATCGTCCTGATATATGGCCAGTCCCAGCTTCCGGACCCAGTTGGCAACTGAGTTATAGCAGGGTGTCCTGCCGAACGGCTCGCCGAGCACTTCCTCGAAGATGCCGAGAATTTCCACCACGGTCCTCAGCCCGCAACCGGTCCTGACATACATCAGCACGCAGAGCATGATCAGCTGAATAGAGAATCTATGTCCGGGAACAGGCTCGAAAGCAACTTGCGTTGTTCTTCCGTGATAGTTATTGTCGGCACGTCTTTTTTTTGAGCTCTTTCTTCAGATCCCTTATCTTGGCCTTGTCAGCCTCTTTCTGGGTCTTGAGTTTTGTGTTTTCTTTACGAAGACGTTTCAACTCCTGTTCCGGAGTCTCTTTCGGGGTGTTTGAACCTGACTTTTTCATTGCTTTTTAGTTGATTATCAGACTATAAAGTTACTAAAAATCAATGAATTATCCAAATTTTCAATGTACAATTTTGCGCTAAAAACCAATGTTTTTAAGCACGTGATTTTATAATATTTTCAGGTGTTTGGAATGACGTTTTTCGGAACATCAAACTGAACACCCTACAAAATTACTCAATTATTCTGACATTTCAAGTATTCGGTAACCTCTATGTATAAGGATTCTACGGTTATCCGTGCTATTTCATGCTAAATCTGACGAAGCACCCGGATGACTGCACGGATATAGCCCGTATCCTCGGCGTAGCCGATGTTTTTGAGCCATAAAAGATAGTTCCCGCCCTTGTAGCGGTACTGCACTTTCGTATAGTATGCCCTTACACTCTCCGTCCAGTGCGCGAACTCGTAGTATTCGCCTGTCCTCGGATTGGTGAGGCCGAAAAGGTTATGCTTGTTGCGGCATACCGACGACTTGAACCAGCCGGTTTCAAGAATGGCCTGAGCAAGCACGATTTTCGGATATTTTATGCCGTTCAGCCTGATCTCTTCAATAAGGTTTGGCACAGTCAGCTCCGGCAGGCTGTCGGTGCCGCGTATATTCCTGCGCTGCGACTTTGAACCTGTGACACTGTGTGCTTTTACCACATTCCCGTGCTTGACCGGCCTTTTTACGGCATTTTGCAAAGGATTATCCATATGCGACTCCGCATTATTCTTATTTTCAACGATTTGCATTGACGCCTTGTGCATTTCAGCCGTCACTGGCGAATCTTTTGTAATGGTATGGAACTGCGCTGTGGCATGCTGCGCGCAGAAAAACACACATACACAGGCAACAAAAATGTTCGGAATTTCTGATTTAGCAATCATATGGGGATAATTTTGGCACCGACAAGCGGTTACGCCGCAAATTTACAACCACTTATCTACTGATATGGAAATTCCGAACAAAAATCAGCAAAGCTCCCTGCCTTATGATAAACTCGCACTGTTAGGCATAGACCGGGAGAAGGCCGACAGACTTCCGCAGGATGTCAGGCGTAAGCTCATCGACGGGGAAGTCACACCGCTGTTGCAGGTGTCACTGGACGCCGGCAACGGCACAGTCCTTAAATTGCCTCTTAAACTCCAGCTCGCCGCCGACAAAGACGGCAATCCCACACTCATCGCATACCCGGTGCAGCGTGAACTCTCAATCGAGAAAGACAACGTGCTGCGCCTCTCCCGACAGGAGGCTGACGCGCTCCGTCGTGGAGAGGTACTGCAAAAAGCCGTGGATGTCAACGGAGAGAAAACACAGCAGTATCTCCAGCTTGATCCCGAAACAAAATCCGTCATGCACCGCCGTATTACCGAGATACAGATAGAGCAGCGGCTTAAGGATATGGAGAAAGTCAACGACATAGAGCTTGGGGCGCAGCAGAAGCAGCAGGCCAGCGAGGGCAAACCGGTGGAGCTTGACGTGGGAGGCGAAAAGGTGTCGGTAGGCATCGACCTGCGCGAGCCTCAGGGCTTCAGGGTGGTAAAAGGCGACCTCCGGGAATGGGAGCGGCAGCAGAAACTACAGTATGACGAGCGGCACCCGGAATATCTCGGACTGGTTATGACCGACAGGAACCGCTGGGAATACCGGAAAGTAGTCGAGCATGACTCAAACGAGCGTGCCATACGGCTTGACACCACTCGCGAGATAGAACGCAAATCCGGATTCAAACTCTGATATTCATGGCCGGACAAAAAAGAACGGACATTCCCGATGAAACGCTTGCCGGGCAGTTTGACGAGATGAAAAAGAGGCATCCGGACGCAATTCTGCTGTTCCGCACCGGCGATACCTACATGACATACCGCCAGGATGCTGACAAGGCTTCTTCCGTTCTCGGAATAGAACTCAGAGAACGCTCCCTTCCGGACAACACCACAATCAGGACTGCCGGATTTCCATACCACGCACTCGACACTTATCTTCCCCGCCTTGTAAGGGCCGGTCTGAGAGTCGCCATTTGCGAGCAGCTTGAAGATCCGAAGCGGAAGAAAAAAGAGGCGGACGGCCTTGATACATCCGGCCCTATAAAGGAACCAATCAAAAAAGAAAACGATATGCCAAGAAAAAAGAAAGAGAAAGCTCCCCAGGAGGAGCCGGGAAAGACCGCCGGGGTCCCGGCAGATGGCGAAAACCCGAAAGAAAAGAAGTCAGAATCCACATCACATAGTGCCGGACAGGGCGACGCTGCCACGGAGCGGAAGCCACGCGAGCCGCAGATGGTGACTGTCAACGGCGACAAGGTGACACACGGCCATGCCTACCGCAGCAACGTGAACCCTGAGGACTGGTATTTCACCGCCAGAATCAACGGCCAGCAGCTCAAGCCGCAGAAGATGGAGCCGGCCGATGTCGCCGCCTACGACAAGAAGGAGATAGGCGTGCCGGAACTCATGCAGCGTTACTATCCGACAAAGCTCATGCCGAGAGTGCCGGAAGAGGCGTTCAAATATCCAAACGGTCTTGCCGGGCCGTCAGGACCGCTGACCGTCGAGAAGTTCAATGTCTACAAGGAAACCGACGAAACCCGTGCGGACTATGGCAGATACAAGTTCTACGCGCAGGTAGGCGACAAGAAGATGTCGGCCCCGGCTTCCCGTGATGACCTGAACGCCTACTTTGACCGCGTGGCGACTCCCGGCCAGCTCGTGGAGCGCAATTTCGGCGAGCGTCTGCACCTACCTTCCCATTACGCGCAGTTCCGTCTACCCGACGGCATAGACCCCAAGGGCGTCCGCGTCGCCAAAGACCGTTCCGACGGCAAATGGAAGGTGTCGGCCGACCTCGGGGAAGGGCTGGGCCGTACATCAAAGCAGGAAATATCGTTCGACGACGGCTATTCGCTCTTCAAGGCCAAGAGCGCGACACGCGAGCAGATAGCGGCCAAGTATCTCGGTGGCGAGATAGCGGCGATGATGGCCGCGCCCCTGTCGGTGGAGAAGTCCGCTTCCATGAAAATGTAAACACTTTTATCAACGCTAAAAGAATACCGCAATGGCAAAAATAGAATACGACGAGCTGGTCCAGCTCCTTCAGGACGGCAAGATAGGACACCTTCGCGTCCTGCTTGAGAGCGACGACGCGGAGGCTTATCTTGAATGGTGCGAACAGCACGGCATAGAGCCGTCCGAAGAGTCGGCAGAGTTCTACTACGATGAAACGGAGATAGACATGATGGAGCGTCAGCTTATCGACGACGAGTGCTATGGCATCTGGAACTGACGGACACGGCGGCTCAGGACAACAGGCACTTGACCGGTTCGCGCAGATGATGATAGAGCGCATGGAGAAGATGAAGGAATCGGACTGGCAGCAGGGCTGGATAGGAGGCGCGGCCTCCTCCGGCCTGCCTCAGAATGTGATCGGGCGTAACTACTCCGGCTCAAATTCCTTCTTCCTCCAGCTATATACTGCCGCGCAAGGTTATCAGCTCCCGGTGTTCCTGACTTTCAGGCAGGCCCACAATTTCAAGGCCCATGTCCTGAAAGGAGAAAAGGCGTTCCCGGTAATATACTGGGACATGCTCGTGCGCGACAAGGACGGCAGAAAGATAAGCTCCGACGAATACAGGGCAATGTCAAGGGATGAAAGGAAGAATCTCGATGTAATCCCTTTCGTGAAGGCATTTCCGGTCTATAACCTCGACCAGACCAATTTCCGGGAAGTGCAGCCCGAGAGGATGCAGAAACTACTGGACCGCTTCAAGGTGCCGGAACTGCGCGACACGCAGGGCATGTACACCCACTCCGCTCTTGACAGTATGATAGCGCAGCAATCGTGGCTGTGTCCCATCCATGCCGACCGCGAGGAGAAGGGTGCATACTATTCTCCATCTCGTGACATAGTGGTGCTTCCCATGAAGGCGCAGTTCAACAAAGGTGCGACGCCGGAGGAGGTTTATCGCGACGGCATGGAGTTCTACTCGACCATGCTGCACGAGATGACCCACTCCACCATGACACCCGAAAGACTCAACCGCGAGGCAGGAGCGAAGTTCGGCGACCCAAAATATGCCAAGGAGGAGCTGGTGGCGGAGCTTACCGCCGCCATGATATCCCACTCGATGGGATTCGACGCAAGGGTTACGGACAACTCGGCGGCATATCTCGATTCATGGATTTCGGTACTGAAACAGGAACCGAAGTTCATTGTGTCGGTGATGGCCGATGTAAACAAGGCCTCGGAAATGATACTCGACCGCGTGGACGCACAGCGTCTTGCACTCGGGGAACAGCCTTATCTGGCTAAGAACGACCCGTGGGTGCCTTCGCCGGAGGACGAGATATGTCCCTTCAAAAACGCCTCCATCGTAAAGACCCGTTCCGGCGATTTCGCCATACGGGCCTCCTACAACGGCGTCGATCTCGGCATGAAGCCCATCGAGCGTTCCACGGCCCGCATGTACTTTCAGCTTACCGACCGCCGCGAGAAGGATATTTTTCTCGGAAGCACCATACGGAAGCATTACGAGTCGGAGATTGCCGGCATAGACCGCAAGGCGTCCAAGTCACTTTCAATGGCATGACGGCATGGCAACGGGAGATTATAAAATAAGATTCAAGGACCTGAAGGCGCGTGTAGGCATCGACGACGTGGCCTATTCGCTCGGCTACCGCCTCGATCGCAAGGCCGGCGTGGGTCGCTACATAGAGCTTGTGCTGGGCGACGGCAAGGAGAAGCGTGACACCATCATAGTGAGCAACCGCCGTGACAAGGCCTCGCAGACCTTCTTCCGGCGCGACGGCTCCAAGGGGGATGTCGTGAGCTTCATACGCGAGAATCTGAGTTCGTTCAACGCCACAGGGCATAACGAATGGCAGAAAATCGCCGGGGTAATGGCGCAGTTCGCCAACATGCCGGAACCTGACTACGGCAGGGAGCGCGATTATGCGCGTGGCCGGGAGGCTCCGCAGGTTTTCGATTCCGCACGTTACAGGACGAAGCCGATAGACCCCGACCGGATTCCCCGGCTCTTCTCACAGCGGGGTTTTCGGCCGATACAGTGAAAACCCTGGCCCCGTTCATTTCCCTTGTGTCAGACCGCCGCAACGGTAACTTCAACGGCTTCAACATCGGATTTCCATATACCGCCGCAGGAAGCGACAGCATTGTCGGTTATGAGATAAGGGGCATGGGCGGCTACAAGTCGAAGGCCGCCGGCACCGACTCATCGACCGCCGCATGGGTGGCCGACCTCTCGCACGCGAAAAACGGCCTTGTACGACATGTGTTTTTCTGCGAATCGGCTTTTGACGCGATGGCCTTTTTCCAGATGAACCGCACGCGACTGGGAGAGAACATAGCCCTTGTATCGCTCGGAGGCACCTTCTCCGACCGTCAGGTGCAGGGCGTGATGGAGCGTTTTCCCGACGCCCGGGCCTATGACTGCTTCGACAACGACCTTGCAGGAAGGATAAACGGCCTGAGGCTCATGGCTCTGGTCGAGGACATTCCGCTTAAAATCACAAAGACCGACACCGGGCTTATGGTGGAGTCAAAAGACGCGAGTTTCAATCTGGCACCGGACCGGTCGATATACACTCAGGTCGGCACACATATACCCGTGCGCTACCGCATGGGGCAGTGGCAGCCTCCAAAGGATTTCAAGGACTGGAACGACTGCCTGTTGGGTAAACGTATCGAGCCCAAGATAATGACCTCAAAGTATGAACGTGACGAAAACCTTGCCGGACGAAGGAACCCCGGCATTAAAATGTGACTGAACGATGAAAACACTTACCCGCAAGACACTTGCCTTTGCCGCCTTTTCCCTCCTGTCATTTCCGGGACAGTACATGGCGGCACAGCAGACCGACCCGACGCTGACGGCGGCTGTAATAGCGCAGACCGCCGAGCTGAAAAGCATACACAAGAAGCGCAAGACCACTCAGGAGCGGATTATCGCTGCCGAGGCAGCCGTGACGCTCGCCCTCGACCGGGTACACTCGGTCGAGAACAAGATGCTCGAATACCTGTCGAACGCCCAGAGCGCGATGCAGAACCTGTATCAGATAAAGCGTGCAGGCGAGCTTGTGCTGACGGAGATTCCCAAGAACTGCGACCTGCTGCGCAAGTCGGTGCCGGGCCACCTCAAAGGCACGGCGATAGCCCTGCTGGTATCGGACGAGCTGACTGACGCGGCCACACAGATGGCCGCGCTCTATCCCTTTATGAAACAGCTCGTGACCTCCGGAAGCTATACGGTTACGGGGGACGATGGCAGCAAGGAAAAACATAAGGTGAACCTTCTCAACTCGGCCGAGCGGTACTATATAGCCAACGAGGTCGTGACGCGGCTTGAAACTATAAACACCGACCTGTGGCTCCTGGCATGGCAGGTGCGCACGCTATCGTGGAACGACCTGTGGTTTTCGCTCGACCCCGACGGCTGGGCGTCGGTGATGTCCGGCAAAGCCATTGCCGAAAACCTTGTGTGGGAGTGGAACACAATCAGATACAGATGACAGAATCAACAACATTACATTTCAAGACAATGGATAACGAAACAAAGATTATCGGCCGCTGCCCTGTGTGCGGCGGCAATGTGGTAAAGACCTGCAAGGGCTACCGCTGCGAGAACAATACCGGGGAGGACGGCAAGTGCGGCCTCTTCATCAACGGAGTGATAGGCAACCGCAAGATGTCCGACTCCGAGATTGCCGAACTGCTGGAGAAACGGAGCATCATGCTTGACGGCTTCGCCACAAAGGAGTGGAAGGCATTTCCCACGGTGCTTGTGATGAATGCCGACGGCACAATCGCCATGGAATCGGTCGTGGCGCGCTGCCCCCGCTGCGGCGGCGAGATCCGCGTGGGCGCAAAGGCTTTCAACTGCTCCAACTACCGTCGGGAGGACGCCCCCTGCGATTTCGTGATATGGCGCAACATCGGGGGACACCTTGTGACGGCCGCCGAGGTGCGGGAGATATGCGAGGCCGGCGTCACATCGGAAGAGATAGAGATGTACGGCGAGAACGGCGTGATATACCTCCGCAGGCTCGGCCTTTCCCCTGACAAGTCAAAAGTCATAAAGGTATGAGGCCGGGTACGAAACTCGCCGTCATGCTTGCCGGCGGCGCACTGGTATGGGGGCTTATTGCAATGGCCTTGTGCTGGCATGAGAAACCGCAGAAAAAGGCGGTACGGGTGGCGCAGACCGCGCTCTACGCCTCGGTTGACAATCCGGAATCCGTCAAGGTCGTAGCCGTCAGCGAGGCGGACAGCGTTTTCGGCCGCTGCTACATCGACGATGACGAGAAGATGGCTATCGCCGTGTCGATGATGAAGGTCAACGAGAAGGTCATGTCGCAGACCGACGGACTCCGTGACCTCGATTTCGAGGATTCTTCCGTCACTGATCTTGTCAGCCGCCAGATGTCGGCGATGGGCGCGCTGCGCTCTCTCGCCGGATTCGTGGACCCGGACGCTCCACGCAAGCCTTTCAGCGGCTGGAAAGTCAAGATCGAGTATGAGGCCGTATCGGAAGGCGGCTCGCCTTACCGCTCTGAATACTGGTTCATACTCGACCGCGACGCCCAATGTGTGGTGAACTCCTTTGAGATACCGCTGCTGTGAATCATAAAGTTATTTGCTAAATCTGTAACATCTTACGCTTATGAAGGAAACACTCAATCAAATCGGACAGCTCACCGGCTCCTTTATGAAGGATGCCTCTTCGCAGCTCGACAAGGGCAACAAGGCGGCGGGACTTCGCGCACGCCGCGCATCCCTGGAGCTGGAGCCGCTGCTAAAGCGGTTCCGCAAGCTGTCGCTGGCGGCTTCGGCCTCCGGCAAGGAATAGGACTCTCAGTCTGATCATGCCGGCAGGGACATCAGTCCTGCGGCCTGCAATCTGTCTGCAATCTTACTGCCATTTTACAATAGGACAATTTTTTGCTATCCGGGAATCCCTGTGCGCGAGCATGGGGATTCTTCCGTTTGTTGACCCGTGGCTTTCGCGCCCGTTGATTTTACGCCACAAAGTTACGGCGGGCGGTGACGGCGGCAAGCGACCGCCTGAGGCTTGGCTTCGTGAAAAAATCCGGCAGCCTTCCGCGATTTGTGTCAAATCGGGTATTCCGTATTTTTTCGCTTGCCACGCTTGCCTTGCGCCCCCTGTGCCCTCCGTCGTGAATGTATCGTAAAAATTCCCCGGACGCGAGAAGCCGCAAGGCTTCAAGCCAAAAGGGAAAAACAAAAAAACAAACATTTCTCAAACATCTAAATCCTTTTTATTATGGAAGCAGCAGCACAGACCAACGCAGCAAGAAACATCAACACAACCGCAGTAACACTCGCGCTCATTCAGCCGGGCGGGAACAACCCCCGAAAGACCTTCGACGAGCAGGGTCTGACCGAACTTGCCGACTCTATCCGTCAGCAGGGGGTGTTGCAGCCCATAGGGTTGCGCCCGATACCCGACACCGACCGCTACGAAATCGTGTACGGCGAGAGGCGTTACCGCGCCTCGCTCATAGCCGGTAGGGAGGATATTCCGTCAATCGTCTATGACGCGCTGTCGGACAAGGAGGCCGAGGAAATGGCGGTTACCGAGAACCTGCAACGGCAGGACATCGCCCCAATGGAGGAAGCCGTGGCTTTCCGACGCCTCATAGAGAGCGGACGCTATGACATACGGTCGCTTGCCGTGCAGGTGGGCAAGAGCGAGGCCTATATCCGCACCCGAATGAAGCTGACAACCCTTATACCCGAAATCGCCGTGTTGCTCGACAATGACGACATCACTGTCAGCGTCGCCTCCGAGATATGCCGCTACGGGGAGGATGTTCAGAACGAGGTGTACGACAAACATTTGAAGGACGGAGTGCCGTACAACAGCTGGCGCGGCATGACGGCCTCAAAGGTGGCGCAGCTCATAGAGCGCGACTTTACAACCGAGCTGTGCCGTTACAGCTTCGACAAGTCGGCTTGCGCCTCTTGCCCCCACAACACCTGCAATCTGCTCCTTTTCGTAGAGGAGGGCTACGAGGGGAAATGTGCAAAATCCTCATGCCTCAAAGAGAAGCACACGGCATATATTACCGACAAGGCTCTCGCCATACTCGATGAACACCCCGAGGCCAATTTCTGCCAATACCAATATGACATCAACGAGGCGGCGGCAGCGCGTCTTGCCGGAATGGGCTACGGCATTGAAACCACGGACACACGCCCCGACACCTTTCCGACCGAGCCTGCCGAGCCGCAGAGAGAGGCATATGAAACGGAAGAGGGATATGCCGAGGCCGTGCAGATATACGGAGCGCGTATGCAGAGCCATAGGGAGGAATGCTCCGTACTGCGCGCAAAGTGCGACGAGGGGGAAATAGCCTTGTGTATCTGCGTGGGACGCATGGATGTGACACTCTGCTACAAGGAGGTGCCTCTTAAACTCCGTGAGAACGGCAACGCGGCAATGGCGAAAGTGGCCGAACTGGAGGCGCAGGATGTACGCAACAGGGAGATAGCCATAGAGAAAACAATCAAGGACACCAAAGCCCAAATCCTCAATGCCGATATAACCGAGGCAAAATTCACAAACGAGGAGGACAGAATGATATATTTCTTCCTGCTTTCATCGCTCCGCAGCGAGCATTACGAGGCCGTGGGGATTACCGACCGCAAACAATACGGCGCACTCTCCGACGAGGAGAAAATGACCGTCATCGCCAATCTCAACGCCAGGACCAAGGCGATTATCCGCAGGGATTTCCTAATCGCCCATTTCAAGGACGCGAGCCGGACTAACGCCATCTCGGGGCTGCTTTTCGCTTTTGCGAAGAAGCACATGCCGGAGGGATTGGCGGCCATAGAGAGCCAATACAACGAGGAGTACGAGAAACGGCACAAACGCCTCGATGAACGCATAGCTCAGCTCTTGCCGGCACAACAGCCGGAGGAGGAACCCGAGGCACCCGAAACTCCCGAGGCCGCCGAGCCGGAGGAAGCCGTGGCCGACGCTCCCGAAACCGACACTCCCGATGAAACCGAGGCTGTCAGCACCGATACTGACGGAGATATGCCGCAGGAAATAGATAACGGCAACGAAGAAGCTGCTGCCTGAGCGACAGGCAAATGTTTGAGCAAGCCACCCCAAGCCGAAAGGCGCGGGGCGGCTTTTGCGTGTAGCCCCACAAAAGCCGCCGGTATGGAAAACCATCATTCTGATACATTTGGCAGATTAATTCCACGAGTCGAAAAGGATATTAACACCAATGATACATTCAAGAATCCATACTGGATTGAAACTATGGTGAATAAAGGAGACGAGGACAGCCTTTTTGAGCATGCACATAACTAAGTTGAATAGATTCCATTTCTTTTCAATTTTTTCGACAAATGAGACTACTTACAAAAATATCTAAGTAATTTGAGGCATACAGATATAATACATAGTCTTTGAGCTGTTACTCCAAACTACCTTAATAATCTGCATCGTACTATTCTAACAGATTTTCAAGGTGATCCATCAGTAATTTCAAAAGCTCTAACGACCATCTAAAGACTATAAAATCAAATTTCTATGGCAGTTATTTCACAAAGAATAATTAAATTTGCATTTCAATAACATCTTAACATGCAACGCAATCAAACATTAGCAATTAATATTATCCAACTCGCATATATTCATGGTGTTATGGCATTACTTAATCATCCGAATCATTCGTGCAGGCACTTATTACACTTATTACAGGTGTCTCATTTGTATTGACTTCGCGCAAATATAAAAGTTTTTTAATTATGTTCGACACCTATAGTTCTGAATACCGGTGCTTGCTAACGCAGACTGTTGACAGATACATAAAGGAGCAATGCTCTAATATGTATTATGGGAAGACCGATATGTCTGAAGTGGTAAGGACATTGCTCATTATGTCTTTCTTGAAGGAGGAAGATTACTATGTAAGTTGTCGAGAATCCGGAAAAGACACAAGGCAGTCCATGCAACGTGTTGACAGATGCCTTGCTTTTTTTGACAATGAAGCAGTCGGCATAGAACGGTCTGTTTATCCGTCTCATGATGGTTGGAATGAATTGTTGCGTGACTATGAGGACTGTACACTGGTTTATGCGGATAATTCATCAGACATTATCATGCATAAAGGGCGTTTTGACGGCATTACAGCTCCAATAGTCCTACTTTCTCTTGATGAGATGTCTGATTCGGTGTATTTCTCTGACAACGTTGTCGCCATAAAGCTGGAAAACACATCCATCTTGAAATTTGAAAACAGTTTCATAAGAAGGAACTTTCCATTTATTTACGATAAAGCCAATTCAATCTCATGGCTTTTGTCAATTCTGAAACCAAATAAAATAATCAACCTTACTCCCGGAACAATAACCGGCATGATACTGGATTGTCTTTATCATGAGTCCAAGAGAGACTGGCAAACAAATTAATAGTATGGAAACTATTCGTCTGTCATATATCGTGCCTGTGTACAACACTCTGGCTTGGCTCAGAGATTGCTTGGATTCCCTGTTGGGCCATCAGGGTACCGATGTTGAGTTCATCTTGGTTGATGACGGTTCAACAGATGGTTCTTCAGAACTATTACAACATTATGCCAACGAAGACTCACGCATCAAGCTAATACGGCAAGAAAACAAAGGACTGTCTGCGGCGAGAAATATTGGATTGGCAAACGCGGGCGGCCAGTACATACTATTTGTAGATAGTGACGATATAGTCGATTCAGATGCGGTCATACGTATGGTTGAAACCGCAGAAAAAGAAGATGCCGATATAGTTACAGGGCAAATAATATGTTTATACGAAAACGGTATCAAATCACCCTGGGGCAAATTTCTACCGGATGGTATCTATGACACAGGATTTGACTATATGAAAGCAGTCAATAGTGCGACATTTGTCCCGATGGTTTTCGGATATATGTTCCGGCGCGAACTGCCTATGAAGCATGCCTTGATGTTTATGCCTGATTTGATACACGAAGATGAATTGTGGACACCGATGTTAATAGCACGTGCTCATATAGTTGTTACGACTGAGCTCTGCCATTACTATTATCGAACCGACAGAGATGGGTCTATAATGAATAATCGTGATGAATTCAATCGGTGCCTGTCCATCGCCGTTATAATTAAATGTCTATTTAGAGACATAATGACTATCGCAATCGATTCAGATTACGAAAAGGCGCTCCCTTTTTATTATCGTAGACTTGCTACACTTGTATCTATCTTCAACGATTACTCTTCATCACATGGGGCAATAAAGCTCATAAACGCCTCGGCATATGAATATTTTTTGGAATTCTGTACTTTTCTTAAACAACATCAAAGATTTAGTATATGAGAGCATTCCCCCATTATCGGCAACTTGATGCAATGGATTGTGGCCCAACCTGCCTGCGAATGATTGCAAAGCACTATGGTAAAGAGTATTCTTTGGAGACATTGCGCAAACGCTCTTTCATTACTCGTGAGGGAGTATCGATGCTCGGGATAAGCGATGCGGCTGAGTCCATCGGTTTCAAAACAATGGGAGTGCGCATTTCCATGAAGCAGCTCGTCAACGATATGCCCCTTCCATGCATTCTTCATTGGAATCAGCGCCACTTTGTAGTTTGTCACAAGATTAACAAGACTCGCCAAGGATATAGATTTCATATCGCGGACCCTGCCTCGAAGAAAATATCTTTTTCCGAAACAGAACTAAAAAAATGCTGGATTTCGACAAGGGCAAACGGCGAAGATTGTGGAGCTGCCCTCGCTTTGGAACCGATTCCCGATTTTTATTCAGGAACCGACGAGAGTAATAAGTCGCAACGCTCACTGTCATTTTTTCTTAAATACTTACGTCCTTACCGACGAGAAATAATACAGCTGTTTATCGGGATGATAGTTGCCAGTGTGCTGCAGCTGATATTTCCCTTCCTGACTCAGGGACTCGTTGATATAGGCATAAGGGGGCGAAGTATCAACTTCATTGTGCTGATACTGGCAGCCCAATTGATCATATCGGCCTCACAGATGGCAGTGGAGTTTATCCGGAGCTGGTTATTGCTCCACATTAATGCACGTGTCAATATAGCCTTGATTTCAGACTTTCTTATAAAGTTGATGAAATTACCGTTAAGTTATTTTGACTCAAAAAATGTCGGCGATATAATGCAACGTATCGGTGACCATGGACGTATCGAATCGTTCCTCATGGGATCATCAATCTCCACACTCTTCTCGTTCGTCAACTTTTTTATATTCGCTATCGTACTTGCGATATATAATCCGGTAATTCTCCTTATATTTTTGATTGGAAACGGATTGTATATCGGTTGGGTGTCGCTGTTTATGAAATACCGCAGAGAACTTGATATTCGACGATTTGAGCAGGCATCCGGAGAACAAAGCAGCCTTATACAGATGATTACCGGAATGCAGGAGATAAAATTGAATAACTGCGAGCGTCAGAAACGTTGGCAGTGGGAACGCATTCAGGTTAAGCTGTTCAAAATAAGCGTAAAAGGGCAAGCATTAGGCCAGATACAACAGGTTGGCTCTGTGTTTTTCAATCAGATGACCAACATCATTATATCTTTCATCGCGGCAAAATGCGTTGTCGAAGGGACAATGACTTTAGGAATGATGGTATCGCTTACCTATATAGTCGGGGCTCTTAACGGGCCTGTGAATTCATTTATTGGATTTATATGTCAACTCCAGGACGCAAGGATAAGCCTTGAACGTCTCAACGAGATACATAACCGTGATGACGAGGAACAGCATATCCATGACAAGATTAACTCGTTACCGGACAATAGAGACATAGTAATTGAAAATCTTTCGTTCAGTTATGACGGGGCTGAACGCGACTATGTTCTCAACGATATTAATCTTAAAATTCCGGCAGGAAAGGTTACTGCCATAGTCGGAGCAAGTGGCGGAGGCAAAACCACATTGGTTAAACTCCTCCTGGGCTTTTATAAGCCGGTGAAAGGTCGGATTATGGTAGGAGGCGTCCCCCTTGGCAGTTTAAATCCTCATTTGTGGAGAAGCAATACCGGTGCTGTAATGCAGGATGGTTTTATATTCTCCGATACAATTGCCAATAATATCGCTGTGGCTGCTGATAAAATCGATAATGAACGGCTTAAAACAGCGGTTGAAACAGCAAACATACGAGATTTTATTGACTCACTGCCTTTGGGTTATAATACTAAGATTGGCATGGAAGGAAATGGAATCAGTCAAGGGCAGCGCCAACGCATGCTGATAGCACGAACAGTTTATAAGAATCCTCATTACATATTTTTTGATGAAGCAACTAATGCACTGGACGCAAATAATGAACGTAAGATTATGACTAATCTTCATCACTTCTACAAAGGCAAGACTGTAGTAGTGGTAGCTCACAGACTGAGTACGGTCTGTGATGCAGATAATATTGTAGTGATTGACAACGGCCGGATTGCGGAGCAAGGCACACACCAACAACTTGTGGCACGCAAAGGCAAATATTATACATTGATTAAGAATCAGCTTGAACTGGGCAGATAATGGAAGAATTGAAAGAGAACATATCATATAAAGAAGTGGAACTTCTGAGTGAAGAAGTACAAGAAGTTATGAACCGTATACCATCTGCTATTGTCCGATGGGGAATGACTGTTATGGCGATAATCGTGGTCGGTATGCTTATAGTGGCCGCTTATGTTCCATGGCCGAGAACCATGGAATATCCTTTTGAGGGTCATCATGATGGGGCGAAAGCGCTCATTAATGTTACGCTTACCGATGAAGAAGTTAGGGTTATATCCCATGCCAAACACCGGAATGTAACGCTCTACTCACCTATGCTGTCTGATGAATTTACCGATAATGGTTTGTCAGGAATTATTACAGATGTTTCTGTTCGGCATCATGTAGACAACGAGTATAATACCGAATTGAATATTAAATTGCTCAATACTGAAAACAGGTGCGATACAATGAGCACATTCTCAGGCAATATACTGCTCTTCCTATCTGAAAATACTCTTTTTCAGCGCATCACTAAACATATCAGAGATAGAAAGAAATAAATGGTTTCATTCGATTGCAATTTGTATATCCTCAATTAATCATAGTATAATCCTGCATGAATATATGTTAAATAATGCTGTTTAATAACATATCAATTGTTATGTCTATAATGACCCAAAATGCTTAAATTTGCGCAATTCTATGGGACTAGTTGTATTTTCATGCGCCATATCTCAATTAGAAGGTTCATCCGTATAAATCAAATTAAATAATTAACTAACATGATTACTGCTGAATCTATACGACAGAATTTAATAAACTTACCTCAAATAGTCTTTGAGGTAACTGATGCCTGCAATTTACGTTGTAAATATTGTGGGTATGCTGGACTGTATGAGGGATATGACAAAAGAGAAAACAAAAAATTGAGTTTTGCAAAGGCTAAAAACATCTTAGATTATCTTTCTAATATTTGGCGAGCAGAACATACTGCTGGGATTTTAAAGCCATTAACCATTAGTTTTTACGGAGGTGAACCGTTATTAAATAGGGTGTTCAGTTCTATGTTCCAAAATTAGCTCGCTTTATTGAGTGTCTTGGAGCGCAGAGCCACCCGATTCGGAG
>CANRCT010000041.1 GCA_947629175.1 uncultured Muribaculaceae bacterium | reverse complement strand
ATCAATGTCCTCTTGTATTTGACTAAATATTAATATTTTAATAACAGTGGTAAGATTTTTATCGCACCACTACTAATAAAGAAACAAATAATCATTGTTATGAAAAAGACCGGAATATTCTATGGATCCACTACCGGCGCTACTCTTGAAGTAGCCGAAATGATAGCAAAATGCCTTGGCATTAAAGAAAGCGATATCCACAATGTAGCCACCACGGCTCCATCGGCTGTAGCTCCATACGAGATATTGATTCTCGGCACGAGCACCTGGGGCGACGGTGAGATGCAGGATAATATGGACGATTTCTCGCGGGGGCTCGATGTTCTTGATCTCAACGGCAAGGATATCGCTTTATTCGGATGCGGCGACGAAACCATGAACGATACTTTCTGTAATGCGGTAGGAGAGTTGTACTCACGTCTGAAAGATACGGGAGCACGCTTCATCGGCCAGGGATTCACCACGGAAGGATATGTTTTCGATCATTCCAAGGCTGTTGTCGACGGGAAATCTGTCGGGCTGCTTCTTGACAATGTCAATCATCCCGATACGGTTCAAAGTCGTATAGAGGCCTGGTGCAAGACTGTAGCAGCGGAAGAGTAGTCAGATTTTGACGACATTCATCCGGCAGTGCCAGCAGTCAAATTCCAGTCCGAGCCTGATATTGCCCGACTGAAGAGTGAGCCCGACCGGCCATTTCCTGCCCGCTTCGGTTTTAAGGCATCGGCCCATTTCACGCCGCAGACAGTAGCGTGTAGTCATCAACCGTGTGCCCAGGAGGATATTATCGCTTACTTCGAGAGCCATTTCCACGGATTTGGCTCCCGCTTTTTCATATAAGTCAAGCGCGAGATGATTGGCTACATTATCCGATGCAGTTATTTCGGCGGAAGGAAGTGACGCCAGCCCGCGTGCATCGGGCTTACCCGGTTTTTCCCGCTGATACGTAATTCTTCTCACTCGCGCAAGAGCATCTGTCGCTTCCCGCCGGAGTTGTGTCAGAGCTGCGGCCGGGATGAAGATATCGCTACATTCGTCATCGATCCCTGTAATCCGGAAATCAGTATTCCCGGTTTTCGAAAGAAGATTTGCCCTGTGGCTCAAAGGATCGTTCTTGGCTTCCGGAAATGTACCGTCGAGCCTCACGACTGCGCAATTATTGTCTTCATCTGTTATTTTCAAGGCTACTCCGCCAGGGATTGCAGTCAGTCTGATCGAGGCATCTATCGAACGTGAGGCCGTAGGACGGCTCATTATGTCATACCATTGTTTGTCGGTATTCCGATAAAGAGTAGTTCCCGGCCTTATGCTGACCGGAGAAGCCGGATACAGATATTTGCTTTCAACACGGTTGAGACGAAATCCGGTATAGTGTCCGTCAGTATCGAAATAGCCGAGGCCATCGCCATTATGGAGCATTGTTTCGGTTTCAGCTTCGATCGTATTTCCTCGGCTTCGTCTGACAGTCGCTACCGGCTGTCCTATCCATTTGGGGGTCATAACTGCCGCCATACGCTCCTTGGGGTTGGTGCCATGGCCGAAATAACCGGTAAAACCGCGGTTGAAGCTTTTTTCCGGATCAGGGGTGAAATTAAGGCGGCTTTCGCCCGACGAAGAGCGGCGCAGAGTGCCATCTGAATCTGCGATTATGCGATCAAGCGCATTACTGTAGGCTCCTACAATGTTCTTTACATAAGACGCGTCTTTCAGGCGTCCCTCTATTTTGAAGGATGTCGCTCCGGCTGAGATCAGGGCGTCAAGATCGGCAAGCCGGTTGAGATCGCGGAGCGAAAGCAGATGACGTCCTTCGATGATCTTTTCACCCGATGGGCCGACCAGATCAAACGGCAGACGGCATATCTGTGCGCATTCGCCTCGGTTAGCGCTGCGTCCTTTGAGAGCCTGGCTCGCCCGACAGTCGCCGCTGTAGCTGACGCATAATGCACCATGAACGAAAACTTCCAGCGGCACAGTCACCGAGCCGGCTACCTCCGCTATTTCATCGAATGTCAGTTCGCGTGGGAGCACCAGCCTCGTGAATCCCAGCGATTGCAGAAACCTCGCCTTGGCAGGCGTGCGTATGTCGCATTGTGTGCTTGCATGCAGAGCTATAGGTGGGAGATCGAGCCTGGTTATGCCTAAATCCTGCACTATCAGAGCGTCGACTCCGCAGTCGTAGAGCCTACGGATCATGCGCTCCACTTCCGTCAGTTCACTATCATATACGATGGTATTGACAGTGGCATAAATGCGAGCATCAAACCTGTGTGCGAAATCCGCTGCGCGCTTGATGTCTTCGTAAGAATTCGATGCTACTGAGCGGGCGCCATGACTGGGAGGGCCGATATATACGGCGTCGGCGCCATGGGTTATGGCGTCAATGGCAATGTCGGCTGTACGTGCTGGCGCCAGGAGCTCAAGACGTTTTGGATAATCGGGCTGATGCATAGTCGGCGGATCTAAAAAGAGGGGAGCGCCCGGTCATGTTTGCTGTCGGGCGCTCCCTGTAAAGAGGGATGTAGTATCGTATCAGAAGAGCTTTTCGGGATAAGTGCCGTCGGCATGGAGCTGCGCGAACTTCTCCACTACGCCGGGACGGTCGGCGGCGTAAGTCACTCCGAACCACTTGCTGTCGGTATCGAGCACCTTGACGGTGGCCTCGCCTGATTTAATCAGTGTGTCGATAGCCAAAGGAATGAAGAACTCGCTCTTGGGAGTGTTGAGATCCTTGTCGAGGAATTTGCGGAATTCGCGTTCGCTGTAGTCGAAATAATCGGGAGTGAATCCCCAGAGATTCATTGACACGGGGGTGGTCGGTTCAAGAGTCTGCTCAACGCCGTTTTCGTCGGTGAACACGATGCGGCCATCCTTGTCATAGCTGATAGCTGTACGCTCCACTACAGAGGCAAGGTTGCCATCCTTGGTGGAGCAGACGCCACGTGCTACCGATCCGTTCTCGGTCATGGTATTGCCCACACGGAAGCCTACCATGCAGTAGTCGCCCTTGCGGTCGCGCGGACGTGAAAGCTCCTTTGCGATAACTTCAAATGCATTGCGGCCGTAGAAGTCGTCGGCATTGATTACGGCGAACGGCTCCTTTATGGCGTTCTTGCCCATAAGTACTGCGTGGTTTGTTCCCCAGGGTTTCGTGCGGTCGGCAGGGCATGTGTAGCCTTCGGGCAGGTCGTTGATCGACTGGAATACCACCTCCACAGGTATATGTCCCTCATACTTTGAGAGGATTTTGTCGCGGAAATCCTGTTCGAAATCCTTACGGATGACAAACACGATCTTGCCGAATCCTGCATGGATAGCATCATAGATCGAATAGTCCATGATGGTCTCTCCGTGGGGGCCGAGACCGTCGAGCTGCTTCAGGCCACCGTAACGGCTTCCCATTCCGGCTGCAAGAACGAATAATGTCGGTTTCATTAGTGTTGAGAATTATTTGGTTTTGAATGAAAATCTTATTGTTTCGTCATACTTTTCACCCGGACGGAGCACTGCCGACGGAAAACCAGCGTGATTCGGTGCATCGGGCATATTCTGGCACTCTATGGCCACACCGTCGTAGTCATTGTATGGACGGCCGCATTTGTTGGCGGGAGAGCCTGCGAGCCAGTTGCCGGTGTAGACCTGTGCGGCCGGTTGTGTAGTGCTCACTACCAGCACGCGTCCGGAAGGTTCTGACGAAAGGATGGCGACAGTTTTCAGTTCGCCCTTGCGCTGCGGGCCGTCGGCCACCCAGCAATTATCATATCCCTTGCCATAATTGAGCGCGGGGAAATCGGTTTTTATATCGCGTCCGATCTTCTTGGGAGATGTGAAGTCCATGGGAGTCCCAGCCACAGGCGCTATCTCTCCGGTGGGGATGAGCGTGTCGTCAGTGGGGAGATAGTTGCTGCATACGAGCTGGAGCTCATGGTCGAGGATTGAGCCTGCGCTGTGCCCTTCGAGATTCCAGTAGGCATGGTTGGTGAGGTTGATGACCGTGGGAGCGTCAGTTTCGGCCTGAAGACGCAGAGTGAGAGTATTGTCTTCGCTCCATGTATATTTAGCTTTTGCCACAAGGGTTCCCGGATACCCTTCTTCGCTGTCGGGACTGGTGCGCGAGAATGTCACTGATCCTTCGGCTTCATCAGCCGTCGAGTCCCAGATGCGGTTCATGAAGCCGGTAGGTCCGCCGTGTAATGCGTTAGGCCCGTTGTTTATGGCCAGAGTATAATCTTTGCCGTCGAGTGTGAAATGCCCGCGGGCTATGCGGTTGGCGAATCGTCCTGGTATTTTGCCTGCACATGGACCGTCGGCGATATAGTCGGCTGGATCGGCATAGCCGATCACCACGTCGTCGAGCTTTCCGTTGCGATCCGGCACTTCGACCTTCACAATGCCGGCGCCAAGAGATGAGAGGGTGACACTTGCGCCGGAAGCATTGGTCAGAGTGTAGAGGGTGATCTCGCCCATGGGCGACGGGGCTGTCTGTCGGGAGATTTTCATGATTTCGTAGGTTATGGTAATGTTTCTGCAAAGTTAATGTTTCCGTCGGTTATTTCATCTTTTTGCGGGAAATATTTGCAGCCTGACGTCACAATTCATGACGCTTTCGCTCAATGCGCTGTCGCATTCACCACTCCCGAAGGAATATTTACAAGCCTGTCGGCGATTTCGCGGCTGACAGGGATGCCGTCGGTGACAGCTCCTCTCCACATCTCAAGCCTCGGCATAAGTTCCCAGACCGGGCGCGTCTGCACTCCATGATCGTTGGTGTATTCCAGAAAAGCGTCGCGAGCGGATCGGTCGGGCAGCAGTATAGCATTGAGCCAGTAATTCGACCGCGTGCCCTCCGGTTCGGCAATAAATTCCACATCTTTTATCCATTTGTCCGAAAAATACCACTTATAGGCATCGGCTGTCAGGCGTTTGTCGGCGATGAAATGTGGCAGTTGTTCGAGCTGCGCGCATCCGAGGGCGGCATTTATATTAGGCATACGGTAATTGTAGCCTACGGCATCATGAATAAACTCCCACCGGTGTGGTACTTTGGCCTGGGTAGTAAGGTGTTTTGCTTTCTTAGCCATGGCTTCGTCATTGAAAAGCAGCATTCCTCCTCCGCCGGTCGTAATGGTCTTGTTACCGTTGAAGCTCAATGCTCCGATCGGGGCGATTGTGCCGGTATGGCGTCCGTGATAAAGCGAGCCCACGCTCTCGGCCGCATCCTCGACGAGATTGATATGCCATCGCTTGCAGACCTCTTCCAGTTCGGCCAGTCTGGCCGGCTGTCCGAAGGTATGCATGACCACAGCGGCACTGATGCGTGCGCCGGTCGATCTGTCAATGCAATTTCCTTTATCGTCAATGTCGGCATTGGCTTCCAGCCATGCCTGCATGGCGTCGGGCGACAGTCCGAGAGTGGCACGGTCTATATCTATGAATACCGGACGGGCGCCTGTATATGCTATAGCGTTGCAGGTGGCTATGAAAGTCAAGGGCTGTGTGATGACTTCATCGCCTTGTGCCACTCCGCTGAGCATTAGCGCCATATGGAGAGCCGCTGTCCCGTTTACCGTCACCACAGCTCCTGCCGCTCCGGTAAACCTGGCCATATCGGCCTCGAAACGGTCGACGAACGTTCCTACACTCGAAACGTAGGTCGTGTCGATACACTCCTCAAGATATTTTTTTTCGTTGCCGTGAAACGTCGGAGCATGAAGCGGTACGGTTTCTCCGTCGGCTGCATTATAGTGCCTTCGGATGAATGTTGTTATTTCGCTGAAATCCTTGTTGGTCATGACTGAATGATGAACTATGATGCAAATTTAGCAAAAATGAGGCGTACGGAGAATGCCCGGATACGTTAATTTGGCCCGAGCATCCACAAAAAAATCGGCGGAGGCATCCATCGGGATGGAAACCTCCGCTGATTGTGTAGTCGTCGGGCAATCGCGACGCCGCATGTCAGTGCGGTCGGCGATTACTTTCTGATACCGAGCTCTTTCTTGGCGATGAGGGCACGATAGCGGTTGATGTCGGTCTTGATCAGATAGTCAAGGAGACGACGGCGCTTGCCTACAAGTGCCTTAAGAGCACGAGCTGTGGTATAATCTTTGTGATTTGACTTGAGGTGCTCAGTCAAATGAGCGATACGGACCGAGAATAATGCAATCTGTGCTTCAGGTGAGCCAGTGTCAGTCTTGCTCTTACCGTATTTCTCAAAGATTTCCGCTTTTTCTTCAGAATTCAAATGCATTCTTTGGAATTTTTAGGGGTTTATGATGAAATGATTTATGCTTTGCCTGTCGCTTTTCAGTTTCAGGCCCACAAAGGTAGTGTTTATTTTTCAATCCACCAAACATTTGGAGGATATGTTAAAAAAACGACGCGGGGAAATCGCTGTCAGAAACAATGTCGCGGGGGAGTGGCCTTCGACATCGCCTCAATCCATATCCTTCGCGTCGGCCGGATTGCGGTAATGGATCTTATGCTCGATGTATTCCTGTGTGGCGATGAGAGTGGGCTTGGGAAGCTTCTCGTAGTAGCGTGAAATCTCTATCTGTTCGCGATTTTCTGAAATCTCTTCCAGATTATCGTTGAGCGAAGCGAATTCCTGAAGCTTTTTCTCGAGATCGTGTTTCATCTCGTCAGCGATCTGATTTGACCGCTTGGCGATGATGCACACAGTCTCATAAATATTGCCGGTCTCCTCCGAAAGGTCTACAAGATCACGGGTGACGGTGTTCAATGGAGCGTTGGTCTTCTTATAATCCATTTTGTTGGCTATGTTATAACAGTTCTTTTTTTTATTGCTTGATGTGGCGGAGGAACTCTTATGATCACTCGCCGACGTGGCGTCGCGAGATTTTCAATATGTTGTCGGCCTCCTCTTTGTTGGGGCTGTCGGGGTAGTTGTTGACAAACGAATAATACTCGTCAATCACTTCCCTGAACCTGTCGGCTTTCTTTTCCTCCACGCTCTGCACGGCTTCCTGAAACTTAGCTTTCAGTATCACCATCTCAAGATCCTCCTTGTATCGGGAATAGGGATAGGTCTTGATGGCGTTGCGGGCGGTTATTATGGCTGACTCATAGTTATTGCCCATATAATTGCCGAGATTATAATAAAGCTGGGCGTTCTGAAGCTCTTTTAGCGTCAGTTTGTCCTGCATCTCGAATATGGCGTTCTGTGCTATGCTGACTTTATCGGATCTCGGGAAATAATCGAGAAATCCCTGAAGCTCCTCGATCCCTTTCATAGTGTCGCTCTGGTCGAGCTGTGGTTCGGGGGAGTCAAGATAATAACCGTAGCCGCAGTAGAAACGGGCCAGCTCGGTGTATTTCCCGCGCGGATACCGCGAGTAGTAATTTTTGAAATATACGCCCGAAGAAGCGTAATCCTTGTTTTCGTAGTTGCTCAATGCGAGAAGATACAGCGCGTCCTCTGCTTTTTCCTGACCTCTGAATTGATCGACGATATCGGACAGCACGGTGGAAGCCTGCACATATTTCTTCTGCTCGAATGCGCGTTTGGCAAATTCGAGCTTCAGATTCGGGTCGGTGCTTTTGAGGACCTTGTTGTATTCTCCGCATGAGGTCAGCGCCAGAGCTGACATCAGCAATATGAGGTATTTGCGCATTATGCCTTCTTGGTTGGTTGAAATTTCGGCCACAAAGTTACATCTTTTTATCGAAAATCTCTCAATAATTTGAGTCAATTCCGTTGTAAATTGTTAACTTTGCCATGTATTTACTACATCCGGTATGTTCCCGAGGTTCATCCGGCAGTCGATCAGAATCGTGAAAACTACAAATAACCCGAAATTTAAGTGGCGCCCGGGCGTTTTTGCCACTCATTTAATGTTTAACATCGCCATGATGGCACTTGCGGCCGTCGTGGTGATATGGCTGTTGCTTACATGGCTTGACGTATGGACCGATCACGGTCATTACGTAGAAGTGCCTCAGGTCAAGGGACTGACTTACGCCGGTGCGGTTGGCAATCTTGAGAACAATGGATTCGAGGCTGTGCTGAGTGATTCGATTTATGATGAAAAGACACGTCCGGGTACGGTCGTGGAGCAGAATCCGAAGCAGGGCACGAAGGTGAAGGCAGGCCGTACGGTCTATCTTACCATTACAGCGTTTTCGCCTAAGAGCGTAAGCCTGCCGTCGCTTACCGATGTGTCGTTGCGTCAGGCCAGGTCTATTCTCGAAGGGCTCGGTTTCCGCAATATTTACGTCGAATATGTGCCGTCGGAGTTCAAGGATCTGGTAGTATCGGTCAGGAGCGACGGACGGCAGTTGAGCGCCGGAGCGAGATTGCCCGTGACTTCGTCAATAATCTTGAGTGTCGGCGAGGGCTTGTCGGATGACACAGCCGCGTCGGAAGATGTGGATTCATTAGCTTTATGATTCATGCAGCCCGACGATTTCGACGATTTGGAGCTTGATGCATCGGCGGCCTCTGCCCCAGATGATGGGCGGGAACTGTTCGAGCATTTCAGATTCGTTGCCGACAAAGGGCAGCAATTGCTCCGGGTAGATAAATTTCTTGTAACCAGAATAGAAAAATCATCGCGCAACCGGATCCAGCAGGCGGCCGAAGCCGGCTGTATACTGGTCAACGGACGTACGGTGAAAAGCAACTACCGCGTGAAGCCGCTCGATGTGGTGACGGTTGTCATGGATCGTCCCCGGTATGAGCTTGAGATAATTCCGGAAAACATCACTATTAATATTGTATATGAGGATGAAGCTGTACTGGTGGTCGACAAGCCGGCAGGAATGGTCGTACACCCCGGACATGGCAATTACAGCGGCACTCTTGTGAATGCTCTCGCATGGCATTTCAAGGATAATCCCGATTATGACGCCGATGATCCACGTATGGGGCTGGTGCATCGTATCGACAAGGATACTTCCGGACTTCTTGTGGTAGCGAAAACTCCTGATGCCAAGACGGCTCTCGGACGACAGTTCTTTGAAAAGACGACAAAGCGAGAATATGTAGCCGTCGTATGGGGATGTCCCGATCCTCAGGTCGGCACGATAGTCGGCAATATCGGCAGATCGTTGTCCGACCGACTGCGGATGGATGTGTTTCCTGAAGGCAGCGAATATGGGCGGCATGCGGTGACCCATTACGAAACGATGGAGAAGCTTGGAGCGGTCAGTGTGGTGAAATGCGTTCTGGAAACCGGAAGGACTCATCAGATACGCGCTCATATGCGTCATATCGGCCACCCGTTGTTCAGCGATGCGCGTTATGGCGGCGACCAGATATTGCGTGGCGAGCGCACGGCTTCCTACAGGAAGTTTGTCGACAACTGCGCGGCGCTCTGTTCCCGGCAGGCTCTGCATGCTCGTACGCTTGGATTCGTGCATCCGGTTACACGTAAAGAGATGTTTTTTACATCGCCGGTGCCGGATGACATGCGACAAATGATTGAAAAATGGCGCGGAAGAGATGCTCAAATGAATAAAAATTTGTAACTTTGACTCCAAATGGTGCCGCACAGGCTTGCGGCCGCAAATTAAGGATATGGACAATCTACACGATTTCAAAGCGATAGCCCCTTTCGACGATTCGCAGTTTGGCGAAAAGATGTCACTTCTTGTTAAGGAACCCGGTTTTGAACATGCCGTAAGGTATGTGATGCCAGAGGTCGATTTCTCCGATTTTGTCAAGAAATTGCTTGCCATTCCCGACAAGGAGGCTTTTCAGTCGAAAATCATGTGGCCGTTTCTCGAGATGCTGGCTAAAAAGACTACGGCAGGCATAAGCGTCGGCGGCATATGTAATATCGATACCGACCGGTCATTCACATTTATTTCGAATCATCGCGATATAGTGCTTGACGCTTCGTTTCTGAATCTTTGCTTCCTGCGCGCCGGGCTGCCTACTTCGGAAGTAGCTATAGGCGACAATCTCCTCATTTATGACTGGATAACGGATCTTGTGAAGCTCAACAAAAGCTTTGTGGTGCGTCGCAATCTGAAACTGACAAAAGCTCTGGAAGCCGCCAAAGAATTGTCGGCCTATATACATTACGCCATAAATTCGAAACACGAAAGCATCTGGATAGCGCAGCGTGAAGGCCGCGCGAAAGATTCCAACGACCTGACGCAGGAGAGCCTTGTAAAGATGATGGCTCTGGCTGGAGGCGGGTCGCTCGTCGATAACATAGCCGAAATTAATCTTGTGCCGGTGTCGATCTCTTATGAGTTTGACCCCAACGACGGCCTCAAGGCTAAGGAATTCCTGATGAGACGCAATGATCCTGAATTTAAGAAGTCGCAGCACGACGACCTTCTGAGTATGGAGACGGGTATGCTGCAGTTCAAGGGGCGCGTGCATTTTGAAATAGGCCGGTGCATTACCGACGAAGTGCGTGCCATACCGCCCGATACTGACCGGGTGGATGCTGTGCGCAGGATTTGTGCCATCATTGATCGTTCTATCCATTCCGGCTACAAGATATATCCGATCAATTATGTAGCTGCCGATCTGCTTGATAGTTCTTCAGAATATATCGACCGTTATACTTCAGCCGACGTAGCTGATCTGGAGAATCATATCGAGGAAAAGATCGATTCGACAGAAATAGCCGGCCTTTCGGCCGACGATCGTGCATATATGCGTCAGATGATGCTGACGATGTATGCCAATCCGTTGAAAAACAAAACGATGGTAGCGGATATCTGATGCGCTGACAATCTTTTCCGCCTGATAAGATGAGAATCCCATTGTCATTCCTTATCGTTGTCATTGCTTTCAGCCTGCTGGTCGACGGCTATATATATCTGGCTGCGCGCAGGCGCTGTGCCTCTCCGATCCCTTCATGGCTGCAACTTGTGTCGGCGCTGGCGCTTTATGTGGCGTTGATAGTCGGCGTCAGCATGCCGAGGCGATCGGGCGGCGATGCATCGCTGATAGCGATAATGTGGGTGCTGTTCGGATATATGACTTTCCTTGTGCCAAAGATTGTGTTCACGGCCATGGATATCGTAGCGTCTTTGCCGAAATTATGGCATTCGCGACGCTGGACATGGCTGTCGGTAGCAGGGGGTGTCATTGCGCTGGCTGCATTTCTGGCAATGTGGTGGGGCGCTCTGGTCAATCGTTTCAGAATTGATGTCAATGAAATAGATGTCACAGTTTCGCGACTGCCCGCATCGTTCAATGGGTTGAGAATCCTTCAGATTTCCGACCTACATGTAGGCACGTATGGCGAGGATGATTCTTTCATCCGTCGACTGGTCTCTGAGATCAATGCGCTGCATCCCGATGTCGTGATGTTTACAGGGGATATCGTTAATAGACATTCGTCAGAGTTAATTCCTTTTATGGATGCTCTGTCGGGCATAGATGCTCCTTACGGAGTCTATTCGATCCTTGGCAATCATGATTATGGCGACTATTCCGACTGGCCTTCAGAGGAAGCCAAAAGTGCTGATCTGGAGCAGTTGTGTCGCATGCAGTCGGATATGGGATGGAAGTTGCTTCGCAATCGGACCGAATATCTGCGTCGCGGATCTGATTCGCTGGCGATAGTGGGGGTGGAGAATATCGGTGATCCGCCATTTCGCATATACGGATCGTTGGCGTCGGCTTATCCTGCGACTGGAGATTCCGTAAGCAAGATATTGCTGTCGCATAATCCGGCCCACTGGACCGATTCGATAGCCGGACGTGAAGACGTCAATATAGGGCTTACCCTTAGCGGTCACACTCATGCGATGCAGATAGAGGTATGCGGCATTTCGCCGGCATCGCTTAGATATCCTACATGGGGAGGTCTGTACCGCGACAAGTCAGGCAGTCATGCTCTGTATGTCAACATCGGTGCCGGAACGGTAGGAATGCCTATGAGGCTCGGGGCCACTCCTGAAATCACACTGTTAACTCTAATAGCGATGCCATAGGCAAAGCCAAGCTCAAGATAACCATACTTTCATACAATACTGTCATGCCGCTCGATATAGCTGAAATTATTGGAAAACGTCTTAATTTGTCCCGTAAACAGGTAGCATCCACTTTAAGGCTTCTTGAAGATGGCGCTACAATACCATTTATCGCCCGTTATCGGAAGGAAGCCACAGGATCGCTCGACGAAGTGGCGCTCAATAACATCAAGAGCCAGGCCGAAGAGCTTGAAGAACTGGAGAAGCGGAAGGAGTTTGTTGCGGATGCTATAGAGAAAGGTGGAGGTATGACTCAGGATCTGATGATCAGGCTTGCTTCTTCGCTTGATCCGGCTGAAGTGGAAGATATTTATCTGCCATATAAGCCTCGGCGCCGCACGAGAGCCGAAGCTGCGCGGCAGCTGGGTCTCGAACCCCTTGCCAAGCAGATAATGAGTCAGAAAGTGGATAATGTAGCTTCTCTTGCAAAAAAATATATCGGTGACGGTGTGCCGGAGGTTGAGTCGGCCCTGGCAGGGGCCTCGGATATCATCGCTGAATGGGTGAGCGAGAACGAAAAGGCCAGAAACCTCGTCAGGCAGCGTTTCGCCCGCAATGCTACGGTCAGTTCGAGGGTGATTCGCGGCAAAGAGGATGAAGCTGTAAACTATCAGAATTATTTCAGCTTTTCAAAATCTTTGCGTCTGTGCGGTTCACACAATTATCTTGCCATGCGGAGAGGAGAGGAAGAGGGACTGCTGCGAGTGTCGATCACTATCGACGATGACGAGATCACCGAGCGCCTCTACAGGCTTTTCATTAAATCGTTTTGCACCACTTCGGCGGCAGAGATAATGCGTCAGGCCATCTCCGACGGATATCGGCGATTGCTTAAACCGGCGATCGAGAACGAAGTGGCCGCGCTGACAAAAAAACGTGCCGACGATGCTGCGATATCGATTTTCGCGGAGAACGTGCGTCATCTTCTTATGGAACCCCCGCTCGGACGTAAGAGAGTCATGGGTATTGATCCCGGATTCAAGAGCGGCTGCAAGGTGGCGTGTATTGACGAGCAGGGAACGCTTCTTGCCACGGAGACGATATATCCGTGCGCGCCTGTCGGCGACGTATATCGCGCGGCCGATACTTTATGTATGCTGGTCGGACGCCTCGGCATCGATGTGATAGCCGTGGGGGATGGCACGGCATCCCGCGAGACAATGGGATTTCTGGCCGATATCACTTTCCCGCGCAGTGTGTCGATACAGACAGTCAGCGAGCGTGGGGCGAGTGTCTATTCGGCATCGGATTGCGCCCGACGTGAGTTCCCCGGTCTTGACGTTACTCTCCGTGGCGCAGTATCCATAGCCCGTCGGCTGCTCGATCCGTTGGCAGAACTGGTGAAGATCGATCCCAAATCCATAGGAGTGGGGCAGTATCAGCATGATGTCAATCAGGCCGGCCTTAAGCGGGCTCTTGATTTTACGGTCGAGAGTTGCGTTAATGCGGTTGGCGTCGACGTCAATACGGCTTCGCCGGAACTTCTTGCACAGGTGTCGGGTATAGGCAATGCCTTATCCAACTATATTGTGGATTACCGCAATGCAAATGGTCAGTTCCGCAACCGCGAGCAGCTTCTCGACGTTCCGCGGATGGGCAAGAAAGCTTACGAACAGTGTGCGGCGTTTCTCCGTATCAATGGCGGAGATAATCCTCTCGATTCCACAGGCGTGCATCCGGAAAGTTACGGAATTGTCGCCCGCATGGCTTCAGATGCAGGAGTGAGTGTAGGAGAGCTGATAAGAAACAAAGCGAAACTTGAGAACATTGATATCGAACTGTACGCTGACAAGAATATCGGGCTGCCGACATTGCGCGACATCATCGGCGAACTTGAGAAGCCTGCCCGTGACCCGCGTGTCAAGGAGCCGGAGCCTGTGATGTACAGCAAGGATGTCGCGGAGATAGCCGATCTGCATATAGGGCAGGAAATTACCGGGCGCGTCACGAATCTGACGGCATTCGGGGCGTTTGTCGATATAGGTCTGAAAGTCAATGGCCTGGTTCACATATCCCAGCTGTCTGATCGGTTCGTCTCTAATCCTGCCGAATATCTGAGGGTAGGGCAGTCGGTCAAGGTCAGAGTGATTGATGTGGATGCACCTCGCGCACGCGTGGCGCTTACGATGAAAGGCGTCGTCCAATGACGGATCAGCGATGGCATGAGGCTGTCATCTCTCTCGGCAGTAATATAGCGGAAGCGGAGAGGAAACTCCGCGACGCCATCGGGAGGCTGAAAGAGGTGGGTCGCGATATCGTAGTCTCGGAATTTTATCACACTCCTGATATCAGCGGCAGCGGAGTGATGTATCTTAATGCCGTGCTTAAAGGGCGTTTTATGATGGACGCTGCGTCTCTTCATGATGAGTGCAAGACGATGGAGCTGTCGCTCGGACGCCGTAAGCCGTCATCTGGCGCCAAAGGAGAGGTAGCAATAGATATCGACGTTGTGACGTTTGACGGTGAGGTGCTCCGCCCTGTTGACTATGGACGCCGGTATTTCACAATCGGTATGGAATATCTTCAGGGCGGCAGGGTACTTTGAGTTTACAATACGAATATCAGAGAGGCCGGTTGCGATATCGCAAACGGCCTCTCTGATAAATTTGATCTTCCCTGAAAGGGGAGTTGTGTCTGTGATTGCCGGTTTATGCCTCTGCTGGAGCCACATTGATGAACTTGCGGCCCTCTTTGCCTTGGGTAAACACCACAACGCCATCAATCAGAGCATAGAGCGTATGGTCTTTGCCGATACCGACGTTTTCACCGGGGTGGTGAACCGTTCCACGCTGACGCTTGATGATATTGCCCGCCTTGCAGTGCTGACCACCGAAAATCTTCACGCCGAGTCGTTTGCTCTCTGACTCGCGGCCGTTCTTCGAACTACCTACACCTTTTTTATGTGCCATGATTACTGATTTTGTTTAACGGGTTAAGCTACTACTTCTTTCACTAACACTTTAGTGAAGCACTGACGGTGACCGTTCTTGCGACGATAGCCCTTGCGGCGTTTCTTCTTGAAAACGATAACCTTGTCGCCCTTCACGAGAGGAGTGAGGATTTCACACACCACTTTGGCACCCTCTACTGTAGGAGCGCCCACCTTGACCGTACCGTCGGCTTCAGCGAGGAGCACACGGTCAAACTCGACCTTTTCTCCCTCTTTGGCAGCTTCGCCGAGATAGTGGACATACAGGAATTTCTCGGCCTCCGCCTTGAACTGCTGTCCCTGAATTTCTACGATTGCGTACATCTGTTGTTTTAATATAAAATACGGTTAACTCCTTAGGCGAGACTATATCACTATTCAATGAACATCTGCTTTTTGAGCCCTTTGGATTGATTTGGGTGCAAAGGTAATGATTTTTCTTATATCTGCCAAGCAATCACCCGTTTTTGTTTTTTTATAATGACATTATTGGGCATAAATCGGGCATAAAGAAGAATCCTTTTGAAATTTCACCAATAAAGGCTTGCATATTCTAAAAACTATTCATAACTTTGCATCGCTTTTGAAAACAAGGGCACTGATTCGCTAGCTCAGCTGGTAGAGCACAACACTTTTAATGTTGGGGTCCTGGGTTCGAGCCCCAGGCGGATCACCTGATAATCAAGCAGTTAGATGAAAGTCTAACTGCTTTTTCTTTATAAAAACCTGTGGTTTTACCTTGAAAGTTAAACCGAGAGTTAAACCAAAACTTTCATGAGTGAAACAGTTAAAGTGCTGTGCTATAAGTCAAAGACTTTAAGTGACGGCAAACATCCTTTAATGGTACGAGTATGTAAGGATGGGAAGAAGAAGTATCAGAGTCTTGGTATCTCCATTCACCCCTCTCATTGGGATTTCAAAAAGAATGAGCCTAATGAGTCCTGCCCCAACAGAGATGAGATAAGGATGCTAATTCAGCAAAAGTTGTTTGAACTGCAAAAGACAATCCTCAGCAAAAGGATAGAGGGAAAGGAGTTTACAGCATCCTCATTACTAAAACCTACTGCAACGTCTTCCTGTCTTCATAATAATGTAGAGGAATGTTTCTCTCATTATATCAATGAGTTGAAAGTGCAAGATAGGCTAAGGTATGCAGGAATGTATGAAGTGAGCCTTAACTCTTTCAAGAAGTATGCAGGGAGTCTTGATATTCCTTTCAGTGACATAGATGTGACCTGGCTAAAGAAGTATGAAACATGGATGCTCCAACAAGGCTTGGCAGTCAACACTATTGGCACAAGAGTAAGACATCTGAGGGCAGTATTTAACATGGCCATTGAGCATCATGTGATAGATAAGGAATGTTATCCATTCAATGCTTATAAGGTGTCAAAGGTAAGCCAATCACCACCTAAGAGAGCAATGACTAAGGCTGATGTTCAGCGAGTGATAGAATATCAAGGCAAAACAGATATGGAGAGGTTTGCTATTGACCTGTTTACTTTTTCATATTTTACCGCTGGTATTAACTTCATTGATATGGCGATGCTTAAACATGATAACATAGTGGATGGTAAATTATGCTATATCAGAGCTAAGACTAAGAAACAGATTATAATTCCACTCCAAGAGAAATCAAAGGAGATAATATCTCATTATTCTGATAGTTCTGTAAGCGGATCAAGTTATATCTTTCCAATATTCTCAGCATACCATAAGAATGAAATTCAAAAGGCAAATAGGTTGCATAAAGTCCTTACGAAGATAAATAGAGCGTTGAAACATATAGGTGAGGATTTAGGTCTTCCTATAAAGTTGACAACCTATGTAGCTCGACATTCATTTGCCACAGTACTTAAAAGAGCAGGTGTATCTACATCCATTATATCTGAGTCACTTGGTCATAGTTCAGAGAAAATCACTCAAATCTATCTAGATAGCTTTGAAAAATCACAAATTGATGAGGCTATGTCTTACTTGAAATAAATTTGTAGTCATTTCTTTTAATAAATATTAGGAGAAGTGACTACAAATGTCTACTTTTGCAAATCAAATACAATGCCTATGTCAGAAGATCGCAAAAATAATATAAAAAGTGAGGATATATATTTGCAAGAAGTCTATAAAGATTGGCTTATATTTGGAGCCACTTCAATACTTAACATTGGAAAATACGAAATACTATTTTGGTCGCATAATGAATATGATGCAACCCAAAATGAAGTTTTTGAAGACAAAGCTATACAATATCTTAATAATGGGGCTGTCTGCACGAATGAGAAGTTGCAATATAGTCTTGTATTTGATGATGCATACAAATCCATTCTGGAATGCAATTTTACTATGCCTTCCAGACATGCGTGGTTAGGGGATGTATTTTCAACACTTCCGTATGGCATTATCAAAAAGAATAAGACTGGCTTAGGCGCAACAACACTCGAATTAAATTCTAAAAGAAATAGCATTATCGTAGTTCCTACTAGAGCATTGGCTTATGAAAAAGCCAAAAATAGTAGAATTCCCGGTACAGATAAGTACAGAATACTATATTGTGGTGGCAAACTTAAAGATTTTAAAACACCTACTTTATCTGAGTATTTAGCAGATGAAACTATCCCATATAAAAAACTTTTAGTTGTCGCAGATAGTCTCCCTAGAACACTTGATGTTATTGGAGAAGACAACTACAAGGATTTCTTTATAATGATAGATGAGATTGACTCTTATCAATATGAAAGCCACTATAGACTAAACATTGAGAAAGTTGTAGATTATTATTTCAGATTTCCTGATGGGCAAAGATGTATGATTTCTGCAACTATTGGCAGTTTCTCAAATCCCCTTATTAAAGACGAGCCAATTATCAATGTTAATTTCACTGATATTGAAGCAAGAGAAATTATCTTGCAACCGTCAAATAATCCAATTGTCACAGCATTAGATAAAATACTTCAACTTAGAAGGGATTTCCCAAATGATAAGATATTGGTCGCTTTTAACTTAGTTACAAAGGGTATATTACCCATTATTGAGAGTCTTCCAGATGAGCTAAAGGTTGAGTGTTGTGTTCTTTGTGGAGATAAGAGTAAACCTCATGTTAAAGAATACCTATACGAAGTAGAAGATAATCATCTTCCAAAGCAAATAGCATTCATGAGTTCTACTTATTTTGTCGGTGTAGACTTTGCGGAGAGGTACCATCTTGTAACAGTTATGGATGCTACTTTTCCATGGACTCTTCTCTCAACAGACAAACTCCAACAGATTGCGGGTAGATGTAGACATAAGGATGGTCTGTTCAGTGAAACCATTATTTATAATACAAGAAGTGGGAATACCAATTCTATCAATTATGAGGAACTTGAAAAGAATATTATAACTGATGCTAATATTCTAATAGAACTATCTTCACTTTTTGGCAAGGCAAAACAAAAGTTCCCCAAATTAATTAAGACTTACAATGAGATCTATTTAGACGAAATTGTAGACTCTTCGGCACGGAGTTATTTCGGTAGCTCTTATGTGAAGCTCGTCAGGGAAGTAGAAGATAATATCAAAATAGCCTATTTCAATGTTGATAACATTTTGATACAAGTCAGACTTTTGCATACTACATATTCTAATATTCGTAATTTGTATGATGAATTAAAGAATGAAGGAAATAGAGTAAGCCTATTATCTATCAAGTATGAACAGAATAATATATTGAATGAAGTGGCTGAGAGAATAGCAACTCAAAAAGAAAAGACAGAAAAGGAATTGATGGATGCTTTCATTTCTGAGCTAAGAGAGAAGCGGACATTATCTGAAAGAGAAACACTCGCCCAAAACAGAAGAAACAGTTATACCAATAAGGTTGGGGTGTTCTTGGAACATTTCAACGAACTGCAACACTATGTCCCGTTCGAGGACTTAGTATCTATATTGCCATTGCATGATAATCCAAAACAATATCAGCAATTTTATAATGCTGTCATATTTTGGGCGTTAGATAATGAACACCCTATAAAGAAAACTTGGGTTACATCATTTGTTATTGGAGAAAAGTATACTGGTGCTCAAATAGAAGAAAAGGTTAACTCAATATGGAGTGGTGTATTGGGATTAAATAAATTAGGTCGTAAAACTGCCATGTCAATAGCACAGGAATATTTTGCCGTATTGAAACAGACACGAGCAAGAATAGATGGTAGAATACCTCAAAGAGTATATGAGGTTATCTCTCTTAATCCAAAAGGATTGCCAATTGAGCATGTAGAATTTATTGCATCTGATACAAACATCCAAAGGAGGATTAGAATATAGTCACTTCACCCTATATACATAAATCGAACCGACTACAAAATCCCCTGATTGCCGACAAAGAAATACTCTCTTCACTGTTCATAAGAGATCATTCCCTTATGAACGGTCAAATGGGATGTGCCATATTTTTCGCATTGTTAAGCCGAGCAACGCAGAATCATTGGTATGAGGATTTTGCAAGCGAGTTATTAGAAAATATATGTGATAATTTGACCATGTCTCTTCCAGTGAATTTCAGCTCTGGATTATGTGGTATAGGATGGGGCATTGAATTCCTTAAGTACAAGAGATTTATTAACGATGACACTGACGAGATTCTTTCAGACATTGATAAAGCCGTGATGGAACGAGATATCAGACGTATTACGGATACAAGTCTTGAAACAGGTCTAACAGGTATATTAGCCTATGTAAATTGTAGGTTAATGTCGAAACGGGATACCTGTTATGTCCCTTTTGATGATGTATATTTATCGGAAGTTAACCAAATAGCAACAAAATTCGGCATTTCAAACGAATCTAAAGAAATAACACAAGTGTGGAACGCCTGTCTAAACAGATTTAAGTCCAGCCATAACTGTCCTTGGAAAAAGGGTATATCAATTCTATGTGAGCCTGAATAATATGGAATCATTAATAAGTGTTTTAATACCGGCACATAATACCGCTCAATATATACCAGAATGTCTCGAGTCGGTTTTGTCGCAGAGCTATCCTCATATTGAAGTGATTGTAGTTGATGATGGCTCAACCGATGATACTCTGGTAGTAACGGAAAGCTATGTTGCGCTCGACAGTCGAATCAGAGTAATACATACAAGCCACAATGGTATAGCTGAGGCCAGAAATACATGTCTTAAAGAGGCTGACGGTGACTATATCCTTTTTGTGGACAGTGATGACTGGATAGATAAGGATACGTGTCGTAATCTTCTCGAATTTGCGATATCTCGTCAGGCAGATATTGTGTTTACGGGAATGAATATCGTACAGACCGATGGAACAAGCTATATGTTTTGCGACCGGAGTGCCAACTTCCCCCAAGGACGTGATACTATGACCGGCATCGACTATTTTATCCGTATGGTGGAGACTGGTTGCAGTTATCCGATGGTAGCGGGCAATCTATATCGGCGGAGTTTCATCGAAGACAATGGTATCGAATTTAAAGGGGAGTTTCACGAAGACGAATACTTCACTCCCTATTCCCTAATATATGCGGTGAAAGTAAGCCTTTTACCATATGCACTATACTATTATCGCAAGCGACCTAACTCTATAATGCACAGCGAGGGAAATCTTAAGGCTCGTGCTCTTGCTCTTGGATATATTGCAGGATGTTTTGCTGACACGTTGACAAAAGATGAGGAGTTGATGGCAAACACTCGCTATGCCAGAGCCTTATACACTCATATTGGTAATCTTCGGAATGAAGCCGCTGAATTATATGATTATTATCTCATACGCTCTCAAAAAGATCTCATATTAATACAATCTGAACGTAGCATCTCGTCACAGTATGGTATTGGTACCTATGTAAGACATCTCTGTGAAGTTCTTATTGACTCATGTAGAGATGTGATACAAGTTGAACTCAATGTTTACGACGCTATCAATGTCGCATTTTCCGTCAAAAATGGTTTGCCTTGTTATGCTTTCCCTAAAAGCGGAATTCCCAATTCAGGTGATTCGGAGAGAAATGAAGCAAAATACCAAATGGGTGTTTTCTATTATTTTGCATCAAGGATTGGCAACGGGCGTAAGATCTTATGCCACTTCAACGCGTTTAACTATGAAACTCTGGCCGGATTGTTACGTGAGCGCCTTCATGCTCGGATTGTGTTTACTGTGCATTATACAAACTGGGGATTCAGCCTATATGGTAACCATACGGAACTCCGCCGAATCCTTAACTCTCCGGCAAATGACGCCGAAGTCAGTATAAGAGCCACCTACGAAAGAGAAAAGAAATTTCTTAATGAACAATGTGATAGTGTTATTGCCATCGCGCGACATTCATACGAGTCGCTAAGGACTATCTATGGACTGCCCCTAAAACGACTTCATCTTATATACAATGGTATAGCATTGCCTCCCAAATCATCATTATCGCGCTCAGACCTACGTGCCAAATATGGTTTTAATCCATCTGATATTATCATTATTTTCGCAGGCCGTATAACAAAAGGGAAGGGCGTTTTTGAACTTATTGAGGCTTTTTCACGCATTGTTAATGATATAAGCACGGCGAGGCTCATTATTGCAGGTGATGGAGCTTTTGTGCCTGCAATGGAAAAATGCACCCCTTACTGGAATAAGATTCACTTTACGGGTTTTGTCAAGCCAGAGATACTAGTCGAATTATATATGTTATCCGACCTCGGGATAGTACCTTCTCTTCACGAGGAATTTGGATATGTTGCTGTCGAGATGGCTTACTGTGGACTTCCGGTTTTAGTCAATCCCAAAGGCGGGTTATGTGAGATTTCATCCTTGATAGAAGGAGTTATCACCTTACCATCAGGAATACCGCTTTCCGATGCCATCTATGAAGCGATCAGTAATTATATAGAAACTTTAAGAAAGTCAAAATGTAATTCTACTTATCTAAATGAATTTGTCGATTCATTTCCAAAACGCATCAGAGAAGTCTACAACGTACAACCGTCCGCGATGGCAGGTAGGCCATAAAAAGATAGCCGTCCAGAGTTTGGGCGGCTATTTTTGTGAGGG
>CANRCT010000040.1 GCA_947629175.1 uncultured Muribaculaceae bacterium | reverse complement strand
CCATATAGCTTTTTGGCCACAAAATTACTTCAGGATCCCTGTATTTGTCAATACGCTATCGCGGACGGTTGTACTCGCGTCCTCCATGTAGATTCCTCCACCATACGACTCGTTATACCACCCACTCGCTCCGTACGAGCGAAACCAGTCGCTCGCCGTGATCGAGTTGGGCAGTTTGAGGGTGACGTCGCCCGTGCCGTCAAATGCCACGCCGTCGCCTGAACGATAGCTGTTGTATGAAGTGACATAGAGCGTACGGGCGGTATGTAGCTTGGTCGCGGAGGCGACGTTGTCACTAATGCGGGCTATCTGACACCACGGGTTCCAGATGTTCGTGTCGCCGTTGTGGGTACGGTAATGCAACGTCTCACCCCAAAAGGTCGAATAAGCTGCGCTAAATTGCAAATTATACCCACTACCGCAGCCAAAATCTACAACGGGGCCATTTGTTGGAGCACCGTTTGCATAGCAAAAACCAACTCCGTTTGAGATATTATCAGCATTGACATCCCAATATTTGTTGCATAACAAATATTGACTGCCGTGCGCGCCATCCAGCAAATCCGCATCCAGTCCGCTTCCGCTGCCGTCGTTGCCCGCGTGCCAGATGGTGTTGCCGTTGTATGTAAATGCACCTGTCGAGGCGATATTGATACCCCCGAGGTAATTCTTGATCTCGATCTCATTGCTGTTGCTCGCTGCGCCGATGCCAAAATGATCTTGATTTTTGTGGATCCAGGAGATGTAACTCTGCTGCGAGTCAGCAGTGCGCATTATACTGATTGATCCGCCATAATGCGCAGGCTTGCCCCCTACAATTATATGCCAATATTGATTGTTGTAAATAGGCCAGGAGTTAAGCACCTCGCTTTGTGTGATACCGACGAGCAGATGCGGCGTGTACAGATCGCCCGTCATCGTATCGCCAGCCTTGTTGACTGCGTTAGTAAAATTGCGAAGTGCGTTACCGTCATACACTCGCATGGCTGTCGAGCTATTACTCTCAAAGCCTACTATATGAGTCGGATTACTGCCCCATAGCCACTCAAGCTTGACATTGCCGTCGTAACACTTGATATAGTTATTTCCATCCACGCTCCCGTCAGCTTTCAGAAACTGCGAGGCCGTGCCACCAGCCTTGATAAATTTGCCGGTTATCGTGAGGTCACCAGTCCGCATGTCGACGTCCAATATTTTAGACGTCGCGTCTGTATCGTAGATCGACCAATTTGTCGCAGTTTGACTGTTGCGATACAAATTACCGCATATGTCGAACGATACCGCCTCAGCAAGGCCAAAAGAGAGAGTAGCATGGGCCGCGATTGTCAGCCCGGCCCCAAACGTCTTTTTACCGCTGATCGTCTGCTCCGTCCCTACGGTCACGTAATCGCCCAGCGCAGCCGACGTCACATAGTTATGCTGCTGTAGATACGCCGCAAGCTGCGACTCGTCGAGGCCGCCGGTGGGAATCTGGCTATTGATCCACTCCGTGCCATTAAACACCAACACGTCATTGACAGACGGAGCTGCGATGTTGACCCCGTCAAGATCGTTCAGCGTTTTTGCCCAGCCCCCGCCTCCCGGCATGTCGGCCGATCCGGCTGCCGAGGACTCGCCGCATGACGCAAAGTCCGACTTCGTCAGGATATACCAGCTCCCATCATCGCGCGTGACCTTAATAAACATTGATTCAAACTCCGCCCGCGTCAGCAGATGCGATATGTCCTGATGTTCCGTCAGGTATCTCTGCGACGTCACCCACGACTGCGAGGCATAGGCCTGCTGATTTACCCAGTCCTGCGTAGCATATCCGGCAAGCGACGGGATATCGCTCGTCTTGGCGTAATTGTTGGTCTGTAAATACTCCGCCAGCGCATCCTCATCGAGGCCCGTCTGCACAGTCCCGTTATACCAGTTCTTGCCGTTCCACTTCAGCACATCGCCCGGCTCCAGACTTCCCAGCAGCACATCACCCAATCCGGCAAGCGTCGACGCCCCGCCGCTTCCGCCCCCCGGCGTCCACTCCTGATCGCAATCACCCATGGCGGCTGACTCTCCGCCCGCAACAAAGTGCGTCTTCGATTTGATGTACCAACCTCCGCTCGTAAGATCGACACGCTCAAAAAAGCTGTCGAAAACCGACGCGTCGAGTTTCCCGGAGACATCGATATCCGGAGATATGTCGATATTTCCGACGGCTTTCTGTACTTCTTCAGCAATGAGATCGTCAATGCCTATCAGCGAGTCATCGATGGCATTGACCAGATCGATCACCATCTTTCCGACGCGCTCCGCGGTGTTGTGGTAGTCTGCCCGCTCATTGCGGATGACCGACGCATCATATAGCAGTGACGGCTTGTTTTTGAGTCCCATGCCTCAAAATTATACAAGCCGTTCGGAGGCAAAAAAGACAATCACCGGCGCACAGCCGCCCGGGCGTCAGTCAGCGCGTCGCAGATGATTTTGGCGGCCTCGTCGCCCGTAATTCGCGCCATATCCTCCTTCAGAGCCATGACAGACCGGAAAAATGCCCGATTGAACCAGTCGCGCCGCTTGCGCGGCTGTCCACTCGTCAGGTAGCCGCCCCATGCCGGACCGACTTTCCGCTTCTTATCGAGGCGATGCTTATGTCGATAATCCTTATCCAGAAACTTAAGATCGCCGGTATTGCCGCCCTCGGCCGACACATAGCCGTAGCCAGTGCCGAGTGCCTGGTAAATCCCGTAGCGAAGAAATCGCATCTTCAGCGAGTCGCCCCGCTGCGACTGCTGAATCTGTTGGTCAAATGACTGGTGCAGCGCACCTGTACGGATGACCCGCAGCCGCTCGATCTTTTCTTTCCAGATCTCAAGCATGGTTCTGACCCATGCCTCCTCATATTCATGGCCGTCCTCTAAGATGTTTTCGTCCATTCTTCGGCGGAATAAATGAGGTCGACAGGTTCTGAGACATCGATCATGAAATAGAGGCCGGTGCAGCCGTTCAGGAAATACTGGCCGAGCTCGCGACACATGACGTTGGAGGTCTCCAGATAGACCAGCTCGTTCTGGAGATCCTCCGCGTCGACGATCAGCCGAGAAAGCAGCTGGTTGAACAGCTGCCGGCACACGCCCATAGCCTCGATGCGCGACTGCTCGTCGTTGAAGGCGTACCGCTTCATGAGGAACACCGTCATCGTCCGGCGCTTGTAAAAGCCGCCTCCCGTGCCGCGCGTAATCGAGCCGTCATTGACATCGTCGACGCAGAAAAACGCCTTGTCGCGGGCGAACCGCTGCAACGGCTCCTGCAGCGACTCTATGCCGCTGCACGTGCAGAACCGGAAGCCCTCCGCTTGTGCGAGCTTATTGCTCTCGCACAGCTTCCGGAAATACGCCTCGACATCAAAATAATGCTTCGCGTCCATGGTCAGGATTTCTTATATTTCGCCATCTCGCGGTTGAACTCCTCGGCCTCCTTGGCCTTGTAATCGAGCTCGGTCAGCCCGCGCCATACGTCGATAGACAGCACGGCGTCCTCCTTGGTTACATCTCCGCCGGTCAGGACACGAATCTCGTTGTTCATCACCTCCGCCATCGAGATCGCCGATGGCGCCTCGTCGCCAATCGGCTTGAACAGATGCGTGAACTTCGCTGCGAACATCGCCTTGATCTGAACTGCCCAGTTGATCATATTAATCTCTTCCCAGGGCTGCAGCTCCCAGTCGCGGCCGAAGCCTGGATAAAGGATAGCAGCCATGGCACAGAGAGCCTGCGGCTTCTGCGACTGCAGATATCCCTGATACAGATTTTCGAACTGCAGGAAGGCGCCGAGCTTCAGGCCGTGCAGATCCGCACGGATACCGCCCACGCCGCCCACGCTGTCGAGCCTTACCGGAATGCGCCCCGGATCGCCGAGCCACCTCAGCGGCTCATAGCATGCGGTAAGCTGCATTGCCGACAGCCCGGCAAAAAGCTTGACCTCCTTGCCCTCTTCCACAGCCTTGATCTTGACAAAGTATTTGTCATCATTTATCCGGACGAGCTCCATGCCTGACAGCTCCCGGAACACCTCGAACGGCAGCTCCTCCATCGAGAACGCAGTCATGAGTTTGTATATGGTCAGCAGCTCCGCCTGCGACAGCTCATGCCATCCCTTCGGGAGCTCGACGGACAGCTGCCCGTCAGAAAAAGTAACACGTGTCATCTTTCTTGTTTCGGTAAGGTTCGAAATGGTTTGCCTCAAAATTCGTCGACATCGCATAAAGCGGGAATGCATCGAGATTCTCTTCAAGAGTGTTCAGCAGAAGCTTCTTCGCCTGAAGAACACCGACGCCGTTCTTGACGGCCACAACGTACAGTCGGCAGCGGCGAAGCGCCTCTGACTGAATATCTGTCAGTTTGTTGTGTCTGGTCGCGTCAAGAAATCCGCAGAACTGTTCGCGGCCGATAAGTTTTGTGAGCTCATCTTCAGCACGAGCTATTTCCGGACGCAGCTCAATCAGATCGCGCCTGGTAGCCTCCGGTTTGCCTAAGTAGCGGAGATCTTCTGCCCGCCAGAAGAGCGACTGGAAGAACAGCCACGAATGCGAATTGTCCGCCCACTCTTCAAAGTTCCGGAGCGCGTCGATCAGATCCTCGAGAGCCGCGTCCGCGTCATCGCGGACCGACTCCCGCAGAGCCCGGACGCGATCGGCCGAAGCCGGAGCAAGATTCTGGTTGCTGACCACGCCGAAGCCGGTAGGGGTCAGCACCAGATCGAGCGACGGAATCGCGAGCGAATATGCCTTCAGGCATATGTAGCGTTTGAGCAGAGGGATAAGCACGGAGTATTCCGGCTTCTCCCCGGCTGCAACGTCGACAAAAAACACCGAACCCAGCAGGCGGCGCGCGTTGTCGCGCGCACGCATGATCCAGCTCTCCATCTGCGAAAGCACGCTCTCGTCAGGTTGCCTTGCCGACGGGCAGTAAAGTATCAGGTCGTCGTAAGTGATATCCATAGCGGTTATTCATCAGCGTCGCTCGTCGAGCCGTCGCGCTGTATCTTTTTAGCGTCTGTTTTCTTATCGAGGGTGGTCAGCAGCACGAGTGGCACGGAGGGCTTCACTTTCTGCTGCCAGCCGTTGTATCTGATCACGAGCTCATGCACTTTCAGCTGCAGATCATGAAAGGCGGTTTCGAGCGACTGTTTCAGCGTAAACAGTTCGCGCTTGTCGGATCCGCTGTTGTTGGTCTGCGACTTGCCTGGAGTGGCGCCTACGAGGTTCGGATGGATATTCGTGCCGTAGCACATCATGTTCGAAGCCTCCTGTGTGTCCTCTGCCCAGTCGCCGCCCTCCTTCTTAGTGTCGACAACCTTGATGCGGACCATGCACTGCTCGTTGCCGTTCGGGTCAATATAGTAGCCGGTGATCCACACCTTGCCGGAGTTCTCGACGCCCGTAACGAAGTCCTTGATGTTCTGCTTCTCCTTGGCGATGCGCTTCTTGATCTCCAGCTCATCGGTCAGGCCCTCCTCGGCGATGATGTGTTCCCAGTAGTCGCGGTGGATCTCCACCTGATATCTCACGGCGGCGTGATTGCGGATCTTCGCCTTTTTGCCCTTGCCGATGAGCCTCTTGATGTCGTACCAGTCGCCCCGGAAGATAGCCGTGTAGTAGGGCACCGGGTAGTAACGCTGCCCGGGCGTGGGGAACTTCATCAGAACTGCGAACTTCCTGACTGTAGTACGGGGCTCCGTGATGCCGTCATCTCCCGGCTGCTTCCCCATCAGTACGCGCAGATGACCCAACGGGTCGCGCTGATCAAGCAGCTGTATGCACTCGACGTTCTTCTTCGAGAGCGTGCCCGGCTTTCGCCATTGCGCGTAAAACACGTGGTTTATACGCCCCTTGGCGTCAGCTTTCTCAAACCGGCAGAACGACGCATCCTTATGCCTGATCTGCACGATCTGGCGTCCGTCGCGCGACAGGATCAGCACGGCCACCGAGAAAAAGAAGTGCTTCATGTCCGTGGCCTGCTCCAGCGCGAACTCCTTCAGCGAGTTGCCGAAGAAGAAATCGTCGATCTCCGGATCTTCGGTCTGCTTGTCGGTCGACCTGTCGACGTACGACAGACCGGCGCCGTAGGCGGTCAGCACGTTGAAAAACAGGTTTTGTGAAAGCACCTCGTCAGAACCGAGCGTGCGAAGCAGCCGGTATGGGAGCATGTTGTCAGATCCCCACGGCACGTATCGCATTGTCGTGTAGCCGGGCACCACGCGGTCATTGACCGCGAAAGCGTCCTCGTCAAAGAGATCGGCCGAGTCCGCGACATCAGTTGATGCCGCATCGGTCTTGATCTCGAAAACCGACGGGCCATAAATCATGGCCAAATCAGCGTATGACTTCGTATCCATTTATCTCGAATAATGTTATATCACGGAATTCCCTGACCAGATTGCTCCCGGCACACCGGATCATGTGCGTGCCGCCTCGCCAGTGGCGGCCTATGCACACCGCGCCGCGATACGGCAGGATATCGCCAGTCGACAGCTTCCAGACCTTCAGGTCGCATGGCTGCCCTGACTCCAGGAGCGCCATCGCGTCGCGCCAGTGCAGCATCTTTTTAGGGCGTCGGTAGTTACTCATAGCTGTTGTCAAAAGAGTTGTCGAATATGCGGGCCGAGCTCTCGATGAACGATTTCGCAGTCACCCTGTCGGCAAGCCGGTAGGTGACGGAGAACACGTTGAGGGCGTTTATGTCGTTCGTCGCCTTTGCGTCGACGTCCGTCACCGTCACGAGGTCGCGCGCCGCTCCTGTAGAATCGAGGATATGAACCCTCTTCGACCGAGCCAGATCCTCGATCAGCCCCTCCGCGCCAAGCGGCATGGGAGCTGTCCGCGCCGTGAAGCTCTTGACCTCCTCGATGTCATAGTTGACGTACTGGCCGTTGATCCAAGCAGCCTCACGTGTATAGGCCGGCTCACTCGACATCGATCCCTCGAAGTGCACCGTTTCCCAGACGTGGAAACGGTTGCGGAAGATCATCGACGGCTCCGCCTCGATGGCGGGGTAGTCCACGCGGTAATTGACCGAGCGGCCACCGCAGATGATCCTGTAACCCGCGAGCGTCCGGCCCGCGCGGACGAATTTCGAGGGGCTCACGTCGACCATCACGACAGATCCGGCCGAATAATCGGCGGCTCTGACCGTCACGGTCTCGCGGACCGCTCCGGCCGACGTCATCCACACCACGGCCGCAGTGACAGCCGCCACAGAGTCAGCATAAAACGACAGACATTCATATCGGCCGACAGACGTCCGGCGCACTCCCTCCCACGAAGTGAGGAAGTGCGAAGCGCAGAAGTCTGCCGCCGGCAAGTTGTAGGCGACCGACGAGCGCAGCACCTTGATCGTCGCCATCAGCGCGCTGTCGACGGTCAGCGTGAATGACGCGTATGGAGCATCTCCGATGTAGGCGTTGATCTCCGTGTCGAGATCCCAGAGCGTGATCGACCCGTAGCGGTCGGGAGTGTAGCTCTCGGCGAGCAGCGTGTCGTCAGAGGTCGATTTCAGCACGACCGACATTTCGGCCTGATCGGTCGAAAAGTCAAGCCGCTGAAACTCGTAGGAGAACATTAGAGGCCGGAGAGTAGTGATCGCTGTAGCTGCCATATCCGTCGGTTTGATGCAAAGTTACGGGCAGCTACAGAACACAAAAAAGACAGCCCGCGCATCACTGCGAAGGCTGCCCGATCATGAAAATTTATAGATTAAAAATGTCAAAAAAATGTTGTCAGTTTATTTCTGTCTGAGTCGCCTGATCCATCGGCCATACAAGGCCCATGGACTCATAATACACCGGGCGATAGCCCAGGGCGAGCAGGATCTTCGACACCGTGTCGATGTCGATCACGGCCATATCCTCGATGGCCTTGCAGATCTCCCGGCTTGTCATGCAGACGTCCGCGGGACCCTCCTCTCCGAATTCCGGAGGCCGGAAGCCGCGGAGATACGCCAGTAGCATCAGCCCTGAAGGACTCTGAACATCCCCGGTCTCGAGCATCGAGTCGATTGCCTTGAGGTATGCGTCATTGTTGATCATATCTCACCTCCTTTCGCGATAACTTTGGCCTGATCGACAGATATTTCCCGCGCGATCCGGTTAAAATAGATCCGGAAGTAGACGCGTTCGTGGATCGAGCATTGCTCGGACACAGGCAATGCCGTGATCACGCCATTGCCGTTGGGATCTTCGGTCAGCTCGATGTAGGTGCGTGATCCTCTGGGATACTCCTCATCAAGCCTTGCCGCGAGGTCGCGCATTGCCACTACAATAGCAGTAGTAGCGTTTTCGCCCTCTACAGCCATGCAATCGAACTGTTGAGCCATTTCTTGCAGACGCTTGCCTTTCTCTGACTTGCCGGTGGTAGAGAACGTCTGAACCGGATGAAAGAAGGTAGTCATGCCTCACCTCCTTTCGCGCTGCGCCATGAGCGGATGATGGCGGCCATGCCCCAGGGCAGAGCCAGCATGCAGTCGAGAGCTACGGCCTCTCCTGCCGCCACCGCATCGGCGATGGTAAGGTTATGCCACCAGATGGCGGCTACTGCTGCGACAGCCACCGCGGCGGAAGCTTCTGCAGAAAATACGTTGAGCGTGATGCGCTTTACTGTGGGCGCAAACCCTACGGTCTTTGCGCCCTTTACGGGCACTGTGAGAGTCGTGTTCATTTTGTGTAGTGCGTTGAAATGAAACGGAATGTGTTGATGATCGCTTTGAGGACGGACACAAAGAAAGTTCCGCTCCCCGTTGCACTACACCTTGAACAAGGCAGTGGGCGCATTAACGCTCCACACGGGACGGAACTTATAGGATTACTGCCACGGCTATAAAAATAGCCGACGGCTGAAACTGTCGGCGACGCTGTCGCCTTGTTCAAATGTAGTGCACTGCAAAGGTAAGCAGATTTCTCGGATCTCCAAGCGTTTCTGCCGATTTTTCCGGCAAAAAAGGCACGGAAATCGGCCATTGCAGATTTTTTTACGAGGGACAAGTCCCGGAGAATCACGACTTGGTTGCGGCGTCGCGAGGCCGACAGCGTTGCTTGTTGCATACGACTATGAGAGTAGCGGTTAATAATAAAACGGCTGTCACCGTTGCTACTCCCATAGTCGTTCACTCCGAAGAGCGCTTAAATGAGACGGTGACAGCCGTATGGCTGTTATGACCGGGCATAAAAAAAGCCCGCTTGATTCGTCGAGCATTGACCGCGCCCGGACGGGGTGAACATATCACCATGGAAGTAGCATTGCAAAATTAAGAACAAATTCTGAATTTGCAATGCCTCATGAAAAATTTAACGTTCAAATTCTGAAATGATGCGATGCAGTAATTCCGTCGATTCTTCACGCGAAAGCTTTTCAGAGCGATTCAGAACATACTTTTTATCGTTGATGAATCTGTCGATCGGCACTATGGTAAAAAAGTCCGGATCACCGGGAGATCCTCCGGCGCCCAATGCCAGAACGACAGGGCAGCCGCACTCGGTTTCCTGAATTTGATAACGTGACAATGCCTTTTCAGAAATCCGCGTCAGATACAACGGATCCTGACGGTATTTACACTCGACCAAAACAGATCCATCACACGGCAGCGTGTTTGACGCGACCTTCAGATCCGGCATGAGCGAGTCCCGGGCAAAGATGCCGTCGACCTTTTTATCGCTTCGCCATGAGAGAAGAGTGAACGCCGGATTATCGCCACCGCATAGCATTCTGACAACGAATTTTTCGAAGTCATAGCCTCTGCTGATATTTCGGTCAACAAGCTGCACTTCCTTTTCGGCCGCCTGCGCTTTCTTTTGGGCCATCGCGACGAGGAGCCCCGGCCGGAGGCCGTGAGTGTCCTCGAAGAGAGCGAGAAGCCGCTCTTCACGTGGCGAAATCTGTCCGTCGATTGACGACAGCATCACCAGCCAGTCAGCGACATCTTCCAGATCGATCTTCACACTCATATGTTACTCATCGTCTGAATCAGGATCATCCGTCTGATTCTCGATTTCCTCCATTTCATGGTTCTGTGTGGCAACCCACTGTTTCTCCAGATGGCCGTTCTGTGCGAACGACTCTTCGAGTGCAAGAGTCTCGCGATATTGAGCGGCCTCCGCGAGTATCGTCCATTGCACTTCGACGCCTTTCTTGTCGAAGTATTCCCGGATGTCGGAAATCGGCAGACGGAAGAACTCTTTCCGAGGATTCACCTTATTGACCTGATTAATGGCAAAAAGCTTATGCAGCTCTGTTTCGAGGGCAGGAGCGTCATCGCTGAATATCATGGCATGGACATCGAACGGGAATGGCACCGAAGCGTCGCCGAGCTCACGGACACGGTCAAGAGGTTCGAGTCTTCGGGTCATGCCGATCTTGTAGACGTTCTCGCCGAAAGAGCCGATATACGAGATAATATAGACGTGACCGCTCTTCGTCTGCTGGGCCATGGAGAGGGCACGCTGATTCTTTTCCTCGGCCTCCTTCAGCTGCCCCTGCAGAGCCAGAAGCAGTGCTTCATATTTCTGACGCTGCTCCTCGTTGGCTTTTTCAAGCTTCGCTGTGGCCGCCTCGATCGCTTTACGTATGGAGGTTTCCTGTTTCTCGGCATCACGCATCGCCTTTTCATATTCGCGTCGAGCCTTCTCCTCCTCGCGCATGCGCTCCTTGATGGCTCGCTGTTCCTCTTTCTCGCGGTTCTTAATAGCGATGAGGGCTGCTCCCCATCGGAGCTCTTCCAGTCTTGCATCAAGATATTCCTTGGTGATGCGGGCATTTTTGAATGGCCTGCCCAAATAATTGACCGTGGCGAAAGCGTCCCTGACTTTCTGCTGCAGAACACCGTAGTTGTCTTGTTTCAGCCGGGTAATGATGGTGTCAACTTTTCCGTTGAAAGCATCGAGGACGAAAGCAATGGCCGTCTCTCTGCGGTTTGTCTCTGCATAATCACACTGCGCCGCGAGGCCGGAATCTACAAGGCTTGCGATCTTTTGCTTAGTAAGAGTAAGCTGTTGACCGGCATCAGTATAACCGAACTCCTGTGCGAGGCCGTCTAAAGACGATTCCATCGGTTTGATGAATTTCAAACCGTAGCCATTGATTGTGTTCTTGATTGCCGCGAGCGTTTCGCGGTAATAATCTACATTTTTGGCAATGTCGTAAGCCTCGCCGGCAATTCTTCTGGCTTCATCTTCAGCTGTCAGCGTGACTATCTTTGCGTTAGTCATTGCATTATTGAGCTGAAGGTTCGCTTTCGAGATCGTGGCTTCGGCCTGTTCTTTAGCTTTAGCCCGGATCTCTTTGCCTTCCTGTTTGGCCTTTATCAGTTCTGCCTCTGCCTCTTCCTTGGCCTTTTCCTGGATAAACTGACGGTCATGTTGAGCTTGATTAAGTTCAGCGGCGGCCTCATCTTTTAAGCGGGTAGCAGCAGATCGGAGACTTGCGGCCATACTTTCGGCGTCACTGACAATTTGAGCAGCCTTGTCTTCAGCGTTGACACAGACTTCAAATTTCGAAAGTCGGCTGATCTTTTGTTCAAGATCGCTGATGTGGTCATTCTTTTGTTTCAGATCCTGATCACGTTGCTTGACTTTCTCTTCAGCCTTTTGAGTTTTCAGTGCCGCCACGATCGCGAGCAAAAGCGCAAAGACGGTAAGGAGAATAAAAAACATCATATCATACTAAAAAAAAGATTGGTTTTATTATTAATTTAAGAATCTACGGCAAAGGTATAACAAAAAATCTCAAAAAGCAAAGCACCCCCGCCGCTATGGGCGAGGGTGCCGCGTCCGGCCTTGGCGGACAGTGTCAAAATAAACAAGGCTCTCAAAGAGTATCGGCAGCCTTGCGGATGCGATCAGAAAGATCGCAGAGCGCATTCTTCAGCTGCATGGTTTCTTCCATGGTGAATCCGCCCGGACCACCATTGCCGTTGATGCCGTCGAGCTTGTGGTACAGCCAGCTGCTCGACTTTCCGAAATAAGTTCTGGCGATTTCTCTCCATGAGACTGCCACGAGGATGTCAGACATTCTTTGCTTGACGTCCGGGATTAATGTTTTCGCTTGTATGACCGTTTGCATATTGTTTTATTTTAAGCCCTCCCCCTCGAGAGAGGGAGGGCAGTTTGTCAGGGAAGATCTGTCAGTTCGTCGACGAGTTGCTGAATGTAGTAGAGCATCTGCGGATGACCGTTCGGGAAGCTCATCTGGTAGTTGCGGATGGCTCTGATCAGCTCCTCCTCTTTCTCCGTAAGTTCGATTTGTTCTCTTTTCTTTTTCATTGCGATGTTGTTTATTTTGACATCACAAAGGTAGTACGAATTTTCGTATTAAACAAATGAAACGGCAAAAAAGATTACGAAAAATCGTACTTTATCAAAAAAAACCGTGTTCCCCGGAACAGGGAACACGGTCGCACATTTATATTAGAAGTAGCCCTCACGGGCGATTTTTTAAGTCAGAAGTTGGCCTCACACAACCGCGAGGAATCTGCGGCCTATGTCGTGAAGCCCTTGTACTATTCTTTCACGTTGGGTCGGGCGAGGTTTTTTTACTGAGCTCGCATAATTGCTGAGAAGACGTTGATTGATGCCGGTAGCTCGGCTTATGGCTGCCATCGTAGTAAAAAGTTCAGCCTGGCGGAGCATAGCGGAAACCGCAAGGGTGTATTCGATGGTGTATTCTCCGGAAAGAAGCCAGTGCGGAACGGCCTCTCCGTCCTCTGCCATAGCCTCTACATGAAATCGCAAGGTTTCCTCGAACTCAGCCTTAAGGGCCTCGATATCCTTATTGGTGCAGAGTATAGCACCAATTCCTTCGAGCCCCCATCCGCAGCAGTAATTCTTGTCTGCCCACGATATTTCTACTTTAACGATGTTCATGACGATGTAAAATTGATTTGATATGAAGTTAAGGATTGTGTTGTCTCTTTGTGGTCAGCGCCAGCCAGCTTGCTTGAATATACTGTTTAACGTTTCCTGATCAAGGACGTCAGAGAGCTTGCGATTGACAGTCACACGCCCTGATTTAGACGGATGCTTGAATTGTCTATGGCTGCCTCGTGTAGTATATTTTACCCAGCCATCATCTTCAAGCATTTTGATCACCTCTCTGACTTTATAACGTTTCATAGAATAACGAAGTTGAATGATTATGGCACAAAGGTAGTAATTTTACTTCTAATAACAAAACAAAATGGAATAAAAATTACTCCCAAACAAAAAAAGCTGAACATCTCACGATGGCCAGCCGAATAAACAATTCAATGGTATGTGCAAAGTGGTTTGCGTAGCTTATGAATTACTTAAAACCCTACACAAAAGTAGCTATTTTTAGCCGATTGACCATGGAAAATCGCTACAATAAACACTCAATACCGCTCTCCGTGAGCGAGCCGGGTCCCTTTTGTCCGTCGCATTACCGATCGGGCGAAAGGCGGCGCGCTAACGGGCCTGAACGCGAACGCCAAGAGGCTCCATATCAGCGCGAAGCGATGGTAAGGACTGGGCGTGAGCGCGGCAAATCTTCGATTTGTCCGCTCATAAAATCGGGAGCGGCCATGAAATGAGCCGATTGCGACCCCAAAATAGCGCCGAAGGCGCCCCCGCGACGAAGGGTACCCCACCGTGCCCTACGCGAATTGTTAAAATATGTTAAAAATTTTAACGGAATATGCCTTTTGAATTAACATTTGTTAACGCTGAAATTGCTCTTAATTTTCACGCTTTTTAACGTTTAAGAGCGGCCACACGTTTAAGAGCGACCGCGCCGCGGCCGCTATCCCGTGGTCATTACCGCTCATGCCTGCGGTAATCTCGCGAACGCGTAGGCCACGCACCACCGCTGCTTGTCGGTAAGGCGTCCGTTGGCAAGCGCACGCGCCGAGAGCTTATTTCCGGCATCCGTCGGGAGAGCGGAATGCCCAGGGGTGAGCGGAGGCGGCCGTCAGAACGACGACGCTATCCCCGCAATAGACACGGAAGCGGTGGGAAAACGCTCGCAACCGATGGCCAGCGTATCGAAAGCGTCGGACCCGTCGGTCCTGGCTTCGAGGCGGCCTTCGGGAGAGTCGGTTTCCGGCAGCTTCTCTGCACGCTTATCCTTGTTGCCGTTGTAGACTCCGGCCGTCTGTATCGAGATGAGCAGATCCTCATTGTTTTCCCGATTGATCCGAATCTTAAGCTTCGCCTTCCCGGCGAACATCCGGTTGATGAGAAGTTGCTTCTCGATATGGCGCATCGGCCGGCCGATGTACTTGTCGACGACCTGCCATCCGCGGCGCCGGAACGCGCGGGACACCACGAAGTGGAAGTCCTCGTCATTGACCGCGTAGTTGGAGCCGAGCGCCGTGCTGTCGTAATAGAACACCACTCGCTTGCACCGATGATGGCGGTAATACTTGCAGAAGTCATCGACGATCTCATTGAGCTTGCGCTCATACTTGACGAAAAACGATTTGACGACTTTAAGCTCGCGCCCCTGGGGCTGGCCGACAACTAGCCAGTTGATATTTGCGTTGAAGTCGAAAGCGATGCAGAGCTGCTGCGTCGGCTCTACGTCGGCATCCATCAGGCACGACGGTTCCTTGAGCTTGTCGAACTTGTACTCCAGCGAATCGAGATAGCTGAAATTCGTGGCCGAGTATTTCGTGGCCTCGGTCATTGAATTGTAGAAGCCGTCGCGTGCGATGCCGATACGTTTGCAAAGAACCGACGTCTGAAAGGTAAGCGGCGGCAGATCTCGTTTGAGTTGCCTGATGTAGGCCTCGCCTACAACCTCCAGATTGTCGATAGTCGACACCTCCCGGTAGTCGACGGCCACTGACCGCAGGCGACAGAGATCAGCGTGGAGGCTCTTCATCTCGCTCTTGAGATAAGCCGGAGGCTCCACGCCCTTCTCCTGCAGCGTCCGGACGCGGTGGCGGATATGAGCCAGCTCATAGACGGTTCCGCGGATGACCTCGATCAGCTCCGGATCGCATTTTTTATCCCAGTCGAGGAACCAGGATCCTTTTTTCGTCACCGGCATGTCTGACGTGATCAGCATCGAGTGATGAAAATAGTGTTGGCCGTAATACTGACGGTCACCTCGATTGGCCTGCATTGTCTCGTTCTTGAACTGCTCGTAGTCGATGAATTTAGCCTCATCGACATCGACGGCATCGAAAGAATGCGAGTTGGACGTGCCTGTACGATCCTGCGAGACGATGAAGCCGATCGAGCCGTTATAGAACGAGATCACGTTCTCGAAATTCTCTACCTTGAAGCGCGGAGTGTCCCACTTCCACGCTTTCGGGGGCTTGATCCCCACGCACCAGTGCACATTGCGGAGAAAGCCCCAGTTCTCCCAGTGGACGAACATCGACGGAAGCGTGTTAGTCAGAGCACGCTTGATGTTCGCCGAGACAAAACCGGTGATCGACCGCGGCATCCGCTGAAAGTTGCGGAGGTTCCAGAGGGCATGTATCATGCCCTTGCCGAACGCACGACCGGCCACAAGGACAGTGTCCTTGGCCTGTACTACCGTCATGATGTCGCGCTGCACATCATTGAGGTAGACCTGACGCATATCGGGCACTTCGAACTTGACCTTACTCATCTTCCTGACGTTTCGGATGGAAGATCTCGTCGATGTCGAAGTCGACCTCCTCGGCCTCGACGTCGACGATATCCTCGTTCCAGTACTTCTTTTTCATTTCCCGGATGCGCTCCCGGGCATTCGGCAGCCGTTTCAGGCCGATAACCTCCGGATTATCGGTTACGGCGAAGATCTGAATAGGGATCTTGTCGTAGCCTTTATCGACTTCGTCGGCCTCGGCAAGTCCCATGTATTTGCCGATCTTGTCTGCAGCTGCCACCATGGAGCGGGCATCGCCGTTATTCTCGGCAACCTCATAGGCGCGCTCCGCCATCTGAAGGAACCGGTAACGCCAATAATCTTTCGAAGCCTTGTTGAGATCGCCGAGCAGCTGCTTGATCAGCCGCAGATCCTCGTATGCGGCTGACCGCTGAATGTTGCCGCGGCGCATCAGCTCGCCCACGATCTCGCGGTCTTTCTTATTGGGGAACTGCAGCCAGTAAGAATAGACGTCGCGTATCCTGACGATATGGTCGATGGTCGTCTCCGGAACTCCGGAACGTATCATTTTGTCTCGGTCAGCAAATAGATATTGCTGAGCTGTTTCAGCGATAGACGGAAGCGGCATGGTCAATAATCTATATCGTTATCCATCTGACGGAGATAGCTGCCTGTCATCTGAACGGCGAGCGGAGATCCCAGCTTTGCAAGCTGAATCTCCTGATTGCGGAGCATCAGCGCCGTTTCGGCGCGCGCCTTGACGTACGCCTTGCGTACGTCGCTACCCTTGTCGGCGAGCATGAGCCGAAGATCGTCCTCGTCTATATCGAGGATCGCCGCGATATCCGATACAGGTGTGAGCTGCGCGGCCAGTTCGGCCACTTTTTCAGCCAAAGATGAGCTGTTCAATCGGCAAAGATTTTTCGGCGAGGGCGTCAAAACCCTCACGGAGTTTGACAATAGTATGATGATCGGTGGTGATGATGCCACACTCGAAGCGGTCGCCGCGCGTCTGATTCTGCGAGGTGACCACGGCCACGCAATGACTGCTGCTGGTGATCAGCAGCGCCTTCGAGTGGTTTTCGCACAGCGCCACCGAGTCGAACACATTGTGCATGAAGGTGTACAGCCCCGCAGTCTTGCGGGCTGCCCTAAGATCGCAGAACATCGAGCAGGAGAGCACTCGGCCGCGTGCTTTCATCCGCCACAGCCGGCGGATGAATTCCTCCGAGGTCGAGAAGGTGGAGATCATTATGTCGGCCGGACCGGTCTGATCGAGGATCCAGTCGACGACATCCATCAGCTGAACGACATTGGAGAAGTACGTCTGCGTGCCGCACTTCTCCAACCCAATCAAACCTAAATCACAGAGCGACATCCAGTCCGTAAGAAGCGAGTTCGGCAGCGGTCTCCTCCGCTATGCCGGCCCCGGCGTCGCGGAGCACATAGAGGGCATTCTGTATCTTTTCGAGCGAGACAGCGCGCTGATCAGGCTCGCCCTGAATCTCGGAGAGCCGTTTTCGGTACTTCGAGATCGTTTTTCGAGCAGCATTGATCTTCGCCTCGGTTTTCGCCTTATCCTCCGGATCAGGAAAAACATCATCCGGGGCGGAGGAGTCTTCCTCTGATTCCTCCGAACCATCCGGGACGAGGAATTCATCCTGCGGCTTTTCCGGGGTGGGTGCGGGAGGGGCAGAGGCCGGTTCATCGGCCGACAGCACGAAGCCGTCGTATGCAGCGAGGGCTTCGCGGTAAGCCTGCTCAGTTTTTGCAAGTACCTGGAGCTTTGCGAATCTGTCGCAAGGCTCCAGGTCGCTCATTGCCTTAAGCTCGTTGAAAAGGAGATTCATCGCCCGGTAACGCCGGCCGTTGTCATCCCAGAGCTTCTGTATCTCCGGAGGCAAGAGGTCATGATCTGCGCGCTTGCCTTTGGCGACAGTGGCCTCCGGCCATTCGTCGGAAGTGTCGATGACCGGCTCGTTGACGATCTTATCTACAGCCGGCATCACTTTCTTTTCCAGTTCAACGACCTCGGCCACCGACATGTCGGCAAGCCGGATCTTCAGGAATTTTTTCAGTTCATACTCCACCTTGTCAGCGAAACGCTCCGGACGCTGCAGCGCAGAGTTGTAGAGCGCGCGATTATGGTTGAGCTGAAACATCATTGTCGCGCCGGCGTTAAGATCGCGCTCCGCTTTCGGAGTGTCGAGCCACGCCTGTATGCGCATAGTCAGTTGTTTATCGAGTTTTGACATAGACAGTTATTTTTCAAAAGAGGCGCGCGCCCCATGGATCAGCGCGCGCCTCGGCGGTCATAACTAAGGATTTCAGTTGAGATCACGCGCCCTGATCAGGAACTACGATCGCGCCAGTGGCGCAATTGATCGTACCCTTTTCAGTCAGCAGCTTGCCGACGTAGAAAGGCGACGGACATACGTCAGTGACGGAGGCCTCAAGCGTTGTGCCGGAAGCATCAGTCACGGCCATGCCGCTGTCCTGACTCGGGTTGACGTTCATTTCAAATGCCTCGTTGCCCAGAACGCGGAATTTGCCGTTGCGCTGGCGGATGACAAAGACCAGATCATCGGTATTTGCCATGCGGCAGAACCCGGTGGCATCCTCATCGACGCCAGCGTATTTGAGCGTTGATGAGTTGAGGTAAGTCTTCGACGGTTTTTCGCCCTGAGAATCAGCCTTGAGATTCGACGCTGCGGTTAAGACGTCGAGACGAAGGAACGTCTTGTCAGCAGCGAGAGTGAAGTCACCGTCATATGTGGCGATCTTCTTCATGTCGGCTCCTTCGGAGTCGAGTGCAGGGAGCTTCGGCCATCCAAGGATGTTTTTCTTCGCGATGAAGTAAACCTCATGACGGATGCCGGGAAGCACAGTCTGGCCGTTGCAGAACTCCAGCGACTCGTAGAGGTCGACCGAAGCGCAGTTATTTGTAGTAGTGTCTGTACTCATGATCAGTTCGGATTATTGATTATCTGATTCAGAGCCACCCTCCTGCTGACCGCCGCCTCCGCTTGCCGGAGGGGTTACCGGTTTAGGAGCGGCGAGTTTGCCCACGAGCAGACGCGACTTGTCGAGTGTCTCAAACTGAGCGCCGAAGAACATTGTCGCGATGAAGTCAAGCACGAACGGAGCGTGCTTCTCCACGATGAGTGATTCCTCGTCGCTCTCCTGGTCGACACCGACGAGCATGTTGCTCTTCGTGGTCAGCTGGATGAACGGAGCGCCCTTCTTCTGGTACATCGGCACCAGCTCGATGTTACTGAAGCCTTCGACAGACTTCTGCAGGAACTTGTCGTTATAGACGATCGCGCCGGTCGTAGCCTTGTAGTCGTCGACGTAGGCATTGTAGATGTCGCGCGAGATTATGAGTTTCGCGCCCTTGGTCTCCTGCAGGAAGTCGTCGGCAGCGCGGCAGAATGCAACGATCTGATCGACTGCGTTCAGCTTTGTGATAGCCTCGGAGAACTCATACAGGTTGCCCTTGGCAGTGGCGATATTGCCGGCGGTCACCTCTGCAGCGGTGATAGTGTCGAAGCCGTCGAAGAGGTCGACAGTCTTTGTCCCGGAGGCATTGCGCACAGCATTGAACAAATGGCGGTCGATGCCCGCGCCGATCTTGGCGGCGAGGAAGGCGAGTACCAGACGGACGATCTCGACGTTCGTCAGAGATTCGCCTTTGGTTATCGACGAGCCGTAGACCGTCTGGGCTACGGAGTTCGGTGAGAACTTCTTGACCACGCTGCCGAGATATGTCTTGAGCTCGCGGGTGATGATGCCCACATTCTCATCGTCTACGCGAGTCTCGGAGTACGGGCCTATCTCGATGTCGCCTGTGAGCTCGCCGACCTTTTCAGAGTGGCGGATGCCGGTACGGAGGGTCATGTGTTGCAGGCTCTTTGCAAGAGCATGCACGGGCACCATCAGGAGATCCTTTCGGTACGTTCTTGCACTGGTGGCAAGATCGGTGTCTGTAATATTAACTTTACCCATGTCAGTTCATTTCTTTAACTGAGTCGTAAAGCGACTTGCTGTTAACTTTTTTATCGTCAGCATCTGCACCGTCATCCTTGATGTCGGTGGTCTCATCTGCCGGCTGTTTTTTCAGGTTCTCAACCTGCTCGTTGAGAGAGGCGATCTTGTCGTCTTTCTCCTTGATGTCGGCTGCGTTCTGCGTGGCAGCTGTTTCAAGCTCGGCAAGCTTTTTCGATAGCTTCTCGAAGTCCTCCGCTGTCACCGAAACGTAGCCGTCATTGTCCGGGGTGATCTCCGTCTGATTGAGGAGAGCGCCCGCGGCCTTGAAGTCAAAAGTCTTTTTGTTCATTGGCTTATTATTGTTTTTTGGTTCCTCTACCGGTTGCTGATTTACCTTAAGTCCGTCGAGCGGCAAGCCTATGGCGGCGAACTTCGCCAGGGTGTCAGCACTGCAATTGAGCTTCACGCCCGCTTCCTCATCGGAGATTTCATCGACGAAGCCCATATCATAGGCCTCCTGAGCTGTAAGCCAGGCGCCGCGTTTCAGGACGTCGAGGATTTCGGAGACCTTTTTCTTGCACTTCTCCGCGTACATGGTGGCCAGTACGACGTCGATCTTGTCATTCTCCTGCTTGTTTTCCGTGAGCTTTTCGATGAGAGCTGCCATCTCGTCAGCGTTGTAGCTGCCCCACGCATCAACGAAGTTCGAGCACTTATGCACGAGAAACATTGCATACTTGCTGATAATGATGCGCTTGGCTCCCATCGCAATGACAGTAGCGGCAGAAGCGACGAAGCCGGACAGATGTACGGTCACGTCGCCATGATCAAGGAATTGCTTACGGATATCGAGGGCGTGATTGAGATCACCACCCAGAGAGGAGATTTTCACGTCGACGTGCTTGCCGGCATACCCGGCGAGGACTTGACGGACATAGCGCTTGGAGTATCCCCAATCGCCGATATAATCATCAATTGTCAGTTGGTAGCGCATGAATGCCTTTGTTTTGAGCAAAGGTATTCAGCTGACAGAAAAGCATAAAAGACAGAATTTTAGCCCATAATAGCCAACAGCCCCACCGGAGACTCCCAGCTCACGTTGAGCTGCCATCCGGATGGATCAGACGGAGCTGCAGGCATATCGAGCGATTTCAGCAATGCCGGATGAGGCTGCTCTCCGATGCCAAGCAGATATCGAGCGCCGGTAACAGTGTGAAGGATGAAAGCAAATCGCCTGAATACTATGACCGGATTAGCGCATAGGCGCCCCTTTAGGCTGACTGAATGGATGATGGTTTTATTCTCGAGCTTCGCGGCTGAAGAACACTCTGCCAAAGATACCAACGGCAGAGTGACTGTCGAAAGCCCGGTTGGCAGAACACAGGAGCTTTCCGATATTACGATCTGATCTGCGAGGCCTGAGGCCTCCATCATTTCAATTTTTGCGATGTTGAGCAGCAGTGGTTTCATGTTGTGCGTCGGTGTGCGTTATTGTGCGTAATTGTTTGCGTCTGTTGTGATTGCCTGAAAATCGGCAGAATCGTGGTTGCGCGGGCGTGAACTTTTTTTGAGGTTTATGCCCCGCTTGTAATAAGCCTTGCGTATACGGTAGTAACGCTGCCGGACGGTCTCGACCCGATCGAGGCCAATTCCGTTCATCTCGCACCAGGCAGCGATCAGTTGGTTGAGGCCGACAGGCGACTTCTCCAACTGGTTGATGTCATTCCAGAGCGCGCGAGTGAAGAGATCCTTAATTACCTCCACGACCGCGAGCTTTCCGCGATCGCCCATGTAATTATAATACTCGACCGGTTTTGATGCCGAGTCCGGAATGGCGACAGCGGTTGCCCCGTCAGTTCTGACATCAGGACTTACGCCTGCCGGCAATTTCTGAAGGAAAGACCGGATGACGGCATTCTCGTTTGAGTATTGCGGAAACGTTACAGGGTCGCCCAACTGGTGCGTCGCCCACTCATGTAGATACTTTGGAAGATTGACGTATAAAACAAACTTACTCATTCATTGCTATTTATGAATGCAAAACTATAAAAAAATTATAGTCCGAACTATAATTTATAGAGAAATTTTTAAATAATCGGACAGTTTTTCCGTTCTACACGATCTACAAATTCTACAAAATCACTACTTCGCTGAATAATAACGAAGTAACTAATACGACTAACCCTCGAAACCTTTCTACAAATGCCGATTTTGTAGAAAAAAGGGTCGATTTGTAGAAAATCGGAAAGTTTGTAGAAAAATGTAGAAAGTTTGTAGCTACTTTTTCAAACCTTACTTCTACTGATTATCAAGATTGTAGATTGTGTAGAAAGTGTAGAAAGGGTTTTCTCCTGAAATGAACGGAAATTTTTTTCTTCTGACCATCTTAAATAAAACTCCCGGAACCTCACAGCCCCGGAAGCATACCAAACCTTTAATTGTCTGACACTCAGAAATTCTACTGAATTTCCCCCTGCATGATTATGTTAACACACTTCTTATATGGTCTTTTTTTCGAACTTTGCCAGGAGAGCATCGGTGTACGTTATCGCAGCATTAACGATGCAGCCTGTAACACCTTCAACGGTCGACTCTCCGCTCGCCAGATTGTTCATCATGGCCTCATTGCTCATGATGCCCGACATGATCTGCACCGCTACGTTCAGCCGTCTGTCATCGCCGGAGTCTTTGTGATCAGCCACGGGCTGCCTGCTGCCACCAAATTTGTGAGGCTCCTGCCATCTATTTTCTGTCTCCGTATACATTAGGATATCCCGAATTTCTTCTTTCAGCTCGGCCCTCTTCTGAGTGGTAGTTGTATTTTCTGCAACAACCACTCCATCGTCTGTGCTGAAGTCACATTGCAAGATGTATCTTAACGTGAGTTCGACGAAATTAAGTGATTGAAAAATTGGTGATTAGCGATAAAAGTATTAAATTTATAGTGCTGAATTACAAACCAATACCAT
>CANRCT010000039.1 GCA_947629175.1 uncultured Muribaculaceae bacterium | reverse complement strand
ATTACCAAATCCGGCAAAGCTTATCCGTTGATAATCAGAAGATAAATTTTTAAGTCCTTAAAAGTGACGAAAACAGGTGATCTGCAAGGATAAAGACAATGTGCTTGCCCAATATGCTCTCGAATCGTCGTCGCAGCCTATTGGAGTGGCTGAATTTCAACTCACAAAATTCATTCCTGACGAATTCAAGAGCTCTCTGCCATCAATAGAGGATATTGAGTTGGAGCTGAAATAAATCCGTGCTTTGACAAGATGCTTTCTCAAGAACCAGGGGATCAGATGCGGAGGTAGAGGCGGTCGCGCTGCATCCAGGCGAGGATGAGGAAGAGCAGGGCGAAGTTGCCGGCGGTGAGCAGGGTGTCGTACCAGGGGCCGATGTGGGGCTGCAGGCCGAAGGTGAGAGAGTGGACGATCGAGCGGAAGTTGATCGTTTCGCCGAGCATATAGGCCGTGATCGAGTTCATGCCGTAGATTTTCAGCCACTCGGCATGAAAGCGCGTGCCGCGGCAGTCGATGACGTAGTAGAAGGCTCCCATCAGCAGGTAGCACCATCCGCCCGACCAGAGCACCATGCTGCCGGTCCAGATCCGTTTCACGATCGGGGTCTCGAAGCTCCAGATCCATCCTGCCAAGAGCAGCGCGCCTCCGACGGCTACGAGCCTCAGCGCTTTGCGCGGGCGCGGTGTGTCAGCCGCCTTCATGATCTCTCCGGCAAGCATGCCGAGCATCACTGTCACTCCGAAGCCGAGCGAACTCCATATCCAGGTGTAGGAACTGTCGCCCCGGTCGCCGCCCATTATGGCCTCTTCGATGAGATAAGGGAGATTGCCCTGCGGCGAGAAGTCGCCGTGGATGCTCATCGGTATGGCCATCAGGGCGAGAAGCGCAGCGGCGACGGCTGCATGATAGCGCCGGGGCACGGTGAGCATCGTGGTCGCGGCAATGAGATAGCCCGCGGCAATGGCCTGCAGAGTGTTGGTGTAGAGATGGAATCTGCCGGGATCGAGGCCGAGCAGGTTGCCCTGCACTATCATGCCGAGCAGCCAGAGCACGATGACGCGCCGGCCTATCCTGCGCCACGCATCGGCTTTCGAGGCGCCGGGCTTGAGATAGCGCGCCATGGCGAACGGGATCGCTGCGCCGGTCATGAACAGGAAGAGCGGCATGACAAGGTCCCAGGCCGTAAACCCCTCCCACACGGCGTGGTCGAGCTGTCGGAGCAGCGGGTCGAGCCACGACGCTCCGGACGCTCTGCCGGCGGCGACGAGCACAGGCTGCAGCCCTACGAGCATGAAGAGGTCGAGCCCGCGGAGCATGTCGAGCGATTCGAGCCGCCCGCTTCCCGCAGCAGTAGTGATGATCGGTTGAGCCATATGCCTGATGTGATGATATGTTGATGTCGCTTTTTGCAAAGTTAAGGAATAATGGCTAATTTCGCAACATAGTGAAAACAGCTATGGAATACGATTATCTGGCCGATGAAGACGGCATGGGAATGATGGCCGGGGAGCCTGAGGCTGCGGCGATCGTCAACCGCGAACTGGAGCTCGCGCGCCGCATTGTGGAGCACACCGGCGCCAATCTCTTTCTGACCGGAAAGGCGGGTACCGGCAAGACCACTTTTCTGCGCCGCCTGCGGGAGAGCTCGCGCAAGCGCATGGTGGTGCTGGCGCCCACCGGCGTGGCTGCCATCAATGCCGACGGACAGACGATCCACTCCTTTTTCCATTTCCCGCTGACCTGCTATATCCCGGGCCGCGGATTCGTCGGCGAGGAGGGGTATTTCAAGCCGTCGCGCGCCACGCGCCGCATCCTTGCGGGCTTGGAGCTGCTCGTCATCGACGAGATCAGCATGGTGCGCCCCGACCTGATGGACGCTATCGACATGGCTCTGCGCCGCTATCGCGACCCGACGCGCCCATTCGGGGGAGTGCAGCTGCTTCTGATCGGCGATCTGCGGCAGCTGTCGCCTGTGGTGCGCGACGCCGACCGCGAACTGCTCAGGCCCTACTACTCTTCGCCCTATTTCTTCGACAGCCATGCCCTGCGCGAGGCAGGTATGCTCACCATAGAGCTGCAGACGGTCTTCCGCCAGACCGACCGCGGATTTGTCGGGCTGCTCAACGCCGTGCGCGACGGAGCTGTCGACGATGAGGTGCTCCGCCGGCTCAACGCCCGCTATCGTGCCGGATTCAATCCTCCCGACGCGGAGGGCTACATACGGCTGACGACCCACAACGCCCGCGCGGCCGCCATCAACCGGAGCAAACTCGATGCCATCAGGCTTCCGTCGCGCGTCTATCGCGCGCAGGTCGAGGGGAAGTTCCCCGAGTCATCCTATCCGGCCGACGCCGAGATAGAGCTGAAGGTCGGCGCCCGGGTGATGTTCATACGCAACGATGGGCCGGAACGACGCTTTTTCAACGGCATGATAGCCGCCGTCACATCGCTCTCCGGCGGTGCGGTGACGGTCAGTCCGCTCGGCTCGGGCGAGGAGATATGCGTGGAGCCGGCCGAATGGGTCAACAGCCGCTATGATGTCGACGAGTCCACACAGAAGATCACACAGAAAGAGGAGGGACGCTTCGTGCAGCTCCCGCTGCGTCTGGCCTGGGCCATCACGATCCACAAGAGCCAGGGGCTGACGTTTGACCGCGCCATCATCGACGCGGCCTCGTCGTTCGCTCCCGGACAGGCCTACGTGGCGCTCAGCCGGTGCCGTTCGCTCGAAGGGATGGTGCTCGACACGCCTCTGTCATCGCGGTCGGTGATCACCGATCCGGGGGTGACAGGTTTCATCAACGAAGCTACGGCGTCAAGCCCCGACGAGGCTGCCGCATCGCGTCTGGCCGACGAGTTCTACATACGCAATCTTGTCGACGTGTTTGACTTCAGCCGCATCAGGCGCGAGTTCGACGCCCTGTCGCGTGCAGTGCAGGAGTTCGTGGCGCCTCTGCGCCCGCAGCTTTTCGAGGAATACACCGGGGCGGCAAGGAGCATGGCCGACGACATTGAGGCCGTAGGGGAGCGCTTCGGACGCATCTACGCGTCGTTTCCGGGCGGGGCGCCGGCTCTTAAGGGCTCCGCTGAACTTCGGCAGAAAATCCGCGGCGGCTGCAGCTACTTCACCGAGCGGCTCGCTCCGCTGCTGCGCCTCGTGCAGGCCACTCCGACCGATATCGGCAACAAGGCCTACCGGCGCAGGGTGGAGGCGGCCCGCGATACGGTCTGGGAGCTGATGCTGACAAAATACAAGACGCTGACTGAGCTGTCGCATGGCGACTTCAGCGTCGAGGGATATCTCGACATCAAGGCCCGGGTGGCGCTGCGGGGAGAGGATTCCGACCGGAAGGCGTTCGGCCCGCGTGGAGCGGTCAAGGACAGTAAGGCTGCGCAGCGCAAGGAGCCGAAAGAGAAAAAGCCGCGGGGCTACTCCACCTTCGAGTCGCTCAGGATGTTTGAGGAAGGCTCTTCGCCCGAGGATATAGCCGCATTGCGCGGTCTGGCGCTGTCGACCGTCGTGGGCCATCTCTCCGAATGCGTCAGGCTCGGGCGTCTCTCCGAAGAGCGCATACTGCCGCGCGAGCACCGCGACGGCATCAAAAGATCGCTGGAGTCTGTTACGGGGAAATATGCCGATGCCCTGCAGGAAACGGAGAGGCGTTACGGCCGGGTATCAGTCATGGCCTACCGAAGGCTTTACGGCAGCAGATAGTGATTATGGCGCGCTGTCTGCGAGGCAGCCTTGAATACGCGCGGTTCAGTCGGGTTCATCCGTCATGTCGGGGTCGTCGTCGAGCTCCATCGAATCCCAAAGATCCGAACGCATTCCTGTGCCGAACAGCGGCATGCTGTCGGTGACAGACGGTTCGAGCGCTGTGTTTTTGCTCTTTTTGCGGGGAGGGGCGATGGTGGGCTCTCCTATCGTCACGTTCTCATTTCCATAGGCTGCCATCAGTGCTTTCCGTACAAATTCGCCGGCTGTGACATCCTTGGGAGCGGAGGGTATCCTGTAGCAGGCGCAAAGCTCGCTTACAGCGCGGGTGAAAGCCACATAGATCACGTTGGTCTCGTCAGTGGCCATCTCCCCGGCTCTGCGGCGGTAGCGCTCGCCCATCGGAGTGGCAAGCATCTCCACGCATGGCCTCAGGCGGACGTAGGGCGGTATGTCGGCGGCGTCGCAGCCTGCAAGCGTCAGTCCGCGGGTCGAAAACCATTCCTCGCTTTTGAGCGATATCGCGTCCCAGTCGATCAGAGGCACGTGGACGCATGCCCACTGCAGCCCTTTGGATTTATGGATGGTCATGAGATTGACCGACATCGGGTCGGGGGGCGTCTGCACGTACTGGCGCCTTCCGTTTATATCCCACCACCGCAGGAAGCTTCGAGAATCCGGCGGATTGGCGGCGGAGTACTCATTCACCACGTCGACAAACGCAGAAATGGCTGCGTTCTGCGTCTGCGCCATGTCGGCCGGAATGCGCTCGCGAATCAGGCGGTTGACCTGTGTGACAAGATCCCAGGCATGGTCACCCCCCTTTTCTGTCTGCTCGCCCCTTCGCTCCACGGCCTCCTCAAGGGCTTCATGATCGTTCAGGCCGCGCCCTTTGGCCTCGTCGAAGCGCGATGTCAGTAGCGTCACCTCGCGGAGGCTGCGTCGCTGCTCCCTGACGTCGTCGGCCGTAGTAGCCTGCAGCCGCAGCGCGCTGACAATCATCTTCACGGCCGGCGATTCCTGCAGGCGCAGCGATTCGTCGCTTGTGATGCCGAAACGGGGGTCGCCGGGTGATTCCTGCTGCCGTGCCGAGAGATATTCTGCCACAGCTGTCGCGTCCTTGCCGTCGCGCACGAGTATCGCGATATCCGACGGAAGATATCCCGACCGCAGCTGCCGCATGATGTTGTCATAGAGTCTGGGCAATGCCTCGTCGGCCATTGCCGATCCCTGCTGCGGAGTGATGCGCGCCACGTCGACATAGCCGGGAGCCGACTGGTTTTTCGCCGCCACGAGCTGCCTGACGTTGCCATACACTCCTTCACCGGCCCTCGCCGGGCCCATGGCTTCGAAAAGACGGTTGTTGAACTCCACCACCGTGCCCGACGAGCGCCAGTTGGTGTTGGATCCGGGAGCGCTTCCCTTCTCCTCTATGTCGAGACGGGCGAAATCACGGGCTACCTGGTTGCCGAGCAGTGTAGGGTCGGAATTGCGGAAACGGTAGATGCACTGCTTTTCGTCGCCGATTATCAGAGAGTCGTGGCCGGGAGCGATTCCTTGCTCCACAAGAGGCCGAAGGATGTCCCACTGCATGCGCGACGTATCCTGAAACTCGTCGATGAGGAAATGGTTGAGCCATATTCCCATGCGTTCGTAGACGAAGGGAGTGTCGTTGTCACCTATGATTTTCCTGAGGAGTGTTTTCGTGTCGTCGAGCAGCAGGGCGTTGTTTTCCTGTCTTACCTCGTCGATATGGCGCATCGCATGTCGCATCAGCGACAGCGACAGCGTTGAGTCGATCATCTGCCGGAATATCTTGCCTCGGGTGCGCGCTGCCAGTATGGCCTCGGATGCGGCAAGCACGGCTGCGCCCACTTCACCGGGCAGCGACCGACCTTTGTTGAGCACTGATTCCACTCCCTCGGCCGCGGGTTTTACTGTGGTGGAACCGCTGTCGGCCGACGGGTCGGCGACAACTTTTTCAAGTCCCTTGATGAAATGGTTGGCTCTGAATACGCCGCTGCCGAGGCCGTGACGCTCTATCAGGCCGAGACACTGCGAGGCCTTCTGGCGAGCGTCTTCGGCCAAAGCGGTGATTTCGTCTGACAGGGCCTTGGCGAAGCGGCTGAGCCGGGAGGAGTCCTTCAGATATTCCATCGTCAGATCGTGGACAGTGGCCGCGTCGCCCTCGTGGCGTGTGGCGAACTCCTCGTCGTTCATGGAGGATATCTCCTTCACCAGAGTCTGGTAGGCTTTGCCGGAGCGGTTGAGGAGGTCGGCGCTCTTCCCTTCGTGCATCTTGTTGAGCAGATGGCGGGTGATCTGTGCCAGGATCAGGCGTGTCTGGGGAGTGTCGTTCTCTTCGAGCGACTTGAAGAGCCGCGCCACTCCCTCGCTGACGCTCGGCACGGCTTCGAGCGTCAGCTCGTAGTTGCCGGTCAGCTCCGCCTCGCGGGCGAAAGTGCGCAGTATGGTCTGAAAAAAGGAGTCGATCGTCGATACCTGAAACTGGCTGTAGTCAAACAATATGCCCGAGAGCGCCTCTCTGGCTGCAGCGGATATCTGTTGAGCAGTGGCTCCGTAGAAATCCTGCAGGCTCTTCATGTAGCCGGATTCCGTCTCCCACCCGGGCTCGCACCCTCCCAGCAGGGCCAGCTCATGGATGATGCGGCGCTTCATCTCGCCCGTGGCCTTGTTGGTGAAGGTGATGGCGAGTATGTTGCGGTGGGCATGGCGGTCGCCTGTATTGAGCCTGTAGCGTCCCTCGGAGTCGGGATGTCCGAGCAGCAGTCTGATGTATTCGTAGGCGAGAGTGTATGTCTTGCCCGATCCCGCCGAGGCCCGGTATATCGTAAGCATCTGTCTGTGGCTTGATTGTGGTTGAGGATTACCCTTTCACCCTGTAGCCCATAGCGGTGAGTGCGGAGCGGAGCTGTTCGCGCCGGTCGCCCTGCACGAGTATTTCTCCTCCTCTTGCCGATCCGCCGGTAGCAAGCTTCTTTTTGAGCTGCGAGGCAATTTCAAGGAGCTCGCTTTCGGAGCAGTCGAATCCGCTCACGATAGTGGCCGGCTTCCCCTTGCGCTGCTTGCGCTCATAGGTGAGAGTCAGCTGTCGGTTGCCGGGTTTCAGGGGAGCGGCCGGCCCGGCGTCGGTCGCGGGCGTTTCGTCAGGCGCTTCGTCGGCTCCGGGCAGCGAGGCTCTGAGCGCAGCCAGACTGTCGGTCCAGTCACTGTTCATGGCTGTCGGTATTGAGTGCGTTGAAAGGTATGGTGTCGGGTTCGGAATCCGACGGAGGTGTTTCCATACTCCCTACTATAGTGGCAAGCATGTGCACCCTGGCCGTATGTTCAGGGCCGAGCTGCGAATAATAGAGGCGTGCCGAATCGGGCGACGTCTCAAAGGCCTTGCGGTAGCACTCCGTGGCTACGCCTATGTTGTCGCTCTGATTGGCGCTGTCGGCCATCTGCATGTAGATCAGCGACAGGCGGCATAGCTGCCGTGTGGTGAGTGACTCCATGTGACGGTCGGAGAGGCGGCTCGCGATGCTTGTGGCCGCTGTCATGTCGCCCTCCGCCACAGCCATTTCGGCTTCACGGAGTTGATCGTCGAAGCGCGCGGCGTCGCTGCCTGAACAGGCTGTGACAATGGCAAGCGCAAGCATGACTGTCAGGCGTGAGATTGCTGAGGTGTATCTTGGCATACGTCGTATTATAATGTCAGTTTGAGTCCCTTGACGAATTTTTCGAGCATCGGACGCTCTTTCATGATCGTGATCATCAGTTCGCGGTCATTAAGGACGTGGCGCGACGGCGCCCGGTCGGTCACTTTCAGCTGCAGCTCCACGTAATCGTTTTCAAGCCGGTCGCGCAGCCATTGCAGCAGCTCGCTGAATTCCTCTCTGAAAGTGGCCATCTGTATCTCGGAGTCGAGATCCACTCCCACGTTGTTCTCGTCGATGCGCACCGGGCGCGATGTGCGCATTGAGTTGACAAGTATTCTTTTGCGCGGAAAAGCTTCGATGAAGCCGTCCCATGCGCGGTCGAGATCGGCCTGCGAGTAAGGGTTGCGGCGTCCTGCGGCCGTGCCCTGTCCCGGCTGCTGACTGCCTGCGCCGGTGTGAGCCGTCGGCGCAGGCTGCCGGTTGATATTGACCGTCGGCATTTTCAGTGTCGACCTCATGCCCGGCGGAGGTGGTACGGCAGCCGCCGCAGGCGTGGCTGCCGTACGTGGTGCCTGTGCGGCCTCTGCGGGTCTGGAAGCTGCCGGCGCGGTCTGCGATGTCCGCTGGGGCTGCGTCGGGGCAGTGGAGGCAGTGGAGGCTGGTCTCTGCGCCTGTTGCTGCGGCTGCGGAGCCGCGGTGAGTGTGGCTTTTGTGGCGGCAGCGTCGATTTTTCTCAGCCGCCCCTCTCCGTCGCTGCCTTTGTTAGGGGAGGGGCTGAGTGATTGGCATATCTTGGCGAGCGTCAGCTCTACGAGAAACTGCTTGTTGGAGGCCGTGCGGTAGTTGAGGTCGGCGTCGTTGCAGAGGCTCATGGCGCGGTAGAGGAATCCCGGCGTGCACCGGGCGCCGATGTCGGCCATCTGCCTGCGGGCCTCCTCTCCCGCCTCTACGAGACCTACTGTCGACGGATCGCGCGCCATCATCAGGTCGCGCAGATAGGCGGCAAGGCCGTTGATGAAAAAGAGCGAGTCGAATCCCGCGTCGCGTATTTCGCGGTAGATCACCCATGTCAGCAGCACGTCGCCTGTCAGGAAAGCCTCGGTCAGACGCGTGTAGTATTTGTAGTCGAGCACGTTGAGGCTCGCTATCGTGTGCTCGTAGGTCACCTTGCCCTGCGACGAGGCGGCCACCTGATCGAATACCGACAGGGCGTCGCGCATGCCGCCGTCGGCCTTGGTGGCTATGACGTTGAGCGCCGCTTCCTCGGCCTCGATCCCTTCCTGCGAGGCCACATACTGCAGCTGACGGATGATGTCGGGGATAGAGATGCGGTGGAAGTCGTAGATCTGGCAGCGGGAGAGTATCGTGGGGATGATCTTCTGCTTTTCGGTGGTGGCGAGCACGAACACCACGTAGCTCGGCGGCTCCTCCAGCGTCTTCAGAAACGCGTTGAAGGCCTGCGTGGAGAGCATGTGCACCTCGTCGACGATAAACACCTTGTAGCGTCCCTGCACCGGCGGGACACGCACCTGCTCGGTGAGCGCGCGCATGGCGTCGACGCCGTTGTTCGACGCGGCGTCGAGCTCGATGATGTTGAGCGACGTGCCGGCGTTGAAAGCCTTGCACGAGTCGCACTCGTTGCAGGGATTGCCGTCGGCGGTCAGATGCTCGCAGTTGATGGTCTTGGCAAAGATGCGGGCGCACGTGGTCTTGCCCACTCCGCGGGTGCCGCAGAATAGGTAGGAGCTTGCGATGCGCCCCGACACGACGGCATTTTTCAGCGTCGATGTCAGCGCCGACTGTCCTACCACGGATTCAAACGTCGTCGGGCGGTATTTGCGTGCCGATACAAGATACGGGGTCATATATTAGTCTCGGGGATGGATTTTCGTGTTGGATAACTGTGTGGTTTCCCACTACAAATTTATGCAACATTTCGCCCCTTTGCAAATTTTCACCAAGATTTTCCCGCCACTGTCAGCCGCCTCACCCCGTCCCCGGATACTCCCGGGAATCAACTTCCTCTCCTCTCTCCGCCATTTTCAAACGACTGTCGTAAAAACAAACCAGTGAGCGTCACTTTGACACAGTCTCGCGATAAAATGAATACACGTGTAGTAGTCCTCAAAGACAGCTATTACACATACTACTACACGATAAATTTATGAACTACACCTATATACACCAGGATGGCTACCGTTACACGTTTAATCCGTCGATTTTGATAAATACCATAATCTATTTTTAGATATAATTATTTTTTCTTGCCCCATCTCTCTAAGTATATTACGAATCAAATCAGAATTCTGCTCTCTTGTATTACGACCGGGAAGGGTGCCCTGAAGATATTCAAGGATTGCATCCCGTTTTGCCCCGTCAGCACCTGCATTCTGAATGTATTGCAAAATCATGTGCTTGATTTTATCGCGTTCAAGACCTCTTACTTTCGTATATTGCGGGAGCTGTCTGGAAGCTTTGGCTACACCAAGGGATATGGTGTAGTTCGGGGTCTCTCCCTCAATCAGACCGCGCTTAAGGAGATCTGTTGCTATTTCATCGTCAATCCGATGTCCTTTCTGAATGGCATCGAGAGAAATGCAGTCTTGTAGAGTCAGATTATCATTGTCTTTGAGCAGTTTGGTATACCGTTCATTTATGGCATTGCCATATATGCGGACCGCAACCTCTTTCTTCTCATTGTCAATCTCATAGTCCGGCATTGGGAATCTACGCTCCATCTGTTCGGTAAACATCTTCTTGATTCCCCGGCTTACCGTATCAATCATGTTGAAATGCACCATAGCCTTGCATAGACAGGTGTTGCGGAAGAATCGCTGCGGACCATTGGTGGCAAGCGCATTTTCCAAAGTGCCGGGAATAAAGGAACCTCCATTGGCATAATAAAGAAATCCTGGATTCTCAACGAAGTTTATGCGCTGACGCAGAGTGTAGTCCTGATGGGCTACGCAGTTGTGGAGAGCCTCACGGATAGTATAGTCATCATATTGCTTCATAGTATCGGGGAAGAGTGTGCCTCCAGGCATCTCACGCAAGGTCAGATTATGTATCTTGGCAAGAATCTCATCTACCGTCAGGATAAACGGCACAGAGAAATGTTCATAATCCACAACATCTTGATTTTCGTCGCGTAGAGTCCATGTTACTTCAGCGACAGCCGGACGCAGCTTGCTGTCCGAGAACATTTTGCCAAGCAATATTATGGCTGCGCGGGTAAGTTTGCCATTGACCATCAATTCACACTTGCTCAGAAATTCTTCTGTAGACCAACGGTTGACCTCCTCAGCCGGAATACGGCTATGCACCTTCTTGAACATCTTTCGAGCCTTAGCTATAGCCACCTCGTCAAGATCATCAATCGTGGCATCAGGTACAATTTCAGCAGACCAGTCAGGAGCCGGAGTCTGCCTACGGATTTCATCCTGCTTGGACTGATTAAGTGGTTTGAGGCTTTCTCCGTCACGACCGTAAGCAATACCCTTCCATTTCATCACGATATTTCGTGGCGAGGTCGGAATCTTGAACATCAGTATTCGCTTCCCATCTACCTCAATCGGGATAATCTCTCGGAAAGTCTGACCGTCGGTAGTATGTTGAGAAAAGTCATGCTTTAAATTGTTGAGAGCACCTTCGCCGTTTTTATATGACGTGCCGACAATCTCATGCTTTTTCTCATCATAGCCAAAAATCAACCACGCGCACTCAAGTCCGCGAAGATTCGCCTCATTGCTCAACGCCGAGAAATATTTGCCCAAGTCATCAAAGTCGAAGTTGTTCTCCGCCTTTTTAAACTCAACCACTTCCGATTCCTTATGCTGAATCAAGTTAGTGAATATGTCGATGTATCTGATAGTCATTACTAAGGATATTATTCATTAGAGGAATACTCACTCAGAGTATATTCTCCCCGATAGTCTTCTTAAAACCTATAGTCCGCGACTCGTCCGCCGTAATCAATGCCTTTATATCGTCAATCGTTATTTCCATAATTCAGCCAAAAATCAGCGGATGTTTAACTGTCAAGTGCAAAATTAGCGATTTGTTTGAGGAACTCGGCTTTAGGTGTTGAAAAATTGACAAAAATTTGCGGGGCTTTGTTCCGAGGTTAATTGATGATATATAATGCACTACAAAATCAGTTGATCTCGATGCTGTGTTATAATGAACGTCAGCCTCTCACGGTTATGATTAGCGTCTGATTTCAAGCTGCTTTGTCCGGCCATAGCCAGAATATCGGTCGTTGAAATTCTCAATCAGCCGATATTTCATCATACGTGTCGATAATGTTCTGCAATTCGGCCTCGGACGGAAATATTGTCTCTTGGAAATTACTTTATTATGGATAGATATCATTACCTCCATAGAGACTCTTGTTCCCAATCACGAGGAAAACCCAACAAGCAAGTTTTCACTGATGGATGTTTTATCAAAAGTTGCTTGAAATCGGTAATGAATGTGTTTTCGGGAACAATGGAGTTGACCCAATACACAACACAGCATAATTGTGGATAAAGCGTTTGTTCCCGAAAAGAGAAATCATCAATCCATGTATTTGGCATACGTTCAGGCATCTTTGGTTTAATCGGAAAGACACGGTGGAATAGTCGCGAATGGTGAGCACAGCAATTACGGAGCACCGCAAGACACTCTAACCAGCTTCTCAAAAATTTGTGATGATTCAAACCGAACTCTCTTGCGACAGCATGTTTTGCTTTGGCATCCGAAAAATTGGAATAGAGTTTGGATAGTGTCCCCATTGAGATAACCTCTAATGTTTTCCATACAGGAGGCAGTTCCGGTTCGCTGTATTTGCGGAAATGCTCCGTAATAAAATCATCATGAGAGCGTTCTACCTCTTTACGGATAACAGCTAAATTGGCTGTAAAACGAGCCTCATTAGTAGCATGACTTTCATCCATAAACCAAAATGCCCCAAATTCAAGAGCAAAATGATTAATTATTTTTGTGCGAACAGCGACTTCAATCGTCTGAATGGCAGTAAAAAGCAAAGCCCTAAGCTCTTTATCAAAAGAGTAGAGGTCTATAATATCAGTAAAACGACATCCAGCCTTAAACTGATGCGTTGTATGGTCGGTCTCAAAATGTCTCCAATAGCCTGCAAGACGAAAATAACTGATGGTGTCAAGAACCTTAACAGCTCGTTCAACATCATCAATAAGCAAACCTCTTTCTTTGAGAATGTCAATTTGCTGTTCCGTGGTTATGGCTTGGTTTGTATATCTCACTCCCATAAATAAAAAATGTCCCGCTGGGTACGCTAATCTTACGGGAAGCGAGCGGGATTTGTTAGTGCAAAGGTAGTCAATTATTCCCAATAGACCAAACGATAACACAAAATTTGTGACCTTTGTTCGCCTTTGTTCTACGGGGGGAAAAACGATGCGTAGGTGGAGGGGGAGAGGGACGGTGCGGGCAATTGGTTTAAGGGTCAGGGAGTTGGACGGGGGTCGGGCTGGCGGCGGTGGAAAAACGAAACGTTTACAGGTGTAAAGATTTTCGGACTTTTTTTATGCGTTTGAATGGTGTTTGAACGGGGCGATTTTACAATCGGGCGGCGCGATGCCGCTATTTTTTTGCACGGATGTAAAGGCGGCCGGCGGGCGACGGCTGAATGGCGGTAAAACGGCGGTTGAGCGGCGCCCATAAGCGCGGGTGTGTCGACCGCATGGGCGGCGTGGCGAGGTGGCAAAGCGTTGGCAGACCAACTGAAACAACATATTAAAAACTGCCATATAGTTACTATTTGGAATTTTTGAGTAACTTTGCGGTATAAAACTGCGTCACGGCCGGCGGGCGACGGCGAGAGCCTCCGAAGAGCCGGAGAGGTGGCGAAAAACAGCAGGGAATATGGCGAAAGTGATACACGTGCATCTGATCGGCAAGCGGCGGGATCTCTACTTTGGGAGCATTGCCGCCGTCTACAGCGTATTGACCCCGGAAGAGGTGGGGATGACCCGCAGCAGCCTCGCTCATGCCGGACTATCGGGCGGTGGTACGGTCGTGACTAAAACGGCCATAATCAAGCAGTCAACGCTGATCAGAAACCGAAGTGACCTACCCGCCGCCGGCGACAATTGAGGCCAACAGAGAGCCTAAAAACGGCCTAATCGGCCGGTGGCAACAAATTACCCGAAAATATTTCACGAGGGAGCCAGTGCGGCTCCCTCTATTTGTTGCCCGGTAGTCGACACAAAAGAGGTTTGGGTGTGCATTTGGATGTGCATTTGGATGTGCATTTTGCTTCCTCATCGGGAACGGTTTGGGTGTGCATTGTTAAAAGGTTTGGGTGTGCATTTTAACATCTCACGGTGTTAGCAGCATCCCCCCGTATTTATCACTTTTTCAAACTCACTCTATTTTAAGGGTTGATTTTTGGGGGAAGTTTGCGTTGCGCCATTTTCGCAAGAGAAATGTTAAAAAGGATAATTGTTACAATGTCAATAGGTTAGTTATTATTGGGGCAAAAATCGGCCTGAAAAAAGCGTGCGCGTAAATTTGGGTGTCGGCGGGGTGTGGAGCGTGGGGTGCGCAGCGCGTGCGAGATGCGCGCGCCGGGGAGCGACGGAGTGCGGTCGGAGCTGTCGTAATTATATGAGTAGTCATGGCTGCAGCTGACGGGTAAAGCCGACGATCGAGGCCACATGGAGCACATCGGCGCGGTCTACAAGAAATGATGGCCCATCCGGATTGATCGACCGACACATGATCTGATCGCCTCCATAATACGGCACCTTAAAAACAACACCATCGCGCGTATCTAATATGTGAGGCTCTCCCCACTTGATGTTGGCCGGATCGTCGACAAACCGGCAGGCAAGCTCATCGCCCGACAGATAGTCAGGCGCCATCGAGTCACCCTCGATCTTGATCGTAAAATCATAAGCCGGGAAAGTGGCGATCACCGGGAGGCGCTCACAATCCGCATCGCCGGCGGCATTGGTGGCTATCGACAGCGCACCCGCCGCAGCTGCAAACGGGATGCGCGGCCGCGTTGCGCCCGTATTGGCGCGATCCATGGGACCGGCGTCAAAATCTTTTGACGCATAGGCAGCCACTGGAGGCTCTTTGACAATAACAGAAGCGGCAGGCAAAGTATCATGAATCATATCTCCCTTGCCGGTCATAAGCCATTCAATAGATATTTGCGGGTATGCGGCGATAAATTTCGCCACCACTTCTTCGGTTATGCCGGTTTTGCTCTCTAACGTGCCGCGTGACACGCCAATAGATTTATAAAAATCGCGCTTGCTAACACCTAATGTTCCTGCAAATTTCAAAATCCTTTGTTTTATTGGCGAAATATTTTGCACTTTTTCTTGCATAAGTGGCGAAATGTTTTGTAACTTTGCAACGTCTTCCACAGAGGAAGGTGCCTCAAAGATACGAAAATTTGCAATAACACTCAAACAACTACGCGAAATGTTAAAACACGAAAGGGTCATGTTGGATGGCTTCATCAACTACAGTCGCAGGTTTAACCTAAAAGCGCTGCACAGGATACTCCGCGACGAGCAGCCCGAAATAATCACGGCGCTATATGATAAATATGGTGCTGAAAATCCTCTCGTTGAAAAACTCCTCCACATAGCAGACATAGAGATGGAGAGAGCTAACTGGTTACAAGAAAGGCTTGGATCCTGCGCAAAACGAATAAGCATCGTCAGGACTACGCTATTTGATCTCTATAATACAACCCGAATAGAGGGCATAAGGGAAGCGCTCGACCAGTTTACATCTCAAAGGGAGATGCTGTGTAGATTACTTGAAACCGACGCTCCTTTGTCAATGGCAGATCGCGAATATCTGCTGGAGTTACTCAGGGATCCATCAGCTGAACCCGCCGTAAAGCGAATGTCAAAGCGCAAATCAACCCCTAATGAATAAACAGTATGAGCCTATTTACTAAGATCAAACAGGGCTGGCAGGCGCGCCGTCGGCGCCGCCTCGCCGCGAAGTTGCAGCGCATGATCGCGGCCGCAGCCGATGAAAACGACGGCGTACTTTTAATCAAGCCTGCATTTGTTTCCTTGGGTGATGTCACCGCCTACGGTAATGACCCCGGTAAGATCGTAAAAACAGATTGATGTATGGCAACAGTAGAAACATACCGAGCCTGCCTCAAAAGAAGCAAGCGGCTCAATCGACGCGACTTTCATACGGGAGCCCTGGTTCCGGATTTAAAAGGCCTATTTGGTGTCGTAAGTCTGATTAATAAAAGAAAGCTTAAGAGATGCAGCAAGGCTGAATATAGCCGGCACCTTAAGGAGGATAGACTCCTCCGGTTCCTGTATTTGGAAAATTAACCGGACAGGGAGGATCCCATCATATGCACAAAAATGATCAGCTCTAAACAGGACGTGCAGACCTTCGGCGAAATCTTCGCACTGTTTAACAATGGGCAGTACATTTTTTCTACCATCTTCAATGGACTGGGCTGGAACTGTCACGCTGAATATATACGTAACCAGCGGGCACCCTGGTTGAAAGTATTTCATAAAAATTAAATATTGACCGAAGCAAAGATACAAAATCAATATTAAACAATAAAGGCCAACCCGTGAGGGCGCCTGCGGCGAAGAGTCGCCGCGAAACAGTCATCATTAGCAATGTTTTTTCATGATGCGCCGTCCGCAGCAAGCAGGCGGGCGGCAGCCGGGGAGAGGATTTCCGGGAGGCTCTGGCCTCCCGCTCCCCGGCAACAAGGCCGGATAGCTCAATTGGACAGAGCGGCCGCGCGGCAGTCAGCCCGCGGAACGGTTGCAGGTTCGAGTCCTGCTCCGGCCACCAACCTAAAACAATGATAAACAAATGGAAGCAAGAGCAGAACGGATTACCGGCGAAGCGGTCAAAGCGGCGATAGCTGCTATGGCCAACCTGCGCAAAGATCTAAAACCGATCATGCAGGATATGGAGGCCACGCATGAGATGGATGAGCTGGCGCAAAACCTCAACTACTGCGCCCTCGTCGCCGCCGACAACGGCCTGGCGCAAGCCCTCCATGACATTAATAATTGGATCAGCGGCAAGTATAACACCAACACCAAAAGCATATGAAAAAGAGAGAGTATATAACCATCAACAAAGAGAGGCTCAATCGCTTGTTTCAGCACGACAAAAAGAAGCCCAGCGAGCGACTCCTGCGAGGCGTGCTGAATGGGGACAAATTGGGACAGTCTGAACCTGCAAAAGAACTTCGCAAGAGAATCCTCGCCGGCGGTGGGAAGCTTACTTATGATGGAGTGACGAGCGAGGAGGTGTTTTTTGACTCCGACGGCAGCTTCATCCAGCGGTTTTCAAACGGCGCTCAAATAACGATCAGCAAAGCAACAGGCAAGGCTGTCCTCACACGCGGCGGCAGGGTCAAGGTCGAGGTTGAACATATAAAGATCTCCGAGATCGCAGCACTCCAGAAAGCCGCGCGCGAACTGTAAACGGGGGGGGGTACGCGATGGAAGTGTATAACGGTAAAATAGCGGTCACGTTTGACGAGCTGACGTCGACAGCCGACGGCGGAGCGGTGATCTCGCGCAATACGCTCTTGAGTGTATTGCGGCGCCACCCGGAGTATCGCCTATCCAAGGGCGGCGGCCTCGGTCAGGTGTGCCGGATCGACTTTGACGCCCTGCGCGAGATGTACCGACGCAGATTCATAGCAAAATATGGAGATCCGAGAGAGATGCTCGCAAAAGAGGCCCTGCGCGCCGAGCTTGATCTGACGATCGACGAAGCTGCCAAACGCTATTATGCTGACTACCGCTACGAGCTCCGCGGCGTGCCTGTCGCCCTGGATGAGGACGTGCAGCGTCAGCTCGTGATTAACGCTTCTGTACTGAACCGGATGATCAAGGTCATAGACCGCCGCAGAGTGCTCCGCGTCAAAAACGGCGGAGCGACCGTCAAGCAACTGCTTGAGACAGCCGCCGAGACCTACGAGCAGCTGCGCGACGTCTACGAGCACACATTACCCATGAGCATCAAGCGGCTGCGGTCGAAAATCGCCGAATACCGGCGCGATGGCTACCCCTGCCTGATCAGCAAAAAATATGGCAACAGCAACACCATGGTGATCACTCCGGAGAGCGGCGAATATCTTATTGCCCTCAAGCGCTCGCGCATGCCGGTCTACACCGACTCGATGCTATTTACCGCCTATTGTCTGCGAGCGAAGCAGGAAGGATGGAAAGTGCCGCGCAGCGTCCGGTCGCTCACCGACTGGCTCGACCGCCCCGAAAACAAGCGGCTATGGATGGGCGCCGTCTACGGCCAGCTCGCCACCAATCAGGCTTACTCCCGGAAAAACACCACCATTCTGCCCAGCATGCGCGACTCGCTCTGGTATGGCGACGGCACCAAACTCAACCTGTATTATAAAGAGTTTGTCGACGGGCCGAAAGGCGGCTCATGGCGACTCAAAACAATACAGGTTTATGAGGTCATCGACGCCTACAGTGAGGTGTTTTTGGGTTACGCCGTCTGCGAGCATGAGGGGGCAGACGCCCAGTATACAGCCTACCGCATGGCGCTGATCACGGCCGGCCATCGTCCTTACGAGCTCGTGCACGACAACCAGGGCGGCCACAAAAAAGAGGATGCCGCATCGTTTCTCGACCGCCTGCCGGTGGCCGTGCATCGCACGACCAAGCCCTACAGCGGCCAGTCAAAAACGATCGAAAGTGTGTTCGGACGCTTCCAGAGCCAGTATCTCAGTCAGGATACGTTTTTCACCGGCCTCAACATCACCGCGGTAAAAGCGGAGAGCCATGTCGACACCGACCTTGTTTACGCCAATATGGAAAAGGTCTACACCCGCGACGAGATGATCAAGGCATACAAGGGTTACCGCGAGGCGTGGAACATGGCAGCTCACCCGACTACCGGCGTCAGCCGCATGGAAATGTACCTTACCTCGGTTAATCCCGCCACCCCCGCGATCGGGGAGGAGGATATGGTAGACATGCTCTGGTGGACGACCGAACGCCCCGTGGCCTATACAGACAACGGCCTGACGGTGACAATCAACAAGATCAAGTATAAGTTTGAGGTACAGTCGACACCGGGCGTCTACGACTACGATTTTCTCGCCCAGAATCGTGGGCGTCAGTATTACGTCAAATATGACCCATGCGACCTGTCGTCAGTCCGCCTCTACACAAAATCGTCGACCGGAGGTTTGAGATTTGAGCGCGTGGCCGTGCCGCCGATCAAGATTCATCGCAACATCCAGGAGCAGCTCCCGGGCGAGCGTCAAATCATCGACGCCAACATCAAGGCCAACGAGGAGGCTTACAAAAAGCGGGAGATTGAGGCCCGTACTATCGAGCGTAAGTACGGCATGTCGATGGAGGAGCGCGGCCTGAACCGCCCCATGCTCCCCGGCAGCAGCAAGGCGATCGAGGAGGAGATCCAGCGAGAGGTACACCGCCGCACACGCCACCTCAAGCCGAAGTACGAGCGCATGTCGCCCGGACAGGTGGCCAAAGATATAAGCAACCGGATTCTCGACCGATACAACGGCGAACCGGCAGAAGAGGAAACGCAGCAATACAGAGCGGTAGCAAAACTATAAACACGAGATAAATCATGACACAGACAGAAAAACAGAAAATAACCGATGCCCTCCGCGCCTACGTAGGGCGCTATCCGAGCCAGAATAAAGCAGCCGCCAGCCTCAACGGCGTGTCGGCCGCGACAGTGAGCGCCATCCTTAAAGGTAATCACGATCTGATTAGCGAGGATATGTGGCGCAACGTCGACAAGCAGGTCAGGCCGCAGGGCGCTGCCGGCTGGCGCATAGTCGAGACGACCTCCTTCCGGGAGATCCAGACAGCCCTGAGCGATGCGCAGGACTTTGGCAACGTCCGCTGGATCGTCGGCGACGCCGGATGTGGAAAGTCGACAGGAGCGCGTTACTATGCCGCCGAAAACAACGAGGTATTTATCATCCTCTGCGATGAGGATATGCGCAAGAGCGATTTTGTCCGCGAGATCGCGCGCAAGGTAGGCCTCAAAACGGCAGGCATGCGTCTGCGCGAAATGCTTGAGGGCACGACCGACTACCTCATGCAGCTTGAGGCGCCGCTGCTGATATTTGACGAGGGCGACAAGCTTAATGACAACGTATTTCATTACTTCATCAATATCTACAACCGCCTTGAGGGGCGCTGCGGTATAGCGTTTTTGTCGACGGGTTACATTGAGCGGCGCCTAGAGCGCGGCGTCGCATGCGGCAAAAAAGGTTACGCCGAGATCTACTCACGCATCGGCCGCAAGTACTATGAGCTTGAACCTACAAACGCCGTCGACGTCATGGCGGTCTGCGAGGCCAACGGACTCACCGGTAAAAAACAGATCTCGCATGTAGTGGAGGTCGCCCAGGAGAGCGATTTTGATATGCGCGTCGTGCGCCGGGAAATCCACCGGCAAAAGCGTATTGCTGCCGCTAAAACGGCGTCCGAAAGCCAGTCGAATAACGATTAAACGCTGAGTGAATGGCAAGAGCATTATCGGTAAAAGAGCTTGATGCGAAGAAACTCCCGGCACTGCGCTTGAGTGAGGAGTGGCACAATATGGTCGGCGAGGTAGCCCCTACGGGGGTATGGTTTGTATGGGGTAAGTCGGGATCGGGCAAATCGTCGTTTGTGATGCAGTTATGCAAGGAGCTGTGCCGCCATTACAAGGGGATCTACAACAGTCTCGAAGAGGGCATATCGCTGACGCTACAAAATAGTATCCGCGTCAACCATATGTACGAAGTCAACTCACGGCTGGCTTTTGTTGAGGAGTCGATCGAGGAGCTCGGTGCCCGCATGGATCGCCGGATGAGTCCGCACTTTTACGTTATCGACAGCTTTCAGTGTACCGGTCTGACCTACAAACAATACGAGGAGTTTACGAAAGCTCACAAAAACAAGCTGATTATATTTGTCAGTCAGGCTGACGGATTCAAGGCCAAGGGCCGGACGGCTGACGCTGCGCTGTATTTTGCCACTGAAAAGATATGGGTGGAGGGTTTTCGCGCGCAGACATATGGTCGCTTTTTTGGCCCCACAGAGACATACACGATCTGGCCGGAGCGCGCCCAGGCGTACTGGGGGGCGCAGGAAAAAGCAAATCTTATCATTAAATAACACGAGATATTATGAGCGAAATGACAGAGACAATCACGCTCCGGGCGCCGAAGATAGGCATCAAGGAGCACCACTACAGCAAGCCGCAGGAGTGCCCTCGCTGCGGAGGCCGCGGGCATTTTACGCCGGACGGCCCAAACGACGAGGCGCCGAAGTGCGAGCACTGCGCAGGCACGGGCAAGCTGCAGGCGATCGTCGATATCGCCTGGGTGCCGGCAAACCGGTGGCATGCGCACGGTGCGCCACGCGCCGACTGGGAAATAAACGAGCAGACCCGACGCAAAATCACACAGCGATGATCAAGGACTGGCAAAAACCAACAGGCTGCATAGTCACCATCGAGCGGCTCATGGAGCTCGAATTGCCGATCAGCCGCATCAGTCAGGGCAATTCGCTTTCGGATGTCGTCTACGTGGAGGTGATCAACGACAACACGCTCGACCTGTGGGTCGGCATCGGCCGCCTCAAGGACGGCTACCATACGGGCACAAACTACGCGGTGCAGACCGGAGGAGCCGCCGGGCCGGTATTTTGCGGGCGCGCGGGAATCCCGGACAAACTCGAAGCACTGCGGGCAGCCCTGCAAAAGGCGGCTCAAAACTGGTGGATCACGCGCCATGACGGCGCGCTGGAGCGCATCGAGGCCGCGATCAGAGACCTGGATAAATACAAGGCTAAACAATTAACACTGTTTTGAGATGGCAAAGAAGAAAGAAGAGACACCCAGTGATATGATAGGCACAATTAAGCTTGTCGCAACCGCACATATATCAGGCGCGCAAGGACATCATGGAAACAACGTTTGGATTTTCCGCAAACGCCACGCGCGCCATTATTAAAGAATTAATCCCCGGAATGAAGAAGATCTATATCAAAGATATTACAAGGGACTATCCGGAGGGCACGAAAATCACAGTTAGAGCTGTCACAAGAATCACAGTCGTAGACTACCTGCTCAACAACCGACTATGGCTATAACCAACTACAGACGGTTTTACGCGATCCTGCGGTATATGCCGCCGCTCTATAGCCGCGACGAGCAAAAGCAACAGCTCGCACTGCAGTACACTAACGGCAGAACCGACAGCCTCCGGGAGATGACCGCAAAGGAGTACAACGCCATGTGTAACGACCTTGAGCGCGACCTTGGCACCAAGGAGATCCGCCGCAAAAAGCGCAGCTGTTGCCTCAAGCTCATGCAGCAGCTCGGCAAGGACACCACCAATTGGGCGATAGTAGATGAATATTGCCTTAATCCCCGCATCGCCGGCAAGGTGTTCCGTGAGCTCACAAACGACGAGCTCGACGCCCTGGAGCGCAAGCTGCGCGCGATCAAGCATAAGCAAGATAAAAAATCATCCATTAATCAATAATCATTATGGCAAAAAGAGTAAAAAAAAACAATCATCACCGGCATCACTGCCGGAGAGGCCGAAGAGGCGTTTGCCTCCTACGCCAAGGCTGACGCACAGCAGGCTAAAATCACGGCCGAGATCGAACTGGTGTGCGCCAAGATCCGGGAAAAGCATCAGGATCAGCTCGCAGCTCTGCAGCAGACGAAGGATGACGCATTCGAGCGCCTCCAGACGTATGCCGTCGAAAACCAGAGCGAGCTCTTTGCAAAGCGCAAGAGCCTCGAGATGACCCACGGCGTGATCGGATTCCGGACGGGCCAGCCCAAACTCAAGGTAGCGCGCGGATTTACTTGGGCATCGTCGCTTGTCCTCGTAAAGGAGCTGCTGCCCGACTATGTCCGCACCACCGAGGAGGTCGCCAAGGATCGACTCCTGGCCGACCGCGATCTCAAGATCTGCAAGGAGGGCGAGCCGGAGGAGACAGCCTATCCGTTGAGCCAGGAGATGGCCCGCTGCGGTATCATCGTGGCGCAGGACGAGGCGTTTTATGTCGAACCGAAGAGAGAGGAGGTGGCGTCATGATCAAGCTTCGCAGGGTTGTGGGCGACGGCCCGCAGCAGCAGATCCAGATCTGCTACGTCAGGAGGGAGAGCGTAGCCGTCATCGAGGAGCACGACAGCGGCGCATGGGTCGTAATGACCGACAAAAGCGTCATCCGTACAGAAATGACGGTGGAGGAGGTGGTAGAACTCCTCAAGAATACCGGGACAAAAGCATAACACACGTCTCTCATATAATTGGTATTAAGATTATTTTAGTTTGGTGCGCGGAGCTTGCGAAAGTCCCGCGCATTTTTATTAACTTTGCAATTGGGAGGTAGAATCTTGCGAATGAAAAAAGGCAGAGATAAGGATTTGATAAAATTGCGCGACGAAGCCCTTTGCCGCCGCTATTATTACTGGACAGAGACGCAGCGACTGCGTTTCGACGACGCCTTGCGCATACTGTCAGAGCGGGAGTTTTTTCTATCGGAACAACGTATCATGGCCATTATACGCAAAGCAAGCCGCGAGGGCAGCATCGAGGGGCTGAAGCCAGTCCCGCGCGTGCGCATCCCGCGGCTCACGGCCGATCAGCTGCGACTGTTCGCTGACTGACTTCAATCCGAGATCCGGAAAGCAAATGTCATTTCATACACTTTGATACCGTGAGGCAGCGTTATCTCACGGCTCTGCGTGCGTGTCAGCGCCGTGGCGCCGTCCGCCGGGCGGAATTTGCGCAGCTGCTTGTAGAGCTTGCGCAGTAGTGCGTAGTGCTCCCGGACGTGATCGTAGGTGCCGGAGGTGTAATGGGTGTCGTGATAGCAGTCGACGGCAAGGCGCACTGTCAGCGTCGCACGGCCTCGCTGGGTGTCGCCGGTCAGATCCTCCCATCCGACCTCGGCGTTGCCGATCAGCACACAGGGGTAAGTCACCGGGTAGGTGTCATCCTCGGCAGCCATTTCGAGTTGACCATAGTCCTCGTCGATCAGTGACAGTTCCGGCATGGTCGCGCCGATCCGGCTCATGATATTTACAAATACTTCGTCCATGGTTATGTTATTTTGGGGTTAATGCTTTTCGGATCTCATTCTCGACCGTGACGCGCAGATTGCGGGTAAGCGTCTGGGATGGCCCGATAAACTTGCGCTGCGGCATCCGGAACTGCGTCTTTTTGGTGAGGGCCATACGCTTCCATTTCTCCGACTCGGCGTTGGCGTTGAGGTGCGCCACGGTCTTGCCCTTTAGGCGTCCCTTGCCTTTGTCGGCCGTCGCCTTGCTCGCGCCTACGGCCTGATAGTACATCGCCCAGAATTTTTTGCGCATCTTGGGCGTGACTGTGATATTGCCACCCTCGTTGTGGATGGCGGCGTATATGAGGTTATTGTAAATCGTGGCGCGTCCCGCGGAGGCCCGGAAGTTGATGCGATTGCGCAGGGTATTGGTGCGCGACAGCAGCGGCCCGCGCTGGCCGTCCGCCCCGGAGAGCGTTTTTTGTCTCCATGTGACCTCCCACGGCTCCAGATCGCGGTCGACAAAGCCGCCCCGGGCGAAGTTCTCGCGGAAGTGCTGCATCGCCTTGGTGCCGACGATGCGCGGCAGGTCGTCGCGGATGAGTTTCAGCAGCTCCGGCTGCTGCTTTTCGATTAATTTTAGAAAATTTTGAGGAGTCATTGGTTGGAGATTGAGAGAAAAGTATTAATTTTGTGTTGTCCTCCGGGCTGCATATAGGGTGGCTTTACCGCCTTGCAGGTCGGAGGTTTTATGTTTCCATAAGCGAATAAAACTGCTCGTACCGATCCTTTACAACCGCAAGCTTGACGTCGAATGACCGGTCGTTAAATTCAAAGCGATACAGGTGGAATGCGGTAAATCCTAACTCTTCTTTTTTCTTTCTTATGTTCTCCCGGTCTTTTTCAGAGGATAAATCCTTACCCTCCCCTAATGGGCTTTCGCGAACGAATTGCAAACAGCCTGGATTATTCCATGCGTACACTGCAGCATCTACATCATAGTCGTGCCGACAATGATGTAGCAGCATTTTTCTCACCTTGATAGTGCGATTTAGTGTCTTATGGATTATTTGATCGTAGTCGGCACGTTCCAGTTTCGGCATTGCATCGGAGTCGACTACCTCCTTAATACGTAAATCTGTTTTATCGGAGATTTTTCGCTTTTCTTCTTTGCGATCCGGACACTTCGGGATAAATGGGCAGTTGTAGCAATCTTTAGCCCTATTTGTGAACAGACGCTGTAGACTGTTTTTTAACCCCCCACCAAACTGGCACGACGAGCAGGACTCCGGAAAATACGGGTGATCCTGGCCGAAGAGATCGCCGGACTTGCCCGGATTGTCCTTGAGTCCCTTTTGCGGGCCGTTCTTGCGCGGATCCACCGCATCCTCATGCCTGATTCCGGTCGCCGGCTCGTCGGTCGACTCCAGCGAGCACTGGCAGTTCCACCGGTCGCCCGGACGATGACGGCTCCAAAACGGGTGATCCACCGGGAGGATCGTCCCCCA
>CANRCT010000038.1 GCA_947629175.1 uncultured Muribaculaceae bacterium | reverse complement strand
ATAAAGGGCTGACTCCTGCAATAGGTGCCAGCCCTTATTTCGTACCTGTCTCAAAAAGTTTTATCGGACAGCAATACCAATCTATATACTATCGCCGATCTTGACAACATGCAGGTGATAGGCGATGTCGACGAGGCCGATATTGGTCAGGTGAAAGTGGGGCAGTCGGTAAAATTCACGGTCGACGCCTATCCCGATGATTCGTTTGAGGGCAAGGTGACTCAGGTAAGGCTTAATCCTACGACCGAAAGCAATGTGGTAACTTACGAGGTCGTAGTGGCAGCAGCCAATCCGGAACGCAAGCTCATACCCGGTCTGACAGCCAACCTTATTATCTATACGATGCGTGAGGCCGACGCACTGCTGCTTCCTGCAAAGGCATTCACGTTCACTCCTATGTATGCCGACGACAAGAACTTGCCGCAACCATCGGGCGACGCTTCGGGCCTTACTCTCGGCGAGGGGCAGAAATGCATCTGGATGGTTAGCGACGGGCGTCTGGTGCCGACCGCTGTCACTACCGGAGTGAGCAACGGCATGATGACTCAGGTCGTAAGCGGTCTGTCGGATAATGCTACGGTGGCTACAGGATATTCAGTGACGGCACAGGGCGCGCCGAAGGATGGCGGAGAACGGAGCCCGTTTGCACCTCAGCCCCCGGGCCGCAATAAAAAGAAATAAATAAGATGGATAATCACAAGGAAATAATCAGAATAGAAAACCTGCGCCGGGAATTCATCGTCGGCGGAGAGAGGGTGAAGGCCCTGCGCGGGGTATCTTTCTCCATTCGGGAGGGGGAGTTTGTGACGATCATGGGCACGTCGGGATCGGGCAAATCCACTCTTCTCAATCTTCTCGGATGCCTGGACACGCCTACCTCCGGGCAATACGATCTTGACGGTGTGTCGGTGCAGTCGATGAGCAAAAATCAGCGGGCCGTCACGCGCAACCGCAAGATCGGATTCGTGTTTCAGAACTATAACCTGCTGCCAAAGACCACGGCCATAGAGAACGTGGAGCTGCCGCTGCTCTACAACTCCTCTGTAGGCGCACGTGAGCGTCGCGAAAAGGCGATCGCCGCCCTCAAGGCCGTAGGACTTGGCGAGCGTCTCAACCATAAGAGCAACCAGATGTCGGGTGGCCAGCAGCAGCGTGTGGCCATCGCCCGCGCGCTTGTCAACGATCCGGTGATTATACTGGCCGACGAGGCTACCGGCAATCTCGACACGCGCACGTCGTTCAGTATCCTCATGCTTTTTCAGGAGCTGCATGCCAGGGGACGTACGATAATATTCGTTACGCACAATCCCGAAATCGCAGAATACTCCTCGCGCAATATCGTGCTGCGCGACGGCAAGATCGTATCCGACACTCTCAATCCGCATCCGGCCTCGGCGCGTGAGGCTTACGACAGTTTACCTAAAGAAACCGACTGACATGAATCTCGCCAATCTATTGAAAATAGCCCTCAAGGCTCTCGACAACAACAAGCTCCGGTGTTTTCTGACCATGCTCGGCATCATAATAGGAGTAGCGTCGGTCATCACCATGCTTGCCATCGGACAGGGGTCGAAAAACAGTATCCGCGAGCAGATATCCGAGATGGGTTCCAACATGATCATGATTCATCCTGGCAATATGCAGCGCGGAGGCGTCAGGCAGAGCGCCGACGATATGCAGACTCTTGAAGAGTCCGATTATCTGGCTCTGAAGGATCTGCCAGGCATCGCTTCCGTTTCGCCTTCCGTCAACTCGGGCGGCCAGCTTGTCAACGGCAACAACAACTACCCTTCGTCGATCTACGGCGTCACCCCCGAATTTCTTGATATCCGTCGCTTCAAGGTCAAGGAAGGGGCGGTGTTTACCGACCATGACATAAAATCGGCCGCCAAGGTGTGTATTCTTGGCAAGACGGTAGTCGACAATCTATTTCCCGGAGGTGAGGATCCGGTGGGACGTGCCATACGTTTCGGCAAGATTCCTCTTACGGTCATCGGAGTACTGGAGCCCAAAGGCACCAATTCGATGGGGCAGGATCAGGACGATGTGGTGATAGCGCCGTATACCACCGTGATGAAGCGCATACTTGCCATCGACTACATTCAGGGCATCTTCGCCAGCGCTGTCGACGAAAGTCAGACCGAGGAAACCATCGACGCCATCACGCAGCTGCTTCGCTCCCGGCACAAGCTAAAACCGGAGGCCGACAACGATTTCGAGATACGCTCGCAGCAGGAGCTCAGCGAGATGATGAATTCCACAAGCGACATGATGACGGTATTGCTCGCATGCATAGCCGGCATATCGCTGCTTGTAGGCGGCATCGGTATCATGAACATCATGTATGTCTCGGTGACCGAGCGCACACGGGAGATCGGTCTGCGCATGTCGATAGGAGCACGCGCAATAGACATATTGTCACAGTTTCTTATCGAAGCTGTCATCATAAGTGTCAGTGGCGGAGTCATCGGGATAATTGTGGGAGTTGTCGCCTCATGGCTTGTCAATTTCATAGCTCACTGGCCCGTCTATATACAGCCTTATTCAGTCGCTCTTTCCTTTGCGGTGTGCACAATCACCGGAGTATTCTTCGGCTGGTATCCGGCTAGGAAAGCTGCAAGTCTCGACCCTATAGAAGCTATCCGCTACGAATGATATCCCCTTCGCTCTATATAATATGATCGGTTCCCGGAATGTTCCTGTCAGTAGATTCACTTACCGTTAGTTGTATGAAAGAGTAGGGTAGCGGCGCGGCACGACATTGACTGTTATGCTGCGCCGCTTATATCTTGTCTCCTGCCGTTTATTCGATTTCTTTTGTGGGCTTTTCGCTGATAAGATTATCTGTGGCTTTAGTCGCGGATATGACGCTATGTCCCAGCTGCGACTCGAGTTCTTCACGGGCAGCCTTTGCAACATTTCCTCCGCTTCGGGCAGTATTGGCGTGCTGGCTGTACGTCCTGGGATTTCTTTGCTTGGAGAGCTCTGTGGTAGAAGCTTCGGCAAGCATATTGAGCGCAAGCTCCACATTGGTCATGTTGTCGCGCAGACCCTCTTTATGAAGGCCCTTGAATCCCTTGTATTCTCTTGTGGTCATCCCGCTCCACTGCTGTGTGATTATGTCGGTGAGAGAGGCATATTGCCAATCTTTGACACCTCCACGCTTCCATTCGTCGGTAAGCTGTTTGCGGGTCTCAATTCCACGGAGACGCTGATTGATCCACTCGTCGGAATAGCCGAGGCGGCGATAATCCGATACGGCCTGTTCGATTGAAAGTTCAGGATCCTGCATCTGGTCAAGGCGCGTGGCGGCAACCTGGGCCATCCATTGTTTGAACGGCTCTGCTTTGGGCGACGGAATCGACTGAATGATACGGAAAAGGACTGTAGGGGAAGCTGCTAATGTCTTACGGGTACGTCCGCTTTCTCCGGTCATGAGTATCTGGGGACAATTTGTCCCCATGTACTCTCCCAACTCAGGTTCACGTTTTCTCATCTTCTTGAGATAATCAGTAGGATTCGTGCTGTCGGTTAATACTCCGACAACGTCCACAACCGAGAAATACCATTCCTCAGTTTCACTGTCCCATACGGTTCTGACCTTGCGGTCATTGAAAATCTGTATCTGATTATTTTTTGTCATAGCATTTCAAAACATTTTAGTTTGGATATTGATTGCGCTGATGCGCAGGGCAACGGCGTAGATTCAGGGCCGAAAAATACAGTTTCGGGTACAACGTAGGTACAACATTACCGTAAAATTACCTGAAAATAGCGAAAAAACCAAGCGGGAATGTGCCGTATGTGTCACATTTATATAATTATAATGCCTCAAAAATAGCGGTGATATTCAGGTTATTGATCTGAATACCACCGCGTTTGTTTTTGGAGCGGCAAACGGGGCTCGAACCCGCGACCCTCAGCTTGGGAAGCTGATGCTCTACCGACTGAGCTACTGCCGCATTGAAGGCTGCCGGCACCGGCAAATGGCGCCGGCAACCTGTTGTTTCAATTTCTAATAACGCTTTCGCTGACGATTAGTTCAGCACACCGGAGAGGTTGAACTTCGAGAATTCGAGATCCTGAGCGGCGCGCTGTGCCATGGCCGGATCAAGCTTGATAGCCTGACGGAGGCTGGACGTTACGGTCTGAGAGTTGTTGGTGCGTGCACCGACAACGGCCATCAGATAGTAGGTAGTGGCATCGGGGGTAGCGATAGCGGCGAGGGTCGACTTGGCCTTGCTGTAATCCTTGGAGAGGATCTGTGCGAGAGCAGCGTTGTTGGTCTTGCTGTTGCCGAAAGCTTTCACTGCGGCAGCCACGTCGCCTTTCTTGAGGTAGTAGACTCCGAGAGCGTCGCCGAGCTCGTTGAGGCCGGCAGCGTTGCCGAAGTAGCGGTTGGCAGCGTCGTAATTGGAGTTGAGGAGGTCGATGAGACCGAGGTTCATCTGCACCTCAGGAGCGTTGGGAGCAAGCTTCTGGGCCTGTGCGAAGCAAGCCTTGGCAGCAGCGTAGTCGCCCTGCTCGTATTTTACCATGCCGAGGTTGTTGAAGCCGCGGAAGTCGTTGGGATAGATCTTAGTGGCGGCTGTGTAGATAGCCTCTTTGCGTGCGGGCTTATCGGTGAGGGTAGCGGCATAGAGAAGTTCGTCTACGCTCAGTTTTGAGGGATCGGTGTCGAAGAGATGGTTGATCTCGGCGTCGCTCTTGCCGATCACGTCTACAGAAGCCGTGATGCGGGAGTAGCGGAGCTGCGGGAGGATCTCGTCGGCGAGAGTCTCAAACACGTTTGCGAGGTTGCGGATCTCCTGTTCGCGCTGCTCGGGATCCTTATACATCGAGAGTACGCTCAGGATAAGCTGTTTGTCCTGGATGTTGCTGGCGGCAACAAGCTTCTGGAAGCCTTCCCAGTCCTCGGGAGTGAACTGTGCGGTAAGTTCGCCGAATTCGGTGATCTTGTCCTTCTTGAGCTGTTTCTCAAGATATGCGGTGGTGTTGTCCTCGCGGCGTTCGGCCAGCTGGGTGTTGAAAGCGAGCGAGCCGTCGGGCGATGCATACGAGGAGATGTTGAGCTCCTTGATGACACGCGATGTGTCGGCGTGAGCCTCCTGGAGATCCTTGTTGAAAGCCTCCATCTGTGAAGTCTTCAGCTCTGCCGGGCGGATGTTGGCCTGGTTGATGAGGAAGCGGATGTCGGCGCTGTATTTCTCGTTGATGATGCGCTGGAACTTGTCGGGAGCGATGGCGGGGTCAACTGTGCCTGCATTGGCGAGAGCGGCAGTGGCCACCACGCCGTCGGCTACCTTGACACGCGGAAGCACATACTGTTTCTTGCCCTGCTCAACATTGAATTCGAGGTAGAGCTCGCTCTTGATCATCTCGGGGGTGTAGGCGAAGCTTGCGGGAATCACTACGCTGCCGCCGAGATCATAGCTGATGACGGGATCGTTGCCGCGCACTTTCTCTCCCTGATATTTCACGGGAGTGCCTGCCGTCTGGTAGTTGCCGTAGACGAGAACAGGAGTGACGGTAACGGTAGCATTCTTAACGAAGAATTTCGCGGGTACATTGCCGGTCACTGTGGCGGGTACCTGAGTGCCTACTACTTCAAGCGGGTTGGGGTTGCAGTTGAAGTAATCGGCCGAAAACTGGTTCATCTTCTTGCTGCAGCCGCTCACTACAACCATGGCAGCTGCCGCAATAGTCAGACCTAAAGCTTTTTTCATAACTGATTTTTTTGAATATTTGTATTTTACATTCTCCATTGAAACGTGCCTTTGGCCTTGCGGCCTCCGGATTTTGGGTGCAAATATAGTGATTTATTGTGGGCTTTGTCAATACATAAGGCTATTTTTTTTCTTTTTTCTGAAAGAATCCTCTTTCCATGCGAATTAATCATTACTTTTGCACTCAAATAAAAATACTGACGAATATTCGAAAATGAGAAAATGGCGTATTGATGACAGCTCGGAGCTGTACAATATCAACGGATGGGGTCTAAAATATTTCTCCATCAACGAAAAGGGCAACGTTGCCGTGACCCCGCGCGAAGGTTATGCTTCCGTCGACCTCAAGGAGGTGATGGACGAGCTTCAGGTGCGTGATGTCACGGCGCCCGTGCTTCTCCGGTTCCCGGATATCCTCGACAACCGTATCGAGAAGATTTCGAGGTGTTTCCGTCAGGCAGCGGAGGAGTATGGTTACAGCGCCAGAAATTTCATCATTTATCCTATCAAGGTCAATCAGATGCGTCCTGTCGTGGAGGAGATCGTCAGCCATGGCAAGAAGTTCGACATCGGTCTTGAGGCAGGTTCCAAACCTGAGCTCCACGCCGTGCTTGCCACCAATATCGACGACAATGCACTCATTATATGCAACGGCTATAAGGATGTGGAGTTTATTGAGCTTGCGCTTCTTGCCCAGAAGATGGGACGCCGCATATTCATAGTCGTCGAGAAGATACATGAGCTCGTGCTGATCGCATCCGTGGCAAAGAGGCTTAAGATCAAGCCGAATGTCGGTATCCGGATCAAGCTTTCGTCGACTGGTTCCGGCAAGTGGGAGGAATCGGGAGGCGATCAGTCGAAGTTCGGTCTGAATTCGAGTGAGCTTCTGGAAGCTCTTGAGATACTTGAAAAGAACAAGATGACCGACTGTCTCAAGCTTATACATTTTCATATTGGGAGTCAGGTCACCAAGATCAGACGCATCAAGAACGCTCTCAGGGAGGCCACTCAGTTTTATGCGCAGCTGTCGAGGCTCGGTTACAATATCGAGTTTGTCGATATAGGCGGCGGACTCGGTGTTGACTATGACGGCACGCGAAGCTCCGCCTCGGAAAGTTCTATGAACTACTCCATACAGGAGTATGCCAACGATGCCGTCTCGGCCCTCGTGGAGGTTTGCAAGAAAAACGATCTGAAGCAGCCGAATATCATCACTGAAAGCGGACGTTCGCTTGCCGCGCATCATTCGGTGCTCGTTTTCGAGGTGCTGGAGACCACGTCGCTGCCGTCGTGGAAGGAGAGCCAGGAGATCAGCCCCGACGATCATGAGCTTGCCCGCGAACTCTATGATATCTGGGACCGGCTTGATCATCCCCGCCTGTTCGAGAGCTGGCACGACGCTTTGCAGATACGCGAGGAGGCGCTCGATCTTTTCAGTCTCGGCATGCTCGACCTGCGCACGAGAGCTCAGATCGAAAAGCTCTTCTGGTCAATAGCCCGCGAAGTCGGCGAAATGGCCTCGACGCTCAAGCATGCTCCCGAGGAGCTGCGTAAGATAGCGCGAATGCTTCCCGACAAATATTTCTGCAATTTCTCGCTGTTCCAGTCGCTCCCCGATCTGTGGGCCATCGATCAGCTGTTTCCCATCATGCCCATACAGCGGCTTGACGAGAAGCCGACACGCAACTGCACGATACAGGATATAACATGCGATTCCGACGGCAAGATTGCCAACTTCATAAGTCCCCACGGCACAGTGAGCTCGCTGCCCGTACATCCTGTCAAGGATGGTGAGCACTATTATATAGGCGTTTTCCTTGCCGGCGCATATCAGGAGATACTCGGCGATCTCCACAATCTGTTCGGCGATACCAATGCCGTGCACATCAGTGTCTATCGCGACCGTTACGAGATTGAGCGGGTGATCGATGGAGAGACTGTGGCCGACGTGCTCGATTACGTTGCCTACAATCCGAAGAAACTTGTCCGTAATGTGGAAGCCTGGGTTTCGATGTCGATGCGGGCAGGGAAGATCACCCCTGAAGAGGGCCGCGAATTCCTCAGCAACTACCGTTCGGGCCTCTATGGCTACACATATCTTGACAAGGAGTGACGGCGGAGCGGTGCGCTTCTTTCTGACGCTTTCCTACCGTGGCGCTCCTTTTCATGGCTGGCAGGTGCAGCCCGGAGCTGTCAGTGTCCAGGAGGTGATCGAGGATGCCCTTATGAAACTGACGGGGAGCCGGGTGGCGGTGACCGGCGCAGGGCGCACCGATGCAGGGGTCAACGCCCGGATGATGGTGGCCCATGCCGACATTCCTTCAGTCAATATGTCGGCCGACGCTCTCCTGCGCGGTCTCAACGCTCTTTGCGGTCCGGATATAGCAGTCCATTCGGTTACTCCTGTCCACTCCGACGCGCACGCCCGCTTCGATGCGACGTCGCGCACTTACCGCTACTATGCGACAGAGCGCAAGAGTCCTTTTTTTCATTGGCTGTCGTGGCAGTGTGGTTCCCGGCTCGATTTCGAGGCCATGAACGCAGCCGCGGCGACTCTCCCCGACGTGAGCGATTTTGCTTCGTTCGCCAAGCTGCATTCCGACGCCCGCACGACTATATGCCACGTCAGCCGCGCATGCTGGATCCCCGTCGACCATCTTCCCGGAGCGTGGTATTTCGAGATAACGGCCGACCGGTTTCTGCGCAATATGGTGAGGGCAGTGGTGGGCACGCTCGTAGAGGTAGGACGTGGAAAACTGTCGCTTGACGGCTTCAGGCGTGTGGTGGAGGCTCGCGACCGCTGTGCCGCCGGCACATCAATGCCACCTCAGGCTCTGTATCTCTGGGATGTCGGCTATCCATATTTCGACGCAAACACGGCAACTTACACACCAATCATATGAAACATCACTTTCTGATAACGCTTTTACTGGCAGCGTCGACGGGCCAGATAACGGCAGAAGAGCCTCTGCCCGACCGCGTCAGCTGCACGAGCATCATGGTGGGCCGTAAGGCTTCCACCGACGGATCGGTCATTACCTCCCATACATGCGACGGCAACTACCGCACATGGATGGATATCGTGCCTGCAGCCTCACTGGATCATGACACCACCGCCATCGTTGTCAAGGGACGCATGCACACCGATCACTCCGCAGGCGCGCGTGGCATGTACGCTCTCGACACAATCCCTCAGCCGGGACGCACATACGCTTTTCTCAACACCGCCTATCCCTGCCTCAACGAGCGGCAGCTCGCCATGGGCGAGACCACTATCTCCGGCCGACGCGAACTGGAGAATCCGCGAGGACTGTTCCGTATCGAGGAGCTGCAGCGACTGGCTCTGCAGCGCTGCGTGACGGCGCGTCAGGCCATACGCCTGATGGGTGACCTTGTGGAGAAATACGGCTATGGAGATTCCGGAGAGTGCCTGACGATCGCGGATCCGCGTGAGGTATGGCAGTTCGAGATATTCGGTGAAGGCCCCGATTCGATAGGCGGAGTATGGGCGGCTGTGCGTATTCCCGACGACCATATCGGGGTGTCGGCCAATATTCCCCGCATTTCTGCCATTAATCCGGCTGATACGGCCAACTGCATGGCTTCGGCCAACGTATATGACGTGGCGCGCCGCATGGGCTTCTGGGATGGCAAGGAGCCTTTCCGCTTCTGGAAAGCTTATGCCGGAGGCAATTATTTCGGTGAACCGAAGTCGTTCAGCGTCAGGGAGTATTTCATACTCGACAAGCTCGCGCCGTCGCTTCATCTTGACTATAATGCCGAGGAGCTTCCCGTCAGTGTGAAGCCCGACAGCCTCGTTTCGCCGCAGATGGTCATGGAACTTCTGGCTTCAACCTATGAGGGCACGTCGCTGGATATGACGCGCAATCTGAAAGTGACCCGCAAAAACCGGACTACCGGCGCGATGGATACCGTGACGAGTCCCGTTGCCAATCCGTGGATGGGCCGCGACATGATGCAGCTTCTCAATGCCGTGAAGGATTCCACGGTAGTCAACGTCCGCAATGTGTCGGTGCCTCAGTGTGCTTATTCCACGGTCATCCAGTGCCGTGAATGGCTCCCTGATGCTGTAGGCGCCGTGGCATGGGTCGCTTTTGACAATCCCGGGCAGAGCCCCCGCATCCCGGTGTTTGCCGGCACGACCGATCTGCCCGACGCATTCAAAGTCGACGGACAGCTCCGTTATGACGATAATGCAGCAGTGTGGCCTTTCCGACGCGCCAACAAGCTTGCCACAGTGCGCTGGGGCGATACACGCCGGGAGATGACCGACGCGCGCCATCATTTCGTCGACAAGGGATTCTCCGAGATGCCCTATGTGGAGAGCCGTTATGCACGGATTCTTAAAGAGGAGGGGCCTGAAGCTGCATCTCGTTTCCTCACCGGCTATACATCTGATTTCGCCGGAGCCGCCATGCAGCGGTGGAATGAACTCGGCCGCCGCTACTGGACACGTTTCGCGCGCGGATTCTGAAGCTGTAATAATCATGTAATTCATATCGGTTATGAAACACGTAACTACTTTGGCGTCGCTGCTTCTCGCAATGTCGGTATCGGCGCAGACTTATGATTTCACCGTCACTGACTCTGTGGCGGTCACTCCCGTGAAAAACCAGGCGTCGAGCGGCACATGCTGGTGTTTCGCCACCACGTCGTTCGTTGAGTCGGAGCTGCTCCGCAAAGGCAAGGGCGAGCATGATCTGTCGGAGATGTTCATAGTACGCCAGAAGCTGCTCAATCAGCTAAACGACAATTATCTGCGTCGCGGACGTGGCAACATCGGACAGGGATCGCTGAGCCATACATTCCTCAATGCCTACAATCAGGCGGGAATAGTCCCCGAGGAGGTCTATTCGGGCATCAACTATGATTCGCCGCGTCATAATCATGGCGAGCTGATGGCGATGCTGGAGGCCGTGGCCGGTGTGGCCGTGAAGGCAAAGAAGCGCTCTCCTCAGTATGACAAGATAGTCAGCAATGTGCTCGACACGTATCTCGGGCCGGTGCCGGAGACGTTTACCTACCATGGCAAGACCTATACTCCCAAGTCGTTTGCCTCATCGCTCGGCATAGATCCTTCCGACTATGTGGAGCTGACATCATTCACCCATCACCCCTATTATGAGGCATTCGAGCTTGAAGTACCCGACAACTGGGAGCATGCCCGCCAGTACAACCTGCCTCTCGACGAGCTGATGGAGGTGATCGACGGAGCCATCAAGAACGGCTATTCAGTCTGCTGGGACGGTGATGTCAGCGAGCGCGGATTCCAGTTCAGGCACGGAGCCGCCATCATTCCCGACGTAAAGGATCTGTCGCGTTACTCCGCAGCCGACTCCGCCGCGTTCGCTCAGCTGACAGAGGCGCAGCGTCTCGACTCCGTTTTCGCTTTCCGCCGGCCCTATCCCGAGATTGTCGTAACCCCCGAGATCCGTCAGGAAGGGTTCGAGACTTTTGTCACTACCGACGATCACCTGATGCATATTACCGGACTCGCGAAGGATCAGAACGGCACGAAGTATTATGTCACAAAAAATTCGTGGGGCACTGACCGCAACGACTTCGGAGGATATCTCAATATGTCGGAATCGTTCGTCCGTGCAAAGACCATCTACGTGATGATGCATAAGGACGCGCTCCCGTCGGCACTCCGCAAGCGACTCGGCATACGCTGATCAGAAGAGCTGTTGTTTACGATTGATGCCTCCCGCACCGGTATCATGCACCGCCGTCGGTAACGCCGGGGTCGTGGCCGGTGGGGGAGGCGTCGTTTGCGGCCGGCTTGTCGCCGACCACATATTGCTGGTAGTAGGCGAGCAGGAGAGTGGTCATCGGCAGGGCGATGATCATTCCTATGATACCCATCAGCGATCCCCATACCGACAGCGAGAGCAGTATGATGGCCGGATTCAGTCCCATGGCGTGTCCCATTATTTTCGGCGTAAGCACATAGTCGCATATCGACTGGCTGACCACATAGACGAGAATGCACTGCCCCAGTTCAGGCCAGAAATGGGCCGTGCCGGTCATCGAGTCGATCAGGCATACCAGGGCTACCGGTATGAGCGTGATATACTGGAAATAGGGTATGAGATAGAGGATCCCCACCATGATACCGAGCACTATGGCGAGCGGTATGCCTACTATTGAGAAACCGATACAATAGAGCACAGCCGCGCACAGGGCTATCAGCGCCTGGCTGCGGAAATAGCGGTTCATGCTGTCTTTTATGTCGTCGCCGATCTTGTAGGCCACCTTGCGGTAGCGTTTCGGCACGAGCATCCTGAAGCCCGACATCAGCGACCGGTAGTCGATCATTATGAAGATCACATAGATGAATGTAAGAAGCCACTCAAGGGTGTGCAGCAGGAAGTCGATTGTTGAAGCTATCAGTGATGTGCCGGAGCTCAGCAGGGATCCCATATGTGATCCGTTGAGGATATCGGCAAGATCAATGGAGCTTATCCATTGTCGTATCTGGTCGGCGATGTTGTCAGGAATAAAAGGAACAGTGACGTTGCTCGTGCGGCTGTTTTTGATCAGTTCGCCTATCTGCCCTATCTCGTCGATTATCGACGGAACGAAAAAATACCATAGCAGACCGATCACAACCGTTACCTCAAGCAGTGTCATCACTACCGCCAGCGCTCGACCCTTGAGCCTCATGCCTCGCTTGTTGAGTTCGACAAGAGGTTCAAGCAGATAGGCTATCAGGCACGCCACGCAGAACGGCAGCAGCACGTTGCGCAGTTTATTGATCATCCATATGGCCCCGGCCAGCAATGCCAGTCCCGCGAGGATTCTTACCACCCTGTCGAATGTAAATGGGCGCGATGTGTTCATGACAGTATCTGAAAGATGGCGCCTCAATCGTCATCATCGTGATGATGGTCACGATAGTCTTTCCCGTGATGTTTCTTGTGTTTTTTGTGTTTCTTGTGATGGCCATGGTGATCGTCATGGTCGAAATCATAGTTGTATTCATGTTCCATGCCCCAGTGGGTGCGGATGGTGCCGCAGCCGGCTGTGCTTAACGCCACGGCGGCTATGATCAATATGCTGAGCAATCTTCTTGGCGACAGGCGTTTCATATCTGTTGACGGATTTTAATTATTGATTCCTGACCTATAAACGCCCGTCATAACCCAAATGTTTGCCTTGTCTGAATACATGCTTACACCGGCAAGCGAAATCTGTAGGATCGTGGAGGTACAAAAAAAATTGATTGTCGTCACGACAATCAATCTTCGTTAACCTTAAATCTAATACCATGAAAAACACGTTGCAAAATTAGTGGGTTTCATCAGTCTGTGCAAGAAAAACTGCAACAAATATTGGTTGTTTTAACTTTATTTTAAGTAAAAACGCCATTTTAGTTGCGAAAACGAAGTAAATATGGTTAAAATGCTATGATTTGATGACAGAATGAAAGACAGCAGGGCTATGACGCCATATAGCCGCGTTATAGCCCTGTTAACTATCGTTAACTAAAGTCATGGTATCACTATAGAGGGAAAATCATAAAACTATCTTCATAGATGTCGGGGTTTAGAGCTATGATCCTATTGGGATTATCTAGAATAATGAAAGTCTCTACTGGGGCGGAAAGTTCATATTTTACTTCCGGTATGCCGTCCAGGCTATAGCGTTCAATAATTTGGGAATGATGCATATCAAGTTCTCCCCAAGGAACACCAGCATATCCCGCCCAGAAACTGCCATCGCCAGATGCTGTGCTTTCATAATAAACGGTATTGTAGTAGCTGTTGTATTTGTATTTGTCAGATGGCGGATCGGCCTCAAACCAGTGTAGATCTTTTGTCTCCAATGAGCCCCAGTGACGGACGATTTTGAGGCGATCCTTATCGATTTTACCGAATTCTATACATTTTTCAAAAAAATATGCGCACATGAATTTTTGATCTTCAGCCGTCATCCAGAAATCGTCATATTCCGGGTGGTACTTCTCTTTAAGTTTGTTTTCGTAACCGAACGATGTAGGCAGAGAGTCGATAAGAGTTATCTGTTCGAGATTCCAGAGTTGTCGCCTAATTTTGTTAAAACTAGTACTTTTGAGGAGGAGCCTGTCCTGTGATATTTGATTTATCTCGAATGGAAAATCAATTCCTGAAGTAGGGAGTCGAAGTGTTCCGATGAATTCGGCACATGAGTCATTGAGCGAGAATCTATAAAAATTGTCATTGCCATGGTCTTGCATGAAGCAAATGTCGGAATCTTGATTCTTCACTATTGTTGGCATCAGACATTCGCCTGGCCCATTGCCTTTCCTGCAAAAGGAATATAGATAGTCAAGGTTTTGATTAAAAACAGCGTAATGGAATTCCGCACCATTAAATCTATCATATATCAAAATATATTTTCCACACTTATATATGCTGCCGGCTTTTATAATTATTCCCATAGGTTTATGGGAACATTCAAGTGATATTTTGGAGGAAAATACTGCGGTTTGCTCATCTATATTTGCTTGTCGTTTGCTATCACATCCAAATGTGAAAAACGATAAGAAAATGATGGATAAAATGTGGCTAAGGCTCTTAATCGTCATATTATCTATTGTTATAAAAGAAGTTCTAACATCCAGTCCCCAATTCAGAAAACTCTTATTGGGGGCTGGATGATTGAAAACAGTAATGTTGATAATGGGGTTTATTCCATAGGGGCAGTTCTGTTTACGGTATGAGGTGAAAGGCGTATAACTGCAAAAGTCCTAATAATGATCAGGATCATTATTTAATCCCCGCATAGACTTGAAAGCTATTGATGTCTTGAGATCTGATCAAGTCTGGATTTTCAGTCTTCAAGTTTAATCTCTAGGAAATAAATCTATGACGCCTTAGACATCCTCATGATTATTTAATACATCGGGCAGTATTTTGTGCACTTGCCTTCGTGGCGACCGCAATCGCATGCGATACCCCCGCCTCCTTTGTCATTCCATTCCTGACACATTCCTGGGCATTGATTGTTTGGTTCTGTTGTCGCAAGAGCCTCGATGTTAGCAAGCCCTATTTCGCTGAATTGTTGGTCCGTAGGATTTGTTCGGTCTCTTAAACACAAACATCCTACAGTAGCTGCCGCTAAGACAGCTGAAATGATCAATGTTTTCATTTCGTAGTTGTTTTGTTGATATCAGGGTTATTTATATAACCGCTTAACGTTAAACGTTCTGCGGCATCTTTATCGAAATAGTAAATGTCAATATAACGTGTAAAAGATCCAGTAATCGAATCAACAATCATATTGATGGTAATTTGTGAGTGTCCGTTTGTTCGAATTATATCATTGGATACAGATACATTTATACAATCACATGATGGAATAATCTCTTGTATTGATACGGTTTGTGATCCATAATTGAACAAGTGAAAGGTCTTTTGGATGGTATCACCGGGCAAATGAACTCCTACAGATATTGCCGGATCATGACATAAACCATTATTTTAGTTTTCAATTGGATCATCATCTATAATTAAGGACTTATATATATTTTTAATTTTGGGATTTAATATTGGATTGCCTACTGCAACAATCTTATGCCCATAATCTAAAAGCATCGTGTGAAATTCTTCTTCTTGAGGAAGTGAATTTAACAAATGAAATTGAGATTTATGATCTAAACCTACCGGATATAGAAAGTTGCCTTTTTGTAAAACATATTCAACATCATCCTGATCGTTAGAATCCATAATCATAAGAAACCCAATATCGTCTACACCTAAATGCTTTAGTTCATTGAGGAATTTAGTCCATGAGGAAAGTTTCATCTTACAAGATGTACAATCTGCAGAATCTATGTAGGTTATAATAGTGTAAGGATTAGTTAATATATCGCAGTTCAATGAAATATGTTGGATTTGAATTGACATGCTGTCTGGAAAAATGATTTCTTTTCCGATCATTTGAGAGAATATATCGGTCTTGCGATCTTCATGTTGATTGCATGAAATCATTGTATAGGATAACAATAAAACAACTAAAATGTGTGAAGAGTAGAGAATTTTCATCGGATTACTATTTTTTGCAAAAATAAGTATTGATAGGGTTGTAAAAAAAATATATATCATTAAATATTGTTAAATATAACAGCGCTGAATAGGCATAATCCTTATCGAAGAGACTGATTAAATTCCTTTTGGAAGATTATTCGTTATATCAATTGGGCGTTAGTTCTCATTATCATTGATTGCTTTGAGGTAAAACTTGCGCTACTATCACAAAGCGCTACTGCGTATTCTTCGGTTGCCAATTGTATTCACCTGATATTCAAATTTTACAAGTAAATATTAATTCGATTCATGTTCAAAGTTCGTAGCATATATGGCGAAATCATTAAAAACAAAAAGAGCCGACTCCTGCAAATGAAATCAGCCCTTATTTTTATTAATGCTTCAAAAAATTCTCGAAAAAATAAATTTAATCAGTTTATCTTTTGGTTGAAAATAAATATCCTTATTGAGATTCAGTTGCGCTGTCCCGTGGAGTAGAAGTGGAGTATGCGGCGGCGCAGCACTGACTCGTATTTGGCCTGTACGGCATCGCTTACGGCCTTGATATAGGCTGTCTTGGCCTGCTCGAATTCGGTGGCGTTGGCTTTGCCGTAATTGTATTTCTCACGCATCGCCTCAAGTGACGCATGAGTGGCTGTCTCAGCTGTGCGGCTTGCGATGAGACGCTTCTCGGCCGCCAAGGCCTGTGTATGGGCCTGTGTGATGTTTTTGAAGAGGCGGTTGCGGGTGTCGGTTAGCTGCAGACGGGCCGATATCTCCTGCAGGCGGGCGCGGCGCACGGAGTTGCGGGTAGAGAATGCGTCGAATATGGGTATGCTGAGCGAGAATCCGAGCGATTTGCTGAGGTTGTGGCGCATCTGTGCTCCGAATTTTTCATTTTCGAAGCCCGACGTCTTGTAGTAGCTGCTGCCTATGCCGGCACTGAACGACACCGACGGTAGCCAGCCGCTCTGGGCCACTTTGACGTATTTGCCCGAGGCTTCCACTCCGGCGTTGGCTGCAGCGATGGAGTGGTTGATACGGAGGGCTGATTCATATACTGCCATGGGAGAGGGGAGTATGTCGGCAGCCGGATCAGACTGCAGAGGCGCTATCGTGAATCCGTCGGCGGAGGGCAGTTCAAGCATCTGTGCGAGATCAAGCAGAGCGATGTCGCGGTTGTTGAGGGCTGTGACAGCCGACACCTCGTCCTGCGCGAGCTGCGACTCGGCCTGAAGAAGATCCACTTCAGGTATCTTTCCCTCTGCAAGGAGTTCCTTCCGGCGGTCGAGCTCGACTTTCGACAGACGCACCTGTTCCTGAGCCACTCCATAGAGCTCTTCGCAGTACAGCGCCTGCAGATACTGCGCTATCACGTTGAGGGTGATGTCGTCCTTGGCTTCTTCGAGCTGTTCGAGCGTCTGACGCATCGAAGAGCGGGCATAGTCGAGGTTGCGCACGTTGCGTAATCCCTGGAAGAGCGGCAGGCTGAGCCCTACGTTCCATCCGAAGTTGGATGTGTTGCGGCTCGCGTAGGTGTTCTCGGCGGTCAGCGAGCGGCCGAATCCCCACGACTGGTTGGCGCCGGCCTGCACCTGCGGCAGGAATCGGTCTTTGGCCTCGGTTATGCCGAGTTTACCCTGCTCGGCGCTTATCTCGTGGCTTTTTACGGTCAGGTTATGCGCTATCGCATAGTTAATGCAGCTGTCGAGACTCCAAGTCTCCGCTCCGGCCGTTACTGCGGTGGCAAGAGCTATCAGCTCAAGCATTATTTTGTTCGTTTTCATGACTGCTTAGTTTTTGATAGCGTCGCCGCGCACTTTTACAAGACTGTCGATACCCTCCTTGACCTCGATGTTGATGCCGTCGGACGAGCCGGTGACGATCGGACGCCGTTCGAACTGCTGCCCCGAAGTGCTGTCGGTCAGCACATAGACAAACGTGCTGTCGCCAGCGAATTCAACAACTCCTTCCGGCACGGTCAGTACGTTGGCAAGCCTGCTGAGCACTACTGTGGCGTTGGCGCTGTAGCCGGCGCGCAGACCGCCTACGCTGTCGATATCGAGAGCTGCCTTGATCTCGAAGGTGTTTGCGCCGTTCTCCTCCACGCCCTTTGGAGCTATGTACTCTATGACTGCTTTAGGAGAGATTTCGGGGAGCGCGCCTACGGCTATCGTCATGGGCATTCCTACAGCGAGCTGTCCTACCTCGGTCTCGTCGACTTTGCCTTTGAAAATAAGGTTGTTCATGTCGGCGATAGTGGCTACGGTGGTGCCGTCGTTGAAGGTGTTGGCCTGGATGACCGACGAGCCTACCTTCACGGGCACGTCGAGGATCAGACCGTCGATCGTGGCGCGCACCATGGTGTTGCTCTCCGAAGCATTGTATTTCGACACTCCGTCGCGCACGATCATATAGGCGTCGTTGGCAGCCTCGACTTCGCGGCGAGCCTGTTTCCAGCTCGTCTCGGATGTCTCGAATTCTTCGCGCGAGATTATTTTCTTCTCGTAAAGGGCCTTGTTGCGCTCATATTTGGCGGTAGCGTCGTCGAGGGCTATCTTGGAGTTCTCCACTCTCGACTGGGCGGAGCTGAGCGAGGATGCTTCGGGAATTACCTTGATGCGGGCTATTACATCGCCGGCATGCACCATGTCGCCCGGCTCCACGTTGATCTCGCTGATGATGCCGGAAATCTGCGGCTTTATGTCGATTTCGTCGCGCGGCTCTATCTTCCCGGTCAGCACGGTGGTGCGTTCGATGCTTGTGTCAGTGGGGCTTACCAGAGCGTAGGTGGTCACTTTGGGTTTGGAGTTCAGGAAGAGAAACACGAATGTGCCTACGAACACTATTCCTATCACTACCCATAGCAAAATCTTGAAAAACTTTTTCATATCTTGTCGTTTATTGTTTAATATCGTGGTTATGGTCGTGTAAATTACCGGTTATTTGTCGCGCATTGCCTCAATCGGCTTGATGCGCATCGCCTTGATCGACGGAATGAGTCCGGCGCATGTGCCGAGTATAAGAAATACCGTCATGATCGTCATGGCATGGGAGAAATGAAGCTGGAAGTTGGCGCTCCCGAGTGTGGGATCGTAGGTGGCGTGGTCGACGGCAAACAGCACGAGGGTGGCGAAACATATGCCGGCTATTCCCGATATGGCTGTCAGCACCATTCCTTCAGAGAGTATCTGCACTATTATGTCGCGTGGCTTTGCGCCGATGGCGCGTCGTATGCCGATCTCCTGTGTGCGCTCCTTGACGATGATCCACATGATGTTGCCTACGCCGATGATACCCGCTATCAGGGTGCCCGCGCCGACAAACAGCGACAGGATGCTTACGCCCAGAAACACGTTGTTGACCATTCTGAACTGTTCGGCCAGATTCATCATGCCTATGGCCGGGGTATCGTCGGGATGTATCGGGTGACTGATACGGATGGCGCGCTTTATGGCAGGGAGCACGTCGGCAGGATCAAGACCGTCGTTGACCGTGAAAGTGAAGAAACCCACGGAATTGCCGAGGTTGAAGGCGCGTATCATCGTGGTGTTGGGCAGTATGACCGAATCGTCGAGGCGCGTGCCTATGGAGGCCTCCGACATCTGTCCGATCACTCCGACTACCTGAAAGTAGACACCTCGGACGTTGATATATTTTCCGAGCGGATCCTCTGTGCCGAATAGCTCGTTGGCGAGATTGCGGCCTATAAGAGCCACTTTGCGCAGGGTGTGGGTATCGCTCTCGTTGATCAGGCGCCCGCTGTATATCACCGGGGTCATGATCTTGAAATAGTCGGGTTCCACTCCGGTGACGTTGGATGACTTCTGTTTGGTCCCGTATGCGACGGTGCCTCCGCTGTTGCGCACTCCCGACGATGCCTTGATGCCTTTGGCCAGACGGCGTATGTTGGCGAGGTCGCCCTCGGTCATGTCCCATCTCATGCCTTTGTTGAAACCCTTGTAACTGATGGTCGTGCGCCCGGGGAAGATCACTCCCATGTTGGTGTCGAAGCCGTTGAGGTTGCGCATGAGCAGCCCCTTTAAGCCTCCGGCGCCTCCCCATAGCATCGCGAGCATGGCTGTGCCCCAGAATATGCCGAACGCGGTCAGAAACGTGCGGGTCTTGTTGCGTGCGAGTGTGGCGCCTATCTCGCGCCAGTTCTCTATGTCGAATATCGGATTTTTCATAATGTCATTCGTCTCTTAAGGCTTCCACCGGTTTCACTTTGGTGGCTTTCAGGGCCGGGAACAGTCCGGCCAGTGCGCCGGCCACTACGAGCACTATGGTCACCTCTATGGCTATGCTTATGTCGATTGTCGGATTGCGCATGAAGTCGGACGACCCGAAAGCCATGTCGACAAGCTGCATCACGGTCATGCCGAGAAATACGCCTATGTAGCCGAACAGAGCCGTGATGGCCACGCTCTCAAGCACCACCTGCATCAGCACCGACCGCGGCTTTGCGCCGATGGCGCGGCGTATGCCGATCTCATGGGTGCGCTCGCGCACGCTGACAAACATGATGTTGCTGACTCCCACTATGCCGCTCAGCAGCGTGAAGATGCCGATGATCCATATCGACATGTTGAGTATCGAGAAGCTCTGGCTCTCGCGCAGGTAGGAGCTGAAACGGTTGTGCATATAGAGGGCCGATTCGTCAGTCTCATCATAGTCGTGGGCGCGTGCAAGGCTGCGGCGCACTTCAGCCGTGGCACGGTCGGCATCTTCCATCGTCTTCATGCCCTTGAGTTTCACCTGCAGGTTGCTCACCTTTCCGTCTGTTCCGGCCAGGGCCATGGCGGTAGTGAACGGGATATATACGTCGCTGAGCCATTCATGGTCGTAGACGCCTATCACAAGCCACGACAGTCCGAGAGCGTTTACCCTCTGCCCGGTGGCCTTCTCCGGATCGCCGAAGAGTGTCTTCGCATCCTCCGTGCCTATCACCATCACCTTACGGGTGGAGCGAAGATCGGCGTCGTTGATGAAGCGGCCGTAGGTCATCGGTATGCGGTACATCTCGAGTTCGGCCGGATATACGCCTTCCGGCGACTTGGAAATATGGTCGGTGGCCGATGCGATATCGGTGTTGCCGAGGTATTTGTAGGAGGCCACGCTCTCCACGAGGTCGGGGTTGTCGGTGCGGAGCTGCTCTATGTCGTCGATGTCGGGAGTGATCCAGCGTCCCTCCTTGAATCCCTTGTAGGGCTTGGATGTGACTCCGGCATAGACGTTAAGCCGCTTGGAGCGGTCGCCCGAAGTGCGTTCGGCGAACGAGTTGGTCACTCCTCGCGCCATGCCGAGCAGTATGATCAGCATGAAAATGCCCCAGGTGACGGCAAAGCCTGTCAGGAATGTGCGCAGCTTGTTGTTGCGCATCGCCTGCCCTATCTCTCTGATGAGGTCAAACATGGATGCGCGGTTCTGAAGGTTGTATTATTCCGTCAGCTATCCGTATGATGCGGTCTGTAGCCTCTCCGACGCCTGGATCGTGGGTGACGATGACGATAGTCATACCCTCCGAATTGAGATCGCGGAACACCTGCATCACATCCTTCGACGTCTTGGAGTCAAGGGCGCCGGTCGGTTCGTCGGCGAGGATTATCGACGGGTTGGTGATGATGGCTCTGGCTATGGCCACTCGCTGCTTCTGTCCGCCCGAAAGTTCGCCGGGCAGATGGTGTGCGCGGTCGGCCAGTCCCATACGTTCGAGCTGCTCCATGGCCAGGGCGTTGCGTTTCTTACGGCTTACCCCCTGATAGAAGAGCGGAAGCGCAACGTTTTCGAGTGCATTTTTATATCCTATGAGATTGAACGACTGAAATACGAAGCCTATCATCCGGTTGCGCAGCTCGGCGGCGCGGTTCTCGCTAAGATTCTTTATAAGCACTCCGTCGAGATGATATTCGCCAGTGTCGTAGGTGTCGAGAATTCCGAGTATGTTGAGCAGTGTCGACTTGCCCGAGCCCGATGCGCCCATTATCGATACAAGCTCGCCTTTGTCGATCTCAAGATTGATACCTTTGAGCACGTGCAGAGGCACAGCGCCCGGATATGTCTTGTTGATGTCATTCAGTTTGATGATCATTGTAGTCGTGATGTCTGTGTTTTTTTATGATTCACGCCTATTAGACGTAGAGGGTATAAGAAAAGTTACACCTTATTTGATCTTTTTTTCGATTTTGGTGACTTATTCCCGTACCCGGCTGCATTTATGATCATATATCATCGTGACTTTTACTTTTTTATAGTAATTTTGTCAAAAACATTCATCTTTTTTATGTCATGAGGATATTTTTGTCGTTAAGCCTTCTGGCTGTGGTATTCTGCCATTGTATGGCGCAGCCGTTGTCCGACGGTATGATACGGGTGTCGACCGATGCTACTGATCTGGTGATTGCTGTCGGTCCTCACGGCCGGCTGTATCAGGCCTATCTGGGGCCTAAACTGCTGCACGATGAGGAACTGCAGCATTTCGCAAAGAACCGGGGATGGGAAGTATATTCCACTTCAGGCAACGAGGATTATTTCGAGCCGGCCCTCGGGATAACGCATGCCGACGGCAACATGACCACTTATCTTTACTATGTGGATTCTTCTCAGGAAAAGGTGAAAGGGGGCACGCATACCCGCGTAACGATGCGCGATGACAAGTATCCTCTGACGGTGGTGCTCAATTATGTGGCATATCCGAAAGAGAACGTCATCAGGACATGGACTGAGATCTCCCATAAGGAAAAGAAGCCGCTGACGATGGCTCAGTATGCATCGGCCATGCTTTATTTCAGCCGTCAGGCCTACTGGCTGACCGAATTCAGCAGCGACTGGGCCAAGGAGGCACGGATGAGCAGCCAGCAGCTGCAGTTCGGCAAGAAAGTGATCGATACGAAGCTCGGAAGCCGTGCGGCGATGCATACTCATCCTTTCTTTGAGATAGGCCTTGGCGCCCCTGTCAGTGAGCACAGCGGGGAGGTGCTTATGGGAACGCTCGGATGGACCGGCAATTTCCGCTTCACGTTCGAGGTGGATAATCTGGGCAATCTGCGTGTCATACCGGGGATCAATCCGTATGCTTCGGTCTATGAGCTCAAAGCGGGAGAGACATTCACTACCCCTGAATTCATATTCACGATAAGCAGTAACGGAGCCGGCGAGGGGAGCCGCAATCTGCACGACTGGGCGCGCCTATACAGCCTTAAGGAGGGTAGCGGCGACCGGATGACTCTGCTGAACAACTGGGAGAATACAGCTTTTGACTTTGACCAGCAGAAACTATCGGAGCTTATGAAAGAGGCGCGGAGTCTCGGAGTGGACATGTTTTTGCTCGACGATGGTTGGTTCGGCAACAAATATCCGCGGAGCAATGACCGGGCGGGACTCGGCGACTGGACTGCTACCCGCGATAAATTGCCGGGCGGCATACCGGCGCTTGTCAGTGCGGCGGAGGAGGCCGGAGTGAAATTCGGCATCTGGATAGAGCCTGAAATGGTCAATCCAAAAAGCGAGCTTTTCGAGCAACACCCCGACTGGGTGATCATGCAGCCAAACCGCGAGACCTATTATTATCGCAATCAGCTGGTACTCGACCTGAGCAATCCCAAAGTGCAGGACTACGTGTTTGGCGTAGTCGACCGCATTCTTACCGAGAATCCCGGTGTGGCATACTTCAAATGGGACTGCAACAGCCCTATAATCAATATCTATTCACCCTATGCTGGCGAAAAACAGAGTCAGCTGTATGTCAATCATGTTCGTGGGCTTTACAATGTGCTCAGTCGCGTCAGGGAGAAATATCCCGATGTACCGATGATGTTGTGCTCGGGCGGAGGCGCCCGCTGCGATTATGAGGCGCTCAAGTATTTCACGGAGTTCTGGTGCTCCGACAATACCGATCCGGTGGAGCGTCTGTATATCCAGTGGGGATTTTCACAGTTCTTCCCTGCCAAAGCGATGGCAGCGCATGTGACAGGATGGAACAAGAGGACGTCGATAAAATTCCGCACCGATGTGGCCGCAATGTGCCGTCTCGGTTTCGATATCGGTCTGGATAAGCTCAGCGACGATGAACTTGAATATTGCCGTCAGGCGGTCGCGACCTGGAACAGGCTTAAACCGGCGGTGATGGATGGCGATCAGTATCGCCTCGTGTCGCCATATGAGTCAAATCATGCGGCTGTGGAGTATGTCGACAAATCCGGGTCGACGGCGGTGGTCTATGCTTACGATATATTTCCCCGTTATCAGGAGAAGCTTCTGCCGGTGCGGCTTCTCGGTCTGGATCCCGAAAGCCGTTATCTTGTCAGAGAAATCAGCCTTATGCCGGGAACGAAATCCCGGCTGGCAGCCGATAACAAGGTTTTCAGCGGCGACTATCTGATGAAAGTGGGTCTCGACATTTTGACCGGGAATCATACATCCTCACGCATCATTGAGCTTACCCGTCAATGAATCTGAAAATGCTATATATAACGATGAAAAAGATTGTATTCCTTGTCGTTGTCGTTATGACGGCAGCGATAGCATGCGGCGGATGCAGCCACGGTTCGTCATCAGGCGCTACGGCCGATGGCGGCGTAGTAGTCGATACGCTGTATATATCGGCGTCGGGTGATTTTTATGATGAGGCTGTCGAGCGCATGCCGTCACCGGAGTTTGTGATTCTCAAGGAGAATGATGTCACAATGTATTCCGAGATAACCCGTCTCGTCGATGCTTACGGAAAGTATTTCGTACTTGACTCCTGGGGAAGTCGCAAGCTTGTGGCATTCGATCATCAAGGAAATCCGGTGGCAAGCTTCGGCAAGCGTGGCAACGGGCCCGGCGAGTTCATAATTCCATGCGATTTGTTTGTCGACAGCCAGTATGTGTATCTTGCCAACGGTCCCGGTCAAGCTGTCCTGAAATATGATCATAAAGGTAATTATCTGAGCAAACTTGATGCGCCGTTTTATCCACAGGCTTTTGTGAAACTTGCCAACGGCAATTTCCTCTTCTATTTCTCTCATGCTGAAATGGGCAAGTCATTCCTGTGCATTACCGATTCGCTCATGAATCCCATGAAGAATATGATCCCGTTTCCGGAGAATTATGTCGGAGGATGGGGAACAAGTAATCCTTTCCGAGTGACTGATAAGGAGATAATATTCTATTCGTCACCATCCGACACAATCTATCATCTTGACATGACCGGAGAAATTATAGGCAAGACACTGCTTCAGTATGAGCACGGACCGGTCAACGAACTGGCCAAACTCGACTATATAAAGGCCGACGAACAGGGCTTGCTGAAAGAGGGCGGAGTACAGCTGACCGACAATCCGGTATTCACTGTAGACGGGCTCGGATTCGGCTCGCTCTACGATGCGGGAGCATATCATTATCTGATATTTGATAAGACGTCAGGCAAGAGCGGAGTGCGTAAATATGGCAATCGTATGTCGGCTTTCAGCCTTGTGTCACCGACGGCATTAAGCGCTGACGGACGGCTGATATGCCATATTGATCCTGTGATAATGGACGATCTTGCCGACATCGAATCGCTTCCCGACAGCGTGCGCGATGCCCTCGCCGACGGCTGCAAAGTCCTCACCATCTTCTGAATCATATCGCGCGGCTTCGGGTGTTGAAAAAAACGTCGGTGAATATTTGGAAATGCGAACACGATGATGTAACTTTGCGTTATAAAGATGAAGCGAGAGAGCTTCACTGACAAAAGAGAATTTACTGATAAAAGGCATACCACATCAAAGTAGATTGGGAAACTCATCAATTACAAATGAAATGCCGAGACAAGCTTAGCCGTCCGATGGCGGGCCCCATCCCCCTCGGGGGAGGCTTTTATGCCCAGGCGGATTACAAAGGCCGGCGAGCTCTCAAATCCTGTCATCCGGAGTTTCATCGCATCCTTTGATGTGGCTCTTACAGAAGCGGTGCTTCAATGCTGCGTAAAGCGTTGAAGCACCGCTTGCTTTTTATGTCATTTCTTTATTAAAAAATGACTATATTTGCAGAGATTTCAGCTATCGTAGCTAATTTAGCTACTGTAGCTATCATAGCTATTTTACTCACCTCAATCAATTTTTGAACCATGACTGACTATGATTTCGCCCGCCCCAAGACAAGCTATCGTAATTTGAGAGTTTTTCACAAGGCAGAGGCAATCTATGATCTGACATATTATTTTCTTCAAGGTCATATCGCAAAAAACGACCGGACATATGATCAGATGCTGCAGGCCGCCCGTTCGGGAAAGCAGAATATTGTAGAGGGGCGCTCGGATGCCGCTTCGTCGGCGGAGATGGAAATAAAGCTGTTTGGTGTGGCCAGAGGAAGTCTACACGAATTATTGAATGACTATGAGGACTATATGCGAACTCGGCGCATAACAATCTGGGACAGCAGTCATCCTCGTTTTGCGAATCTGCGAAAAATGTGTGCCGATCGCAATGACACAGCATTTTATACAGCTTTGGCCGATAGGCTAAATGATGAAGAACTGTGCAATCTGATGCTGACACTTATAAATCAGACAGTATCGATGCTCAATAAGATGATTGATCTCATAAAAGCCGATTTTCTTAAAAACGGTGGAATTAAGGAACAGATGTATGCGGCTCGCGTAAACTATCGTCAAGGCTGCAATTATAAAAAATTATTGCTGTCCGATAAAAGTGGGATAACGCAATATAGTATGGCTCGAACGCTGATTTTACGGTGTTCGAGTCT
>CANRCT010000037.1 GCA_947629175.1 uncultured Muribaculaceae bacterium | reverse complement strand
CTCAGCAGCAGGAGCTATATCGACTGGTCTCTGAGTGGGTAACTCGCGATTTGGGTAACGCATGACGAAAACAGGTGAAGTGTGGCGGCTTCCCGTTAAGGAGAGCCGCCACACTCACGTTTTGCAGATTAGGAATATTTGGCTTAATTTTGCAGTGAGGCGGCGCTACGGCAGCATCGCCATAAATTGCGTAGATTTCGATATGACAAGATACGAGGAGACAAACAGCCAGTTTGACAGCGCTATGGCCTTGTGCCGCGATATTTTCAGCCGCAAGCTGAATGATTACGGCCCCTCATGGCGCATGATGCGTCCGGAGTCCATCACCGACCAGATATATATCAAGGCCAAACGGATCCGTTCGCTGGAAATTAAGAAAGAAGCGATGGTTGACGAGGGTATATTGCCTGAATTCATAGCTATAGTCAATTACGGACTTGTGGGGCTGATACAGCTCCGGTATGGTTTTGCCGATGATATTGACATGACTTCGGAGCGGGCTCTTGATCTTTACGATGGGTTCGCCGCTGAGGCGCGCGCTCTCATGAAGGCTAAGAATCATGATTACGACGAGGCATGGCGTGGGATGAGGATAAATTCATATACCGACCTCATACTGACAAAACTGCAACGCACCAAACAGATCGAGGATCACAGCGGACTGACCGAGGTGTCTGAAGGGATTGATGCCAACTATATGGATATGGTCAACTATGCCGTGTTCGGCATTATCAAGCTTACTGAATGACAGAATCCAGACAACAGTCACTGCTGTTGACGGCAGGCATCTGGGCGTTGCGGCTGACAGTCGGAGCGGTATTCATGATTTCGGGATTCGCTAAGGCCGACGACCTCTGGGGGTTCGTATTCAAGATAGAGGAGTATCTCCAGGCATGGGGCTTATCGCAGCCACGATCGCTGGTGATCGCTGCCGCCATGTTTGTGACTTCTACCGAATTCGTGTCGGGTGTGATGCTGGCATCCGGATGTTACCGTCGGACGGTGGTATGGATGCTTACGCTTATGATGGCCGTCATGCTTCCGCTGACGGCATATGTATGGGCGGCCGATCCCGTCAGCGACTGCGGATGTTTCGGGGAGATGCTTCATCTGTCTAATGCAGCCACTTTTTTCAAGAACCTGCTGATAATGGCGGCTCTTGTAGTGCTGATAAAATACAATCGCCGGGCCGACTGTCTGTTCGGCCCCTATATACAGTGGCTTGTGCTCCTTGTCGCTTCGGTATACGTGGCGATAGTGGCTTTTATCGGTTATACGGTGCAGCCTATGGTGGATTTCCGTCCTTTTCCGGTAGGCACTGATCTCGCGGCTCTTTTAGGCGGTGATGAAGGGCCCGCTCCTGAATTTGAATTCATATATGAGAAAGATGGGCGGCGTCAGTCGTTCGACGTCGGATCTTTGCCTGATTCCACCTGGAGCTTCGTGGAGCGGAAGATTGTGTCGGGACATATGGCTGACAGCCCTGAGCTCGTCATTACTGATCAGGGCGACGACGTCAGCTCGTCTGTCATAGAACCTGAAGGGGGAATGCTCTTGGTGATTATCCCTGAATATGACAGGGCCGATGTGTCGTTCACCTATCTTGTCAATGAACTGTATGACCGCGTGAAGGCCGATGGCGGTTCGATGGCGGCGATCATAGGCGCCGGGAGCCGTCAGGCCGAAGAGTGGACAGATCTCTCGATGGCCGCTTATCCGGTGTATTCCGCTGAATCTACCCAGCTTAAGGAGCTGGCGCGGGGCGTTATGTCGCTCGTTTGGCTGCGTGACGGAGTGATTAAGTGGAAACGTACAGCCGCTTCGATAGACGCGGATCTGATCGAGGCTTCGCCCGATGACGGAAGTATTCTCGATGATCTGGCGCTTGAAGGCCCGTCATGGCTGTGGAGGCTTACTCTGGCTGTCGTAGCTGTGCTCGCGGTGCTTTTTCTGCTTGACCGCAGCGGGCGTCTTCTGAAATGGCGCCGCCGTCTTCGTCACCATTCTGCAAAGATCTGACCCGACAGAAAATCTGGCGCATGCATTGTCATGTGAAAAATAATCAGTAACTTTGCACCCGCAATCAATACAAAACCAAATTTTAACCGACATTTTCTAATGGCAACCAAAATCAGACTGCAACGTCATGGTCGCAAGAACTATGCGTTCTATCCTATTGTTATCGCCGATAGCAGGGCACCACGAGATGGTAAATTTATTGAAAGGATAGGTTCCTATAATCCGAACACTAATCCTGCTACAATAACATTGAACTTCGAACGGGCTTTGTATTGGGTAAATGTAGGCGCTGAGCCTACCGACACCGTCCGCTCCATCCTCTCCAACGAGGGCGTTATGCTGATGAAGCACCTTCAGGGAGGTGTCAAGAAAGGCGCTTTCGACGAGGCCGAGGCACAGCGTCGCTTCGAGGCATGGAAGAAGGCTAAGCAGGGCCGGATCGACGCTCTCAATGCGTCAATGGCCGACAAGAAAGAGCTGGCAGCCAAAGAGCGCTTCGAGGCCGAGCAGGCCAGGAACAAGGCAAAGGCTGAGATCGTAGCCAAGAAAAAGGCTGAGATCGCTGCTGCCAAGGCTGAGGCTGAAGCCGCAGCTGCCGCCGCAGAAGCAGCTCCCGCTGAGGAGGCTCCTGCAGCAGAAGCTCCCGCTGCAGAGTGATGCCTGGCGTCCGGTGAAATAGCCGGCATGCCTTGAAAGCTACTGAAATTATCAGGAGGTGTATCAGAGATTCTCTGATGCACCTCCTGTTGTATTTAATAAATTATATAATTTATATAAGTTTATATAATCCTTCAGATCAGCCCGATGGCGCGCATCATGTCGGAGTAGTAGGCGGCTTTTGATGCAAGCGACATCGGATAGGCTCTCGATGTGGAGGGCATGCGCCAATGGCGCAGTCGGCGCCCGTCGTAAACTGTTTCCACGAAGTGGCCCATTTTGGGCACGTCAGATGACGTAAGCAGGGATATCACTTCGGCTGCTTTTTGTCCGGTCGTGGCTATGTCGGTGCATTCGGGCATGAGGCGGAGAAGCGCACGCAGATCTACGGGCTGTATGATCTCAAGAAATTTGTCGGAAGCGTTGTCGCGCAGGCGTCGCACTTTGGCCGCCGTATCCCACATGGCTATATGCCGTTCGGCGAGCATGTGGCGTATGTCGGCGAGTTTGAAACCTCCGGTCGCCGGATCGGTCAGCCGTTGCGGATCACCATATATGACCAGTCCCATTATCCGCCAGAAGTCGTTGATGCGGTTGGGGTAGAAAAACTCCATCTGCCATCGCTTGGGCTGTGGCGGGAACGTGCCCATGAATATGAGTTTGGATCCGTCGGGAATGAACGGTTCCCACGGATGCGTCTCCACATTCACCGGATCCTCTCGATCGTCGCCTGAAATAGGCTGCTCAAGGTTGTTTGACGCCTTTGAGCGACGCCTGGGAGAGCCGTCGGGTTGTAGAGTCATGTTCTGCAATTATGTGCGTTTTCAACGGACCTTCGCTTTCGCTGAGTATCTCGATGTTTTCGGATGTCGGGATCTCTGCGGCGCTGTCCTGTCGTGTGCTTTCATATGCTGCCCAAGCTCCGAGGGCTGCCAATGCAAGCAGAATTCGGGGTAGGATTTCTTTCATTATTACAATAATCGGTAGTTTGTTCCGCAAATTTAGCTTCTCTGCCCGAAGTTAGCAAACTTTAAGTGAAAAAAGTGATGCCGCATGGTTGATTTCTTTCGAAAGTATACAAAAATGCGCCCCTTTTGAGGACGCATTGATAGTTTGAAGATGTAATATGTTAAACAATGTGAATTATTGTCTAACGGTGTTATTCAAAGAGATTATATTACAGTGAACGAATCCTTGATACGGATATCGGCAGAGGAGGATCCGATCCTCACTTCAAATTCGCCGGGCTCCACGGTCCAATGCATGTCGCGGTCGAGAATCTCGAGGTCTTCCGGCAGGATGGTGAACTTGACGGTCCGGCTCTCTCCCGGGCGGAGATTAATGCGATCGAATCCGTAGAGCGTCGCCATCTGGCAGGTCTTCTCTTCGACGGTCATCTGGCCGAGAAGATCTTTGATGCGGTCGTCGATGTCGGACCGGCTGTCTTCATAGACGTCCTTGACTCCATTTTTGTTGAAGTCGATCCATCCGTTGTGGTAGATGTTGTTGTCGGCGTGGGCCTGCAGGGCGATCAGGCATAGGGCCGCTGTGATGAATGTTTTCATTTCGGGTGGGGGATTGTGGTTGTGAGGTGGATATGAGCGTGGATCGCTGTGGGGATATATGCCGGGCGGTGTTTCAAAAATCGCTGTTTCTGAAACACCGCCCGATATGATTCGTCAGTTGTGCGGTCAGGCCTTGACGCGGCTGATGTAGGAGCCGTCGCGGGTGTCGACCTCGATGAGCTCTCCCTCGTTGATGAAGAGAGGCACGCGCACCTCGGCGCCGGTCTCTACGGTAGCGGGCTTGAGAGTGTTGGTGGCTGTGTCGCCTTTGAGGCCGGGTTCGGTGTAAGTGATCTTGAGAATGGTTTTGATGGGCATCTCGGCGAAGAGCACGGTCTCGGTCGAAGCGTCGGTGACTACCTCTACGGTGTCGCCTTCCTTCATGAAGGCAGCGCCGGTGACGAGTTCTTTCTTGATAGGAATCTGCTCGAAAGTCTCATTGTTCATGAAGATGTCGTCGTCGCCGTCGGTATAGAGGTACTGGAACGGGCGGCGCTCCACTCTCACGTCTTCGAGCTTCTCGCCGATGTTGAAGCGGCGTTCGAGTACGCGGCCGTCGACAACGTCCTTGAGCTTGGTGCGCATAAAAGTGTTGCCTTTGCCGGGCTTAACGTGAAGGAATTCTACACAGAAGTAGAGACGGCCGTCCATGCGTATGCAGGTGCCGTTTTTGATGTCTTGAGCGTTGATCATATAATAAATGACATTTATTTCCGGGCACAAATTTACGAAAAATGTGCCAAACCGCCAAGTATAGCGTTCGCTTCTACGCGATAAACCTTGCACAATGCCGCTGACCGGCGTTGCCGGCAGCATGAAAAGTGTGTGTCAAATTAGGGCCGGATAGGTGGTATTTTCGCCAATAATGCTTAAATTTGCACCCATAAACATCATCAACAATAAACCAAGCATGGTCGTATTCTTCAAGAAAGGCGCCGACACAGTGACTGCTGTGGAAACTGATCACCGTTTCTCTGAACAGGAGAAAGAGAAACTCACGTGGCTGTTCGGAGGCGCCAAACCGCTATCGTCAACATCAGTTAAAGGCACGTTTGTGGGCCCTCGAAAGGAAATGATAACACCTTGGAGCACCAACGCTGTCGAGATAACCCAGAACATGGGACTGACCGGAATAACGCGTATCGAACAGTTTGTGGTGGCGCGCGAGACTCCGCCGAAATTCGACAAGATGCTGCAGCGGGTGTATGACGGACTGAATTCCCGTGTGTTCACTACCGACCGCCGTCCGGAGCCGATAATATATATCGAGGATATTGCGGAATACAACCGTGCAGAGGGGCTGGCGTTGAGTCAGGACGAGGAGAATTATCTCCGCGACCTATCGCGCAAGCTCGGGCGCCCGCTCACCGACAGCGAGGTTTTCGGTTTCTCTCAGGTCAATTCCGAACATTGCCGTCATAAAATTTTCAACGGCACATTCGTGATCGACGGCCAAGAGAAACCGTTGTCGCTTTTCAAGCTTATAAAGAAGACGTCGCAGACCAATCCCAACGGTCTTGTGTCGGCTTATAAGGATAATGTGGCTTTCGTCAAGGGTCCGAAAGTGGAGCAGTTCTATCCGGTCAACCCGGAGCAGCCCGATTATTTTGATGTCAAGGAGATCCCTACAGTGATATCGCTCAAGGCCGAGACTCACAATTTCCCCACCACAGTGGAGCCGTTCAACGGAGCTGCCACCGGTTCGGGCGGCGAGATCCGCGACCGTCTTGGCGGTGGACGCGCCAGTCTGCCGATAGCAGGTACGGCCGTATATATGACCTCCTATCCCCGCATGAGCCCCGAACACCGCTGGGAACTGATGATGAACCCGCGTGTATGGCTCTATCAGACCCCCTGCGATATTCTGATCAAGGCCTCCAACGGCGCCTCTGACTTCGGCAACAAATTCGGCCAGCCGCTGATATGCGGCTCGCTGCTGACATTTGAGCACGATGAAAACGGCAAGCTCTATGCCTACGATAAGGTGATAATGCTTGCAGGCGGCGTAGGTTTCGCAGCCGCGCGCGACGCCATCAAGGGCGTTCCCGAGCCGGGCGAAAAGGTCGTGGTGATGGGTGGCGACAATTATCGCATAGGTATGGGCGGCGGCGCTGTGTCGTCGGTAGCTACAGGGCAGTATGCCAATGCTATAGAGCTCAATGCAGTGCAGCGTGCCAACCCTGAGATGCAGAAGCGTGTAAGCAACGTGATCCGCGCTCTTGCAGAGAGCGACAGCAACCCTATCGTGTCGATCCATGACCATGGCGCCGGCGGACATCTCAATGCCCTGTCGGAGCTTGTGGAGGCTACCGGAGGACATATCGATCTCGATGCTCTGCCTGTCGGCGACAAGACTCTGTCGGCAAAGGAGATCGTGGGTAATGAGAGCCAGGAACGCATGGGTATGGTGCTTCATGCCGATGATATCGAGCGGGTTGGGCGTATCGCGGAGCGCGAGCGCAGTCCGCTTTATGTCGTAGGCGAAACCACAGCTGACGACCGCTTCGTGTTCGAGCAGGCCGACGGCGTGAAGCCTATCGATCTGGCGATGGCCGACATGTTCGGCAACTCGCCCAAAACGGTGATGACCGACCACACTGTCATCAACAAATATGCCGATCTCGAATATTCGGCCGATAAGATAGAGGATTACGTTCGCGATGTGCTCAGCCTGGAGGCCGTTGCATCGAAGGACTGGCTGACCAATAAGGTTGACCGCTCGGTGACGGGCAAGGTGGCCCGTCAGCAGTGCCAGGGCGAGATCCAGCTGCCTCTGAGCGACTGCGGAGTGGTGGCGCTCGATTACCGTGGTAAAGAGGGTATAGCCACCTCCATAGGCCATGCTCCTCAGGTGGCGCTCGTCGACGCCGCCAAGGGCTCTGTGATGGCTGTGGCCGAGTCGCTGACCAACATAGTAGGCGCTCCGCTCAAGGGCGGTCTGAAAGCTGTGTCGCTGTCGGCCAACTGGATGTGGCCGTGCCGCAACGAAGGCGAGGACGCGGCTCTCTATCGTGCCGTTGAGGCCTGCAGCGATTTTGCCTGCGCTCTCGGCATCAATATTCCCACCGGCAAGGACAGCCTCTCGATGACTCAGAAATACGGTGACGACAAGGTGTTCGCTCCCGGCACAGTGATCATCTCCGCCGCCGGTGAGGTGACCGACGTCAAACGGACGGTAAGCCCTGTGCTGCAGCCCAAGAAATCGCAGCTTATTTATGTCGACTTCTCATCCGACGCTCTGAAGCTTGGCGGATCGGCTCTCGGACAGACCATGAACCGTCTGGGCGCCGAGGCTCCCACAGTGGCCGACAACGAGAAATTTGCAGCGGCCTTCAATGCCGTGCAGCGTCTTGTGGCACGCGGATCTGTAATGGCCTCCCACGATGTATCCGCCGGAGGCCTGGTGACCACTCTGCTGGAAATGACCTTCGCCAACACGAAGGGGGGCATCGAGATGAATACCGACGCATTTGTGGCCTCGGGAGAGAGCGATCTCGTCAAGATACTCTTCGCCGAGAACCCAGCCGTCGTGCTCCAGATCGCCGACGACAAGGCCGACAAGGCCAAGGAGCTGCTCGACAAGGCAGGCGTGAAGCATTTCGTGATCGGCGCTCCCGCCGACGAGCGAGTGCTGATGATAAATCATAACGGGGAGGAGACTCTCCTCGGCATAGACTGGCTTCGCGACGTATGGATGCGTCCGTCGTATCTGCTCGACTGCTGCCAGAGCGGCGAGAAACAGGCCGCCAGCCGTTTTGAGAACTATAAGAAACAGCCCATACGTTACCGTCTGCCCAAAGGCTTCGACGGCAAGCTCGCCTCGCGCGGCCTTACGCTCGGACGTCATGCCAAGTCGGGAGTAAGGGCTGCCATAATAAGGGAAAAGGGCGTCAACGGCGACCGTGAGATGGCTTATTCGCTATATCTTGCCGGATTTGACGTCAAGGACGTGCATATGACCGACCTCATGAGCGGCCGCGAGACTCTGGAGGATGTCAATATGATAGTGTTCTGCGGCGGCTTCTCCAATTCCGACGTGCTCGGCTCCGCAAAAGGCTGGGCCGGAGGTTTCCTCTGGAACGACAACGCCCGCAAGGCGCTCGAAGGGTTCTACAAGCGCACCGACACTCTCAGCCTGGGCATATGCAACGGCTGCCAGCTGATGGTCGAGCTCAACCTGATCAATCCCGAGCATCCGAAGCGCGCACGTATGGAACATAACGACAGCCACAAGTTCGAGTCGCAGTTCCTCGGCGTCACAGTGCCGGAGAATAATTCCGTGATGTTCGGCCCGCTGTCAGGCATGAAGACCGGCATATGGGTGGCTCACGGCGAAGGCAAATTCGTTTTGCCGATGCCGCTTGAGAGCTATAATGTAGTGGCTCGCTACAGCTATTCGTCCTATCCGGGCAATCCCAACGGATCGCGCGGCGCTGTGGCCGGTATCTGCTCGGCCGACGGCCGCCACTTAGCCATGATGCCGCATCTTGAGAGGGCGATATTCCCGTGGCAGTGCGGCTACTATCCTGCTTCGCGCCGTTCGGATGAAGTGACGCCGTGGATTGACGCTTTTGTCAATGCCCGCAAATGGATTGAAAACCATAAACATTAAGATATGGGAGGATTTTTCGGAGTATCGAAGCGTTCCGACTGCGTAAGCGAGCTTTTTTACGGCGTTGACTACAACAGCCATATGGGCACCAAGCGTGCAGGCATGGCTACGGTCGACAATGGCGTGTTCAGCCGCTCTATCCATAATATCGAGAATTCATATTTCCGTACGAAATTCGAGGGCGACCTGCATGAGTTTTCAGGCCGTCAGGGCATAGGTGTGATAAGCGACACCGACGCGCAGCCTATTATCGTCAACTGCCATCTGGGCAAGTTCGCGATAGTGACTGTGGGCCGCATCAACAATATCCGGGAGCTGGAGCATGAGCTTCTTGAGAAGGGACACCATTTCTGCGAGCACAGTTATGACATCATAAATCCTACCGAGATGATCGCAGCCCTCATAAGCGAGGGAAGCGACTACGTCAGCGGCATAGAGAATGTCTACAGACGTGTGAAAGGCTCGTGCAGCATGCTTCTGCTGCTTGAGGACCGTATCATCGCGGCGCGCGACCGTCTGGGCCGCACGCCGATAATAATCGGAAGCAAGGATGACGCCTATGCCGCTACGTCGGAGAGTTGCGCGTTCCCCAATCTCGGCTTCCATATCGTGCGCGACCTCGGCCCCGGTGAGATCGTGGAGTTCAATGCCGACGGCATGCGCCAGCTCAAGGAGCCCGGCGAGGAGATGCAGATATGCGCGTTCCTGTGGACATATTACGGCTATCCGGTGTGTGAATATGAGGGACGCAATGTCGATGAGATGCGTTATGAATGCGGCAAGAACATGGGCGGCGACGACCATACGGAGGCCGATTTTGTAAGCGCGATCCCCGATTCAGGCATCGGGATGGCTCTCGGTTACGCCGAAGGCAAGAAGGTGCCTTATAAAAGAGGTATCGTCAAGTATACCCCGACGTGGCCCCGCAGTTTCACTCCGAGCACTCAGGAACGACGCGAGCTCGTGGCCAAGATGAAACTTATCCCCAACAAGGCGCTGCTCCGCGGCCGCAAGGTGATATTCTGCGACGATTCCATCGTCAGAGGCACCCAACTGCGCGACAACGTCAGCGACCTGTATGAGTCGGGCGCGCGCGAGGTGCATATGCGTATCAGCTGTCCGCCTCTCATATATCCCTGTCGTTTCCTTAACTTCACTGCTTCCAAGAGCGAGCTGGAGCTGATCACCCGGCGCGTCATCAAAGAGCTGGAAGGGGAGCACGACCGCGATCTTAAAGAGTATGCCACTACCGGCAGCGAAAAATACTGCCGGCTGGTAGAGACCATCCGTCGACAGCTCGGCATCGACTCGCTGCAGTTCAGCTCTATTGAGAATGTGGTCAGCTCCATCGGATTGCCCAAGTGCCGGATCTGCACCCATTGTTTCGACGGCAGCAGCCACGACTGAACCGCATGGATATGACGGCGGTTTGCCGTTGTCAGCTGAAATTCGTATCTTTGTAGCCTGAATTAGAAATTACCAAAATAACGAAAAGTATGAGCCTTAACATCGTTGTGCTCGCCAAGCAGGTGCCTGACACCCGCAACGTGGGCAAAGATGCAATGAAAGAGGACGGTACTATCAACCGTGCCGCTCTCCCTGCCATCTTCAACCCCGAGGATCTCAACGCACTTGAGCAGGCGCTCCGTATCAAGGACGCGAACCCCGGGACCACAGTCACACTTCTTACTATGGGACTTCCCCGCGCATCGGAGATAATCCGCGAGGCAATGATGCGCGGCGCCGACGGCGGCATTGTCCTGACCGACCGCGTGCTCGGTGGCGCCGACACTCTGGCCACCTCCTATTCGCTTGCGCAGGCAGTGAAGAAAATCGGCAACTATGACCTGATACTCGGCGGCCGCCAGGCTATCGACGGCGACACCGCCCAGGTCGGTCCCCAGATCGCCGAGAAGCTCGGACTGCCGCAGGTGACCTATGCGGAGGATATACTTGAGATCTCCAACGGGCACATTGTCGTGAAGCGTCGTCTGGAAAACGGCGTCGAGACAGTGAAGGCACCCCTGCCATGCGTAGTGACCGTCAACGGTTCGGCCCCCGATTGCCGTCCGCGCAACGCCATGCGTCTGATGCGTTTCAAATATGCCACTTCGCAGTCGGAGCAGGCCAAGCTCCCCGAGCAGATCAAGGAGATCGTGGCAAAGCGTCCGGAGCTCACCATTCGTGAATGGAGCGCAGCTGACGTTGATGCCGATCCCGAGCAGATAGGCATGCCGGGCTCTCCCACCAAAGTGAAAAATATCGTCAATGTGGTGTTCACCGCCAAGGAGAGCCGCCGCCTCGACAATGACGACGAGTCGCTTGAGGGTCTTGTCAAGGAACTTTTAGCCAACCACACGATAGGCTGAGGTCTGCCGTTAACCACATATAATGTCAAAGAATATGGCAGACACCAACAATCTCATAGTATATTGCGAATACGACGACGGCAAGGTGGCCGACGTCAGCCTTGAGCTGCTTACCAAAGGACGCCAGCTCGCCAACAGCCTCGGAGTGAAACTTGAGGCAGTGGTCATAGGCGACAAGCTGCATGATATCGAGAAGGAGATATTCAAGTATGGCGCCGACACAGTCTACAAACTTGAGGACAAGAAGCTTTATCCTTACACTTCCAATCCCCATGCATCGGCTCTCATAAATCTTTTCAAGGAGATCAAGCCTCAGGTGTGCCTGATGGGTGCCACCTGCATCGGACGCGATCTCGGTCCCCGCGTAAGCTCCTGCCTCCACAGCGGCCTGACGGCCGACTGCACGGCTCTGGAGATCGGTCCCCACACCGATCCGAAGACAGGCAAAGAGTATGAAAACCTGCTCTATCAGATCCGTCCGGCTTTCGGCGGCAATATCGTTGCCACGATCGTCAACCCGGAGTGCCGTCCGCAGATGGCTACCGTGCGCGAGGGTGTGATGAAGAAGCAGATTCACGATGAGAACCACAAGGGCAAGGTGGTGAATCTCGACGTGAAGAAATATGTGCGTCCCGAGGACTTCGTGGTGGAGATCATCGACCGTCATATCGAGAAGTCGAAGGTCAACATCAAGAATTCACCGATAATTGTGGCCGGCGGTTACGGAATGGGCTCGAAAGAGAATTTCGACCTGCTTTTCGATCTCGCCAACACTCTCGGCGGAGAGGTGGGCGCTTCGCGCGCGGCTGTCGACGCAGGATTTGTCGATCATGACCGTCAGATAGGCCAGACCGGCGTGACCGTGCGTCCGAAGCTCTATATCGCCTGCGGCATATCCGGTCAGATCCAGCATATCGCCGGCATGCAGGACAGCGCCATGGTCATCTCCATCAACAATGATCCCGACGCTCCCATCAACACAATCGCCGACTATGTCATCACAGGCAATGCCGAGGAGATCGTGCCCAAACTCATCAAGTACTACAAAAAGAATTCGAAGTAAAGACAATGGCTAATTTTTATATCGATAATCCCGATCTGAGGCATCATCTCAACCATCCTCTGATGCAGAAGATCGTCGAGCTCAAGGAACGCAATTATTCCGACGCCGCCAAATACGACTATGCGCCTATGGACTTCGCCGACGCGATGGATTCTTATGACAAGGTGCTTGAGATCGTGGGAGATATCTGCGGCGGCACGATCGCCGACAATGCAGAAGGAGTGGATCACGACGGTCCGAAGGTAGAGAACGGACGTGTCATCTATGCTCCGGGCACACAGGAAAATCTCGAACTCTGCCGCAAGGCCGGCCTGATGGGCATGGCCATGCCGCGCCGTCTGGGAGGATTGAATTTCCCGATCACTCCGTATATCATGGCCGCCGACATAGTCAGCCGCGCCGATACCGGCTTCGAGAATCTTTGGGGATTGCAGGACTGCGCCGAGACTATATATGAGTTTGCCGACGAGGATCAGAAACAGCGCTACATACCCCGCGTATGCAAGGGCGAGACCATGTCGATGGACCTCACGGAGCCTGACGCAGGCTCCGACCTCCAGTCGGTGATGCTTAAGGCTACCCAGAAGCCCGACGGCAGCTGGGTGCTCAACGGCGTGAAGCGCTTCATCACTAACGGTGACAGCGATATACATCTGGTGCTCGCCCGCTCCGAAGAGGGTACGCGCGACGGCCGCGGCCTGTCGATGTTCATCTACGACAAGCGCAACGGCGGAGTCGACGTGCGACGCATCGAGAACAAAATGGGTATCAAGGGTTCGCCGACATGCGAGCTCACTTACAAGAACGCCCCGGCTGAACTCGTCGGCTCGCGCCGTATGGGCCTTATCAAATATGTGATGGCTCTTATGAACGGCGCCCGTCTGGGTATCGCAGCCCAGTCGGTCGGCGTCAGTGAGCGTGCCTATCGTGAGGCTCTCGCTTATGCAAAGGACCGCAAGCAGTTCGGAAAAGCCATCATTGAGTTCCCGGCAGTGTCGGAGATGCTCTCCGTCATGAAGGCAAAACTCGACGCTTCGCGTGCTCTACTCTACGAGACCGCCCGCTTTGTCGACATCTACAAGATATATGAGGATATCGCCAAGGAGCGTTCGCTCAGCGCTGACGAGCGTAAGGAGATGAAGCATTACAGCAAACTCGCCGACGCCTGCACTCCTCTTGTGAAAGGCATGGGCAGCGAATACTGCAACCAGAACGCTTACGACAGCATACAGATCCATGGCGGATCGGGCTTCATGAAGGACTATGCCTGCGAGCGCGTTTACCGCGACGCACGCATCACATCCATCTATGAGGGCACGACACAGCTTCAGGTCGTGGCAGCCATACGCCACGTCACCACCGGCACGTATCTGGCCATGATCCGCGATTATGAGGCCCAGCCTGTGCGCGAGGATCTGCAGTGGATCAAAGATATCCTTATCGGTCTCACAGCCCAGTACGAGACCGCTGTGGCAGCCGTAGCCGCCGTGAACGATACGGCCTATACCGACTTCATGGCTCGCCGCATGGTGGAGATGGCAGGAAATATCATCATGAGCTATCTGCTTCTTTCGGATGCGGAGCGCAATCAGGATTTCACCCGCTCGGCCGGCGTATACTGCAAGCTTGCTCAGAGCGAGGTGGCGCGTCATGCCGAGTTCATAGCGGCTTTCAATCCTTCGCAGCTTGATCTCTACAAAGCGGAGTGATATTCCGAAGTCGATCAACTTCATATCAAAGCGGCCGCAATGTCAGATGGCATTGCGGCCGCTGCTTATATCAGTGTCCGTTAACAATATTTACCGACAGATATGCGGCCAGAAACGCGGGGAGTGGCTAACTTCGCGATATGAAAAAAATCTTTTGGCTTGTACTGACAGCGATACTCATTGCTTCGGGTGCGTACGCGCAGGAGGCTGAAGAGCGCCATGCGCCATATCTCCGGCTGGTGGAACGAGCCGACAGCGCTTGCGCAGTGGCCGAATGGCCGCTTGCCGAGAGTCTTTTTCTAAAGGCCATGAGGCTTGAGCCGGCCAATCCGGCCAATGTGCTTCTGATGTCCAACCTCGGCATGGTGAGATTTTACCAGGGTAATGATTCGATGGCGTTGGCGACTCTCGACGATGCTCTCCGTATGGCCCCTAATTCCACAGTCATGATCGCCAACCGTGCCAGAGTGCTTACCGCTATGGGGCGCCAGAGTGATGCTCTTGCCGACTGGGAGAGAGTGCTCGCTATCGATTCGACCAATGTCGACGCTCTTTATTTTCATGTCCTGGTAACGATAGGAAGCGGGGATTCCATTCAGTCTGAGGTGGAGCTGCGGCGTCTGGAGCGGATAGCTCCGGATGATTCGCGCACCGATTTCGCCCGGGCGACTTTTCTGACCAGTCAGGGACAGTATGCCAAGGCAGTCGGGCCGTTGAGACGGGTCGTGGCGGCTAATCCAAGGGCTGAACATTATGCCGCCCTGTCGATCGCCCATATCATGAGCGGTAGTCTTGCGGAGGCTGCCGATGACATAGCGCGCGGCCTGCAGATCGATCCGGCATATGGAGAGCTGTATCTTTACCGGGCGCTGCTCAACCGTCTGCGGTATCGTCCGGCCGACGCCCGCGCCGATGCTCAGCGCGCTATCAGTTTAGGTATCCCCCGGCGGCGTGCAGAGCCGTTGTTGTAGTGTTTTGCTTTCGTTTTTATCGTCGTGAACCATTGAAAATGCAGATTTGTTATGCGTAAAAGCCAAAATTACAGACATTTTTTGTAACTTTGCAGCGCACTTATGCTTCTGACACACTTTTTATATAACAAAAACTGAAAGAAAGATGAACACTGAAACAATTGGCTGTTGGGCCGGCCAGGTCTGGAATGCCCTCAATGAGGCCGACGTACTCGACACCAAGCAGATCAAAAAAATCACCAAGCTGAAGGATAAAGAGATCTGCGCAGCTCTCGGCTGGCTCGCTCGCGAGGGTAAAATCGTATTCGAAGAGAGCGAAGACAACAAGGAAATCCTCATCACCCTTGCCCGTTAACAAGGGCAACGGAGTGATTCACACTCAACTTAACGAGGCTGCAGCGCTGTCTTCATATCCGAAGCCCGGCGCTGCAGCCTCTTTGTAGCCATATAATCATGACAGGAACCGTAATACGCAATACTGGCAGCTTCTATACCGTGGCCACCGACGACGGACGTGAGCTGCAGGCGAAAATCAAGGGCAATTTCAGATTAAAGGGTATCCGTACAACCAATCCTGTGGCCGTAGGGGACAGGGTGAGACTCGACGGCGATGCCGGAACATTGCCTTTCATTACAGCGATAGAGCCGCGCAAAAACTATATAATCCGGAGGGCGAGCAATCTGTCGAAAGAGGCACATATCATTGCGGCGAATGTCGACGAGGCGTATCTTGTTGTAACACTTTTTCATCCTGTGACGTCCACTACCTTTATCGACCGCTTTCTTGCTACCGCCGAAGCATATGCAGTGCCTGCCACGCTGGTGATCAACAAGGTGGATCTATGCCATGAAGATCAGGAGCGCACTGAACTGCTTGATGCGGTAAGTTACCTTTACCGTTCGATAGGTTATCCTGTCATTCACACCTCCACACTGACCGGAGAGGGGATCGACTCTCTCCGCGATGCCATGGCCGGAAAGGTTTCGCTCCTTTCGGGCAATTCGGGAGTAGGCAAAAGCTCCCTCATCAACTGCCTGATACCCGGAATCGGACTGCGCACAGCAGAGATATCGCCGACACACGATACAGGCATGCACACGACTACTTTCTCTGAAATGTTCGCTCTTCCCGCCGGAGGATATATCATCGACACTCCGGGAGTGAAAGGATTCGGAACGATTGATTTCGATGCCGCCGAAGTAGGTCACTATTTCCCGGAAATATTCAAGGCGTCGGCCGGATGCCGTTACAACAATTGCACTCACACGCATGAGCCGGGGTGCGCCGTCAGAGAGGCTCTCGACAATCAGACGATTGCACAGAGCCGCTATGCCTCTTATCTTAGCATTCTTGCCGACTCGTCGCCCGACAAGTACAGAAAGCCGTTCTGAACAGGGCGGTCAAGCTCCGAAAGATTCCCTCGTGGCCCGTCCGTCTTTCAGCAGATGTCCTACAGCCTTCTTGAAGTCTTTTTTGCTGCACTGGAAAGCGGCCTGAATCTCCGCCGGCGACGATGAGTCGGACAAGGCTATCCGGCCGCCTCCGGCTTCGATGGCCTGTGCGATGCGGTCGGCCAGACTGTTGGTGCGCTTTTTCGCTCCGGGTGCAGCCGACAGGTCTATGCGTCCGTCGGGGCGCACGTTTTTCACGTATGCTTTCATCCTGCTCCCGACGGTGACCGGCTCGAACACTTCGTCGTAGTAGAGCATCCCCTGATGGAGAGAGTCGACCGCGCAACGGTATCCGATGGGGGTGCGTTCGTAGACTACAGCGTCAACCTCCTGCATGGGAGAATATGACGGGATCACATTGCCTAAGAATTTTCCGATCTTTGCCGAAGCCACGATGCGCTTTGATGCGTCGTCAAGATACACATAAACGGGATATCGGCCCCCGACTTTCATGCGTGATCTCTGCTCGCCGAACGGCACGAGAAGATCCTTCGGAAGTCCCCAGTCGAGGAAGGAGCCGTAGCGGCAGTTGCCCACGACCTCCAGCACGGCCACTTCGCCAACCTGTGCCAGCGGCTGGTCGGTGGTGGCCACGGGGCGGTCCTCCGAGTCGTTGTAGACGAAGACCTCTATCTCGTCGCCCGGTTTCAGGCCGTCGGTCATATATCGGCGCGGCAGCAGTATTTCAGCCGTGCCCTCGGCTCCGTCGGTCAGATAAGCTCCGAACTCCACGAGCCGGCTTACCGTAAGTGTGTTGTTTTTTCCTATATGGATCATTTTGTTTAATTTTGTCGTTATAACAACGAAATCCCTGAAATATGTCGAAGGAAATCGAGAGGAAATTTCTGGTCGTGTCCGACTCCTACAAGAGTCAGGCAGATTCACATGAACTGATAGCCCAGGCGTATCTGTCGACTCGTCCGGAATCGACCGTGCGGGTCAGGGTGTCGGGCGATAGCGCATGGCTCACGGTGAAAGGCATCAACCATGGCGCCGAGCGCGACGAGTGGGAATACCGGATCCCCGTGTCGGATGCGCGCGACATGATCGAACGCTGTGCGCTGACCGTTCCCCTCATCAAGACCCGCTGGCGTGTGGGCCGCTGGGAGGTCGATGAGTATCATGGACAGCTTGCCCCTCTGACAGTAGCCGAGATCGAGCTCCTCAGCGCCGACGAGGTGGTGGATCTGCCGCCGTTCATAGGGCGCGAGGTGACAGGTGATCCCCGTTATTACAATTCTTCGCTTGCAGCTTCGCTTGAGGCCCCGGGAACGGACTGACGCAGATCAAGACGCACCACGTTCTCCACGTGCTGAGTGTGGGGGAACATGTCCACCGGCTGGATGGCCGTCACTTCATATTTGACGTCGAGAAGCGCCAGATCGCGGGCCTGTGTGGCCGGGTTGCAGCTGACGTAGACAATGCGGCGCGGCTCGGCGCGCAGTATCACGTCGACCACGTCGCCATGCATGCCCGCACGCGGCGGATCCACGATCATCACATCGGGACGTCCGTGCTCGGCGATAAACCCGTCGGTGAGCATATCTTTCATGTCGCCGGCAAAGAATAGCGTGTTGTCAATGCCGTTCACTCTGGAGTTGAGCCGGGCGTCGGCTATGGCGTCGGCCACATACTCGATGCCTATCACTTTCGCAGCCTGCCGGGCTACGAAGTTGGCGATCGTTCCGGTGCCGGTATACAGGTCGTAGACGAGCTCGCCACCTGTCAGTCCGGCAAATTCGCGAGCCACCTTGTATAGCTCATAAGCCTGCAGCGAGTTGGTCTGATAGAACGATTTCGGGCCCACTCGGAAACGCAGTCCCTCCATCTCTTCCTCGATATAGGGAGTCCCGCGCCAGAGGCGTATCTCCTGATCAGCGATGGAATCGTTGAGCTTAGTGTTGACGCACAGCATCAGCGATGTGATTTCCGGGAATTCCGCAGCGATCGCGTCCATGAGGGAGGCAGTCGGCTCCGGGTCGTCGGCACCCACCACCATCACTGCCATGATCTGGCCGGTTGAGGCTATGCGTATCATAAGTGTGCGCAACAGGCCGTTCTGCGCTCTCAGATCATAAAACGGCAGTGCATGAGCCTTGCCATAGTCTTTGACAAACAAACGCAGCCGGTTGGTGAAATCGTCCTGCAAATGGCATCTGTTGATATCGAGCACTTTGTCAAAGGCTCCAGGTATATGAAATCCGGCCGCATCACGGTCGGGCACCTCTTCGCCGCTGCGGAGCTGGTCGAATGTGAGCCATTTGCGGTTGGAGAATGTATATTCCATCTTGTTGCGGTATTCCCACTGACGCCCGGATCCGAGGATCGGTCGGGTCTCGGGAAGATCTATTTTGGCTATTCGCTGCAGAGCGTCGGTCACCTGCTGCTGCTTACACTGGAGCTGAAAGCTGTAGGGCAGATGCTGCCACCGGCAGCCTCCGCACACTCCGAAATGCTCACAGCGCGGCTCTACGCGCAGTGGCGAGGGCTTTATGATACGTTCGATGTGTCCTTCCGCATAGCTGCGTTTACGGCGGTCGATCTTCACGTCGGCGATGTCGCCTGGAGCGCCGAACGGCACAAACACCACCATTTCGTCGACACGCGTCAGGGCGTTGCCTTCAGCGGCCACACCGGTTATCTCCACACCCTCAAGCAGAGGGAGGTCTTTTTTCTTGCGTCCCATTATAAATGAAAAATTTCTGCAAAGCTACTCATAAATTCTCTAAAAAACAGACCTGACAGCTCATGTGACGACATAATTATATAAAAAGTAAAAAAATAATTTCGCGGATAAAGGAATTTTCCTAAATTTGCATACTCTCCCATGTTAAACACTGAGCTGTGGCCGCTCTTTCGGCGGACAGCTTGAAGCATGACAAAGACTATATCAAAATTCAAAATTGCAAAATAACAATTTAATCTTAAAAACCAACCCAATGAAAAGAGTCTACACGTTTGGAGACGGCAAAGCTGAGGGCGAAGCCTCAATGCGCAATCTCCTGGGCGGCAAGGGTGCCAATCTGGCCGAAATGAATCTGCTGGGTATGCCCGTGCCTCCGGGCTTCACCATCACCACAGAAGTATGCACCGAATACACCCAATATGGCAAGGACGAGGTGGTGAAGCGTCTTGACAAGGACGTTCATGAAGCTATCGCCCACGTCGAGAAGCTGACCGGCAAGAAATTCGACGATCCCTCCAACCCTCTGCTCGTATCGGTACGTTCGGGCGCTCGCGCCTCGATGCCCGGCATGATGGACACCGTGCTCAACCTCGGCATGAACGACGCTACCGTGGAGTCGCTCGCTACCCGCAGCGGCAATCCACGTTTCGCATGGGACAGCTACCGCCGCTTCGTGCAGATGTACGGTGACGTGGTGCTCGGCATGAAGCCCAAGAGCAAGAACGACATCGATCCTTTCGAGGAGATCATGGATAAGGTCAAGGCCGAGAAGGGCGTGAAGCTCGATACCGAGCTCGATGTGGCCGATCTGCAGAATCTTGTGAAGCTGTTCAAGGGCGCCGTGAAGGATTTCACCGGCAAGGATTTCCCCGACAGTGCATGGGATCAGCTCTGGGGCGGCATCTGCGCCGTGTTCGACAGCTGGATGAACGAGCGTGCCATCCTCTATCGCCGAATGAACCAGATCCCCGAGGAGTGGGGCACCGCTGTCAACGTACAGGCGATGGTCTACGGCAATATGGGCAACAACTCTGCTACCGGCGTGGCATTCTCGCGTGACGCCGCTACCGGCGAGAACATATTCAACGGCGAGTACCTCATCAACGCCCAGGGCGAGGATGTGGTAGCCGGTATCCGCACACCCCAGCAGATCACCGTGGAGGGTTCGCGCCGCTGGGCTGCCCTTCAGGGCATCTCCGAGGAGGAGCGTGCGGCCAAGTATCCTTCGCTGGAGGAGTCGATGCCGGTATGCGCCGCCGAGCTCATCAGCATCGCCCACAAGCTTGAGGATCACTACAAGGACATGCAGGACATGGAGTTCACCATCCAGGACGGCAAGCTCTGGATGCTCCAGACCCGTAACGGCAAGCGCACCGGCGCCGCCATGGTCAAGATCGCTATGGATCTTCTCCGTGCAGGCGAGATCGACGAAAAGACCGTGCTGATGCGCATGGAGCCCCAGAAGCTCGACGAGCTGCTCCATCCCGTTTTCGACAAGACTTCGCTCAAGAAGGCCAAAGTGGCCGCCAAGGGTCTGCCCGCATCTCCGGGCGCCGCTACCGGCCAGATCGTTTTCTCCGCCGACGATGCCGAGGCATGGGCAGAGAAGAAAAAGAAAGTGGTGCTCGTGCGTATCGAGACATCTCCTGAGGATCTCCGCGGCATGGCCGTGGCCCAGGGCATTCTCACCATGCGCGGCGGCATGACATCGCACGCTGCCGTTGTGGCACGCGGTATGGGCAAGTGCTGCGTCAGCGGTGCCGGCGAAATCCGCATCGACTATAAGGCCAAGACCGTAGAAATGGGCGGAAAGACCTACGCCGAAGGCGACTGGATCTCGCTCAACGGTTCGACAGGCGACGTCTACGACGGTCAGGTGCCCACCACCGATCCCGAGCTCGACGGCGACTTCGGAGCAATCATGAATCTCGCAGCAAAATATACCAAGACTCTCGTACGCACCAACGCCGACTCTCCCCGCGACGCCAAGCAGGCCCGCAGTTTCGGCGCACAGGGCATCGGCCTTTGCCGCACTGAACACATGTTCTTTGAGGGCGACCGCATCAAGGCTGTCCGCGAGATGATCCTTTCGAGTGACGTAGAGGGACGCCGTCAGGCTCTCGCGAAGCTTCTCCCGATGCAGCGCGGCGACTTCGAGGGTATCTTCGAGGCTATGGACGGCTATGGCGTCACCATCCGTCTGCTTGATCCCCCTCTGCATGAGTTCGTACCCCACCAGACCGCCACTCAGAAGGTGATGGCCGAGGAGATGGGTCTGACTCTTGAGGAAGTGAAAGCCAAAGTCGACTCGCTTGAGGAATTCAACCCCATGCTCGGTCACCGCGGTTGCCGTCTTGGCATCACCTATCCCGAGATCACCGAGATGCAGACCCGCGCCATCATCGAGGCCGCTCTCGCTGTGAAGGCCCGCGGTATCGACGTTCACCCCGAGATCATGATACCTCTGGTAGGCTCGCTCAAGGAGATCCAGAATCAGGCCGATGTGATCAACATCACTGCCGCCAAGGTGTTTGAGGAGAAAGGCCAGAGCGTTCCCTACAAGGTAGGAACCATGATCGAGGTGCCCCGTGCAGCTCTCTGCGCCAACGAGATCGCCACTGTGGCCGACTTCTTCTCGTTCGGCACCAATGACCTGACGCAGATGACATTCGGATTCTCGCGCGACGACGCTCCCAAGTTCCTCAAGTTCTACAAGGAGCACGGCATCATCAAGACCGATCCGTTCGAAGTGCTCGATCAGGAAGGCGTAGGTCAGCTCGTACGTATGGGCGTAGAGAAAGGCCGTGCCGTCAAGCCCGAGCTCAAGGTCGGCATCTGCGGCGAGCACGGCGGCGAGCCCTCGTCGGTGAAGTTCTGCGCCAAGCTCGGCATGAACTACGTCAGCTGCTCACCCTTCCGCGTGCCCATCGCCCGCGTAGCTGCCGCACAGGCTGCAATAGAGGACTAAAGTTTAGTACTTGATCATAATAGAATTAGGTCGTAATGCTCTGGAGAACAGAGGTTACGGCCTAATTTACTCTTGACCCCTCCGCTCATTCCGAGCCATTTTCTGAGCAGAATAAACGCAAATGTTGAGAAAATGTTGAGAGTTTTCAGACCCTATGTTGAGAGCGTGTTGAGAGCGATGTTGAGAGTAAATTTCATGCTGTAACTATCTGATTAATAAAAAAAAGCCGACAGGCATCAAACATTAATCAAATATTAGTAAAAGAGCAGTATGACAACTCTTAGACCATGCGTTCAGAAACAACGCTCCGATGGATTCTATCCGGTCTACATTCGGGTAATCCACAACAGACAGTCGGCTTTCATCAAGACCGACAAATTGGTTGACCGTAAAGGAGTCTCCAAGACGAGAGAAATACGAGACAATGTAGTACTCAATTATTGTACTAATCTAATCTGTGAGTACAATAAGCTACTCAATATGCAGAACACTTCTGCATGGAGCATTCAGGAGGTTGTAACCTTCCTGACGAAAGATCAGGCTGACGCAAGTTTCAGCGAGTATGCAAAACTTCACATCAATCGAATGATCAATACCGGTCATGAACGTACTGCAAAGAATTACCAACTTGCGGTAGCACATCTGGAGAGATTCATCGGCTCAAACCAAATCATGTTCTCCTATCTAACATCATCTGTACTCAAAAGATGGATAAAAGATCTGGAGAAAAAGCGTCGTGCAAAGGAAATGTACCCGGTATGTGTTCGCCAAATCTTCAAGGCAGCTCTCGTTGAGCTTAACGATGAAGAGCGTGGCATCATTCGCATCAAATTCAATCCCTGGCTCAAAGTGCAAATTCCAAGTAGCGAGAAGTCTATGCAGATTGCCATCAGTGCCGAAGCTTGTAGAGAGTTTTTCAATCGACCTCTCCCCCAGACGAAGATGATTTCTTCGCTTCCTGGACTCGGACGAGATGTAGCAATGCTAGTTCTCTGTCTTGGAGGAATGAATACAGCTGATATTTATGCTCTGAAAAAGTCCGACTATAAGAATGGCGTGATCTCATACAAAAGAGCTAAGACAAGAAACAGCCGTTCGGACGAGGCTTATATGGAGATGCGTGTAGAGCCATTCATTCAGCCAATCGTAGACAAGTATCTTGCTCCGGAAGATGATGAGTTTCTTTTCACCTTCCACAAGAGATACTGCGACACAGACAGTTTCGGAGCTAATGTCAACAATGGTATCCGAAAGATTTGTGCTGATATGGGGATGGACAAGAAAGACTTCTACTGTGTCTATACGTTCCGGCACACTTGGGGAACTATTGCCCAAAATGACTGCGGAGCAAGTCTTGCTGAAGTCGCATTCGGAATGAACCACAGTCATGGCTTCCGCGTCACAAGAGGATATGTCAAACTTGACTTTACTCCTGCATGGGAGCTAAATGCCAAGGTGATCGACTTCATCTTTTTCAGCGATGAAAAGAGCAAGCAAGGGAAAGCCCAGGATCTCAACGAGTCCGGAGACATATTTTTCCGCATATCCAAGAAGATGATGATATATGGTCGAGCCTATTTCAAAGGCAAAGTTATTGCGGAGGTGACAGACATTGGATTTAATACTGTCGATGATGTTATCAATCGCCTCGTTAAGCAGTTTCCAAATGATATTCCAACAGGATGCGCAGTCCAGTTCCGTCTTACCAACTGCGATTCTCAGAAAGAGATAGTATACGAAAGAACGAAAGGCAAAGGGTTTTGACCCCAATCGCCACAACATATAGATAAATCACACCGTAGGGAACAGACTCAAATACACCATCATTAGCCATGTCGGACGTAAGTTTGCATGGCTTTTTTCTTACACTAACATGTCATAATAGCCTCCTGATGCGACCAAAAAGCACTACAAGCAGCCTAAAGGTCAATTTGAGGGCATACTTAACAAGACGCACCGCGAGCTTTACTGCAAAACGGATTATCCTGCCGGCTATCCACAAGAGCAGCAGGAAGGGCGAGAGTATTAGAAGAATGACTATATCGTAAGGTAAAAACATTATGTCGAGATTTAAAAGATGGTGTAAATATGGTCTTTTCCGATAGTAAAGATAATAAAAATTTTCGACATATGCAAGTTTTAATGCACTTATTTTAAGCAATTTAGCCAATATTTTAGCACTAAGAATTTAGGTATAAGTTAACAAAGTTTGGCAGTATGTCGGCTCAATATTTAGTGTATTTCAGTTATTACACCTTGATACGTAGGGTTCTTCAGTCTATCAATCCTGTGCTTCATTGATTCTCGGACTGTCGAACCGAGTTACCAAGAATCCGAGTTACTGTAAACCATAAAACCCATACCAATGGATAGCCGATTTTCGGTTCATTGAACTCAAATTCACGGAATCTTTATCTCTCGGATTGAAGGGAACTTGTCCTCATTGTTCTCGTAAACTTAGTTCGATTCTCCAGGGAACTTGAACCAAGAATACAAAGTAATCGAGGTCATCGAGTATTCGGTTTATTGGACTGTAAATCCGAGGGACTTCGGTTTATCAGGCTTTTGAGACTGAGAAGTTGAGGCGCGTTGACCAGTGGTACCAAGGTCGAAGAAAACAACGAGTCAGAGACCGGAGTCTATGGAACCGAGCAACCGAGAATATTTATGTTGTGAATTTCGTTTCGGAGCACCGTCCGGTGCTATCTTCGTTGTGAAAAAGGCTACGGAAGACATCGAACTACGTTGCAGGTTTTGCTAAGCAAGTTGTGCTTTTGTCATTACAAAAGCGACTTGCCGACCCTGCGTGTCGGGGCGATTCCATCGCTGTTTCGCTTCGCGAAAGAGTATCCGGGAGCCTTGGAACCCAGATAACTCAGTTACTATGACTCAAAGAACCAAGTATTTTCAACTACGGCTTACACAAGAGGAATATGACGTCCTAAAGGCAAAATCAGCATCCTACACGTCTGTAAGCCATTATATTCGATCTGCAATAAAGGAATATTCCGATTTAGGCGCGAAACAGAAGTTCCAGTTACTAAATGACCTCAGTTCATTCTACCGAAAGTTTCAGGATGAACTGTCCTGGGCTGGAGGAAACCTCAATCAGTCGGTCAAGAGAGCCAATGAACTCGCGGGCGCAGGGCTATTATCCCCAGCCTATATAACCGAAGTTCTTATGCCCTCAATCAACAGTACCCGAAAGACTCTGGACTCTATAAAGCAGGAACTCCTAAACGTCACTAAAAAAGCCATTGAGTAATTCAGGTACATTGACCAATATTCTCAGTTAATCGGGGCACCAAACTGAAGAACCGAGGAATCTCAGTCCAGGGAACCGAAATTACTCAATTTCTTGAACCGGGAATCAGAATCTGATAAAACGATAACCGAGTATGATAGCAACCATATTACCGGGAAGCGCAAACTTCCACGCTGTCGGGTACAATGAACGGAAAGTCTCTAAAGGAACAGCCCGACTTATCGAGATCCTTAATTTCGATAGACTCCTTAACTTCGGTCCTCCGACTCCGGATAAATTGAGAGACTATCTCATAGAATACAGTGAACGTAACGAAAGGATAAAGAAAGCCCAGTTCCATCTTGCCATCTCGTGCAAGGGTCACGAAATGACCGAGCAGCAGCTCCTTGATTTCGCGCACCGCTACCTAAAGGAGATGGGATATATGGAGCCGGGGCAACCGATACTTGTATATTCCCACTATGACACTGAGAACACACATCTTCATATCGTCACATCCCGAGTAGCACCTGACGGCAGAAGGATAAATGACCACCATGAACGGCGACGCTCTCAGGAAGTGATCGACCGTATTCTTGGTGAGGACAGTAAGAAGAAAGTTGAAGAAGACTTCGAGAAGGCAAAACAATATACCTTCAATTCATTTGCACAGTTCAAAGCTGTCATGGGGTCAATGGGATATGAGGTCTTTCAAAAAGACGACATTGTATTTTTCAAGAAAGGTGGGAAAATCCAGATGAAGGTGCCATTTGCAGATTTCAATGCCTTATATAAATATGGTGTGACTGACCGGGGCCGGGCAAGACAGTTGCGTTCCATTCTGAGAAAATACCGTGACACTTGCGCTGACAAAGAGGAACTGAAGAAGGAAATCAAGGCTAAGTTCGGTGTCGATATAGTTTTCTTCGGCAAGAAAGACAAGCCATATGGCTATATATTGGTGGACCATTCTACAAAGGCTGTATTTCATGGCGCAAGGGTGCTTGCACTCGATGAGCTTCTTGACTTCTGCACTCCGGGAGAAAGATTCGACAGGATAGACAGGTTCATTGATGACCTGTTCACCCAGAACCCAAAGATAACACAAGGTGAGATATTCGACAAGTTGCGTCGGCAAGGTGCCTATATAAAGAAAGGAGTGGTACACTTCAACGGACAGACAAGACCATTGAAGCAGTTTATGGTGGACGCTCTTGAAAGGAACAACCGCATCAAGTGGGTAGAGAGTTTCAATCCTATGACTGATGAAGAGAGGGATATACTGTGCAAGATGGGTAAAGGAACCCACTCCGACCTTGTTTCTCTCTCAACGAGCCGTAATACGGACTACACTTCTTCATTGGCGAAGTTACACTCCATTTTCAATGATCCGGATATCTCCAATGTAAGGAATGAAATGCGCAACGAAGGCTTCATAGTAAAGACTGACGGTGACAATACCTTTGCCATTGATTTCAATCGTCACATTATCATCAATCTTACAGCAGAGGGATTCGACTTGACACGCCTTCAATATCAGAGGCAGCAGACACAGCAACAACAGCAGAAGCCGAAGAACAAGACTTTCCCCAAAGTTCGCAAGCTGCGCGATGCCGGAGTGGGTCACGGTGAGAACCGCGAATGGGAAGTCGGCTACAAAGGGAACTACGACAAGATTGATGACGGAAGCAATCTCAAACGCTGATTCCGTCTTTGATTTCACTGCCAAAGGACTTTTAATCGTCCCTATTTCGGGCATGACAAACCGAAAAACCTCAGATACTTACACCCGCGAACCTCGGTTTCTTGAACTGCGGTGAAATAAGTGTTGTGCATTTCGGTTCAAGGTACTTTCGTGTAATAAATTTGCATAGAATTTTAATCGCAAGACCAAAAATGATGCAGACACCTGTCATAGTGACATTCGCCAACCAGAAAGGGGGCGTCGGTAAGACGACGCTCTGCGTCACCTTTGCCAACTACCTGGTGACAAAGGGTGTCCGTGTCCTTATAGTCGATTGTGATTTCCAACACTCCATTCTCAAATGCCGGAGAAGTGACCTAAGAAAATATGGAACTGGGACTGTGCCTTACGATGTAGTGGAGAAGGAGGCAACTGACCGTGACGAGATGACAGCTCTGATGGAAACACTCCATAATGAACCGAGCATCGAGGTTGCTCTTGTCGACTCACCGGGCAGTCTTAAGGCACCGGGACTTGTACCATTGTTCGTGAACTCTGACATTATCGTTATCCCGTTTCACTACGACCTTGTGACAGTGCCCTCGACTGCCAGTTTTATAATGTTTCTTGACAGACTAAAGCAGGTTATGGCAGGTGGAATGAAGTCGAGGCTGTTTATGGTTCCCAACATGAGTGATGGACGTGTGGGCAAAAGAGCCGAGCTTGTGATATGGGATAAGTCGAGGGAGACCTTCTCAAACTACGGTGAAGTCACACCTAAGTTGTCAAAGAGAGCCGACATGGAACGTTTCAGCACCATAGCTGCGCTCGATATGCAGACTGCCATTGTCAGTCCGGTGTTTGACAAGATCTATTATGCGATGTTCGACACCACTAACCCACTTCGGCAGCCCAATCTGAGAGGAATACAGTTGGTGGAGAATCTGGAACCCAAGAAGAAGAAACCCAAGACTGTCACACCGCCAGCCAAAGAAGCCGAAACGGATTCATCTTCTGATGGTACTTTATCAACTGACATAACTGACTCCACTGACAAATCTGACATACAATAACTCAATCACTATTATAATAGATGAAAAAAGAAATTCCGGAAATAGACACACTGCTTGATGGCATCAATGACCCTGATGCAGTGCTCGACCCCTCGCCAACCAAAGAGGATACTGCTAATGACATTCTACCCCAAAAAGCAGAGGCATCATTGGAGCAAAAAGATTTTTCTCCAGAACCCCAGCTATCGGAGGAGTTAAGCAGAGAAAAGTATTGGAACGACTTCATGGTTCACCTCAATGCCTCTGACCAGCGTACAGACAAGGACGAACGGCTGAACTGCAAGCTCGACCGTGATCTTGCGGACTCCCTTGATGACTGCGATATCGGAAACCGTTGCCGTTCTGACCTCGTGAACGCCATCATAAGGACATTCTTTGATACCTTCCTTCCAAGACTTGTCCAGTATCGCCGAGAGAGAAAATCATTGTTCCAAAACTATACCCACGCCTGAAATGAAGAGACATATTATCTGGAATGACGAGATGATAGAGACACTTGTCAATCTATATCCTGTCGAGACCACTCCCTATGTAGCGTCTGTATTGGGTGTATGCGAGACCACGGTGAAGAATAAGGCTAAGGAACTGGGCATAGAGAAGTATGCAAAGTCGGAGTGGCTGATAAGGGCTGAGTATATCCGCAATCATTTCAATACAAAGTCCTTCACTGAAATAGGAAATGCACTCGGAATATCCAAGAACACTGTAAGCCGTATTGCAGGCCAGATCGGTCTGAGACGCACCGACAAGGAGACTTCCAGTGTAAAATCACGTGTCCGGACTGAGCTTATCAAGCGTGAGAAACGGCGTATGATCTTCGGTCTTGACCCGATAACAAACATCAAGGTCGTCACCAACCGTCCCCGTATCAAGCTCCGTGCATGGCTCAAGACCAAGGGCTATATAGTGGCCGACAAGAAGAACGTGATGTATTATCCTGCCGATATTGAGCGTCTGCACACTCAGGAAAGCCGCGGTGTCACAATGGGTCTCCACTTCATGCCGCTACCAGTTGAAGAACAATTAGTATTACAACCAGCAATATAAAGAGACAATGTACGGACAAATCATTTCATTTCTATTTGTGATTCTCATCATGTATTATGTGGTGATGATTCTACTCGACCTCCAGAAGGCAAAGGCGGCGAAAGCTGCCGAACTTGAAAAGAACCCTGAGGAAGAGATTGACATATCGGACGAGGCCAAGACATTCAAGCCTGTTCTCATTTCAAGAGAAGACCCCCATAAACCCACCGCTTCCGCTGAGAGTAATGGTGAATCCAATCAGACCTCGGACCCTAAGGAAGATAATCAGGGAGAACAACAGCAGAATAAGGAGCCTGAAAAAAAGGATGATGAATCAAAGGCTGTCGGGGACGCCAAATCTACTGAACAAGAAAATAATGTTGACACCTTAGAATCAAACGCTACACAGGTCAAGCAGGATTTACCTCCTTCAACTGACAATTCTCCCATTGCAATAAAAGAGGAACTTTCCCCTAATTCAAGTAATGAAAAACCTTTCAGACGTGCAGGCTACCGTGAGGCTGCAATGACCGGAGGTCTTGACGTTGACACTCTCTTACTTGAAGTTGACCATTTTGCCGAGACAGGCAAAGGCCCATTGGGTCAGGTCATACTTGAATGTCAAAGCGCAAATATTTAGATTTTCCTTATTTTTTGCGAGCCAATCTTATTTAAGAACTACGATAAACACACCGATTCTTTAGCGACATCTGTTCCTTTAGCGACATCTGTTCCTTTGGCGATTTTGAACTTTAACACTTATTTCAAAATGCAGAAAATCAAGAACAAATGTCTGCGTGTAGCAGCACGCATCAAAAACTCGGCCTTCATGCAGAGGGCAACCCTCGCAGCCGTGGCAATCACAGTGGCAACAGGCAACGCAATGGCAGCCAGCAAGGGCGCCGCAGGTTTCACAAAGGCTACCCAGGAGGTTAGCTCCTATCAGACACCAGTTTCCAACCTGATGAAAGCCATCGCGGCTGTCATCGTACTCGTAGGAGCCTTCAACGTTTATTTCAAGATGCAGAACGGCGACCAGGACGTGAAAAAGACTATCATGCTGACAATTGGCGGCTGTATTGCTTTCATCGCCCTGAGTGAGGCTCTCCCTCTTTTCTTCAACTAACCGGCCGCAAAACAGACAGACATGGCGATAAACGAAAACGGCTATCCGATTTACAAGGGGTTACAGAAACCTTTGGAGTTCATGGGCATACGTGGACGTTTCCTGACTCTCGCCGCCGGTGCAATAGGCGTGTCATTCGTAGGCTTCATAGTGTTCTCCATAGCATTGGGTAAGCTTGCCGGATTTATCGCCATGCTTGTGCTGGCTGTGGCAGGTCTGGTGACCATCTATGTAAAGCAGAGCGGAGGGCTTCACAACAAGAAGCGCCACCGTGGATTTTTCATCTACAACAATCTTTTCAAACGCTGAGACATGGCAAAACCGCTGAAGAAAATATTTGACGGAATTTACGCTCAGTTGGAGGAAACGGACGGCAATGTTGTCCTTTTCTCCTCCAAGGGTGAGCCGTCGGTCATTTTCGAGATGACCAACCCTGTGCAGCAGCTTTGCACCGACGCGGAGCAGTACGCCCTGTTTCAGGACGTGCTTGCCAACATAGTGCAGACTCTCGGTGAGGGGTATGCCTTGCAGAAGCAGGACATTCTTTGCCGGCAGTTCTACCGTCACGATGTGCCGGAGGATGCGGAGTTCCTGACAAGAAGCTATTTCCGCTACTTCGAGGGAAGGGAATTTACGGAGATACGCACCTGCCTTATCATCACACAGGAGGCTCAGAGAAGCCAGTTCGTCCAGTACAACCCCAAGACATGGCTCGACTTCCATTCAAAGGTGTCGAAGGTAAACGATATTCTGACAGAGAAAGGCATACGGCATCGGAAACTCACCAAGCCGGAGGTAAACGAATACTGCCACCGGTTCATGGCTTTTCAGTTCCGACACGGCTCCTTCTCGATGACCAACTTCAAGGCATCTGACGAGTATCTGAAAATCGGTGACCGAGTGGTTCGTTCATATCCTCTTGTGGATATTGACGAAATCAATCTTCCCTCTATGGTCAAGCCTTATACGGAGATGACAATAAACGGCTACGCGATAGCCACCGACCTTCTTTCCTTCCTGACAAGTGTGCCTTTTGCAGACTGCGTTGTTTTCAACCAGGTTATTCAGATACCCAACCAACGCAAACTTCTCAGGAAACTCCAGGGCAAAGCCAAGCGTCACGGCTCTATGCCGGACCCGAGCAACAAGATTGCCAAGGCTGACATCGAGGAAGTGCTGAACCGCCTCGCGGTGGACTCGAGTCTTCTGGTGAACACCAACTTCAATATCCTTGTAAGCTGTCCGGCAGACAAGGTCACTCCCGTCACTTCCTATCTGGAGACGAAACTCTACGAGTGTGGCATCATGCCGTCGAGGGCAGCATACAATCAGCTGGAGCTTTTCGTTGATTCGTTTCCGGGGAATGCCTACGCTTTCAATCCCGACTATGACCTCTTTTTGACATTGAGCGATGCAGCGTTATGTTTCTTCTTCAAGGAGCATCTGAAGGAATCGGAGGTCACACCTCTCACCACTTTCTATACGGATCGCCAAGGTCTTCCCGTGTGCATTGACATCACAGGAAAGGAGGGCAAGGTCAAAATGACTGACAACGCCAATTTCTTTTGCATCGGGCCAAGTGGAAGCGGGAAGTCGTTCCACATGCATGTCATATGGACTAAAACGCATCGAAAAGAACTCCAAACAAAACTTAGAGAAACGTCATAAATAGCTCATTTTCAATACATATTCATTAACATAACGCTCCAACCGCCTA
>CANRCT010000036.1 GCA_947629175.1 uncultured Muribaculaceae bacterium | reverse complement strand
GAAGACTCGAACACCGTAAAATCAGCGTTCGAGCCATACTATATTGCGTTATCCCACTTTTATCGGACAGCAATATTACGGAATATGCCCAGCGGGGCGCACGATGGGATAATGACATCGTGCGCCCCGCTTAAATGTTTATCCGGCCACTTGCCGCTACATGGTCATGGAGTAACGGTTGAGGCGTGCCAGCGCGAGATGATAGAGATATTCCGTCTGCAGGAAAGTCCGGCGGGCATCAAGGAAAAAGTTCACCTCCGTAAGATAATCGATAAAAGTCATCTGACCTCCGCGATAAGCCTTCTTAAGCAATTCTATGTTGTCGTCGCCGTTGATCACCTTGTCATACTTGGTAAAATCCTCATACAGGTCTATAGCCTTGCGTCGGTCGTTGGCAATCCTGACCCTGGCCTCATTGCCTGCATTTTCGGCTTGAAGCCGGCTTTGCATTGCCGCCAGACGGTTTTTGGTCGTCACGTGCCTGTTGGAAAAAAGCGGCAAAGTAAGACCTACCGTTACGCCATGCCAGCGTTCCTCGCCCTCGTTCTCATAAGCGTAACCGAGAGAGAAAGCGGGATATGACATCATCTGCTGTGCCTTGATCATCTTCTCATCGGCATCCACCTGCATCAGCCGGGCCTTTATCGAAGGATCCTTTTCCGACAACTGACTGAGATATGTGTCGAGGGGCAGGATCATCTCCTCCGGATAGCTTGTCAGCTGTTCAATGAGTGACGAACAGTCCTTACCGTTGTTAAGCACAGTGAGAGTCGCCACTTTGTCATCATAATCTGTCAAAGCCGCCCTTAACTCCTCCTCCATGCCTATATGCACGATCTCCATCTTGTTCATGTCAAGACGTGTCAGCTCTCCTTTTTCCAAAGCCTTGTGTGCTGCCTCACACATGAGAGCGATCGTGTCGGTCATCTCTTGGGTAAGCTTAAGACTCTTTGAGGAATAGACCACATCTATCATGGCCAGCTTTATTTCGAGCATCCTTGCCAACAAGTTGGCCTGCCGTGTCAGACCGATGACCTGTTCGGCAGCCCGGATACCCTTGGCTCTGGCAGAATAAGCACCCGGCCAGTCAAATCCCTGACTTACGCTGACGTTCCATTTGTTGCCTGTCTGCTTTTCTCCCCAGAGATAGCCGAATTCGATCTCCGGATCCTGCAGATTATTGGCTCCTTTCAGTTCCTCGATACCGGCCGCAAGCGACAGCGAATCGGATGCGAGAACATAGCTTCCCGCCGCCATCGCATACGCCGCCCGATTAAAGTCGAAAGCGTTCTGTGCCGACACCATAGCCGGCACAAGGATGGCCAGGAACAATGCTTTAGATTTCATTTGTCGTTTTTGTATGTTTCTGATATACTATAAATTATTGGCACAACAATGAGATTCAGCACTGTCGATGTCAGCAATCCTCCCAGAATGACCACAGCCATAGGCGACTGTATCTCATTGCCGGGTTCGGATCCTCTGACTGCCAGCGGAATCAGTGCGAGCGCAGAAGTCAGGGCTGTCATTATTATCGGGTTAAGACGATCGACCGAACCATGATATATCCGTTGGATAAGTCCCTCACCATTAGCTTTAAGAGCATTGTAACGAGAAATAAGCAGCATCCCGTTGCGGGTGGCGATACCCAGCAAAGCTATAAAACCGATAATGGCAGGGATGTTCAGCTCGCCTGAAGTCAGGCGGAGTATCAGTATGCCGCCTATCATTGCCAGAGGCATATTTATCAGTATGATGAGAGGCTGCTTGAAATTCTTGTATTCCTGATACAACAGTAGAAATATCACAAGCAGGGCAGCTGCCGACGCGAGCATCAATGTCCGCGAAGCCGACGCTTCGCTTTCAAACTGTCCGCCATAAGCTATATGGTAGCCTTCGGGTAGCTCTATGTCCTTGCCCAGTGTCTGCTTTATCTCATTGATGACGCTCCGGAGATCACGACCATCTACATTAGCCGATACAACCGTCCGGCGGCTTACATTCTCGCGATTGACCGTATTCGGACCGGTCGTCGACACGATGTCGGCCACATAGCTGAGCGGTATAGGCCCCTGATCGCTCTCCACGGTGATTTCCGACATGTTGCTGATGCTCGACCGAGATCTGTCGGAAGCCTTGACCGTAACATCATACGGCATATTGCCTTCATAAACCTGCGATACGGGCTGACCAGCTATCATCACATTGATCGCACGGGCAAGAGCGGCATTCGTGACACCGTATTTTGCCATCATGACACGCTTCGGACGGATATCTATCTGGGGGCGGCCCGTCGACTGTTCGACATTGACATCCACCACTCCGGGGATCTTCTTTATATCGGAGCCCACCTCCAGGGCAATGCGATGCAGTGTCTCAAGATTATCGCCGAAGATCTTTATGGCTATCTGAGCCTCCGTGCCTGAAAGCATCGCATCTATACGGTGGCTTATCGGCTGACCGATCTCTATGTTGACTCCGGGCAAAGCCGACAGATTGGCGCGTAGCTCGCTGACCATATCCCGGCGCGAACGCCCGTCGAGCCGGTATGGCGCCTCGATTTCCGACACATTGGCACCGAACGAATGCTCGTCGAGCTCGGCACGGCCGGTCTTGCGGGCCGTAGTGATAATTTCGGGCGTTTCCAGAATGATGCGCTCAGCTTCCCGTCCGACTTTGTCGCTCTCCTCAAGCGATATTCCCGGCAGTGCGCTTATATTGATGGTGAGTGATCCTTCATTGAAGGGCGGAAGGAAACTGCGGCCGAGAGTGAAGAATAACCCGAGAGCCACTGCGAAAAGCAGGGCAGTAGTGAGCAATACCGGCCTCTTGTTTCTGAACGACCAGTCGAGCATGCGTCGGTAAGCGCCGCGCATTTTACGGGTCAGCCACGGTTCGCTGTCAAGCGCCTTAGCGGCCTTGTCTGATCCAAGAAGATAGCTGCACAGCACGGGGGTCACCGTCAGGGCCACTACAGTCGAAGCGGTCAGGGCCACAATGAAAGATATGCCGAGAGGTTTGAGCAGGCGTCCCTCTATTCCTGAAAGGAAAAACAGAGGCAGAAAGCTTGCTATGATTATGAGCGATGAGTTGAGAATCGGAAGGCGGACTTCACGTGAAGCATCGAATACGACCCTGACGACCGATAATCTTTCTGCCGACGGTAGACGGTGATTCTCCTTGAGCCTCCTGTAGACATTTTCTACGTCGACTATGGCATCGTCAACAAGCGATCCGATGGCTATGGCGATACCGCCCAGACTCATGGTGTTGATGGTGAAACCGAATTTGCCAAGGATAAGAAGCGTCACTATTATCGAAAGAGGGAGCGCCACAAGCGATATGAGCGTGGTGCGAATGTTCATCAGGAAGAAAAACAGCACCACGATGACGAATATAGCTCCCTCGAACAGCGATGTCTGAAGATTGGATATCGATGCGTCGATAAAGTCGCTCTGCCTGAAAATATCCGTCGAAATATGTATGTCGGAAGGTAGAGTCAATGCAATCTCGTCAAGGTCGGCAAGTATATTGCGCGTCAGATCATTTGACCCCTGATGAGGCTGCTTGGTCACTGTAATCAGCACCGCAGGCTCAGCTTTTACCGAAGCGGCTCCGAGTCTCGGCGTCTGCGGCCCGAGTTTTACCTCGGCAATATCAGCCAGGGTCACATGCCGCCCGGAGGCCGTAGCCACAGCAGTCAGCCCCATCTCGTCGGCTTTGACTGAAGTGATATCACCCTTGATCAGATACTCGTTGCCATAATCATAAAGTATGCCGCCGGAGGCATTGTCGTTGAATGATTCCACGGCCTCCATCACATTGTCAAGACTGACACCGTGATGACGCATCCTCTCAGGCGACAGCAATATCTGGTATTCCTTGACATCGCCGCCTATGACTGATACCTGCGACACGCCCTGCAACGAAAGCAGACGGGGAGTGATAATGCGGTCGGCGATCGACCGCAGCTGCATCATCGAAGTAGAATCGCTCGTAAGCCCGATTATAAGCATTTCACCCAGAATCGACGACTGCGGGCCAAGTGTCGGGGCGCCGACAGAGGAGGGGAGTTGAGATGCGACTGCCGAAAGTTTTTCCCCGACAGTCTGCCGGCATTTGTATACGTCGGAATCCCAGTCAAACTCCACCCATACAATCGAGAAACCTGTAGATGACGAAGATCTGACGCGTCGTACACCGGTAGCGCCGTTAAGCGCAGTCTCTATAGGGAATGTGACGGTTTTTTCCACTTCCTCCGGTGCCATCCCGGGCGCCTCGGTCATCACCACCACGGTCGGAGCGTTTAGATCGGGGAAGATGTCTACATCCGTGCGGAGCATTGTGATGCATCCCCATATCAGAAGCAGCCCGGCTATTATGAGGGTGACTGCCCTGTTGGAGAGAGATATTTTTAATATCCTGTTGAGCATTTCGCGATCGAATTAATGGTTATGCGAGTGCCCTTCTGGAGCATTTCCCTTCGTTTCCGCCAGTTTTACGAATACAGTGCCTTCAGACACCACTTCATCGCCAGGCTGAAGTCCGCTTTTTATCTCTGTAAGCTTTCCGTCGGTCAGGCCGCATACTACCGGCACTTTTTCATAACCATGCTCATCCAGACGCTTATATACAAACGTCTGCCCCTGCTGTTCGGTGATAGCTCCGGCAGGCACGGCGATGACGCCCTCTCTTGTGCCTGACAGCAGATTGACCTCGGCAAATGAACCGGGGCTGACCGAACCGTCATTGACGAACGAGAATATCACAGTGACATATCCCTGACGCCCGTCACTCTGACTGCCCGATACGATCCCTTCCTTGCGGCCGTCGAGCTCATCAAGATAGATCCATCGGTCGGTGCCGGGAGTAAGAATGTGGCATGAAGTAACTCCTGACAATTCAGAGTAGTACTTTTCCGGGACATCCGCGCGCAATGTCAGACGTCCCCGCCTGACCACTGTGGCTATCGGGGTCCCCACAGATACTATCTCGTTGTTGGCCGCCGGCAGGGCAGCGATCACTCCGGCGATCGGAGATGATACACGGCCGGAAGCCGCAGCGGGCGAATAGGCGGCCTTAGCTTCCAGGTAGGCCTGACGCGCCGCATTCAGATCGCGGGTGGTGACAATGCCGTCGGCATGCAGGGGAGTGATACGGTCAAGCTCACGCTTGGCAGCATCAAGACGTGCCTTGGCGGCTGCATCCACATTGCCGCCGCTGATACCGTCGGCGCGTATGTCGGCTATTGTCTGACCGGCTCTGACTGATGATCCTACGGATAATCCAGTAGCCAGTTCCAGACGTCCGGCAACCGGACTCCCTATAGTCACGCTACTTTCAGGAGAATAATCGACCGAACCGCTGGCGGGGATGACGTTGTGAAACGCCGACGGATTGATTGTAGTTGTTTTGATGCCGAATTTTTCGGCTTCTTCAGGATGGATCACTATTTCATCGGCATGCTCTTCGTCAGCATGAGACCCATTCTCTGATTCAGAGTGCTTTTTATCCCCGCATGAAGCCACTACAATAGCTGTCAGGCAGGGTATTACTATATTATATTTACGAAAATTCATATCGGACCAGTTATTAGCTTAACAGATTTTACACATCACAAAGATTATGACACACTCAAGCGCAAGGAGGCGCTCTAAAGCTAATATTCTGAATGATTTTATCGCAACATAGCGTACCTGACGGCCTCCACGACAAACGAAGATACGTCAGAGCCGGCAGCGGCAAACGTACCTCCGGAACAAGAAAACCGGCTATAATGCCGACATAAGCCGCCAGAGTGCTATCTATGCGTTTCTGATAGACGACCGATGGCAAATGAAGCGAACAATTGTCGGGTTCTGATGTCTGATCATGGTTATCATCCTGATTTCCATCAGCTGAACAGACAATGTGCATGCACACATGTCCGCAGTCGTCATGGTGATGAAACTGCAGGCAGCCACATATCATCAGTATGCCCGAAACGATCCACACGGCAGAGCGACGCAGATCCGAACTGATAATCATTTTGGTTATGGAGGATACTGCTGACAACATTCTTTATCTGTACAATTGTTCTGCAAAGATAAAAAAAGTGTCGTAAATATCAAAACTATAGATTATTGAACTAACTGACATAATCAATAATCTTAATCAATCATCTTATAAAGATGACCGCAAGAACGGCGCATCAGATAAAGCAGACATCAGCTTTGATAATCCTCGCTAAATCAAGCAATTCTCACCTCTTTTTTGATCCTGCCCACAATTTGCCCATAATCATGATTATGTAAAATTGAAGCGGTATAATAAGATGAATACTGCCCCTGCCGATCATCAGCCGTCAATCTCAGGCAGAATGTCATGAATTTTTCATTAAGAAAAAAAGACACTATATTTGCAAGGAGAAGCCATATTTACCTGGACATGAAATCCAAATCCACCGACATGCAATCTCAGCCCGACATATCTGTCATCGTCATCACCTATAATCAGGATAAAACGATAGCTCGCTGTCTCGACTCCATTCTTGGACAACGGTTCGACGGACTGATGGAGATCGTGATCGGTGAGGACTGTTCAAGCGACGCCACGGCAGAGATCTGCCGAAAATATGCAGCAATGCATCCCGACATTATTCGCCTGCACTGTAATGACACGAACAAAGGCCTATTAGACAACTATTTCGATACAATGCTGCGTTGTCGCGGCATATATCTTGCCGACTGCGCCGGCGATGACTGCTGGTGTGATCCCCTAAAACTGCAGAAACAGTATGATTTCATGCAGAAGCATAGCGATGTCGGTATGGTTCATACCGCTTGGCAGTATTACGACTCTATAACCGGACGCATATGGCCATATGAACATAATGCCGCCCAAGAAACCATCTTCGAGAAGGGCGCGCTCCTGCGGCCGCTTCTTGTCAAGTCGCTGCGGCCTATGATACATCTCTCCACGGCATTGTGGCGGCGCGATGCGATGATGAATGAATATGACGCGGATCAACTTCTTTTCAGAAATAAGGCGTATACCTGCGAGGATTTTCAGATAATCGCAGTCATGGCGGCAAGCATGCAGATAGCATATCTGCCTGATATTACCCTGTCATACAGCGTAGGCCACCCTTCGGTCAGCTCGGAAGAGTCGTTCGGCAAGACTTTTGATTTCTATTCGGGATCTGTGAAGCTGACCCGACGTATCCAGAAGAAATACGGCATTACTGACAGCACCATGAGCGGCTATTACAGACACATGCTCGATTTCCTGGCTGCTCAGATCATACGCGGACAGCTCTATGACCGCACGGAATCTCTGCACATGATAGCCCGTGAACTGCCCTGCCGCCCATCATGGAAATATCAGGCGATAATGGCCATTATGCGACTGAAACCTATTGTACCGATATATAATGCAGCCGTTCAGCGGATCTCAAAGCGGAAGGTCGTAAACTCATCATCAGGTGACGAATAAGGCTCAAGCGACAGATTCCCTTCAAGAGCGATCATAATACGCCTGCTCAATGCGAGGCCGATACCCTGTCCGCCGGGACGAGTGGTAAAAAAAGGAACGAAAATATCACCGGATATACTCTCGGGAATATGCGGTCCGTTGTTTGACACTTCTATCACCACCGTATCATCCGTCAATGCCTCGGCTTTGATCATCACCCGGGGCTGTCTGACCGATTCCACTGCCTGAAGGGCGTTATGGGCCACATTGCCAACAGCACGCGACAACAGCGACGGGTCAGTCCATGCCATGAGCTCACTGTCGCATTCAAGACAGATATCCGCCTTCCCCGCTCCACGGCACGACTGAATCACCTGCTCCAGAAGCGGACGCAATTCGACAAGGCTCATCCTCGGTTCGGCAATGTGCGAGAAAGATCTTACGCCTCCGACAAACTCCTTAATGTCACCGCATATACGGCTTATAGCCGACAATCCTCTGACGGCTTCCGCCGAGTCACTCCCTTCTTTAAGCATATCGGCAATAGATACTATGGGAGTGAGCGAATTGTTTATCTCATGCACGAGCACGCGAGTCAGTTTGATCCATGATTCAGTCTCGTTTCGCTCGATTTCCCGGCTTATATCATTAATAACCACCGCCTTCAGACTTTTGCCGCCCACTTCTATGACACTGGCATGGATATAAAACACCCTGTGGCCACAAGGATCCTCGACAGCCTCAGTGCGGCACTCGCCGCCGGAGGCCAGACCCATTATGCGGTCGGCTATCGCAGGTGCCCTTTCACTCAGACGATCTATATGTGTAATCACATCCATGCCGAGGAGCTCAAGGAATTTTCCGTTGGCCATCAGAACGTATCCCCGCGAATCCATAAGAAGCACTCCCGACTCAATATGTCTGAGGATTGTGGCGTACAACAGGTCTTTTTCCACAGCGTTTTTCCTGATCTTTCTCAATATCGAGGAGATCTCGTGGAGCTTTCCGGCCGTATCAGCCCCGGTGTCAGTCAGGCGTCTGGAATAGTCGTCATTACGCAACGATTCCAACAAGAGGCCTACGGCCCTCTTCTCGCGCCTCATGACTGCCGCGGCACGACTCAGGCACCAGGCCAGCAACGCGGCCGAGATGAAGCCGAACAGCCATTCTCCCGACGTCAGCAGGACCCCTGTCAGGCCCGACATAAGAACGACAAGCGTAAGAATCACCCAGGGATTTCTCATATGCCGTAACGCTTCATTTTGTTGTAGAGTGTCTGGCGCGTTATGCCGAGCCGCTGGGCCGCAGCGCTCATATTGCCGCCGCACGACTCTATGGCGCCTGCTATCATCTGCCTCTCCATATCCTCTATCGTCACGGCAGCCTGACTGATCTCATGGCCTGCAGCTGCGTGGGGCGTAAGCGAGAAATCGGCTTTCGACAGCTTGTCTGATGATCCCACTATCACAGCCTTTTCCACCGCATGCCTCAGTTCGCGGATATTGCCGGGCCATGCATACTCCTCAAGAGCGGTAACTGCATCCTCGCCCAAAGATATCTCCGTACCGCGGTATCTCATGCCGAATTCCGACGCGAACCGCCCGGCAAGCACAGCTATATCATCCTTACGCTGCCTCAGGGGCGGAAGATGAAGACGTATTGTATTTATACGGTAAAGCAAATCCTCTCTGAATGTCCCCTCCGACACCATCGCATCAATATCGCGGTTGGTGGCGCAGATCAGCCTTATATCAAACGCTACCGGATGGTTTGAGCCGAGAGCCGTCACCTGTCGGTTTTGCAGCGCCGAGAGAAGTTTGGCCTGAAGATGCATGGGCAGATTGCCGATCTCGTCCATAAACAGCGAGCTGCCCGACGCCTCCTCCAGCTTTCCCTTACGGTCGGAAACAGCTCCCGTGAAAGCGCCCTTGCGGTGTCCGAACAGCTCGCTCTCAAACAACGTCTCGCTGACGGCGCCCATATCGACCTTCAGCATCCTGCGGTCGCCCCGGCCCGAGAGCCTGTGGAGCTCCTCGGCGAGCACCTCCTTGCCGGTGCCGTTCTCACCTGTAATCAGCACCGTGGCATCCGTAGCCGCGACCTTTTCAACGAGTTCACGCAGACGCGACATTTCGGCTGACTCGCCCCAATACATGGTCTCAGCCGGTGTCACAGCCCTGCTTTTCCCTGATTTCGAAGCGGCATTTCTCAATATCTCCACGAGCCGGTCGTTATCCCACGGCTTCTGTACGAAATCCACTGCTCCGGCCTTGATGCCTTTGATAGCAAGCGGTATATCGGCAAACGCAGTCATCAGCACAACCGGAAGATGCGGACTGACGGCCAGCACCCGTCCGAGCCAGTAGAGTCCCTCGTTGCCGTTGTTGACCGATGATGTGAAATTCATATCGAGCAGCACCGCATCGGGATGCCCCGACTGCACTGCCGATATAATCTCGGAAGGATTGGCCAGAAGAGTCACCTGTCCGAAATGACGCCGGAGCAGAAGATCGAGAGCCGCGAGCACGCCGCGGTTGTCGTCGACCACAAGTATATGCGTGTTAGACTTCATCACTGCAAAATTAGACATTTTCACGGTTACGGCAATCCCGACGTGACATTCAGGCCGCCGCAGCGATCCGATGCAGCAGCGCCTGTCTGTCAAATTATTTTACACCATTGTCAAGATATTTTACACTACCCCGATCTGTCGGACTTACGACATTTCTGACTGCCAGTGCATTGCATTTCTGGCACGGTTAATGCGACATTATAAGGCAAAAACCAACTAATTTTTTTCACAATCATGCAAAAAAATCCATATGCAATCCGCACACTGATGCATGCCCGTGGATCCACAATCGTGAAGATCCTTTCTATCGGGCTGGGGCTTGCAATGAGCTGCTTTCTCTTCGCGAGAGTGGCCTATGACAATCTTATCGATACATGTTTCCGCGACTACGACCGCATCTATCAGCTGAAAATGCAGTTCAAGCTCGGAGGCAACGAACTGGAATGGCAGGAGCAGTGTGTCGGGAAACTGGCAGAAGGCATATACACCGCTCTCGGAGGCGACCTGATAGAGGGCGCCGTCATGACCCGCAGATCATCCGACAACATATCACGCGACAACGAGACGCTTCCCGGAACAGTGATGATGGCCGACTCGCTGTTTTTCAAAACGTTCGGCGTTGAAATCATCGAAGGCGATCCCGACGGTCTCGCCCAGCTCGGGAAAATGTATATCAGCGACCGGATGGCAAGAAAATATTACGGCGACGAATCGCCTGTCGGGAAGATGCTGACAGGATGGGAGGAGATACCGCTGCAGATCTGCGGCGTCTACCGCGACTGGGGCGAGGAGAGCACGTTGAACACAGATTTCATTGTATCGCTCCCGACTATGATCACCCATTGGGGAATGTGGCTTGGATGGAAAGGGGGCGACTCATGGTTTGACTACCTGCTCGTGAAAGAGGGCACCGACATCGACGACCTCAACCGGAAGATAATGGAAGTGATCGAAGCGAATGTCCCGCCTACCGACGACTTCTCTCTGAAAGCCATCGCCGTGCCGCTCCGCGACATACATCGCGGCCAGGAATCGGTCAGAGTGGCCACATGGACACTGTCGTTTCTCGCCACGCTCATCCTCTTCGTGACAGCTCTCAACTATGTATTGCTGTCGCTGTCAGCACTCACCCGACGCGCCAAGGCCATAGGGGTCCACAAATGTGCAGGGGCCGGGCGCGGAACGATCTTCGGCATGTTTGCCATCGAGACGGTAATAATAATACTGGCAGGCCTGGTATTCGCTGCATTATGTTTCTACATAGCGCGGCGCTTCGCCCAGGAGAGCATATATGACAACTTCGCCGCCTACATATCGACCGACCGTCTGTGGGTGGTGGCAGGAGTGGTGATACTCGTGTTCGCGATAGCCGCTCTCATACCGTCGGTGGTATTCAGCAACATACCGGTCAGCCAGGTATTCCGGCGCTTTGTCGAGAAGAAACACGGATGGAAACACACATTGCTCTTCGCAGAGTTTGCCGGAGCATCACTGATGGCGGGACTTCTGGCTCTTGTGGCTACCCAATACCGGTATGTCATGGATTTCGATCCCGGATATGAGCCCGACGACTTAGTGTGCATCATCCGCTCCAATGAGGGCAAAGAACACCGTGAGAGTCTGCTGAAGATGTATTCCTCACTGCCGTATGTCGAAAAGGCAGCGATCGGGTCCACTCCTCCGGGAGAGGGATACAGCGGACAATTCATCCGCGACGAACATGGTTCGCCGATGTTCTCTACACGCTATGATTACTGGGCCGACAAATCATTTGCCGACGTAATGGGATTCCGCCTTCTTCACGGACGCTATCCTGAAGCGACCGACGGCACGGAAGCCGTGATCAATCAGGAGTTCGCGCGGCTGATGGACTGGACTGACAGTGAGGCCATAGGCAAACAGTTCAATGACGGTGGCGAAAATAACGTGACTGTCACAGGCGTCATCAAGGACTTCATCACCGGAAATTTATACGACCCGCAACAACCCTACATGGCCAAAGTAGGCTGGGGAACAAGATTCTTCCTGAAACTCAAGAAACCGTTTGACGAGAATTTCAACCGCATCCTTGCCGAGGAGGAACAGTTGAGGGAAGGAGCTACGACGTATTCCTGCGTCAGTCTGGGAAGCAATTACCGACAGACCTACCACAGCGTGGAGGTGCTCCGCACGATGATCATGATCGGAGCCGTAATACTGCTTCTGATAAGCCTCATAGGCCTATTCGGATATCTGCGCGACGAAATGTACCGCCGCAGCCGTGAGATCGCCATACGGAAAGTCAACGGTGCATCGACAGCCGAAGTGATCGAGGTCATCTGCCGCTCGGTGATGAAAGTGGCCGTCCCGGCCGTCATCACAGGTTCGGTGCTCGCATGGCTCGCCGGACGCTACTGGCTTGAACAGTTCAGCGTACAGGCGCCCTCGATCATAGCCATGTATGCCCTGTCGGGACTGATCACTCTTGTGGTGATAACTCTCGCATCCGTAGTCATGACGCTGCGCACAGCCAACGAGAACCCGTCGAAATCCTTACGTTCAGAATAATGAAAAAACAAAACGACATGATACAGATAAAGAATCTCAACAAAGTGTTCCGTACATCGGAAGTGGAGACCCAGGCTCTCAACAATGTGAACATCGACGTCGACAAAGGCGACTTCGTGGCGATCATGGGCCCGTCGGGATGCGGCAAGTCAACCCTCCTCAACATCATCGGTCTGCTCGACAACCCTTCGTCGGGCTCCTATCAGCTCGACGGCAAGGAGATGGGCGCGCTTAAGGAGAGCCAGCGCACGTCGGTGCGCAAGGGACGCATCGGATTCGTGTTCCAAAGCTTCAATCTCATAGACGAGCTCACGGTGGCCGAAAACGTCGAGTTGCCTCTGACCTACCTCGGCGTGCCCCGCAAGGAGCGCGCGCGCCGGGTTCGGGAGATACTCGACCGTCTCAATCTGTCGCACCGCTCGCGCCATTACCCGCTGCAGCTCTCGGGCGGACAGCAGCAGCGAGTGGCCATAGCGAGAGCTATCGTAGGGAATCCCGTGATACTTCTCGCCGACGAGCCCACAGGCAACCTCGACTCCACCAACGGACGCGAGGTGATGGAGCTGCTGACATCGCTCAACCGTGAAGGGACCACTATCGTCATGGTCACCCACTCCCAGCGCGACGCGTCATACGCCCGCCGCACGATAAACCTCTTTGACGGATCAGTAGTGTCGGACGAAGCGGCCCGCAAGATCTGATCCTCACTCTTCAGCTTAAAAACGACTGACAGCCGGATGGCTCCGCAGTGGACTGACAACGCCGCGGAGCCATCTCTGTTTTGTATATAAAAGAAAAAGAGAGGCGCCTTCACAGGTACCTCCCCTTCCATTCATCACATTATGCTTTGTCTTGTGCTTGCTGTTTGTCAGTAACGCGAACTGACGACGTCCCAGTCGACAATGTCCCAAAGCGCTTTCAGCGCGTCGGCACGCCGGTTCTGGTAGTCGAGATAGTAAGCGTGTTCCCATACGTCGAATGTGAGCAGCGGCGTCAGGCCGTCGGTCAGCGGATTTCCGGCATTTGATGTCTGGGTAATGAACAGTTTCCCGTCATTGTCCTTCGACAGCCATACCCATCCCGAACCGAAGAGCGACACTCCCGCTCCTACGAAATCCTCCTTGAACTTATCGAACGATCCGAACTGCCCGTCGATGGCCTTGCGGAGATCCCCGTCGGGTTCTCCTCCGCCGTCGGGCGAGAAAGTGAAGAAGTAGAATATATGGTTCCAGGCCTGCGAAGCGTTGTTGAAAAGAGGCCCGCTGGCGCTGCGGATTATATCCTCCAGTTCCATGTCGGCATATTCCGTACCTTCGATAAGGCGGTTGAGATTGTCGATATAGGCTTTCTCATGCTTTCCGTAATGGAAATCCACAGTCTCCTGCGAGATGGCCGGCGCAAGTTCGTCGGGCGCATAAGGCAGTTTGGGCTGAACGTATGTAGGCATTTTCATTGATTTGAATTAATATGGTTGTTGTGAATGTATCATTACAACACCTGAACCGAGGAGTCGGTTCACATATTGGCGTCAAGCCATTCAAAAATTTTTGTGTACAGCGGATATCTGACATCCGGGGACGACAGCACTAGGTCGTGCATGCCCCCTTCTACTTCCAGCGGAGTGACATGGCGGCCGAGCCGCATGCCTATGCGCTTTATGTCCGACACATTGAGCACAGCGTCGGCCCGCTGTGCTTCCGGCGACCATTTGTCTCCTTTATAACTTTTAGCCGAAAACATCAGAAGCACCGGCACTTTGATGGCATACGGATGACGCCGCAGACTCAGCTGGGCCCGCTCGATGGCCCTGATCCATCCGGCATCGACATCCGACGAATCATGCAGCTTCCATGCACGGTTGAAGTGCCACTCGCCATGCCAGGCGGCGTCGAGGCTCTCACTGTAGACCGTTCCGCCCTGAGGGATCGTGAGATCAGGGAAGAACCATCCGAGACCGGCCACCGCCGGAATCAGCATCTTCAGAGGCAGCGCCAGATTCCATTGAAGAAACGGACTGTTGAGGACCAGCGCCCTGACTGTCGCCCGGGGAGCATGCTCCATGTAGCATGATGCGACAAGGCCCCCTGTCGAATGCCCCATCAGTGCTATGCTGTCGATACCATCCGCCGCCATCAGATTCAATGCCGAGTCTATATCGGCATAATACTCGCTGATCTTTCTGACAAGAAACGGTTTCTGCCCGGGAATGAGAGCGCGGCCATAACGACGGAGATCGACAGCGTAGAAGCGATAGCCATGCTCGCTGAACCGCTCGGCCATCTCCTTCTGAAAGAAGTAATCATTAAAGCCATGGATATACAGCACCCCGCGGCGCGACTTCCTGTCACCGACGTTGTATCTGACAACAGCACACCTCACCCTGCCGGCATAATCGTCGGGCCCTACGGCATAATGCTTTTCGAATCCCTCGCCGAGCGAGTCGGGTTCCCAGGCAGCTGCGTATGCCGTGAGACATGAAGTGAGAAGCAGACAGGCAGCGGCAATGAGCCGGAATATGAACGAATGTAGAGAACGGATAACCATCATACATAATTCAACGGCTGAAAAAACTATTTGTTTCATGTTTTTTATCTAATTTTGCACTATAGGCATCAATCCAAAACCATAAAGATAGATGGTAAAGAAAACAATCACAGATTTCACGATCAAATCCAGCACACGGTTGTCGGAAACCTATGCGTTGCTGAAACTGACTCCGGCTGACGGTTCGGAGGTGACTCCGGCCATGCCCGGCCAGTTCGTGCAGGTAGCCGTGCCGGATGCTCCGCACACTTTCCTGCGCCGTCCGATATCCGTCAATTTCATCGACCGCAGCGACAATACCCTGTGGCTGCTGGTAAGAAATGCCGGAGAAGGCACGTCAAGGCTATGCAGCCTCAAGGCAGGAGAACATCTCAACATCATCCTCCCGCTTGGCAACGGTTTCTCTATCCCGGAGGCCGAGGGTGACTTCCGACGCCTGCTGCTTGTAGGTGGAGGCGTAGGAGTGGCCCCGCTGCTGTTTCTCGGACAGGCTCTCGCAGAGAGCGGGCGCGAACCGGAATTTCTGCTCGGAGCACGCAGCCGTGCCGATCTGCTCGAACTCGATGAGTTTGAACGCTTCGGAAAGGTACACCTTTCGACCGATGACGGTTCGGCCGGAGTTCATGGGGTAGTCACACAGCATCCGGTGATGCATGATCCGGGCATAAGCCGCATTTACTGCTGCGGACCGGCTCCGATGATGAAAGCCGTGGCTGCGATCGCCCGTGAAAGAGAGGTGGAATGCGAGGTTTCTCTCGAAAACATGATGGCCTGCGGCCTCGGAGCCTGCCTATGCTGCGTGGAAAACACGGTCAGAGGCAATGTCTGCGTATGCACCGAAGGCCCTGTATTCAATATAAAACAACTGACATGGCAGTAGACTTGACCACACGCATCGGCTCGCTGACGCTGAAGAATCCGGTGCTCACAGCTTCGGGAACCTTCGGATATGGCGAAGAGTTCTCCGACTTTATCGATCTCGACCGTCTCGGTGGATTCATAATCAAAGGCACTACGCTGCACGCCCGTGAGGGCAACCCCTATCCGCGCATGGCCGAGACACCATCGGGGATGCTCAATGCCGTAGGCCTTCAGAACAAGGGCATAGACTACATGATCGAGCATATTTATCCGAGGATCAAGTCGGCCGGGAGCGAGATAATCGTAAACGTTTCCGGAGCTTCACCGGAGGATTATGCCGAGGTGTGCCGGAGGATTGCGGAGCGTACAGATATAAAGGCTGTAGAGATAAACATATCCTGCCCCAACGTAAAACAGGGCGGAATGGCATTCGGCACCACCACATCGGGAGCAGCAGCGGTCACACGTGCCGTACGCGCTGCATTCCCGGGCGTAGTCATTGTGAAACTGTCGCCTAACGTGACAGATATAACTGAAATAGCACGAGCAGCAGAGGCGGAAGGAGCCGACGCCGTATCGCTTATAAACACCCTCATGGGAATGGCCGTGGATGTCGAGCGGCAGCGTCCATGCCTCTCCACTGTCACCGGCGGCCTTTCAGGCCCTGCCGTAAGGCCCGTGGCCGTAAGAATGGTCTGGCAGACGGCAAAGGCCGTGAAGATTCCGGTAATAGGTCTCGGAGGGATTATGGACGGTCGCGATGCCCTTGAGTTTATCCTTGCGGGGGCGTCGGCAGTGGAGATCGGCACAGCCAACTTCATAGATCCTCAGACGACTGTAAAGGTCATAGATTACATCAGCGACTACTGTCAGCGCCATGGCGTTGACAATGTCAGCGATCTCGTAGGGGTGATCTGACGGCCTTAACAGGGTTCAGCGCTGCTCTTTGGGCACGAAGGCTTCGAAGCTGTTGTCGCTGTAATAAATAATGATATTGACAATCTTCTTTTCCCCATTGTCAGGGGCAAAGGAGATTGTCTTTTTTGACGCACTGTCCTTGACAGCTCCTGCCGTTATGTAGGGTGCGGGATCTTCATCGTTTACCGTACGCCCCGACACAAAAGTATCGGTCTGCAACGCCTCGCCGACAGTATCCGGCGTGGACGACGAAATCTGATTTACGGCACTTCCGAAATCAATAGTCTGCTGAGACTGCTGCTGCTCAGATGGTTGAGAGAACGGAGAAGCTTTGACTGCCGTCATCTGGGGCTCTGAGGTTTCAATATTTTCATTCAGAAGCATATCACCTTCGCCACAAAGCAACCACAGGATGTTGAGACGGGGGAAACGCGCATGGAGCTTACGCAATACATCGTCGCTGATCTTCTGGTTGCGTCCTTTGAGCAACTGCGTCATAGAAGGACGGGGAATACCGCAGCTGTCAGCAATCTGGGTGACAGGCATTCCGAGCTGATTAATGAAAGAGTTTAGTCTTGCAACGATGTCCATATTCGTTCATATTTGCATTTGTTTTACGTTGCAAATGTAATCATTGTATTTGTATTTTGCAAATTTAATTTCAGATCAAACAGCGGTTTGCATCTATAAACTCAATTTGCATTTGCATAGCAGACGCATTTGCATGCGTTACAATCAATTAGAGCAACACTCAAAATAATGTAGCCTTATTTACTAATTGTCAACAATATAAGCTCTGTAATAAAGGGAGAATGGCAGGTGATTTAAGCGTTTTTGCAAAATATTTATAGTAAAGGTTTAGATTATTAACATAGTGTAGCTGATATACAGATTATAATAGCCATTCATAAACCTATGTTAACTATATCTGATCCTCCTCGATGTTAAATTTGTAAACTCTTTGAAAAAATTTAGAAATGCGAGCATAATGCCATCAGATTTGAAAACCACACTTCAATTTGCTTTTGTAAACACTACTAAATCTTAAACTTTACAATTTACATGTTCATTTCGCAAACCATGTCGTTGAATTTGCATTCAATTTGTTCTATTTTGCAAACTATTCACCGATTATTTTACTGTCATTGTAGTTCTGATCATTTTTACGCTTACAATTATATAACAACCGCGATAGCGGCCCGTATCATTCAGATCAAGTTAATTATTGTGTATTTCTCTAAATTTAACCGCATTATGAAAACATTAGCTATCGCTCCCCTCCCGACAATTCGCCTATTATTATAAATAAAGCCTCAAAAAACAGGCTCTGAGAATTAAAAATCCGGAGAGATTACGCCTCCGCCATGGGTTTATTCATGTCTAAGACAGTTTGAGAAATACTGCTCCCGTGGCATCAGGAACTGAGCTTACATAGCTTCTCTATAACCCCTCTTTTCCACCCCCGTTTTTTCATTTTTGAACCAAGATATTTGCTTATGTCTGTATAAAGTCCTAAATTTGAAAATCATTTGGCACAGACAACGATATTTTCGTTTTCCTGTTATCTTTCAAACTGCAGTCATTGCTACATTTTTACGTTTAAGACACATGAACGAAATCACCGAAATATTCGACGACTACCTCCGTCAGTATGGAAGTATTGACATCGCCGAATCGGAATTCAAGAAAAACATACATGAAGACAGGGATCTCCATGACGCTTACCGCGAATGGTGTCATACGGTAGGCAGTTCGGAAAAAAACGGTTTCAGGGATTACTGCGAGGAGATTCTTCGGTCGCAGGATGATGTCTGGCAGACTCTCAGAGACAATGAGGATGACATCTTCTGATCGCGCTGCTCAAAGGACTCTCCCGGCTGAAGGAGCCTACCCTCCCGCCATATTGCTTGCATGGCCTCATGAAGCGACCGACTGGCAGCCGATGCTCAGGCGCGTCGACATGTGCTACCGTGAGATCGCATCGGCTATGGCATCGCTGCGGATTCCGATGCTGATCATTCATCCGGAAGCGGAACGCATCACGCGCTCACTGGCTCCTGAAGTGGCTGAATACACAATACCGTTCAGCTTTCTGACCAACGACACCTGGACACGCGACTACGGTCAGATCACCGTAAGGCAATCCGACATATGGACTGCATGCGATTTCAAATTCAACGGCTGGGGGCTGAAGTTCGCGGCCGACCATGACAATCTTGTTACTTCCGCACTGTTTGATAAGGGAATTATCCGTGGAGACTACGAAAACCTGCTCGGTTTCGTGCTTGAAGGCGGTTCGATAGAGAGCGATGGCAGAGGGACTATACTCACCACCTCGCGCTGCCTGCTCTCTCCCAACCGCAACGGCGATCTCGACAGGATCAGGATCGAGCGCGCCCTCTGCATGAAGCTGGGTGCCGAAAGGGTTCTGTGGCTTGATCACGGCGGTCTTGACGGCGACGATACCGACAGCCATATAGATACTCTGGCTCGCCTGGCTTCACCCGACACCATTGTATACTGCGGTGCCGGCACCATGGAAGGCGAACAGCACGACGGCCTTGTAGCCATGCGTAAGCAGCTGTCGACATTCCTTACGGCCGCCGGACAGCCGTATGATCTTGTAGAACTTCCGTTGCCCCGCCAGATGAAAGATGACGACGGCGCTCCCCTTCCAGCGACATACTGCAATTACCTGGTCACACCGGAGGCCATAATCATGCCGACATACAATCAGCCTGATCTCGACAAGGAGGCGGCGCGGACGCTTGAGAAGGTCTATTCACGCGCTGTACTGACGGTCGACTGCAGAGCTCTTGTCGAACAGCACGGCTCGCTGCATTGCGCCACGATGCAATTCCCGCGCGAAATGTTAATCGGTCACGATAAGTGACAGGATACCGTTTAATTTCTTAAACCAACTACTCGATTTATGTCTCATACACTCAACATAGGCATTATACAACAGGCAAAAACCGCCGATATCGCTGACAACCGTAAAAGGCTTGCCGAAGCAATCGGCAGGCTCGCTTCTCAGGGAGCTGAACTGATCATCAACCAGGAGCTGCACGACACTCCTTATTTTTGCCAGACGGAGAATGTAGATTGCTTCGATCTTGCAGCGGGCCTGGATCAGGGTGATGAAATTTACGGATTCTATTCCCGGATTGCAAAGGTCCACCATATAGTGCTGGTAGTATCCCTATTTGAGCGGAGAGCGCCGGGTCTGTGCCACAACACAGCAGTCGTTTTTGACACTGACGGCTCTGAGGCGGGACGATACCGCAAGATGCATATCCCCGACGATCCTGCCTACTATGAGAAATTCTATTTTACGCCCGGCGATATAGGATTCAAGCCGGTCGACACTTCACTGGGACGGCTCGGCGTACTTGTATGCTGGGATCAGTGGTTCCCTGAAGCGGCGCGTCTTATGGCTCTTGCTGGAGCGGAACTGCTTATATACCCTACCGCCATCGGTTGGGAATCATCCGACACCCCTGAAGAGAAGCAGCGTCAGCGAGAGGCCTGGATGACCGTTCAGCGTGGACACGCAGTGGCCAACGGGCTTCATGTCGTGACGGTCAACCGTGTAGGTCACGAGCCCGATCCGTCGGGAGCTACCGGAGGCATCCAGTTCTGGGGAAGCAGTTTCGTTGCCGGGCCGCAGGGCGAATTGCTCTTCGAGGCACCCTCCGACAGCGAATGCGAGAAGATCATCGGCATCGATCTTGACCGTAGCGAACAGGTGCGCCGCTGGTGGCCGTTTCTGCGCGACCGCAGGATCGACGCCTACGATGGCCTTTTGAGGCGGTATATTGATCAGGGTTGAAACGTTCGCGCCGCTGATACAAAGTAAAAGATGATACAAAGTAAAAGGCCTGCGGCTTGTCGGGCGGACCGACGCTGCAGGCCTTTGATATTTCTGTATCGCGGAATTTATATCATGCAGCCGGGCAAAGAACGGAGGTTATACCGCGATGCCATGACCTCTCCATAAGCTCCTGCCGAGCGTAGTGCCAGCAGATCGCCGCGTCTCACTTCCGGCAATGTCTCGTTCATACCGAACACATCGCTCGACTCGCATATCGGCCCCACCACATCATATTTAAGCTCGGGTCGTCCCTCGCCGGTAAGATTTTGTATGGCATGATGGGCCTGATAAAGGGCCGGACGTATAAGATCGGTCATTCCCGCATCGACTATCGCGAAACGCTTGCCAACACCCTCTTTAACGTAAAGCACACGGGTGATCAGCGATCCGCACTGAGCCACGACAGCACGCCCCAGTTCAAAATGAAGCTGCTGGCCCCGGCGCAGTCTGAGATTGTCATGAAACAGTGAGAAATACCGGTCGAAATCAGCAAACGGGTGCTCGTCGGGGCATTCATAGTCGATTCCCAGACCGCCGCCCACGTTGATTGTCTCCACAGTGAGCCCCTGGCGTTCGAGATCATCCTGCATGCTGTTTATGTACTCACACAGAAGCCTATAGGGTTCCATGACCGTAATCTGCGACCCGATATGGAAATGCAACCCCATGAAGACAAGCGCAGGAGAAGCCATGCACTTATGGATGAGATCGGGCACTACGGACATATCCAGACCGAATTTATTTTCCTCCAGACCGGTGGTGATGTAATGATGGGTATGTGCGTCGATATTGGGATTGACACGCAAAGCCACTCTCGCTTTCAGTCCCTCCCGGAGCGCGAGCTGTTCTATGACCTCAAGTTCCTGGAGCGACTCGACATTAAAACAGCCTATGCCCTCCCGTAGCCCCAGGAGTATTTCAGCATCAGTCTTTCCGACTCCGGCAAACACTATGTCGGAAGCCTTGAAGCCAGCTTCGACGGCGGCCGCGATCTCTCCGCCGCTAACTGTGTCAGCCCCGAGTCCTGCCTCGCTGATCATGCGCAGGATCGCAGGATTGGCATTGGCTTTCAGGGCGTAATGCACGTGGTAGCCGAAGCGGCCGGCCGACGTTCGGATCATGTCGAGCGTCTGGCCGAGAAGCTCCATGTCATAGTAATACAGCGGTGTGGATGCCCGGCGTAATCTTTCAAGAGGGAAAACGGTTTTCATCTGTCGTGGTAAGATCATTATTTGAACAGACGCTCGCTGAGGAGATTCAGTGCGCGCACCTTGTCTGAAGCCTTGACCAGAAGCGATATGTTGTAGTTGCTGCCGCCGTAGGAAATCATTCTTACGGGAATATCGTGCAATGCGTTGACGACGTCGGCCTCAAATCCGCGGTTCTGCCACTCGAGATCGCCCACGACGCATATTATCACCATATCGCTGTCGACGGTCACGGTGCCGAATTTCTTGAGATCCTCTATTATCTGGTGAAGATTCCGCTCATTGTCGATGGTGACCGAGACTCCTACCTCCGAGGTGACGATCATGTCGATCGAAGTGCGGTGTGTCTCGAATATCTCGAACACTTTCCGCAGGAAGCCGTAGGCGAGAAGCATGCGGCTGCTCTTGATCTTGATGGCCGTGATATTGTCTTTTGCGGCTATGGCCTTGATCTTGCGCGTCGGGCGGGTATTATAGATAAGCGTGCCGTGCGCCTGGGGCTGCATGGTGTTGAGCAGACGCACCGGGATATTGTTGAGCTTAGCCGGGAGAACGCATGTAGGATGAAGAATCTTGGCACCGAAATATGCAAGCTCGGCCGCTTCCTCGAAATGCAGCTCGCTGACAGGCCGGGTGCCCTCTACAAACCGCGGATCATTGTTGTGCATTCCGTCGATATCTGTCCAGATCTCGATCTCCTCGGCCTTGACTGCGGCGCCGATCAGCGAGGCCGTGTAGTCGCTTCCGCCGCGCTGCAGGTTGTCGGTCTCTCCGTAGGCGTTCTTGCAGATATAGCCTTGGGTGATGTAAAGATCAGCATCCTGAGCGGCCTCAAGCATGGCAGTGATCTTGTCGGTGATATACTGCATGTCTGGCTCGGCGTTCTTGTCAGTACGCATGAAATCGAGAGCCGGGAGCATCACGGCATTGACTCCCGATTCATGAAGATAGTTGATCATCAGCGCCGTCGACATGAGTTCGCCCTGTGCCAGGATCTCTTTTTCTTCGAAAAGGGTGAAAATCGGCTTGCTGAACGAGCGGATGAAGTCGAGACACTCCTGCACCGCCGTCCATGCCTTTTCGCGGTATTCCTCGGTCGAATAGAGTTCATCTACTGTCGCGCGGTATTTGGCCTCAAGCATATTGATAGTCTCTTTCGCACCGGTGAGATTCTTCTTATAGAAATAGTCGGAAATCTCTACAAGAGTGTTGGTGGTACCCGACATTGCCGAGAGTACGACAATATTCTTGCCGCGCTCCCTGATCAGATTCACTACATCTTTCATTCGCTGGGCGGAACCGACTGACGTTCCGCCAAACTTCATGACTTTCATCCTATGTGTAAATATTTTAATATGATTTTTTCTTTCAAGCGGCGTTAGCCTCCTTTTTCGGGCGCAAAGTTACATAAAAAAGCCCTAAACGCCAAGTGACAAACGTATTGTTTGTCACTTGCAGAGTCAGTTCACCGCGTTCACCGCGTCAGCTCACCGGCGTTGTCTGACTATTGAGCTCCGACACCGGAGATTATCGGATATCATTCGTATTCGGCTATACCTTTGCGTTCGCATTTCACTACACGTCCGGGCATCTCTTCGACAAGGCCGAGATTGTGGGTGGCCATCACTACGGCGGTGCCTTTGCGGGATATCTCGCGGAGACGATTGACGATCTGTTCCCCTGTGGCCGGATCAAGATTTCCGGTGGGCTCATCGGCCAGTATGAGGCGCGGGCGGTTGAGGAGAGCGCGCGCTATCACAATGCGCTGCTGTTCGCCGCCGGATAGCTCGTGAGGCATCTTATATGATTTGGTAAGCATACCCACTTCAGTAAGCACCTCCTCTATGCGGCCGTCGATCTCATGCCGGTCGCTCCAGCCGGTGGCGTCAAGCACAAACCGAAGATTCTCATAGACGCTGCGGTCGGTCAGCAGCTGAAAATCCTGAAACACGATGCCTATTTTACGGCGAAGCATCGGTATGTCGCGGCGTTGCAGATCAAGCAGATCATATCCGAGCACCCGGGCCTCCCCGGCAGCTACAGGAATCTCAGCATACATCGATTTCAGCAGCGAGCTTTTACCGCTGCCTACTTTACCGATAAGATATACGAACTCCCCTTCCTCAAGAGTGAAATCCACATTTTTCAGCACGATGAGCTCCTTGCGGTGCAGTTCGACGCCTTTATAATCAACGATCTTTTCCATAGCCATTCGACGGGTATATGAGTAGCATCAGGGATCAATAACCCATATCGGAGATGAACTTTATGCGCATCAGCCTTATCTCTTCTTCCGAATAATCGCTGCCAAGCTCTTGGAATGCATCCTCAAGCCTGCCGCTCTCGCTCTGTTTGAACCAGTCGAATATTTCACCCTGCTGATCCTCGTCGAGCATTTCGTCGATATAATAATTTATATTGATCTTCGTACCGGAATTGACGATAGCCTCGATCTCATCGAGCAGTTCGTCAAACTCCATACCCTTCGAATCGGCGATCTCGTTAAGCTCTATCTTGCGGTCGATGGCATGGATTATCGATATTTTCACCTTGCTTTTGTTGGCGAGGCTGCGCACCACCAGATCCTCCGGCCTCTCTATCTCATTCTCCTCCACATGCCTGCGGATGACGTCGACAAACTCCTTGCCGTAGCGGCGTGCTTTGCCGGCGCCCACTCCGGATATCCCGGCAAGCTCCTCTACGGTGACTGGATAGGTTGTCGCCATCGCTTCGAGCGAAGGATCCTGGAATATGACATAGGGAGGCAACGAATAATGCCTGGCTATCTTCTTGCGGAGATCTTTAAGAATGGAATACAGTTCGGGATCGGCAGCACATCCGGCGCCGCTCTTTAGCACCTCAGCCTCTTCCTCTTCGTTGAATTCCCTATCCTCGACTATCTTGAACGATACGGGATTTTCCACAAACTTCTTAGCCTTAGGCGTCAGTTTCAACAGCCCGTAATTTTCTATATCGCGTTCGAGATACCCTGCTATCACTGCCTGCCGGATCACGGCCGTCAGAAATTTAGGCTCGGTTTTTTCGGCGCACCCGAACACTTCGAGTTCGTCATGTCCGAGATTTCTTACGTCGGCCGTGCGTTTGCCACGCATCACGTCGACTATATGGTCAGCTTTGAATTTTTCCTTAAGAGCCGACACAGTCTCTATGACGGCACACAATTCGTCTTTTGCTTCCACTTTTATCTTTGGATTTAGACAATTGTCGCAGTTTCCGCAATTATCATGAGGATATTCCTCGCCAAAATAATGCAACAGCGATTTGCGCCGGCAGAGACTCGATTCGGCATACCCGGCCGTCTCCATAAGGAGCTGTTTTCCGATGGTCTGCTCCGAAAGCGGTTTGTTCTGCATGAACTTCTCCATTTTCTGAAGATCTTTCGCGGCGTAAAACGTTATGCACTGGCCTTCTCCTCCGTCACGGCCGGCTCTGCCGGTCTCCTGATAATATCCCTCAAGACTCTTGGGCATATCGTAATGTATCACAAACCTGACGTCGGGTTTGTCAATACCCATGCCGAAGGCTATCGTGGCCACTATGATATCCACCTTTTCAAGCAGGAAGGCGTCCTGATTCTCCGACCTTGTCTGGCTGTCCATGCCTGCATGGTAAGGGAGCGCTTTGATATTGTTGACTTTAAGCATCTCCGCCAGTTCTTCCACTTTCTTGCGGCTCAGACAATATATGATGCCCGACTTTCCCTCGTTGTTTTTTATGAACTTTATGATGTCGCGGTCGACATTCGGCGTCTTGGGTCTTATCTCGTAATAGAGATTCTCTCTGTTGAACGATGATTTGAACACCTTGGCATCAAGCATTGCCAGATTCTTCTGGATATCGTGCTGCACCTTGGGGGTGGCAGTGGCCGTGAGGGCTATCACCGGACGCTTGCCGATCTCGCTGATGATCGGACGTATCCGGCGATACTCGGGGCGGAAATCATGTCCCCATTCCGAAATACAGTGAGCTTCGTCGACTGCATAAAATGATATCTTCACAGTCTTCAGAAACTCAATGTTCTCCTCCTTGGTCAGTGATTCCGGAGCCACATAAAGAAGCTTGGTCTTGCCTGAGACGACATCGGCCTTCACCTTGTCGATCGCCGCACGGTTGAGCGACGAATTGAGGAAGTGGGCCACATCGTCCTCCTCGCTGAAATTCCGCATCGCATCCACCTGGTTTTTCATCAGGGCTATGAGCGGAGATATCACTATGGCGGTTCCCTCCATAAGCAACGACGGCAACTGGAAACACAGGGATTTGCCTCCGCCCGTAGGCATAAGCACGAATGTGTCGTTTCCATCAAGAAGGCTCTGCATGATCGCTTCCTGATTGCCTTTGAATGTATCGAAGCCGAAATGATGCTTGAGGGCTTCTGTGAGGAGGGTTCGCTGGGTCATGGAGGAATTTGGAAGATTTAATGGGTTATATCGGTAGCTTTGACAATTGGTTGTGGTTCTACTAAAATTAGGAGCGGTTTCAGTCGTTTTATTTGAATACAGCTGTCTCGAAATTGGCCTGTCGCAGCTTGTCGAGGGCGTAATCAGCCGTAACCTCAAACGATTTCAGATCGCTCGAAGGCACGTCAAACATCGCGTCGGTCATTATCGACTCTACAATCGAGCGAAGCCCACGAGCTCCGAGCTTGTATTCGATAGCCTTGTCCACGATAAGATCGAGCGCCTCCGGAAGGAATGTAAGCTTCACTCCGTCCATTGCAAACAGCTTCTCATATTGCCTTATAATGGCATTTTTAGGCTCGGTGAGCACCCGTCGCAGAGCATCACGGTCAAGAGGTTCGAGATGAGTCAGTATTGGCAGACGACCTATGATCTCGGGTATGAGCCCGAACGATTTCAGATCCTGAGGTGCGACATACTGCAGGAAATTGTCGCGTTTGATGTTGCCACGGGCCGTATTGTTGGAATACCCCACTACGTGAGTGTTGAGGCGCTGGGCTATCTTGCGCTCGATTCCGTCGAACGCTCCGCCGCAGATAAAAAGAATATTCTTTGTATCTACCGGGATCATCTTCTGCTCCGGATGTTTGCGTCCCCCCTGGGGAGGCACGTTGACTATCGATCCCTCCAGAAGTTTCAGCAGTCCCTGCTGCACTCCCTCTCCGCTGACGTCGCGGGTGATGGAAGGATTGTCGCCTTTCCGGGCTATCTTGTCGATCTCGTCGATGAATACGATGCCCTTCTGGGCTTTCTCCACATCGTAGTCGGCGGCCTGAAGAAGACGGGTCAGCAGGCTCTCGATGTCCTCGCCCACATATCCGGCTTCGGTAAGCACCGTAGCGTCGACAATTGTGAACGGCACATCCAGCATCCGCGCTATAGTCTTTGCGAGAAGCGTCTTGCCTGTGCCGGTCGGACCGACGAGGATTATATTGCTTTTTTCTATATCTACGTCATCATTGTGCTGGGCCAATCGCTTATAATGATTGTAGACCGCTACGGACAGATACTTTTTTGCAGCGTCCTGACCTATGACATAGCTGTCGAGAAATGCACATATCTCCTTGGGCTTGGGCACTTTTTCCATCGACTCGGGTTCGCTGGTCTTCGCTTTGGACGGCGACTGCCCGAGAATATCCTTTCGATACTGTGCGAGAGCCTCGTTGATCTGTTCCACGCATTCCGAGCATATATGCGTATCGGAGACCGGACTCGGCACGAGAACCTCCGTGGCTTCGGCCGGCCGCCCGCAGAAAGCGCATTTTATCTGGTTTTTCTTAGCCATCTATTGTCGTATGATGAATTGTCCGACAGAATATCACTATTACTGTCCGACACTTAATGTTTTGCCTTTACAAGCACGTCGTCGATCATTCCATATTCGCGGGCCTCCTCGGCTGTCATCCAGTAGTCACGGTCGGAGTCTTGAGCCACTTTGTCATAGCTCATGCCTGAATGATCGGCGATTATGGCATACAGCTCCTTTTTGAGTTTTTGTATCTCACGTGCCGTGATCTCGATGTCCGACGCCTGGCCCTGGGCTCCTCCCATAGGCTGGTGGATCATCACGCGCGAATGACGCAAGGCAAAACGCTTGCCTTTCGCTCCGGCCACAAGAAGCACCGCCGCCATCGAGGCCGCCATGCCGGTGCATATGGTAGCCACATCGCTCGATACGTACTGCATCGTATCATATATTCCGAGACCGGCATATACCGAGCCGCCGGGCGAATTGATATATATGCTTATGTCTTTGCCGGGATCAGCCGAGTCAAGATAAAGAAGCTGAGCCTGGATGACGTTGGCGGTGTAATCATTGACATCAGTGCCGAGGAAAATTATACGATCCATCATCAGTCGGGAGAAGACATCCATCTGGGCCACGTTGAGCTGACGCTCCTCGATGATGGTGGGAGATATATAGCTCGACGTTATGGTCGAGGCGTATTTGTCAAGTGCGAGCGGGTTCATGCCGAGATGTTTCACGGCATAATCTCTGAAATCATTTTTCATATACTCTAATGTTCAATCTTTTTCTTTGTAAATTCTTTATCAAAGTTAGTAAGATTTTGCCTCTTCTGCAAGTTTCGGACTTATTTTTTGAGCCGTCGGCTGCTTTGGAGCATATCAGAGAGGTGACGAACGGTCATAAAAGAGGCAGGATCCCTCTTGACTTTGACCAGAAGGATCCTGCCTCGTAACAGTTTTATCTGCTCAGACCGCAGATGCTCAGAGAGCCGACGCGATCTCCTTGAATTTGTCGAGGCTGACAGTCTCGCTGTCGAGAGTGACACCGTTCTCTATGCCCTGGAAAAGCTTGAAGTCGCCACACTGCTCTACCAGACGCGGACGGTAGTTTTTGTCGGCCAGTATGTTTTTGGCATAATTGGTGAGGGTCTCATCGTCCATATTGGTCATGCCATACTGGGCGAACTGACGCGCAGCGATGCCCTTGGCCATCTCGATGAGATCCGACTCCTCGATCTTCACCTCCAGCTTCTGCGCTATGCTCTCCTTTATGAGCTGCCATTTGAGATCAGGCTCCATGCGGGTGTATTCCTCGTCGATGTTGCTCTCGTTGAGACCTTCGTTGCGCATGATAAGCCACTTCTTGAGAATAGCCGAAGGGAGCTCCATCGATCCGTACTTGCCGAGGAAATAGCTGCGGGCCGATACACGGAACACCATCTCGGAGTTCTGCTTGAGCTCGCGGGCGATCATTTCGCGGATCGCGTCGCGGTAACCGTTTTCGTCGCTGACCTTATCCTTGCCGAATACCTGGTCGAAGAATTCCTGATTGTGTTCGGCCGGACGCACTACGATGATCTCCGATATCGTGAAGCGGAAATCGTTGTGAAGGTCGGCCACGCGTGATTTGTCTACCTGAAGCATCGAGGAGAGCTCGGTCGGGTCACCATTGCAGGTAGCCCACGGATTGAAAGTGATCTTGTCGCCGACCTTGGCGCCCTTGAAAAGGGATTTCTGATCGTCGGATTTGAAATACATCGGCGCGATGATGCCGTTGGTCACCTGAATCGCTCCGTCCCCATCCATGACGTTTCCGTTCTCGTCGAGCTGCTCGATGGCTCCTTTCACAAGGGCGTCATCCTCGAACTCCTCGCCGGGAACCTGTGCACCGAAACGCTTGCAGAACGCCTTGTCCTGCTCGTCGACCATAGCATCGGTCACCTCGATTGTATAATAAGGTATATGCTCGTCCTTGTCGACCTTAACGTCGAGTTCGGGTGCAAGAGCCAGATCATACTCGAATGTAAAGTCCTTCTCTTTCTTGAAATCGAGTGCCTTCACCTCCACGGGCACAGGCTGGCCGAGAACATTGAGCTTGTTGTCATCGATATATTTCATGACAGCCTCAAACACGTCGTGATTGATCACATCGCTTGTGACATCAGCTCCGAAGCGGCGCTGAAGATCAGCTATGGCGACGTGTCCCTTGCGGAAACCGGGTATCTGGTGCGTGCGGCCGATCTCCTTGAGCTTCTTGACAACGGTATCCTTGTAATCGTTCTCTTCGACATTCACCGTCAGGCGTGCGCTGACGGCGTCAGTCTTTTGCATGGTTACGTTCATAAATCTACGTTATGTATGTAAGTAAATTGATTTTTTCAAAAACTGAAATGCAAAATTACCAAAAAAGGCCATATTGCGCAATCAGTCGTTGTTTTTTATTCTATTTTCACATTTTGCATTCATCATAAATACTTTCATCGGTTGATATTTTCGTGGAATTTTACTAATTTCGCCAAAAATTCAAGATATTCAGCATGGCAGAAAACCCTCTACTTGACAAGCTCGACGGCATCGAATCGCGCTTCGAGGAGACAGCCACCCTTATCACCGATCCCGCTGTGATCGCTGACAGGGAGCGCTATGTGCGTCTGTCAAAAGAATATCGTGATCTGCAGAAGCTCACCGAAGCGGCGCGTAGATATCGCTCTACGCTGTCGGATCTCGCCGATGCGAAATCTATCCTGTCGTCAGAGTCAGATCCTGAACTGCGCGGATGGGCTAAGATCGAGATCAGTTCCATCGAACAGACCTTGCCGTCAATGGAAGAAGAGATAAAGCTCCTCCTGATCCCGGCCGATCCGGCCGACGGCCGCAACGCGATCCTCGAGCTGCGCGCCGGCACAGGAGGCGACGAGGCGGCACTATTTGCCGGCGATCTGTTTAAGATGTATGCCCGCTATATCGAGTCAAGACACTGGACAGCCGAACTGTTGTCGGCCAACGAAGGCGCTGCCGGAGGCTTCAAGGAGGCAGTGGTCAGAGTAAGCGGCGACAATGTATACGGCACCCTCAAATATGAGAGCGGCGTACACCGCGTGCAGCGCGTGCCTGCAACCGAAACACAAGGGCGCATCCACACTTCGGCTGCCACTGTGGCCGTGCTCCCAGAGGCGGAGCCATTCGACGTGGTCATCAACGAAGGCGATATCAAGTGGGACACTTTCAGAAGCGGCGGAGCCGGCGGACAGAATGTCAATAAGGTTGAGTCAGGAGTCAGACTGCGTTATACATGGAAGAACCCGAATTCCGGCGAAACTGAAGAGATACTTATTGAGTGCACAGAGACCCGTGATCAGCCAAAAAACAAAGAGAGGGCGCTTTCGCGACTCCGCACATATATATACGATCGCGAGCGGCAGAAATACGATGACGAGATAGCATCACGTCGACGCTCGCTCGTTTCTACGGGTGACAGATCCGCAAAAATCCGCACATATAATTTTCCCCAGGGAAGGGTGACAGACCATCGAATCAATTACACCTCTCACAATCTCGCAGGCTTTCTTGACGGCGACATTCAGCAGCTCATCGACGCCCTGACTGTGGCTGAGAATGCGGAGCGGCTGAAAGAATCAGAATTATAACACAACCAACAAAACCGATCATAAATATGACACGACAGCAGCTAATCGACAACATAAAGAGAAAGCAGACATTTCTCTGCGTCGGACTCGACCCCGACATAAAGAAGATCCCCGAACATCTTCTCAGATGCGACAACCCGATATTTGAGTTCAACCGCCAGATCATCGACGCTACCGCTCCCTATGCTGTGGCCTACAAGCCCAACCTCGCTTTCTACGAGTGTCTCGGCACTGAAGGATGGATAGCGTTCGAGAAGACCGTAAGCTATATCCGTCAACACTATCCCGATCAGTTCATCATAGCTGACGCAAAACGCGGAGATATAGGCAACACTTCACGCATGTATGCTCAGAGTTTTTTCGAACATCTCGGAGTCGATGCCGTGACCGTGGCCCCATATATGGGCGAGGACAGCGTCACCCCCTTCCTCGGTTACGAGGGCAAATGGGTGGTACTTCTCGCACTGACCTCCAACAAAGGCTCCCACGATTTCCAGCTGACGGAAGATGCCGATGGCCGGCGTCTCTTCGAGAAGGTCATCACCACCTCCGGCAAGTGGGCCGGTCCTGAGGCTCTTATGTATGTGGCAGGCGCCACCCAGGGACGCATGTTTGAGAATATCCGGCGCGTTGCTCCCGATAATTTCCTGCTCGTGCCAGGCGTTGGAGCTCAAGGGGGCAGCCTTGAGGAGGTATGCCGTTATGGCATGACTGCCGACTGCGGACTTCTTGTCAACTCTTCGCGAGGCATCATCTTCGCATCCAACGGCGCCGATTTTGCCGAAAGAGCTGCCGAAGAAGCAAAAAAACTGCAGATTCAGATGGCTGATGAGCTTAAAAAGTTTTCAGTTTAAGAAAACAATACACTAGCGTCTCTTAAAAAATGTTAATCGAATTCAAGGTCAAGAGTCGGATGGCAATTTGCTATTTGGACTGGTTGC